>JAFKLL010000018.1 GCA_017304845.1 Solirubrobacterales bacterium
CGGCCCATCAGGCCGAAGCCGAGCTGATCTCGAACATCCTGCGCGAGGAGGGCATCCCCAGCCTGATAAAGCGCAACAAGGGCTTCGACGTGCCGGACTTCCTGGCCGCCGGAGCCCGGGACATCTACGTCCCGGCCTCGGCAGCCGAACGCGCCAAGCAGATCCTCGACGACCTCAAGTCGTCAGAGGACGAACTGCCCGGCAGCTGAAGCTAGAAGGACCCGCCGGCCATGGCCGGCAGGATCATCACGGTGTCGGTGTCGCCGACCGCGGTCTCGAGGCCGTCCAGCACCCGCACGTCCTCGTCGTTGAGATAGACGTTGACGAAGCGGTTCAGCTCGCCCTCACCGGAGAACAGCTGTTCCTTGGTGTCGGGGTACGCGACGACGAGGTTGTTCAGAACCTCGCCGACGGTCGAGCCGGCGGCGTCGACCTCGGTCGCGTCGCCGGTGTGCTTGCGGAGAACGGGCGGAATCTTCACGGACGGCATGTGGCTGATCCTATCGGTCGGACCGCGAGTTCAGGTGCGCCGGTCAGGAACCGACGTGCCCGCCGCAGAACGCTTCGTAGTCGGGGAACTTGCCCATCTCGGACTCCGGCACCTCGGGTGCGTTCGGACCGCAGATCGGGCATTCCGGATCGCGCCGGACCTTGAGCTCGGTGAAGCGGGTCCCGAGTGCGTCGTAGAGCAGCAGGCGGCCGATCAGCGGCTCGCCGATGCCGAGGACCAGCTTCAGGACCTCGTTGGCCTGGAGCAGACCCATCTGGCCGGCCATCGCGCCGAGCACGCCGTTGGCCGAGCAGCTCGGGGCCAGCTCCGGCGGCGGCGGGGTCGGGTAGAGGCAGCGGTAGCAGGGGCCCTCGTAGGGGACGAAGGTCGAGATCTGCCCGTCGAAGGAGAGGATCGAGGCCGAGACGACCGGCTTCTTGAGCCGGACCGAGGCGTCGTTCATCAGGTAGCGGACCGGGAAGTTGTCGGCCCCGTCGACGATGATGTCGTAGTCCTTGATCACGTCGAGGATGTTCTCGGCGTTGAGGTGGAAGTTGTGCTCGATGACGTTGACGTCGGGGTTCAGCTCCTCGATCGTCTGCCGGGCCGAAGCGGTCTTCGGCTCGCCGATGCGGCTGGTGTTGTGGATCACCTGGCGCTGGAGGTTCGAAGCGTCGACCACGTCGTCGTCGACCAGGCCGATCGTGCCGATGCCGGCGGCCGCGAGGTAGAGCGCGGTCGGGGCGCCGAGCCCACCGGCGCCGAGCAGCAGCACCTTGGCCTCGAGCATCTTGATCTGGCCTTCGACCCCGACCTCGGGCAGCAGGATGTGGCGTGAGTAACGGTCGCGCTGAGCCGGGGTCAGGTTGACGTTCGACTCGACCGGCAGGCCCTGGGCCTCCCACTCGAGGATGCCGCCGGCCATCGAGGCGACGTCCTCGTAACCGAGTGACTTGAGCACCACGGCGGCGTCGTAGGAGCGGGCGCCGGAGCGGCACTGGAGGATGACCCGCTGCGACTTGTCCGGAACCGCGGTGAGGATCCGATCGGCGATCACGCCGGGCGGGATCAGCTCGGAGCCCTCGATGTGGGACTCCTCGTACTCGTAGGGCTCACGGGTGTCGATCAGCTTGGCGCCACCGGCATCGAGCTCGGTGAAGGCCTCCTGCGGAGTGATCTCTTCGACTGTCTGCGTTTCGGTCGCTTCCGGTGCCATCGGCAAAACCCCTGAATCTCGATCTGGATTTGGTTACTTCAAAAAGTATAGCGAGCTTCGGGAGCCGATTCCAGCCCCGAACCCCGACCACGAAGGGTACAGGTGATCCCGTCCACCGCAACCCGGCTGCGGTCAGCCCTGTAAGTCGTTCAGCGCCTCGGCCAGGACGGTGGCGTTGTTCTGCTTCTCGTTCTTCAGCCCGAAGAGGAGGGTCAGCGGGCCGTCGGTCTCGGCCAGGAGCTTCTTCATCTCGTCCTGCCTGTCCTCGAGCTCGACCAGGTACCGGGCCCGGAACTCGTCGAACTCGAAGTCGTGGCCGTGGAACTCCTCCCGCAGTTCCGTGGAAGGCGCCAGGTCCTTGGCCCACTGATCGATCCGGTCTTTCTTCACGCCCCGTGGCCAGAGCCGATCGACCAGGACCCGCAGCCCGTCCTCGGGGCTCGCTTCCTCGTAGATCCTCTTGATCCTGATCTCAGCCATGTGAACAAACTAACCGCCGTGCCGAGCGGCGAGCCAGATCCGGCCATCCGCTGGCCGGCGAGATAGATTCCAACTGGTTGTACAAGTAGCGTCCAGCTGCCCAGCCCAGAGGACTCACGAGGAGAACATGACCCGCACCGCCATCACCTGGCTACTTTCACTTGCGTTCGCCGCCCTGGCCTTCGCCTCGACGGCGAACGCCGCCGGGACCGTCACCCTGGAGGGGTACGTCTGGGGAGCGAGCCTCGGCGACGGTGGCGCGATCACGGCCCACCGCGGCGACGGCGCCACGGTCTACATCGCCGAGCATCCCGATCTCAGGACCACCGCCGCGGCCGACGGCTACTGGAAGCTCGAGGTCCCCGACCGGGAGAGCGTCACCCCCTGCGCGGACTACGAGGGCCACCACCCCACCTGCGACCAGACCTTCTTCACCCGAGGCAGCGACCTCAACCAGGTCAACTTCCAGATGGTCGACCACCAGATCGCCGGCATCCTCGGAGTGCTCTCCGGCGCGGCCATGGTCGACGGCCCAGACGGCGGGCCGCGAGTCAAGGAGTGCGCGATCGTCTCCACCTTCTACGAGAAGGAGAAGCGCAGCTTCTTCGACTTCCAGGACTTCCTCGACGCGGCCCCGCACGGCGTGGCCGGGGCCACCGCCGTAGCGACCTCGGAGACGGGCGCCGTGCTGCCCGGCCCGATTTACTACAACGAGTCCGTCATGCCGGACCGCTCGTACGACATGTCCTCACGGGACGGTGGCGTGATGTGGGTCGACATCCCGCCCGGCGTCTACACGATCACCAGCTCCCACCCCACCGCTCGGTTCGCGCCCTTCCGGGCGACCTGCCGAGACGGCCGCCTGATCAACGCCAGCCCGCCCTGGGGCCTCTACGAGATGGCCCGCACGGAGGAGCCGAACCCGGCCGTCCTGCCGCCCGATCCGGACCGGGCCGTCGCCGGCGCCGTGGTCGCCTCCCGTGTCGTGAAGTCGGGCAAGCGCCGCCTGCTCGAGGTCACCGTCAAGGCAGGCGAGAAGCTGCGAGCGAGGGTCGAAGCCCGCCAGGGCAGGCGCCGCGCCGCCCGGAGCAAGGCATCCACCGGCAGGTTCACGGTGAGGCTCCCGCTCGGGCGGGGCTTCCGGGGCGGCTCGCTCCAGGCGAAGACGACCCTCATCGACTCGGCCGGCAACCGGGTCTCCTCCCGGGCCAGGCTGGCCGTACCCGCACCGGGTGCGAGCTCCCACCGCCGTCGCTGACTCAGACCTTCAAAGATTTCGATGTCAAACCAAGAGGAGAAGTAGTGATCAGATCGTCCATGGGCCGACTCTTCGGCCTGATCTCAGTAGTTGCAGCACTTGCGGCGATGGCCGCGTTCACCGCGCCGGCACAGGCCGCGGACACGGTGAAGATCAGCGGTTGGGCCTGGGTCTTCGTCGTCTCGGGCAGCACCCACGGGATCGAAGGGGCGACCATCAAGGTCGAGGAGATGCCCGACCTGCAGACCACCACCGACGCCGGCGGCTACTGGGAGCTCGAGGTGCCGAAGGGCTCCACGGTCACGCCCTACGCCAGTTCCCCCGGCTACTACACCGTCCACGACCAGACCTTCTCGGTCCGCGACGACGATCTTCGGCAGGTCAACTTCCAGATGCCGTCGCAGGGCATCGTCGAAGGCATGGGCGCCATCGCCGGCGCCCAGCTGGAAGGCGAGGCCGGCTCGAAGAGGCTGAAGCAGTGCGCGGTCGTCTCGACCGTCTACCAGAAGGAGGGCCGCAGCTTCCTGACCCTCGACGACTTCCTCCACTTCGCTCCCCACGGCATCGAGGGGTCGACCGCCAGCCTGACCGGAGACGACGGCGCCGACGCGCCCGCGGGGCCGGTCTACTTCGGTAGCGACGTGATCCCGAACCCGACCCTGACCTCCGCCTCACGTGACGGCGGCATCGTCTGGCCGAACGTGCCCGAGGGCACCTGGACCGTCTCGGCCCAGCACCCGGACCACCGCTTCTCCACCGCACGCGTGACCTGCGAACCGGGCCGGCTGGTCAACGCCTCCCCGCCCTGGGGCCTCTACGAGATGTACGGCACCGAGGAACCGAACCCGGCCGTCCTGCCCTTCGAGACCAAGGCGGACCAGAGCCTCGATGCCGAGGCGACCTCGGTCAAGGTCGTCAAGCGGCGGAAGCGCGCGGTGCTCGTCGTCAAGATGCGTGCGGACGAGCCCGTGACCGCCGAGGTCACCGCGACCCAGGGCCGGGCCAAGACCCGCTCCGGCAAGCGGCGTCTCGCGGCCGGAAGCCGGACCGTCTCGCTGCCGCTGGCGGCCAAGCGCTATCGCCGCGGCGGCCTCAAGGTCACGGTTCGACTCTCCGACGAGAGCGGCAACGCCCGTCAGGCCCAGATCCAGGCCTTCGTTCCCCAGGTCCGGAAGGCCGTGAAGAAGGCGAAGCGCCACCCGAAGCCCAAGCGCGCGACGAAGGCCGCGATCGAGACCCGCTCACCGGCGGACACGGTCACGATCAGCGGCAACGCCTACGCCTTCATCTTCGCGGGCGACACCCGCCGCCTCGAAGGCGCCGAGATCAGCATCGCCGAGTACCCGGAGATCTCGACCGTCGCCGGAGCGAACGGTGCCTGGTCCCTGGTCGTGCCGAACCACGCCAAGGTCACCCCGTTCGCGACGTTCCCCGACACGACGCCGGGCGACGCCGGCGACGACTACTTCCCGACCTACGCTCAGACCTTCTACACGAGCGATCGGGACATCACCCGGGTCAACTTCCAGATGCCGAAGCAGGCGGTCGCGGAAGCGATGGCCTCCATCGTCGGAGCCGGCATGACCGGCACGACGGGGAAGAAGCAGCTCACCGAGTGCGCTGTGGTCTCGACCTTCTTCCGCCTCCAGCGGACGTCGGGAGAGGACCTGATCGACGGTCGGACCTACACCGACTTCGACGACTTCCACAACTATCGTCCGCACGGGGTCGCCGACTCGACCGCGACCATGACCGACGCCACCGGCGGCACTCCCGGCGACCCGGTCTACTTCAATTCCTCGGTGATCCCCGACCCGAGCCGGACCTCGTCCTCCTCGGACGGTGGCGTGCTCTGGCGGAACATCCCCGCCGGCGAGTACACGGTCCGGGGCCAGAACGCCGAGAAGCGCTTCGGCCAGGCCCAGATCACCTGTGCGCCGGGGCGCCTGGTCAACGCCAGCCCGCCCTGGGGCCTCTACGAGCTGGCCGGGACCGAGGAGTCCAACCCGGCCACCTTCCCGGCCCCGCCTCTCGCCCCGGACACCCGGGTCGGCAACGGGCTGCGCTCGGCCACCGTGGTGAAGAGCGGCCGGTCCAGGAAGCTCCACCTCGCGGTCTTCCCGCAGGACGAGCCGGTGACCGTGCGCGCCACCCTTCGACAGGGCAAGCGCCGGGTGACCCTCAACGGCCGCCTGGGCCAGAGCAAGCTCGAGCGGCGCCTCCCGGCGAAGCTCAAGTCCGGACCGGCTCAACTGACGGTGCGACTCGGCGACAAGGCCGGCAACGCCCGGTCCGTCGCCGCCACGCTCAACGTCCCCCGCTGAGCGCGGGACGTCCCGCCACGTCTGCACGAGATAGGACCAGAAGTCGGCAGCAAAAAGAAGGCCCCCGGATCTTGCGATCCGGGGGCCCCACTGCCAGCTGTGTTGGGAGGGAAAACTTCCTACAGCGAAGGGCGCATCTGGCGGAGCCGCTTGACCCGCTCCTCGATCGGAGGGTGGGTCGAGAAGAGGCCCGCGAGGCCCTTGGACTTGAACGGCTTGACGATGTAGAGCGGCTCCGAGGCCTCGTTGACCCGGCCCTTCATCGGGATGGCGTCCGCGCCCTGCTCGAGCCGGAGCAGCGCCGAAGCCAGCGACTCCGGGTTGCCGCAGATCTCGGCTCCACCGGCGTCGGCGGCGAACTCGCGCTGACGGGAGACCGCCATCTGGATGATCGAGGCGGCGAGCGGGGCCAGCAGCACCATGGCCAGGGAGGCGACCAGCGAGAGCGGCGAGTTGTTGTCGTCGCCGAACCACAGCAGCATGTAGCCGATGTAGGTGATCGCCGCACCGATCGTCGAGGCAACCGACTGGATCAGGATGTCGCGGTGCTTGATGTGGGCCAGCTCGTGGGCGACCACGCCGCGCAGCTCGTCGGTCGAGAGCAGGCGGGTGATGCCGGCGGTGACCGCGACCGCGGAGTGGTTGTAGTTGCGGCCCGTCGCGAAGGCGTTGGGCTGATCCTGCGGGATCACGTAGAGGCGCGGCATCGGGATGCCCGCCCGCTGGCAGAGCTCGCGCACCATCTGGAAGTACTCGGGGTTCTCCGACTCCTGCATCTCCTGGGCGCCGGCCATCTTCAGGGCGATCTTGTCGCTGAAGAAGTAGGAGAAGAAGTTCATCGCCACGGCCATCAGCAGGAAGAGGAAGGTCGTGCTCGGGTTGCCGCCGCTGACCAGGTAGCCGATCGCGACCAGGATGCCCGAGAGGGTCGCCATCAGGATCGTCGTCCTCAGCGTGGCGCCCCAGGTTGATTGTTTGGTTGTGGTCATCGAGCCTCCGTATCGAAATGAAAAATGCAGTCGGCATTCTCCCCCGGAAGACCGAAAAGGTCCATAGGGGCTTCCCCCCATTTCACCCTGGGGATCGCCCCGAGCCGTGCGGAACTGCCGCCGGCCATGCCACGATGGGCGCAGATGAAGCGCCGTCCGATCTTCACCGAGGTCCTGCTGCTGAACGCGGTCATGGTCGCCCTCGCGACCGCCGGCGCCGCCCTGGCCACCGGGTTCTCCAGCGATCACGTCGGTCGCCTGCTCCTGATCGCGGCGATCGCGGCGGGCGTCACCTGCCTCCTGAACGTCACCATCCTCCGCCGCCGATTCACCCCGTTGGAGGCGGTGATCACCGAGATGGAGAAGGTCGATCTGAGCCGTCCCGGCGGCAACCTCCCGACCTGGATCGACGGGGTCGCCGAGACCGAGGAGGCCGAACGCCTGGAGCTCGCCTTCCTGCGGATGATGCGACGGCTCGAGGCCGAGCGGCGCCGCAGCTCGAACGCCGCCCTGACCGCGCAGGAAGAGGAGCGGGCCAGGGTCGCCCGCGATCTCCACGACCAGGTCAACCAATCGCTGACCGGCGTGCTGCTGCGGCTCGAGGCCACCCGTTCCGAGGCCCCGCCGGAGCTCGCCGCCGAGATCGAGGAGACCAGCCGCCTCGCCCACCAGGCGATGGACGAGCTGCTCACGGTCGCCCGCCAGCTCCGCCCCACCGCCCTCGACGACCTCGGCCTGCGAGCGGCGATCGCGGGGCTCGTGGAGCAGCTCGACCTGCCCGGCCTGACCGCGACATTCGAGTGCGAAGACGACCCGTCCGGCCTCGACCCCGACGTCCAGCTCGTCCTCTACCGGGTCTCCCAGGAGGCGATCGGCAACGCGGTCCGCCACAGCGGCGCAACCCGCATCGACGTCAGGCTCGGCCGCACCGGCGACCGCTTCGAGCTGGTGGTCACCGACGACGGCAGCGGCTTCACCTTCGACCAGGCGACCTCGGGCCTCGGCCTGGGCGGCATGCGGGAGCGGGCGATCCTGGTCGGCGGCGAGATCGAGATCGAGTCGCGGCCGGACCACGGGACGATGGTGCGTCTCTCGGTCCCGGTCCGGGAAGGGGAGGAAGCATGAGGATCGTGATCGCCGACGACCACGGCATCGTCCGGTCCGGGATCCGGCTGCTGCTCGAACGGCAGGGAGACCTCGAGGTGGTGGCCGAGGCCGCCGACGGGATCGAGGCGAGGGACACGGTGGTCCGCGAACGCCCGGATCTCGCCATCCTCGACGTGAAGATGCCCGGCCTCACCGGCCTGCAGGCGACCCGAGAGATCAAGGCGCAGGTCCCCGAGACCAACGTCCTGATCCTGTCGATGCATGACGACGAGCGGTACCTGTTCGAGGCCCTGAAGGCCGGGGCCTCCGGCTACGTGCTCAAGTCCCAGGCCGATTCTGACCTGCTGGCCGCGATCCGCTCGGTCGAGCGGGGCGAGCCCTTCCTCTCCCCCGGCGCCCAGCAGGCGCTGATCCGCGATCTGCTGGACCGAGGCGAGCCGGCCGGCTCGGACCTCACCCCTCGCGAGGAGGAGATCGTGAAGCTGGTCGCGGAGGCGAACACGACCCGCGAGATCGCCGACCTGCTCCACCTCTCCGAGAAGACGGTCGAGAACCACCGGGCCAACGCGATGAAGAAGCTCGGTATGCGCGACCGTGTCGAACTGGTCCGCTACGCGATCCGCCAGGGGTTGATCGAACCGTGAAAGACGCCGAGCGGGTCGTGCTCGAACCCGGCCTGGAGGTCCTGATCCGCCCGATCCGCCCAGCCGACAAGGCGATCCTGGCGGAGGGCTTCGAGTCGCTCAGCCCGGAATCGAGGTTCCAGCGTTTCTTCGCCCCGGTCGCCCGACTCAACGACACCGATCTCGCCTACCTGACCGAGGTCGACCACCACGACCACGAGGCCCTGGTCGCGATCGATCCCGACGAGGGCACCCTGGTCGGCGTCACCCGGTACATCCGGACCCAGCCGCGGCGGGACCGCGAAGCCGAGGTCGCGATCGTGATCAGCGACCAGTGGCGCGGCAAGGGGCTCGGGACCCGCCTGCTCTCCAGGCTCGCGACCCGGGCCCGCGAGGAGGGCGTCACCCACTTCCTCGCCGTGGTGCTGTCCGACAACACCGAGGCCGCCGACCTGTTCGAGAACTTCACCTCGGAGAAGACCCGGATCAGCCACCGCACTCCCGGTCAGGTCGAGATCCTCATCGACCTGCCGCCGACCGGCGAGTTCTCCGACTCCCGGCTGGCCTGGACCCTGCGTTCCGCGGCCCGCGGCAGCCTCCGGGTCTCGCCCTGGCGCCGGCTCCGCAAGCGGCTCGATCGGCGGCGCCGGCCACGGGAGACCAGCAAAACCGACTAGTGCTCTAGGATTTGTCTGATGCTCTTCTCGACCAAAGCCGAGTACGGAGTCCGCCTCATGGTGGAACTCGGACGCCAGCCCAACACCGGCCCGGTGTCGCTCAACGCGATCGCCGAAGCCGAACGGCTCCCCCTCTCCTACCTCGAGCACCTGGTGGCGAAGCTCCGCCAGGCCGGCCTGGTCACCTCGACCCGCGGCGCGCATGGCGGCTACAGCCTCGCCCACCCGGCCGAGGCGATCACGATGGTCGAAGTGGTTGAAGCCCTGGAGGGCCAGATCGCCCCGATGGAGTGCTTCCACGAGACCCCCGAGGGCAAGGTCCTCTGCTCGCATGAGGCAGACAGCGACCGCGCCTGCGCCACCAAGCTGCTCTGGACCCGGGTCCAGGGCGGGGTCACCAAGGCACTGGCCGGCACCACGCTGGCCGAGCTGGTCGAGTTCTCACGGCCGGCCGAAGAGCGCAGCAACAGTAAGACCGCAGTCGGCAGCGCCGCCTAGGCGCGCCGCCCGAACCAGATTCGAAGAAACGGAGCACCCCCGTGGCAGAGCTTGAGATCAAGAACCTTCACGTCAGAGTCGAGGAAAAGGAGATCCTCAAGGGTCTCGACCTGACCGTCGAGAAGGGCCGCGTCCACGCGCTGATGGGCCCGAACGGTTCCGGCAAGTCGACCCTCGCCAACGTGATCATGGGCCACCCGGCGCTCGAGGTCACCGAGGGCACGATCTCGTTCAACGGCGAGGACATCACCGACGCGGATCCGGACGAGCGCGCGCAGCTCGGACTCTTCATGGCCTTCCAGTACCCGGTCGCCATCCCCGGCGTCGCGGTCAGCAAGTACCTGCGGATGATCCTCAACGCCCAGCGCGAGGCCCGCGGCGAGCAGCCGCTCAAGATCAAGGATTTCGCCGCCCAGGCCCGTGAGGCGATGGAGCTGGCCAACATCCCGCAGGAGTTCTCCAGCCGCTACCTCAACGACGGTTTCTCCGGCGGTGAGAAGAAGCGCATGGAGCTGCTCCAGCTGGCCCTGCTCAAGCCGCAGATCGCGATCCTCGACGAGACCGACTCCGGCCTCGACATCGACGCGCTCCGCACCGTCGCCGAGGGCATCAACAAGTTCACCGGCCCCGACATGGGCGCCCTGGTCATCACCCATTACCAGCGCCTCCTCCACATGGTCAAGCCGGACGTGGTTCACGTCATGTACCAGGGCAGGATCGTCAAGGAAGGCGGCAACGAGCTGGTCGACCACCTCGAGGCCGAGGGCTACGGCTGGATCAAGGAGGAGGTCGAGGCGGCCGCCTGATGTCGGTCACCACGATCCGCGAGCAGTTCCCGGTCCTTGATCGCGAGGTCAAGGGCCGGCCACTCACATACCTCGACAACGGGGCGACTTCGCAGAAGCCCTTGGCTGTGATCGAGGCGATGGACGCCTACTACCGGGAGCACAACGCGAACGTGCACCGGGGGGTCCATCAGCTCTCCGAGGAGGCGACCGATCTGTACGAGGGCGCCCGGGCCAAGGTCGCGGGGCTGCTCGGCGCGCCGAGTCCCCGCGAGGTCGTCTTCACGCGGAACGTCACCGCCGCCCTCAACCTGGTCGCGCAGTCCTGGGGCGCCGCCAATCTCGGTCCCGGCGACCGCATCCTCCTCACGGAGATGGAGCATCACGCCAACATCGTTCCCTGGTACATGGTCGCGCAGCGCACCGGGGCCGAGCTGGAGTTCGCCCCGATCGACGACGAGGGTCGCCTGGATCGCGCCGCGATCACCGAGGCCTTGGCCCGTGGCCCCAAGGTCTTCGCCTTCACCCATGTCTCGAACGTGCTCGGCACCAAGAACCCGGTCGAGGACCTGATCGCCGAGGCAAAGGCGGCCGGCGCACTGACCGTGGTCGACGGCGCCCAGTCGGTCCCGAAGTTCCCGGTCGACGTGGCCGCGCTCGGCGCCGACTTCTACGGCTTCACCGGCCACAAGCTCTACGGCCCGACCGGGATCGGCGCGATCTGGGGCCGGCGCGAGCTCTGGGAGGAGATCGAGCCCTTCGAAGGCGGCGGTTCGATGATCAACAAGGTCACCCCGGAGAAGATCACCTGGGCCGCGGTCCCCGCGAAGTTCGAGGCGGGCACGCCGCCGATCGCCGAGGCCGCCGGTCTCGCCGCCGCGGTCGACTGGGTCCAGGAGGTCGGGTTCGACTTCATCGAGCGCCACGAACGCGAGCTCACCGCCTACGCCCTGCCCCGCCTGGCCGAGGTGCCGGGCCTGACGATCTTCGGTCCCGAGACGACCGAGGATCGCGAGGGCATCATCTCCTTCGAGCTCGACGGCGTCCATCCCCATGACGTCTCGGAGATCCTCGACCGCCACGGGGTCGCGGTCCGGGCCGGCCATCATTGCGCCCAGATCCTGATGCGCCGCCTCGGCGTCGCCGCCACCACCAGGGCCAGCTTCGCCGCCTACAACCAGACCAGCGAAGTCGACACCCTGATCGAAGCCCTCCACGACGCCCGCCGCATCTTCGGGCTCTAGATCCACCTGGGTGCGAATCGCACGCCTGATAGGTGCGTGATCCACACCCAGGTGCGGTCGATCAGCCCCGGGTGTCTCCCCAGGGCCGGTAGGTGACCGACATCGGGTCGTCCAGGCCGTTGATCACGTTCTGGACGATCCTCGGGCTGGGGGCCGAGTAGCGCACTCCCGGGGTCGGGGCGTTGCCCGGCCCGCCCGGGTTGAAGAAGGGGCTGTAGCGGCCCTGGGCCGGGATGATCAGCTGCTTGACGCGGCTGATCGCGCGCCTGCTGCCACTCAGGATGATGTCGATCTGGTTGTCGTGGTCTTCCGAGTAGCAGTCGTCGTAGGAGCTCTGACGCCGGCCCAGGTCGGCGAGTCCCAGCACCTTCAGGGGCGCCCCGTCGATCAGGTAGCGCCGGCCCGGCTTGGTGATCTCGACCCGCTTCCCCTTCCGGGTCTTGGCGATCAACTTGAAGTAGCGGCCGAACTCGGTCGGCCTCACGCCCCGGACGCCATCGGGTGAGAACCCGCCGGTGGTCAGCATCCGGATCCTGAACTTCGCGTGACCGCCGTAGAGCGAGCGGCCGTCGTTGGGCAGGTCGTTCTGGAACGCGCGCGGGGCGGCCTCCCCGCGCCGGGAGAACCTGGTCAGCTTGGCGCCGACGAGCCGCGGCCCGGTGCGTTCGGATACGGGCAGGTCCGGATCGTCGTAGGGGCTGGTCGTGGGGTGCGACGCCATGCCCACGGCACTGACCGTGACCACCTTGCCGCGCTGGGTTCCGCCCTCCTTGCCGACCAGTCGCAGCGGGACGTCGTCCGGGACCACCTCGACCTTGACCGGGAAGACCGATCGGGGGTCGCTCGACGGGTAGCGGTTGCCGAAGAGGCCGAACAGGACCACCGTGCTGCGCTCGTCGTACTCGTAGTTGGGGAAGACGGCGGCCGAGTTCGGCATCACCTCGTCGCCGTTGCTGAGGGTGATCCGGAAGTCGGACGGAGAGACGGTGCTCGGCAGGACCGGCCAGCTGAACACGACCGGGAGCCCGGCGTTGTTGAGGACGGGGAAGCCGTACCCGTAAGCGACCCCGCCGGGGGTGGAGGCGGAGGTGTGGTCCGAGGCGGTCGGCGTCGCCGCGCACTTCATGTCCTCGAGCCAGGTCCCGCCCGCGTCTCGAACGGCCTGCTCGGCCACCGCCAGGTCGCTGTCCCCCGCGTTGGGCACGCCGATGATCCCGGTGAATCCGAGCCCGCCGGAGAGCATCGAGGGCCGGCGGCGCCACATGTCGGCGTCGATCAGGACATCCCGCCTGAGCTGCTGGGAGGTCGCGGTCGGCTGCTCCATGACCGCGCCGGCGGCTGCTTCGCCGCCGATGGCGAGCACCACGAGGACAAGGGCTCCGCAAACGATCGGGGTCACGCTCTTTTTCAACATGCCCCAACCATAGCTAAAGTTGACGCACGTCATGTTTAAGCGGAGACGGTCTCCCACGACCCGAGCGGACGGTCAGCTAACCTCGTCAGACCGATGGAAGAGCTCTACCGCGAACAGATCCTCGAGCACTACAAGCGCCCCCACAACTTCGGGGCGGTCGAGAATCCCGACCTCGAGTTCGAGGACACGAACCCGTTCTGCGGTGACGAGCAGCACGTGACGATCAAGCTCGACGACCAGGATCGCGTCGCCGAGGTCAAGTTCGAGGGCCAGGGATGCGCGATCTCCACCGCCGCCACCTCCCTGCTCACCGACGAGCTGGTCGGCATGACCCGCGACGAGCTGATCCAGCTGC
The DNA here is from genome assembly GCA_017304845.1 of Solirubrobacterales bacterium. GTDB lineage: Bacteria > Actinomycetota > Thermoleophilia > Solirubrobacterales > 70-9 > 67-14. The sequence continues at coordinate 13,461 of JAFKLL010000018.1, forward strand.
CCAAGGAGTACGTGCTCGACCTGCTCGGCATCGACATCTCCGCCACCCGTATGAAGTGCGCGCTGCTCGGCCTGAAGGTGGTCAAGGGCGCCGGCCTCGGCAAGGTCGTCGACTGGGAAGACGCCGGCGAACAGGGCGACCCCTCGCTGGCTTCCGAGGTCTAGCCGCTCGACTCCGCGGCATCCGCGGCGCGGGGGCCGGTCGCCGAGGCCAGGACCGCGGCGACCGTGAGGACCGCGAGGACCACGATCATCGCCGAGCGGAGCCCGAAGTGCTCTCCCAGGAAGCCCAGCAGGGGCGGGCCGACGAGGAACGCGACGTAGCCGGCGGTGGCGACCAGGCTGACCCGGGCGACCGAGTCCGGGCCGGAGTCGCTGGCCGCGGCGATCGCGACCGGGAAACCGAGCGAGACACCGAAGCCCCAGAGGGTGACCGAGATCCCGGCCAGCACCGGGCTGTCGGCGAAGATCACCGCCGAGACGCCGACCATCGCGAGGATGGCGCCGCCGCGCAGGACGGCGACACGGCCGAACTTCATCAGCAGCGCCCGCCCACCGAAGCGCCCGATCGTCATCGTCGCGGCGAAACCGGCGAAGACCAGGGCCCCCGACGACTCGGGCAGATCGAAGCCGTCGACCATGAGCAGGGCCAGCCAGTCCGTCGCCGACCCCTCCGCCAAGGCGAAGGAGAGCAGGATCACCGCGATCATCCAGAGGCGCGGGTCCTTCCAGACCGGCTTCTCCTCCGGGTCGCCACGGACCGCATCCTCCCGCTCCGTCGCCTGGACGTCAGCCGACCCCTCCCCCGTCTTGCCCATTCCCGGCTCGATCCCGCGCAGGGCCCAGATCAAGGCCGGAATCGAGATCACGACGACACCGAGCAGGCTGGGCATCACGGCGATATCCATCGTGGTCAGTCCGATGCCGAGCAGGGCGCCGAGCAAGGTGCCGGCACTGAAGAAGCCATGCAGTTCGACCAGGACCGGAGCCTGGGTCAGCTGCTCCACCTCGGCGCCCTCGAGATTGATCGCCACCTCGGCGGAGCCGATCCCGGCCCCGAACATCATGAAGCCCGCCAGCACCAGCGGCGCGAACTCGCTCCCGGTGCCGAAGGCGAGCACCACCATGCCGAGGGTCAGCAATCCGAGTCCGTTCCTGATCACCGTCTTCGTTCCGAACCGACGGACGAGCGGGGCCGAGCTGAGGATCCCGCTCATCGAACCGATCGAAATCCCGAACAGCAACAGGCCCATCTCGGCGGTCGATGCCCCCAGGGCATCGCGGATCGCCGGAGTCCTCGTCACCCACGACGCCAACGCGAAGCCGGGAACGAACAGAAATATGTAGGTCGAGATCCTGCGTCTGAGAAGCACTGTGCCCGCCGCTGACTTCGCAGGGCCACCCTACCGATCGAGCTTCCGCCGCCGACGCGGGCCCGAACGCAGCCGGAGCCGGAAATCGGCTTGGGAAGTACGTTAGGGACACCTAATGCTCGGTGCCGGCGCACCATAGTCGGTAAGATCTAATTCCGAGCCTGATTGTCGGCTTATCGTCCGGGTTTTTCCGCAGCCGGCCTCTTGCCAACGGTCTCTCGGCACTCCCTCCCATTCGCATCAATGAGCAACGAAACGACAAAAATTCCCGTCTGCCCGGTCTCGGAGCTGCCGCCCGGTGAGCGCAAGATCATCGAGCACGAAGGCGAGTTCCTCGCCGTCATTAACTGCGATGGCGTGCTCTACGGGATCGAGGATCGCTGCTCGCATGACGACGGGCCGTTGGCCGAGGGAGAGATCGACCAGGCCGCCTGCACGGTGGAATGCCCCCGTCACGGCTCGCTCTTCGACCTGCGCACCGGCAGACCGAAGACCCTCCCGGCCTACCAGCCGGTCAAGACTTTTCCTGTCGAGGTAATCGACGACACCATCACCCTGGAGGTATAGAAGTGGCCACCGCCGAAGTTCTCGCCGAAAAAGAGAAGGTCCAGGGGATCAATGCCGACTACGCCGAGAAATTCGGCTTCAGCGATCCCGAGACCGGCTACGCCTACAAGGCCCCGAAGGGCCTCACCCGCGAGATCGTCGAACAGATCTCCGAGTACAAGGACGAGCCGCAGTGGATGCGTGAGTTCCGTCTCAAGGCGCTCGAGATCTTCGAGTCGAAGCCGACCCCGCAGTGGGGCGCCGATCTCGACCAGATCGACTTCGACGACATCCACTACTTCGTCCGCGCCTCGGAGAAGAACAGCCGCGACTGGTCCGAGGTCCCCGAGGACATCAAGAACACCTTCGACCGCCTGGGCATCCCCGAGGCCGAGCAGAAGTTCCTCTCCGGCGTCGGCGCCCAGTACGAGTCCGAGGTCGTCTACCACCAGGTCAACGAGAAGCTCGAAGCGCAGGGCGTGATCTTCACCGACATGGACACCGCGCTCCGCGAGCACGAGGACATCCTCAAGGAGTACTTCTCGACCGTCATCCCGGCCAACGACAACAAGCTGGCCGCGCTCAACTCGGCCGTCTGGTCCGGCGGCTCCTTCGTCTACGTGCCGAAGGGCGTCAAGGTCGAGATGCCGCTCCAGGCCTACTTCCGGATCAACACCGAGAACATGGGCCAGTTCGAGCGGACGCTGATCATCGCCGAGGAGGACTCGGACGTCCACTACATCGAGGGCTGCACCGCTCCGGTCTACTCGACCGACTCGCTGCACTCGGCCGTGGTCGAGATCATCTGCAAGCCCGGTTCGCGGGTCCGGTACACGACCGTCCAGAACTGGTCGCAGAACGTCTTCAACCTGGTCACCAAGCGGGCCGTCGCCCAGGAGCGGGCGACCATGGAATGGGTCGACTGCAACCTCGGCTCGAAGGTCACCATGAAGTACCCGGCCATCTACCTGCTCGGCGACGGCGCCCACGGCGAGGTGCTCTCGATCGCCTTCGCCGGCGAGGGCCAGCACCAGGACGCCGGCGCCAAGATCATCCACGGCGCCCCCAACACCACCTCCTCGGTCTTCTCGAAGTCGATCTCGAAGGACGGCGGCCGTTCCACCTACCGCGGCCTGCTCGAAGTGGCCGACGGCGCCACCGGCACCCGCTCGAAGGTGGTCTGCGACGCGCTGCTGCTCGACGAGAAGAGCCAGTCCGACACCTACCCGACTATCCGCATCGGCGAGTCCGACGCGGACATGGGCCACGAGGCCACCGTCTCCAAGGTCGGCGACGACATGCTCTTCTACCTCCAGAGCCGCGGCCTCTCCGAAGAGGAAGCCTCGAAGATGATCGTCAACGGCTTCATCGAGCCGGTCACCAAGGAGCTGCCGATGGAGTACGCGGTCGAGCTGAACCGCCTGATCGAGCTGCAGATGGAGGGTTCAATTGGCTGACGCAACCATCACCGAGCCCGCCTGGCTGAACGAGCGGCGGGAGCGGGGCGCCGCCCTGGTCGAGACGATCGAGCTGCCTCACCAGAAGACCAAGGGCTGGGAGTTCACCGACATCTCCAAGCTCGACCTGGACGCCTACGAGGCCGCCCCGGCCGAGGTCACGATCAGCGGTGGCTCCGACGAGATCGTCGTCCTGCCGCTGGCCGACGCACTCGCCGAGCATTCCGACCTGCTGGCCGAGAAGCTCGGCTCCCTGGTCTCCCCAGAGGATCCCTTCGTCGCCCGCAACGAGGCGAGCCTGGCCGACGGCGTTCTCGTCTACGTGCCGAAGGGCGTCGAGTGCGACGAGGCGATCAAGGTCGACCTCAAGCTCGACACCAGCGGCGCCGCCGTCAACTGGCGCACCCTGGTCGTGATCGAAGAGGGCGCCAAGGCCGAGGTCTGGGAGCACTACGGCTCCGCCTCCGACGAGACCGACGCGCTGCTCAACACCGTGGTCGAGCTGATCGTCGGCCCGGCCGCCAACCTCCACTACGTCTCGACCCAGGACCTCTCCGAGAAGGCCTGGCTCTTCTCCTCGCAGCGGGGCGAGGTCGAGCGTGACGGTTCCCTCGACTGGGCCACTCTCGGCTTCGGCGGGGGCGGCGGCAAGGTCCGCATGACCACCAACCTGGCCGGCACCGGCTCCGAGGCGCGGGTCACCGGCGGCTACGCCGGCGGCAACGCCCAGCACATCGACTACGACACGCTGCAGGAGCATGCGGCCGAGCACACCACCTCCGACCTCGCCTTCCGCGGCGTCCTGGCCGACAAGTCCTCGGCCGTCTGGCGCGGCATGATCAAGGTCGACGAGGGCGCCCAGCAGACCGACGCCTTCCAGGAGTGCCGCAACATGCTGCTCTCCACCGAGGCTCACGCGGACGCCATCCCCGGCCTCGAGATCCTCGCCGACGATGTCGCCTGCACCCACGCCGCGGCGATCGCCCAGGTCGACAAGGACCAGCTCTTCTACCTCGAGTCACGAGGGCTGAACGAGGAGACCGCCCGCACCCTGGTCGTGGAGGGCTTCCTCCAGTCTTTGGTCGAGCGGCTCGGTCAGGGCAGCGTCCGCGACGAGATCGCGGAGCGGCTCGAAACCCGCCTGGCGGAGATCCTCTAACCGGACCGGCGGGCGAAGGTGAGCCTGCCGGAGACACATGGACGATGGCCAAGGGCCGGCGCCGTGGCGCTGGTCCCGGTCACCGCTGCCGCGATCGGCCGGCCGGAGCTGCGGCCGCTCGCCGCCCTGCTCGCGCACCAGACCGAGGAATGGGTCTGGCCGGGCGGCTTCCTGCCCTGGATCAACCGTGACGTGCTCGGGTCCGACACGGACGAGTTCCCGATCGACCGCAGGGCCGGGTTCATCATCAACGTCGGCTTCGGATGGGGGCTCTCGCTGAGCACCTTGGCCGGCCCCGGCGCCGCCGCTCCGCAGGCGATGCTCTACGCCAGCCACATCGGCAACGCCGGGCTCCACATCGGCTGGGCGGTGCGCAACCGACGCTTCGACCCCGGCCTGGCCACCGGCGCCCTGGCCCTGCTCCCGGTCGGCATCTGCGGCCTGCGGAAGCTGGCCCGGGACCCGGAGGTGAGCCGGCGCCGACTCGGGGCGGGAGTGGTCGCGGGCGTCGCCTTCGCGGCCGGCATGGCCCCGTTCTTCAAAGCTCGCCTGAAACGAGCCCGAGGCTAGAGCCGCGAGTAGCGCCGCATCGTCAGCGGGGCGAAGATCGCGATCAGGACCGCCGAGGAGGCGAAGACCCAGATCAGGTCCGACGTCTCCGCCCCGGTCCCCATCAGGCCACGCACAGCCGTGGTCAGGTGAGTGATCGGGTTGAGGTCGACCACCGACTGCAGCCAGCCGGGCATGGTGTCCGGGTCGACGAAGATGTTGGAGGCGAAGATGACCGGGAAGAGCACGGTCATCGCCGTGTTCAGCACCGCTTCCGGGGTCCGCATCACGAGGCCGAGCAGGGTCCAGATCCAGGAGATGCTGAAGGCGAAGACGATGGTCAGGGCGATGCCGGCGATCACGCCGAGCGGGCCGCCCTCGGGGCGGAAGCCGATGATCAGGCTGAGGACCAGGACCACGATCGAGGCGAGCACGAACCGCACCGCGTCACCGAGCAGGAGACCGACCATCGGGGCCGGCCGCCAGATCGGCATCGAGCGGAAGCGGTCGAAGACGCCCTTCTTGATGTCGTTGTTCAGGCCCATGCCGGCGTACATCGTGATGAAGACGACCGTCTGCACCAGAATGCCCGGCGCGAGCAGCTGGATGTACTCACTCGGAGATCCGGCCAGCGCCCCGCCGAAGAGATAGGTGAAGAGCAGCGTGAACATGATCGGGAACATGGTCACGTCGAAGAGCTGCTCGGGCACGTGCTTGATCTTGAGCATCGCCCGCCAGCCGAAGGTGAGGGAAGCGGCGACCGGACCGGGTCGATCCGGCCTGGTCCGGTTTCCGAGCGCCGCCTTCAGCTTCTCGTCGTCGAGGACGCCGGCGGCCTCGTCGGTGGGATCGGGCATCGTGGCCGTCATCGGACCTCCTCCAGCTCCAGGTCGCCGGCCTCCGGGTCCTCGCCTTCGGCGACGTGGCCGGTCAGGGCGAGGAAGACCTCGTCGAGGCTTGGCTGCCCGAGCGAGAACTCGGTCACTTCGATCCCGGCGCCGCTCAGTTCGGTGAGCGCTCCGGCAACGCGACTCGGGTCGTCGGCCCGGGCGGAGAGCGAGATCCCGTCGGACTCGCGGGTCACCTCGACCGCCAGGGCCTCGGTCAGCATGCGCTCGGCTTCCGCCGCCTGGTCGGGGTCGGCGACCCGGACGTGGAGCGCGCCGGCTCCGACCGACGCCTTCAGCTCCGAGCTGGTCCCCTCGGCGATCACCCTGCCGTGGTCGATCACGGCGATGCGATCGGCCAGCTGGTCGGCCTCGTCCAGGTACTGCGTGGTCAGCAGCACGGTGGTGCCGTCCGCGACCAGTGCCCTGACGACGTTCCAGACCTGGTTGCGGCTGCGAGGGTCGAGGCCGGTGGTCGGCTCGTCGAGGAAGATCAGGTCGGGAGCGATCACGATGCTGGCCGCGATGTCGATCCTTCGCCTCATGCCGCCCGAGTAGTTCTTGATCTGGCGGTCCGCCGCGTCGCTCAGGCCGAATGCCTCGAGCAGCTCGGCCGCCCGGGCCCGCGCCCCTTCGCGGTCGAAGCCGAGCAGGCGGGCGAGCATGACCAGGTTCTCGGTGCCGGTCAGGTCCTCGTCGACCGATGCGTACTGCCCGGTCATCGAGACCCGGCCACGGACCGCGTCCGGCTCGGCGGTGACGTCGTGACCGAGCACGGTGGCGCTCCCGCCGTCGATCTTGAGCAGGGTCGCCAGCATGCGGATCGTGGTCGTCTTGCCGGCCCCGTTCGGTCCGAGCAGACCGAACACGGTCCCGGGCTCGACCGTCAGATCGACCCCGTCGACCGCACGGTTCTCGCCGAAGACCTTCACGAGGCCCTTGGTCTCAATCGCTGCTCCTGCCACGCGCCCACCGTAGCAACCAAACCAACGAACCGAAACTCCTTTCGCGTCGCGATGACGCTTTTCGAGTTTCAGTTCTTCTGGTTCGGGGCCGTCTGTGTGTGGTCGGACTTGTTTGCAGTACGAACGTTCGTATGCTATTTATGGTCGAAACCTACGAAGGGAGCACCTTGAAGATCAGAAGACTTGGTTGGGCCGGGATCGAGATCGAGTCCCAGGGATCGAGCATCGTGGTCGACCACATCCTCGGCTGGGAGGCGATCGAGCCGTACATCGGGCCGCCCCGCACCCCGCTGCCGGAGGCCGAGGCCGTCGGCTCCTGCGTCGGCGCCTTCGCCACCCACCTCCACACCGACCACACCGACCCGGTCGCGGTCGGCCGCGTCCTGGCCCCCGGCGCCGCCTTCCACCGCCCGCCCGAGATGAAGGGCGAGCCGCTCGAGATCGGCGGCGTGGTCGGCGCCGAGATGGTGCTCGCCCAGGCCGAGTTCGACCAGGTCACGATGTCGGACTGGGAGACGGTTGAGGCCGGGCCATTCGTGGTCACCGCCGTGCCGGCCTGCGACGGCTTCGGCGATCCGCAGGTCTCCTGGGTGATCGAGGCCGACGGCCGGCGTGTGATCCACGCCGGAGACACCCTCTTCCACGGTTCCTGGTGGCTGATCCAGATGCGGCTCGGCCCCTTCGACGCCGCCTTCCTGCCCGTCAATGGCGCCCTCGCGACCTTCCCCCACCGCCAGCCCGCCAGCGGACTCGAAGCCTCGATGAACCCGGAGCAGGCCGTGGCCGCCGCCCGCATCCTGGGCGCCAGGCGGCTGATCCCGATCCACTACGACGGCATCCACGAGCCGCCCCTCTACGAACAGACCGCCGACATCCCCGCCCGGCTCGAGAACGCGGCGAGAGAAGCCGAGGGGCTCGACCTCACCGTGATGAGCGAGGGCGAGACGCTCGATCTATAGTCAGCCCGTGAGCCCGCGCCGGTCGAAAGCCGAAGCAGAGAGCACCCACGAGGCGATCGTGAGGGAGGCCGCCGAGGGCGCCTCCGAGATCGGCCTGGAAGGGATCTCGATCGGCTCGCTCGCCTCCGAGCTGGGGATGAGCAAGGCCGGCGTGGCCGGGCATTTCAAAGGCAAGGAAGCGCTTCAGCTGGAAGTGGTCGAGTACGGCGCGCGGGACTTCACCGAGAAGGTGTGGGAGCCGAACGCCGACCTGAAGCCGGGTCTTGAACGCCTGCTCGGCTGCCTCGACACCTGGTACGCCTACTCGGCCTCCAGCCCCTTCCGCGGCGGCTGCCTGATGACCGCGATCTCGACCGAGTTCGACGGGCGGCCCGGCCCCGTCCGCGAGGCGATCGCCAAGTCCTGGGGCGGCTGGACCCGGGTCCTCCGCACCGAGCTCGACCGGGCGATCGAGGCCGGCGAGCTCTCGCCCCCGCTCGCCCCCGCCGACACGGTCACGGCGATCGAGTCGCTTGCCACCGGGGTCAACCAGCAGACCCAGCTCTACGGCCGCGAGCGCCCCGATCAGACGGCCAGCGCCGCCGCCCGGGTCCTGCTCGGCCTCGTGTAGCGGCTCACTGGTTGCTGACCGAGAGCAGGAACAGGCCGAAGCAGGTGAAGGCGACCATCACCGCCAACATCCAGTACTGCGAACGGGCCGCCGCGCGGAAGTCCTTCCAGATCGCGATCGCGCGATCGTGGGCGAGCATCAGGCCGGCGACGTGACCGGCGACCAGAGCCCCGACCTGGACGTACCAGACGACCTGGTTCGAGATCGCGTTGTAGTCGATCCCGTAGGAGGCGGTGCCGAACAGATCGGTCCGGCCGGTGCCGAGCGGATCGGAGAGCAGATAGGTGAACTGGGCCTGCTCCTGGAAGAAGAACAGGCTGAAGTAGTGAGCCAGAAGGTAGGCGAAGGCGATCGGGATCAGAGCGTGGGCGAAGGTGCGCCAGAGGGTCGAGCGATCGGGAGCCCCGGGCACCGTGCTCATCCCCCGCACGCCGGCGAAGAAGACCAGGGCCACGATCCCGATGCTGAGCAGCATGAAGATCGTGCTCGAGGCGCGGACCGCCATGGTGGGGCCGAACCCGATGTCGCCGAGCCAACCGATCAGCTTCTCGATCCCGTCCTTGAACACGCCCTCCTGGGCGCCGTCGAAGGTGGTGGTCCCGATCGAACAGATCACGAAGGCGACCGAGCCGGCGATCCCGTCCACCCAACGGGTCGAGCCGGAGAGGAAACGGCGCAGACCGAGCTGCCTCCCCCGCACCTCGAACTTGCCGAGCGTGCCGAACATCCCGAAGTAGACCTGGAAGGTCTCGCCGTACCGGAACCAGGCCTCACGGCCGAAGACCGCCGTCATGGCGAGGGTGTAGACCGAGTAGAAGGTCGCCGCCTTGGCCACGGCCTCGGGCGAGACGCCGACCGCGACGCCGCTGCCCTCGCCGTAGACCAACTCCATCCAGACGAAGAGGAAGAGGCCGACCACCGCCGGCCAACGACCGAGCCGTTCCGGGTAGGCCAGATGCCGCGGGGCCGAGCCGGCCACCTTGCGCCAGGCCCAGCCGATCGGGGCCGCGATCGCGTTCCAGGGGCTGAAGGCCGGGAACAGGTTGCCGATCAGGATGCCGAGCAACGGGAACCCGAGCCAGGCCGTCACGAAGAGCAGGGTCAGCGCGACGTTGCGATCCGGGGCCTCGGTGCCATCGAACCCGGCGTAGATCGAGACTCCGAGCAGGAAGAGACCGAATGCGCCGCAGAGGACACGGACGGGCAGGCTGGTGACCGCCCGACCGAAGGCGGGCGCCACCTCACGCCAGGAATCGCTCTCGTAGCGGACCCGGCGCCAACCCGCCGAGAGCGCGAAGAACGAGACCACGAGGACAATCGAGGCTCCCCAGGCGAAGAGCCACGCCGGTATCGGCAGGTCCTGCCCGGCCGGCAGGACATGCGCGAGTGGGAAACTCAGACTCGCGCCTTCTGGACCCCGTCGAGCAGCAGCCAGTTGGCCCTGAAGGCCTCGGCCGCCGCCTCGACCAGCTCGTCCTCGCTGAAGTCGTTCATGTGCCGCTCGATGAGCCTGCGTCCCTGATCGGCATGGTGGACGTCCATCTCCTGGTGAACCGTGAAGTAGAGGTTGCCGGGAGCGTCGGTGATCTCGTAATGGCCCGAGAGGCCCTCGGTCTTGGTCTTCGAGATCGCCGGCTGGCCGGACTCGATCGCGAACATCCGGGCGAGCTGGGCGCCGAAGCCGTCCGCGCGGGTCCAGGTCTCGACGCAGGCGAGGGTCTCCGGGTTCGGCTCGGCCCCGACCGTGCCCCCGACGGCGTCGACGAAGCCGTCCCACATCGCGACGTGATCGGCTTCCTCGGCCGCGTGGGCCTCGAGGGCGGCGCGCTCGGACTCGGGCGCGGCGGCGGCGATGTCGGCACTCAGCTTGGCGATCGCTTCGGTCGCGTATCGGTACTGGCCCGAGTAGTGCGCGAGCTCTTCCTCGGTCAGGTCTCCGGCCGACCAGCGGCGGTAGAAGGGGTGCTCCAGGACATTGTGTTCAGCCCTGGCCTCTTCGATGCGATCCCACAAGTTGGTGTTCACGAGCATTTCTCCTCGTTGGGGGGCGAACTGAGCCCGATCATACCTAGCTGGTGAGCCCGGGCGACGCGCCTTCGGACGCCCTCTGTCCCTAGGATCAGCTTCATCCACCCGCTTCGAGACGACATCGCCGCACCCGAGCTGCCAGGCAAGGCGACCTGGGTCGGGAAGGACCCCGGGAAGATGCCCGTGCTGACGGCCAAGGGCCCGGTCCTGGTCCACTTCCTGGACTACAGCCAGCTCAACAGCGTGCGCACCCTGCCCTACCTGATCGAGTGGCATGAGCGGTACGAACCGCTCGGTCTGCGAGTGCTCGGGGTGCAGGCCCCGCGCTTCCCCTTCGGCGCCGATCTCGAGACGGCGACCAGCGGCCTGACCCGACTCGGGATCGAGTTCCCGGTCCTGATCGACGACCGTCGCCTGCTCTGGACCGGCTACGGCTGCGAGGGCTGGCCGAGCCTCTTCCTCTGGGGCCGTGGCGGGATCCTGCGCTGGTTCCACTTCGGCGAAGGCGACTACGCCGGCACCGAGGAGGCGATCCAGGAGTCGCTCAAGGCCGCCTTCGAGAACCTGCCGGAGATGCCCGCGCCGATGGAGCCGGTCCGCCCCACCGACGCTCCCGGCGCCGAGGTGATGCCGCCCGGCAAGGAGCTGATCCCCTTCGAGGATCGCCCCTGGACGGTCGCCGACGGCCAGGCCTTCGACGTCGAGTACGAGGCCGGCGGCGCCTACGCCACGGCCGAGGGGTCAGGCCGGCTGCGGGTCACCGTCGACGGCGACCCCGCCGGCGAGGTCGAGATCGACGGCCCGGGCCTCTACCCCCTGGTCGAGCACGACCGCCACGGCGCCCACCGCGTCGGGATCGAGCTGGAAGGCGATCCGAGCATCTGGTCGGTCAGCTTCGCCCCGGCCGTGGCCTGAACCTCGGCGGCTTTCCAGCCACCTTTGCACTGACTACGACCCGAAGTTGGCGTGAAATGCCTCGCGGCGCCTACTGGACCATCGGGAGGCCCTTGCGGATCTCCTTGGGCAGCATGAAGCGGACCGACTCATCGACCGTGCGGAGCTCGGAGACGTCCTCGACGCCCCGGTCGCGAAAGATCTGGACCAGATCGGCGACCAGCTCCTCGGGGGCGCTGGCGCCAGAGGTGATGCCGACCGTCTTGACGTCCTCGAGCCACTCCTCCTGGACCTGGGTGTGGTTGTCGATCAGGTGGGACTCCGACCCGTGCTCGCGGGCGACCTCGACCAGGCGGTTCGAGTTCGACGAGTTGGTCGAGCCGATCACCAGCACCAGATCGCATTGCCTGGCCAACTGCTTGACCGCGATCTGACGGTTCGTGGTGGCGTAACAGATGTCCTCGCCCTTGGCCGTGACGATGCCGGGGAAACGCTCGCGCAGACGGGCGATGATCTCGGCGGTCTCGTCGACCGAGAGGGTGGTCTGGGTGATCAGGGCGACGTGATCGGGATCCTCGATCTCGAGCTGGTCGACCTCGTCCACGGTCTGGACCAGGACGATCGAGTCCGGGGCCTCGCCCATCGTGCCCTCGACCTCCTCGTGGCCCTCGTGGCCGACCATGATGATCTTGTAGCCCTCGGCCGCGAACTTGCGGGCCTCGACGTGGACCTTGGTGACCAACGGGCAGGTCGCGTCGATCGTGCGGAGCTGCCGCTCGGCCGCCCGCTCGTGGACCGCCGGGGCGACGCCGTGAGCCGAGAAGACGACGATCTCGCCCTCCGGAACCTCGGTCTCCTCCTCGACGAAGATCGCGCCACGGGCCGCGAGTTGCTCGACCACGTGCTTGTTGTGGACGATCTCCTTGCGGACGTAGATCGGGGCGCCGTGGTTGTCGAGCGCGCGCTCGACGGTCTGCACGGCCCGGTCGACGCCGGCGCAGTAACCGCGGGGCGCCGCGAGAATGACCTTCTCGATACCGGTTGTCACTGTTTCGGGCATGCGCCAAGGGTACCCGAGTAGAGTTTTGGGCCAATCCACGATGGGGAGCCATGGAACCGGCCAGTCACGAACTTGATCGCCTCACCGCGATCGACGCGCAATTCCTGACAAACGAGAGCGAGAGCAGTCACATGCACATCGGTGCTGTGATGATCTTCGAAGGCGAGCCGCCGACCTACGACGAGTTCAAGGAGCACATCGCCTCACGGCTCGATTTCGTCCCTCGTTACCGTCAGAAGCTGGTCTACCCGCCCTACGGCACCGGCCGGCCGCTCTGGGCCGACGATCCGGACTTCAACCTCAACTACCACCTGCGGCACACGGCGCTGCCCGCCCCCGGGTCGGAGCGCGAGCTGAAGATCCTCGCCTCGCGGCTGTTCTCACAGGCGCTGGACCGCTCGAAGCCGCTCTGGGAGATGTACCTCGTCGAGGACCTCGAAGGCGACCGCTTCGCGATCATCATCAAGAGCCACCACGCGATGATCGACGGCATCTCCGGCGTCGACATCGGGACCGTGATCTTCGACGTGACGCCCGACGCCGAGCCGATCGTCCCCAAGCAGGAGTGGCAGCCGAAGCCCCTGCCCTCCAACCTCAGCCTGCTGGAACGAGGCGCCCGCGAGCTCGCCACCGAGCCGGTCAAGCTCGGCGAGAAGGCGATCTCCGCCCTGCGCCGGCCCTCCTCGATGGTCGGCCGGGTGGGCGAGAGCGCCGAGGGGCTGGCCGAGGTGGCGCGCGCCCTGGCCGACTCCGCCCCGGACGTGCCGCTCAACGTGCCGATCGGCCCACACCGTCGGATCACCTGGACCAGCGCCCCGCTGGAGGAGTTCAAGCGGATCAAGGACGTCTTCGGCACCACCGTCAACGACGTGGTCCTGGCGATCGCCGCCGGCTCGATCCGCAAGTGGCTGATCAGCCGCGGCGTCGAGACCGACGGCCTGGAGCTGCGGGCGATGGTCCCGGTCTCGGTCCGTTCCGACGACGAACGCGGCCAGCTCGGCAACAAGCTGGCGACGATGCGGGCCCCGCTCCCGGTCTACGAACCGGACCCGGTCGCCCGCCTCGAGATCGTGAGCGCCTCGATGGACGGGCTCAAGCAGTCGAAGCAGGCCCTCGGAGCCGAGGTGATCGCCCGCCTCAACGACTTCGCTCCCCCCACCCTGCTCGCCCAGGCCGCCCGCCTGACCTTCTCGACCCGGCTCTTCAACCTGCTGGTCACCAACGTGCCCGGACCGCAGATCCCGCTCTACGTGCTCGGGCGCCGTCTGGCGCAGCCGTTGCCGGTCGCCTTCCTGGCCAAGAACCACGGTCTCGCGGTGGGCGTCATGAGCTACGCCGGCCAGGTCAACATCGGCCTGATCGGGGACTTCGACGCGCTGCCCGACATCGGGCTGGTCCGGTCCGGCCTCAACGAGGCCCTGGCCGAGCTGTCCGCCGCGGCGGACGAGGTCGAGGCGTCGATCGCGCCGGAGAAGCCGAAGAAGAGGGCCGCCCGGCCGGCGGCGAAGAAGCCCGCTTCGAAGAGCTAGAAGCCGAGCGCGAACTTCGCGTCGTCGGTCATCATCTCGGGTGACCACGGCGGGTCGAAGATCATCTTCGGGTGGACGTCGCGGACGCCCTCGAGATTGCCGACGAACTCCTTCATCTGCTCCGACACCTGCGGCCCGATCGGGCAGGCGGGCGTGGTCAGCGTGAAGGTGACGTAGACGTCCGGCGACTCGATCTCGACGTCATAGACGAGACCCAGCGAAACGAAGTCGAGACCGAGCTCGGGGTCGATCACTTCTTCGAGAGCTTCGAAAACTTCTTCTTCCGTGGGCATGGTTGCCGTGTCTTCAGCCATGCATGAATCCTAGCCGGGCCGGCCTCCCGGCCTCGCCGCCCCGGGCCGGCCCGGCCCAGGCCGTAACCTTGAGCCATGTTCGTGATCATCCTTGCGCTGCTGATCATCTGGCCGATCGCGGAGCTGTTCGTGATGGTGCAGGTGGCCGATTGGGTCGGCTTCTTCTGGATGCTCTTCCTGCTCTTCGCCTCGGCCGTCGCCGGGATCCTGGTGCTCAGGCACCGGGGCCGAGCGCATTGGCGGCGCTTCCGGGGCGCGATCGACGAACGCCGGGCTCCGGCCAAGGAGGCCTTCGACGGCGTGATGATCACGGTCGGCGCGCTGCTGCTGATCATCCCGGGCTTCATCACCTCCGTCCTCGGCCTCTTCCTGCTCTTCCCCCCGACCCGATTCCTGATCCGGCTGGCGGCGCTGACCTTGTTCGCCTCCAAGTTCAAGGTCGCGGCGACCACCGCCACCTGGGGCACCACCGGGTACAACCGATACCGCTCGGGCCGCCAGAGCTACGACTTCGAGGGCGAGGCGGTCGACGTGACCGATCGGCCCGACGGTGAGCCTCTCCCCCAGCTACGCTCAGGGTCCGATGGCAGTGAAGACCAAGTCGATCGAGATCCTTGACCCCGAGAGCGGGCTCTTCGTCAGCCTGACCGCCGGCGGCAACGGCGCGATCATGCTCGGCGAGGACGTGATCGCGGCCGCCCCGATCCCGGCCGGCGGGCTCGACCCCCTGGTCGACGGCTCGCCGCTGGAGTTGGAGACCGAGCATGGCTCGTTGGCGGTGCAGGTCGCCTCGACCGGAGAGCCGATCAGCTTCGACGGGCCGTTCACCGGCCGCCGCGAGGCGAGCCTGGTCGAGATCAAGGGTGAGTTGATCGATCACGGCGAGCGGATCGCGCTCGACTGCAACGGCGTTCTCCACCGCCGTGAGGAAGACCGGCCCGACACGCCCCGCCTGAGCCGTGACGCGACGATCATCCTGGCCGACGGCGGCCTGATCTGCGTCGCCTCGACCGCCCCCGACGACCGCGGCCACCACGGCGACGAGGAGACCGTTGCGGCGATCACCCACCCCGGCGGCTACATCGAGTTCGACGAGGTGCTGCTCTCGACCGAGTACGACGCGGCGGGCCGCCAGCGACGGGCGACCCTCGAGCTCTGGCCCGCCACCGACGAGGTCGCCGCCCTCCACGGGGCCGGCACCGTGGTCGCGGGATGCACGGCGAAGATCGACGGCCAGGTCGTCAACACGGCGCTCTTCCGCTGGTCCCTCGACGGCCACCTCGGCCTCGGCCGGTACGAGATCGCCCGACCCGTGGCGGTGCCGGCATGAGCCGCGTCGAGATGGTCATCTCCGACTTCGGCGGCGTCCTCACCACGCCGCTGCTGGAGGCCTTCACCGCGGTCCAGGACCGGGTCGGCATCCCACCGAAGACCTTCGGCCAGGCCCTGCGCGAGCTCAGCGACCGGGACGGCGCCAACCCCCTCTTCGAGCTCGAGTGCGGGCGGATCACCGAGGTCGAGTTCCAGCGGCAGCTGGCCGACGGCCTCGAGGGGCTGCTCGGCCACCGGCCGGTGATCGAGGAGTTCGGTCAGATGCTGTTCGAGGCGCTCGATCCGAACCCCGGCATGATCGACCTGATCCGGGAGGTGCGTCGGGACGGCATCCGCACCGCCCTCCTGACCAACAACGTGAAGGAATGGGAGGCGGCCTGGCGCTCGATGCTGCCGGTCGACGAACTCTTCGAGACCGTGATCGACTCCGCCTTCGTCGGCTGCCGCAAGCCCGACCCGAGGATCTACATGCTGACCTTGGAGCGAGTCGGCCTCGAACCGGACCAATGCATCTTCATCGACGACATGGAGATCAACATCAACGCCGCGAACGAGCTCGGCCTCCGCGGCGTCCACTTCCGGGAGACGGCCCAGGCGCGGGCCGAAGTCCACGCCCTCTTGGCCGACTGAGCCTCAGCCCGCTTCCTGCGCGGCGAAGGCCATCGTCACCACTTCCACTATCTCCTTCGGCGCCTTCTCGGGGGCGCCGGTGTCGTGCGGCGGCTGCGGGTCGTACTCGATCCCGAGCTGGACCGCCTGGGCCACCTCGGGGCCGTAGATCTCGGTGGCCAGGCGCAGGGCCATGTCGATCCCGGACGAGACCCCGGCCGCGGTCACGTACTTGCCGTCGAAGACGACCCGGTCGGTCGCCGGCTCGGCCCCGAGCTCGGCCAGGGTTCCACGGGCCAGCCAGTGCGTCGTCGCCGGTCGGCCGTCGAGCAGACCGGCGGCGGCCAGGAGCAGAGCGCCGGTGCAGACCGAGGTGGTCCAGGTGGTCGTCTGGTCGACGGCCCGGATCCAATCCAGGAGCGGCGCGTGGTCGAGCAGCGCGCGGGTGCCGAAACCACCGGGGACGACGAGGATGTCGGGGTCGGTGACCTCGTCGATCGCGGCGTCGGCGACGATCGAGAGGGTGTCGGACTCGTTGCGATAGGGGCGTGCCTCCTCGCCGACGAAGATCGAGTCGATCCCGGGGACGTTGTTGAAGACGTCATGCGGCCCCGTGATGTCGAGGGCGGTGAAGCGGTCGTAGAGCAGGTAGGCGACTTTCATGGTTCTCCTCGGTTGGTGGTCAGACTGGCGCCGGTTCGCGGCGGAAGCGTTCTCGGTATCCGGCCGGCGAGACGCCCAGCCGACGGGCGAAGGCGCGCCGCATCGTCTCGGGCGTCCCGAAGCCGCAGCGGCGGGCGATCTCCTCGACCGGCTCGCTCGTTCCCTCCAGGCATTGACGGGCCCGCTCCAGCCGGAGCGTCTCGACGTAGGTGCCAGGGGTCACGCCGGTCTCTCGCCGGAAGGAGCGGGCGAAGTTGCGTGGGCTCATCGCCGCCCGTTCGGCCAGGGTCTCGACCCGGAGGTCCTGGTCGAGGTGATCGGCCATCCAGATCTGGAGGTCGCGCAGGCCGGGCCGGTCGGCCGGGGCGCTGATGTGCGAGCTGAACTGGGCCTGGCCGCCGGGGCGGCGCAGGAAGAGCACCAGCCACCGGGCGATCTCGAGGGCGACCTCCTCCCCGAGGTCCTCGGCGACCAGGGCGAGCGAGAGGTCCATGCCGGCGGTGACCCCGGCCGAGGTCCAGATCCGACCGTCCTGGACGAAGATCGGGTCGGGGTCGACCTCGACCTCGGGGTAGCGCCGGGCCAGCTCGGAGCAAGTCGCCCAGTGACTGGTGGCCCGATGGCCGTCGAGCAGGCCGGCGGCGGCGAGGAGCAACGAGCCCGAGCAGACCGAGGCGACGCGACGGGAGCGCTGCGCCGCCGAGCGGACCCACTCGACCATCGTCTCGGACCGTTCCGCGGCGAGCACGCCGGACCCGCCGGCGACGATCAGGGTGTCGATCGGCCCCCGGCACTGCGCCAGCGTCTTGGCGGGAAGGATCGAGTAGGCGCCGGAGCGGGTCGCGATCGGCCCCGCATCCTCGGCGACCACCTCGATCTCGTAGGCGGGGTTGGTCGGCCGCCCGTCGACCCAGTCGGCGACCAGGTCACTGGCCCCGCCGAAGACCTCGGCCGGACCGACCAGGTCCAGCGGCTGCGGGTCCGGAAAGGTGACGATGACGATCCGACGACGGGGCATGCCCCCATCCTGACCGCATCAACCCCTGTCCGCAATGACCAACACCGGACAATTACTGCCAACCACCTAACCACCGACCCCGAGGTGCGGTCGAAAATGGCGCCCACGGGTGGATAAACGACCGCACCTCGTGAGGCGGACGGGTTTGTGCCGGGCCGGCGGCTCCGGCCGGCGGCGCAGCCGGCGGGTGGCAGCCGGCGGGTGGCAGCCGGCGGGTGGCGGGTGGCGGGCGGCTGGTGGTTCCTGCGGCCGGCGCTAGTTGTCGGAGCCGATGCGGTCCCAGACGTAGAGCTCGACGGCCTCGTTGGCGAGGGCCATGAGACGTTCCGGGGAGAGCCAGCCGACCACGGTCTCGAGCGCGAGTTCCTCGGTCAGGCCGTCTTCGAGCACCTCTTCCCCGCGGAAGCCGGCCGCGAGCTTGAGGGCTTCGCGGCGATGCTCGCCGAGCGAACCGAAGGCGCCCATGAGGAAGTCCCGATTCGGGACCGGCTGGCCGAGATCCATCGAGCCGTGCCAGGCGGCGAGCAGCGAGAGGTCGTCCTGGTCGAGGTCGGCCAGGGCGCGGGCGTACTGCGCCTCCAGGTCCTCCTCCGGGATCTCGTCCACCCACGCACGGAGCGCTTCCCCGAGGATCTGGCGACGGGCCTCACGACCGACCGATTCAGAGATGACGTGAATCGCATCAGCTGGATCGACGAAACAGAGTGACATTCAGGACCGTCCTCGGGGTTGGGGGCTTGGTCACTGGTGAAGATAGAGACAGCGCAGGACGTCAAAACTGCAACGGAAATTGCGGAATTTGCGGGTAAACGGGGTCCGAAAGGGCCGCTCGGCGAGGGGGATCGGTGGGCTCAGGGCCGCCGATCCGGAACATAGAGTTCGCCCGTGCCTCTCTCGGTCATAAAAGGACCCCCGAACTCGGGTCGAACCGAGCTCGTCCGCGAGCGGTTCGAGGCTCGACTGGCCGACGATCCGGTGCTCGTCGTGCCGTCCACCGACGACATCTTCGGCTGGGAGCGTCGGCTGACCCGGCGACGGCAGGCCTTCGTCGGCGGCAAGGTCGTCCACTTCAAGGACCTGATCGGCCTGATCCTCGACGGCGACACGTCCGGCCGGCCCGATCCCACCGCCCTCGCCTCCCCGCTGAGGCGGCGTTCCCTGGCGGTCGAGTCGATCCGGGTCGGCTGGCCGGGGATCGCCGACCGCCTGCGCGACCAGCCCGGACTGGTCGACGCCACCCTCCAGGTGATCGACGAGTTCCGGGCCAGCCTGATCGACCCGGACACCCTGGAGGCCCGCGGCGAGGAGACCGGCCCGATCGCCGCCGTCTACCGCGAGTACCTGGACCGACTGGCGGCGGCCGGCCTGACCGACCTGCCCGCGCGGGCGCAGCTCGCCACCACCCGCCGACTGGAGGGATGGTCCGGACGGCCGGTCTTCGTCGCCGGCTTCGACGACCTGACCGTCCAGCAGCTCGAGCTGCTGCGCCGCCTGGCCGAGTGGACCGACGTCTCGATCGCGATCACCCACGAGCGGGGCAACCGCGCGATGGCGGTGACCGAGGCGCTGCTCGGTCGCCTGCAGGCGAACGGAGCCGCGGTCGAGCAGGAGACGGAGCGTCCGGACTCGCCGCTCGACCACGACCCGCTCCTCGCCGACCTGGAACGTGCCTTCCTCCGCCCCGAGCTCGACGGGACCATCCGCCCGAGCCCGGCCCTGAAGCTGATCGAGGCCTCCGGGCGGCGTGGCGAGGCGGAGGCGATCGGGGCCGAGATCGCCCGCCTGATCGACCGGCGGGTGGATCCCGGGGAGATCGCGATCACGATCGACGCTCCGGCCGCCAACGGGGGGACGATCGCCGCGGTGCTGGCCGAGTACGGGATCCCGGCGACGCTCGAGGCCGAGACCAAGGCCCCCGAGACGGCGACCGGACAGACGGTGCTGAACTTCCTCCGGGCCGGCTCGCGCCGCGGCACCGCCGCCGAGATGCTGGCCTGGCTGCGGGGAGCGACCGGGATCGCACCGGACCGGCTCGACGAGATCGAGTTCGCCTCGATCCGCGCCGGGCACGAAAGGGCCGACCAGGTCGCCCGGCTGGCGGAGCAGAAGGGGATCGAACTGCCGGGCTGGTCGGAGCTCCGGGCGGGCGAGGTGGCCGAGGCGGTGAGGCAGGTGGTGAGACGGAGCACGACCTGCCTGCTGGCCGCCCAGCCCGCGGGCCCGCCCCCGCCCGGGACGGTGACCGAGACCCAGATGGCGACGGCGATCGAGCGGGCGATCGCCGAGCTCGAGTCCTTCACCAGCGGCGACCTGACCGGCGAGGCCGTGATCGAGGCCCTGACCAGCGGCGGGGTCAAGGTCTGGGCGGTGCCGGCCGACCGCACGGTGCGGATCGCCAGCCCCTACTCGATGCGGGCCAAGCGGGTCCGCCACCTCTTCATGGCCTCGCTCCAGGAGCGCGACCTGAGCGGCGAGGAGGGCAGCCCGCTGCTCTCACGGCCCGCCCGCGCCGCACTCGGCCTGCCCGAGCTGACCGACCAGGAGGACCAGGAGACCTACCTCTTCTACTCCTGCCTGGCCGTGCCGACCGAGAGCCTCTGCCTGTCCCACCGGGTGGCCGACGTCCACGGCAAGGCGGAGTTCCCATCCCCGATGATCGGCGAGGTGACCCGGCTCTTCGTCGACGGCGGGGCCGGCATCGAGCGGATCCGTCGCTCCGGATCGAACATCGTCTTCCCCCCGGACCGCGCTCCCAGCCTGCACGAGTGGGCGCGTTCGAACGCCGACCGCGAGCCGGAGCCGCAACTCCTCGGGACCGGGGCCGAGTCCGAGATGGTCGAGCAGGTCACCCGCGCGCGGGCGAAGGAGGAGACGACCCGCACCCTCGCCCCGATCGACTCGGCCGCGGCGGCCGGCGCCCTGGTGGAACGGAACATGTTCTCCGCCACCGCCCTGGAGGCGTTCATCGAGTGCCCCTACAAGTGGTTCTTCGAACGGGCGATGGGCCCGGTCCGGTTCGGCCCGGAGCCGGAGCCGCTGGCGAAGGGCAGCCTGATCCACGAGGTCCTGGCCGAGCTCTACCGGCGCCACCCGGACCGCATCCCCGGGCCCGACGACGTCGACGAGTGGATCGAGCAGATGCGGATCCTGGTCGAGGAGCTGGCCGACTCCTGCGACCTCGGCGGCGACTCGGCCGAGCACCGGATCCAACGGCGGCAGGTCGCGGTCGAGATCCGACGCTTCCTCGAGCGCGAGTCCCGCCGCACCGGCACCGCCTTCCGGCCGCTAGACCTGGAGCGCCGCTTCGGGTTCGACGACCCCGAATCGCTGCCCCGCCTGGAGATCGACGGCTGGAACCTGCGGGGGATCGTCGACCGGGTGGACGTCGACGGCTCCGGGGCCGGGATCGTTCTCGACTACAAGTCGGGGGCCTCCTCCTACAAGTCGCTGGCCGAGATCCGACGCGAGGGCAAGGTCCAGCTCCATCTATACCTCCGGGCGCTGGAGCGGCTCTGGGGCCTGGACCCGGCCGCCGGGCTCTACGTCCCCGTCTTCGCCGCCAAGCACCAGTCGCGTGGGATGTTCGCGGCCGGCTGCGCGGCGGCGGTCAAGGATCTCGGCACGGTCGGCAACGACGCGGTCGAGGATCTCCAGGCCGAGATCGAGGCCGGCGTCGCCCGGGCCTCCGAGGCCGCCCGGAAGATCCTGGCCGGCGAGATCCACCACCACCCCGGCGAGTGCCTCGACCACTACATCCACTCGGGGGTGCCGGACTGGAACCCGGACACCGAGGACGAGGGGGCGAACGGCCGGTGAAGCCGACCGCCGAACAGGAACTCGCGATCGAGTCCGACGACCTCGACATCCTGCTCGAGGCCGGCGCCGGCTCGGGCAAGACCAGCACCACGGTCGACCGCTACAAGCGCCTGCTCCGGCGGGGGCGCCAGAGCCGCGACCCGCTCGAACCGGCCGAGATCCTGGTCTTCACCTTCACCGACAAGGCGGCGGGCGAGCTGCGGGAGCGGATCCGCGAGCAGCGCGACGAGATGGGCGCCGAGTTCTCGATGAGCTCGCTCTGGGTCGGCACCTTCCACTCGATCTGCGCCCGCATCCTGCGCGCCCACCCGATCGCCGCCCGGGTCGACCCGGCCTTCGACGTGATCGACGACGTGGTCGCCTCCCGCCTCAAGGAGGAGGCCTTCGCGGCCGCCCTGGCGCGGACAACCGAGGACGACGAGGCGGTGGCGCTGCTGGCCCGCTTCAGCCAGCCGACCCTGAAGACCGGGATCCAGAACGCCTACGAGCGCCTGCGCGCGGCCGGGATGAGCGAACCGGCCCTGCCCGCCCCGCCGCCGACCCGCCCTCCCGAGCTGATCCACGCCGAGTTGACCTCCTCCTCCCGCCGGACGCTCTCCGACCCGGACCTCAAGAAGGCCTGCGCCGGCCGGATCACCACCCTGCTCGACCACCTCGCCACCGTCCCGCCCGAGGAGCTCACCTTCGCCCGCCTCGAGGAGGCCGGCTTCTACAAGAGCTCGAAGGAGATCCCCGAGCTGGTCGCCGAGGTGAACCGGGCCCGGACCGAGCTCCTGACCGGCGAGCTCGGCCCCCGCTACTGGAGGGTTCTGGGCGATCTGCTCGGCAACTACTCGACCGCCTACTCCCGGGGCAAGACCGCCCGGGGCGGCATGGACTTCGAGGATCTCCAGCTGCGAACCCTCGAGCTGCTGCGGGAGAGCGACCCGATCGCCGCGACCTACCGGGAGCAGTTCGACGAGATCATGGTCGACGAGTTCCAGGACACCAACCAGCTCCAGATGGATCTGATCGAGGCGCTGCGCGGCCCCGGCACCTCTCTGTTCACGGTCGGCGACGAGATGCAGGCGATCTACGGCTTTCGCTACGCCGACGTCGAGCTGTTCCGGCGACGGCGCGAGAGCCCGGCGGTCACCGTCTTCTCGCTCTCGGCGAACTTCCGTTCCCAGGCGCCGGTGATCGGCGCGGTGAACGAGTTGGGCAGCCAGCTCGAGCGCCTGATCGAGGGGCTCAGGACCTCGGACGAGCCGGGCGGCGAGACCGGCGGCACCCGCCACCAGTTCAGCCCGCTCCGGGTCGGGGTGGAACCATCGGACGGCGTCGACCCCGGGGTCGAGATCCTGCTGACCCAGAAGGAGGTCTGGCAGGAGGTCGACCTGGGCCCGCTCTCTCCTCCGCCCGGCGCCGAGCAGCACCTGACCGCCGGCCGCGGCCAGCACGAGGCGGAGGCGCTCGCCCTGGCCCACCACATCCGGGCGGCGACCGAGCAGGGCGTGCCGCCGGGCGAGATCGTGATCCTCTTCCGCACCCGCTCGCTGATGTGGCTGTTCGAAGCGGCGCTGAAGCAGGTCGGCCTCAAGCCGTACGTGGTCGGCGGCACCGGCTTCTGGGAGACCCGGGAGGGAGTCGACCTGCGCTCCCTGCTCGCGACGATTGCCAACCCGCTCGACGACGAGTCGCTGATCGGCACCCTGGCGGGACCGGCCTGCGGCCTCAGCACCAGCGCCCTCTGGCTGCTGGCCCGCCGTCGCGGCCCGGAGCAGCCGCTCTGGCCGGCCGTCCAGGCCCTCGCTCCCGGCGACCCCGAGATCGGGGTCGAGGACATCGAGCGGGCCCGTGAGTTCGTGTCGGTGGTCGAGTCCCTGAGGAAGCGACAGGCCTCGACTCCCCTCGCCGAGCTGGTCCACGACGCGGTCGCCGAGACCGGGTACGACCTGGTCAACCTGATGCGGGACCCGAGCGCGGCCGGCCTGGCGAACCTGAGCCGGGTGGCCGAGATCGCCGCCGAGTTCGAGAGCACCGAGGGCCGTGACCTGCGTGGCCTGATCGCCTGGATCGACGAGAGCGCGCAGCTCGACGCCGAGCAGGCGGTGGCTACGGAGGACGAGGATTCGGACGTGGTCAGGCTGATGACCATCCACAAGTCGAAGGGGCTCGAGTTCCCGATGGTCTGCGTCGCCGACCTCGGCCGCGACTCGAAGTCGAACTCGGAGAGCGTCTTCTGGATCGCCCCGCGCAGCGACGGCCCGGGCTTCCAGATCGGGCTGCGCCTGCCCGAGCCGGGCGGCAAGAGCATCGACCTCTACGAGTGGCCGGCCCTCAAGCAACGCTCCCGGCTCGACATGACCGACGAGGAGCTGCGGATCCTCCACGTCGCCCTGACCCGGGCGCGGCGCCGCCTCGTCCTGAGCGGCATCGCCGACCTCGACGAGCCGCCCCGGCAGACCGAGGCGAACTCGACCGCGACCCGCCTCACCCAGGGGTACGACGTCGCCGAGCCGATCGCGGTCCCCGCCCCGCCGGCGCTCGACGCCTTGGCGGCACCCGGACCATCGGTGATCGAGATCCACCTCAACCGTCCCGAGCGGGCCGCCGAGCTGGCCGGGGAGATCGAGCTGGAAGCGTCGACCGAGGTCGCCGATCGCGACGGCGACCCGCCGCTCTGGCGGCCGAAGGACGCCGGCTGGCCGGAGGTCCCCCTCTCCTACTCGGCCCTGGCCTCCTTCCGGGAGTGCCCCGCAAGGTTCTACGCGAGCCGGATCCTCAAGCTCGAAGGCCCGGACCGCGAGCGGGAACGGCTCCCGCTCGACCCGGAAGAGGACCTCGGCGAACCGATCGACGCGACCGCCTTCGGCACTGCCGTCCACCGTCTGCTGGAGCGCATGCCGGCCCGCGATTGGCGGCCGCCCTCGGAGGGGGAGATCGACTCGACCCTGACCGCCGAGCGAGTCGACTCGGCCGGTGCCCGGGCCGAGGCGCGAGCGATGATCGACGCCTTCCTCGGCTCCGAGCTGGCGCGGGAGGTGCGGAAGGGGCGGCCCGAGGTCGAGACCAGCCTGCTGGTGGACGTCGACGGAGTGATGATCCGCGGTTTCGCCGACCTCCTGGTCCGGGACCTGGAGCGCCCGCTGATCCTGGACTACAAGTCGAACCGGATCGAGGGCACGTCGGTCGCCGCGTTGATGGAGCGCTACGACCTGCAGAGCGACCTCTACGCCCTGGCGGTCTCCCGCGCCCTGGCCGCCGAGACGGTCGAGACCGCCTTCGTCTTCCTGCGCGATCCGGCCTCACCGGCCCGCCGCGTCTACTCCGCCCCCGACCTCGAAGCGGCCGGGCGCCGGATCTCGGCGATGGTCGCCGACATCGCCGCCGGGCGCTACCTGGGCGGTCCGGAGGCCTCGCATCAGCCCTGCGGCGCCTGTTGGGCCTGCGCGACGCTAGGCGTTCAGAAGGGCACGTCCGGGTCGGCCGGCGGGGCCTCGGCCTCCGGCTGAGCCACCGGCTGGTTGAGCGACCCGGCCAGGTCCTCCAGCTTCAGCTCCTTCAGGCCCTGATCGACCGCCGCCAGCTCGCCGGCGCAGAACTCGATCAGCTCCTTGGCCTCGGCGCAGAGGTCGAGGGTCTCGCGCAGCTGCGCCTCGCCGGAGTCCAGCCGGTGGATGATCTCCTCCAGCCGCGCCGTCGCCGACTCGTAGGTCCGAGCGGTCTCGGCGGGGGTCTCTTCACTCACTTTCTTCCAGTCCTTCCATGCTGATCTGCTCGAACTCGGGCTGCTCTTCATTCTGGCGTGGCCGGCGGCGTCTGGCGCCGCCGATCTGCGCGTCCACCGCGTCATCGGCGAACCGGATCTTGACCGCGCCCGCGCGTCGGGCCGCGGCCGCGTCGACCACGGGCTCCCCGGCCCGGTCCTCGACTCGGGCGTAGCCGCGCTCCAGGGTCCGTTGGGGGTCGTGGGCACGCAGCGCGACCCGCTCCGTCTGAAGCTTCCGTTCGCCCGTCTCCAGCCTCCGGCCGATCTGCGCCGCCAACTCGCGCGGCCGGCCGGCGTTCCGGGCCTGTCCGGTGGCCACCGCTCGCGAGACCCTCGCCGCCGCCGGCATCAGCCCCCGTTCGAGCTGGCGTCCGGTGGCCTCGGCCCTGATCTTGATCCCCCGTTCGGCCGACGCCCGGACCTCGCGGGTCTTCTGGTTCAGGGCGATGCGCTCGGCGCGGATCGCCCGGCCCGGCCCGGCGGCCAGGGCAGCCAGGGGACCGACCCGGTCCCGCACCGCCGCCCGTCCCGCGCGCGCCACCCTTCCGGCGCCGGCGAGCAGGCCGCTCCGGGCGGCCAGGACGTCGATGCCCACGACCGCGTCCGCCGCGTGGGTCGGAGTCGAGGCCCGGACCGCCGCGACATCGTCGAGCAGGGTCACGTCACGTTCGTGCCCGACCGCCGAGATCACCGGGACGGCGAGCAGGGCGACGGTCCGGCAGAGATCCTCGTCGCAGAACGCCCAGAGATCAGTCAGGCTGCCGCCGCCTCGGCAGACCACGATCGCCTCCACCTCGCCGTAGGCGGCCATCCGGCTCAGGGTGCGGGTGATCGCCGGGGCGGCCTTGCGGTCCTGGACCGGGGCGAACCCCCAGACCAGCTCGCCCCGCCAGCCCCTTCGCTCGAGCCCGGCCATCAGGTCCTGGCGGGCGGCCCCGCCCTCGGCCGTGATGACCCCGATCCGGCGGGGCAGGGCCGGCCGCCGCAATTGCTTCTGCGGCTCCATCAGGCCCTCATCCTGGAACTTCCGGCGCAGCTCGGCGAGCCGGGCGATCAGATCACCTTCCCCGGCCGGGCGGAGGTCGGTCACCCGGAAGCTGAACGACGGCGAGGCGTTCTTGCCGCCCTCGTAGTAGTCCGGGCCGCCGGTGGCCACGATCGCGGCACCGTCCCGCATCGCCTCCGGGGGCAGGTCGAGGCGCTCGAAGTCGCGACGCCACATCGCGCATCTGACCCCGCCCCGTTCGTCGCGCAGCTCGAAGTAGACCTGGACCTTGGAGCGGCTGACCCCGGTCACCTCGCCGGTGATCGTGGTCCGCGGCAGCGCGTTCATCTGGCGCTTCAGCTCTCGGGCGTACTCGCCGACCGGGGTCGGCGCGGGCTCAGGCCCGGACTCATCCGGTCCGGCCCGATCGAGGTCTGAGATGTGCTCGAAACTCACTCGACCAGCATGACAGCGCTCCTTGACGACCCGATCGTGAATCCGTCAGAAATCTCTCATTTCCCTTGGGCAAGGCCCAAACCCGGCATTTCGGATCGGTAATACGACCTTTCTTACCCATTGACTCGACATTCCCCTTCGAGCCGTGCTACTTTCTCCGTCTCGATTATTGAGTTTGTAGGTAAAGAAAGTAATTTCATCAACAAGGGGGACAACCCGAATGAGTCTGAGCAGTTCCAACAAGTCCAAGCGCAGCATCCAGGCGCTCCTGCTTCTCGCCCTGATCGCCTTCGGCGCGATCGTCGTGGGTTGCGGCAGCAGCGATGACGACGGCGGCAGCGGTGGCAGCGGCGGCGACAAGGTTCAGCTGGTCGCCTACTCCACCCCGCAGACCGCCTACGAGGAGGGCCTCGAACCCGCCTTCAACGAGACCGATGCCGGCAAGGGCGTCAGCTTCAGCAACTCGTTCGGCGCCTCCGGCGACCAGAGCCGCGCCGTCGAAGCCGGCCAGCCCGCGGGCTACGTCAACTTCGCCCTCGAGACCGACGTGACCCGTCTCGTCGACTCCGGCCAGGTCTCCAAGGACTGGCAGGACAACAAGTACAAGGGCATCGTCACCAACTCCGTGGTCTCGATCGTCACCCGCCCGGGCAACCCCGAGGGCGTGAAGTCCTTCCAGGACATCATCGACAAGGACCTCGAGGTCGTGACCCCGAACCCGTTCACCTCCGGTGGCGCCCGTTGGAACATCATGGCCATCTACGGCGCGGCCATCCACGACGGCCAGACCCCGGACCAGGCGCTCGACACCGTCAAGCAGATCCTCTCGCAGGCCCCGGTCCAGCCGGCCAGCGCCCGCGACGCCCTCCAGGCCTTCGTCGGCGGTGCCGGTGACGTCCTGATCTCCTACGAGAACGAGGCGATCGCCGCCCAGAACGCCGACCAGGACGTCGACTACGTCGTCCCCGACTCGACCATCCTGATCGAGCAGCCGGCCGCGGTGACCGTCGACGCGCCGAAGTCGGCGACCGACTTCCTCGACTTCCTCTGGAGCGACGAGGGACAGAAGATCTGGGCCGAGCAGGGCTACCGCCCGGTGAACAAGAGCCTGGTCGACGAGTCGAAGTTCCCGACCCCGAAGGACGAGTTCACGATCGCCGAGTTCGGCGGCTGGGACAAGGTCGCGGACGAGTTCTTCGACGACAAGACCGGCTCGATCGCGGAGGTCGAGAAGGAACTGGGAGTCTCCACTGAAGGCTGACGCGACATCCATCGCGGCGCCCCGGCCCCGGGCAGGCATCCGCCTGCCCGGGGTCAGCGGCGCGCTGAGCAAGGGGCTGGTGGTCACCTACCTCAGCCTGATCGTCCTCCTCCCCCTGGCGGCGATCGCCAGCAAGGCCTTCTCCGACGGGTTCGGCACCTTCTGGGACGCGGTGAGCCAACCCCAGGCGGTGGCCGCCCTGAAGCTGACCGTGATCTGCTCGCTGATCGTGGTCGCCATCAACGCCGTGATGGGCACCCTGATCGCCTGGGTGCTGGTCCGTGACGAGTTCCCCGGCAAGGGGATCGTCAACTCGGTGATCGACCTCCCCTTCGCGCTGCCGACCATCGTCGCCAGCCTCACGCTGCTCACTCTCTACGGCAAGGACAGCCCGTTCGGGATCGATGCGGCCTACACCAAGGCGGCGGTGGTGATCGCGCTGCTCTTCGTCACCCTGCCCTTCGTGGTCCGGGCCGTGCAGCCGCTGCTGCTCTCGCTCGACCGCGACATGGAGTCGGCCGCCGAATCGCTCGGCGCCGGCCGCGCGCGGATCTTCCGCCAGATCGTCTTCCCCAACCTCGCGCCCGGCATCGCCGCCGGCGTCGCCCTGGCCTTCGCCCGGGCACTCGGCGAGTTCGGCGCGCTGGTGCTGATCTCCGGCAACGTGCCTTACAAGACCGAGGTCGCCTCGGTCTTCATCCGCGGGCAGATCGAGTCGGACAACATCGTCGGCGCCGCCGCCGTGTCGGTCGTGCTGCTGGCCGTCTCGATGACCCTGCTCGCCTTCGTCAACCTGATCCAGAAGTGGGGGCTGCGCCATGAGCGGTGAAGGACGACTGACCCGCTACGGGCTGCGTTTCGTCGCCCTCTTCTACCTGGCGGCCCTGCTGCTGCTCCCGATCGGCGTCGCCCTGGTCAAGACCTTCGACGACGGGATCGGCGAGGTGATCACCCAGATCACCAAGCCCGACGCCCTCCACGCTCTGAAGCTGTCGGTGATCACGGTCCTGATCGCGGTGCCGCTGAACACGATCTTCGGGATCGCGGCGGCCCACGTGATCGTGCGGACCAACTTTCCCCTCAAGTGGCTGATCGGCGCGATCATCGACATGCCCTTCGCCGTCTCGCCCGTGGTGATCGGCCTCTCGCTGATCCTGGTCTACGGGACCGGCGGCTGGTTCGGAGCCGACCTCGCCGCCCAGGGGATCCAGATCATCTTCTCCACCCCGGGGATCGTGATGGCGGTGATCTTCGTCTCGCTCCCGTTCGTGGCCCGCGAGGTGATCCCCGTCATGCAGGAGATCGGGACCGACCAGGAGACCGCGGCCGAGACGCTCGGCGCCTCGCCCTGGCAGACCTTCTACAAGATCACGCTGCCGGCGATCCGCTGGGGCGTCACCTACGGGATCGTGCTGACCACGGCACGCGCCCTGGGCGAGTTCGGCGCGGTCACCGTCGTCTCCGGAAACATCTCCGGCGAGACCCAGACCCTGCCGCTCTACGTCTCCAAGCAGTTCGAGACCTTCAACTCCGTCGGGGCCTACTCCGCATCGCTGATCCTGGCGATCCTGGCGCTCGGGACCCTGCTCTTCATGAACCTGTTGCGCCGCAGAGAGGACTGAAATGACTGACATCACTGAAAACCTGAAGGCCGTGAGCCACGGCATCGAAGTCCGCGACGTCAGCAAGAACTTCGGTGACTTCCAAGCCCTCGAGGACGTGAACCTGATCGTCCCCGACGGCTCGATGACCGCCCTGCTCGGACCCTCCGGGTCGGGCAAGTCGACTCTGCTCAGGACCATCGCCGGGCTCGAGACGCCGACCACGGGCAGCGTCCTGATCGGCGGCGAGGACCAGGCCAAGAAGCCGGTCCGGACCCGTAACGTCGGCTTCGTCTTCCAGCACTACGCCGCCTTCAAGCACATGACCGTGTTCGACAACATCGCCTTCGGCCTCAAGGTCCGGAAGTGGAAGAAGGACAAGGTCAGGGCCCGGGTGAACGAGTTGATCGAGCTGGTCCAGCTGACCGGGCTCGGCGGGCGCTACCCCTCGCAGCTCTCCGGCGGCCAGCGTCAGCGCATGGCCCTGGCCCGCGCGCTCGCGGTCGAGCCCTCGGTGCTGCTCCTGGACGAGCCCTTCGGCGCCCTCGACGCCAAGGTCCGCAAGGACCTCCGCACCTGGCTGCGCCGGCTCCACGACGAGGTTCACGTGACCACCATCTTCGTCACCCACGACCAGGAGGAGGCGATGGACATCGCCGAGCAGATCGTGGTCATGAACGAGGGCAAGATCGAGCAGACCGGCAGCGCCACCGATCTCTACGACGAACCCGCGAACGAGTTCGTGATGGGCTTCGTCGGCGAGGTGAACAGCCTCGGCGGCAAGCTGGTCAGGCCGCATGACACCGAGATCCTCCCGGTCGAGACGCCGGACTCCGTCGCGGTCACCATCGACCGCGTGGTGCGACTCGGCTTCTCAGGCCGGGTCGAGATGCTGACCGCGAACGGCGGCCAGGAGGTCTGGGCTCAGCTCACCAGGTCGGAGCTGGAGACCCTCGACCTCGAACCGGGCAGCCGCGCCTACGTGCGTCCGCGACCGGACGCGGTGACCCGCGAGGACACCGGCGCCCTGGACGACGCCTTCAAGGAAGAGAGTCCTGCCATTCACAGGCCCACTCCCGCAGAGCCAGGACTGCCGGTCTGAGCCCACGACCCATCTCGGTCAGGCTGTACAGAACCTTGACCTGGGGGCCTTCCTCCACTTCCCGGGTCATCAGGCCGGCTTCCTCCAGTTCCCGTAGGCGCTGCGAGAGAAGCCGGTCGGACAGTCCCGGGATGGAGCGCTTGAGCTCCGCGAATCGCAACGGGCCGTCGGCCAACGCCCAGATGATCGCGCCGCTCCAGCGTTTGCCGATCAGCTCGATACCTGCGTGGAAGTGAGGGCATACCTCGGTAAGAGGCGGCCTCACAGAGCGGCTTTCGGCCGCCTGCCAGTTAGCGGTTGAACCGGTCACCGTATGTCCAGGGTAGCGGACCGGGGTCGTGGGAAAGCCCGATCGGGCCTAGCGGGCGCAGGGTCCCGTGTCGACTTCGGCCCCGGTCGCCCGGGCGCTGATCCGGGCCAGCACCCGGTTCGGGATCGCCAGGCCACCGGCCGGGCCCTCGGTCGTCGCGGCGAAGACGGTGCCCATCACCCGCCCTTCGGAATCGACCAGCGGCCCGCCCGAGTTGCCGTGTCGGACCAGCCCGCGCAGGGCCAGGATCGACCGTTCGACCGTGTCCGAGTCGTAGGCGTCCTTGCCGATCAGCACCCGGGTCGTCCCCGCCCGGGCCGGGGTGATGGTGAGCGGACCGTCGTTGGGGTAGCCGATCACGGCCGCGGCGGTGCCACGGCGGGCCCGGGCCAGGGCCGGGAGCGACGGCACCGAGACATCGGCCCGCAGCAGGGCGATGTCGTTCTTGACGTTGAAGGCGATCGGCGTCGCGGTCGCGACCTGGCCGTCGTTGGACTCGATCCGGGTGTCGTCCTGGCCGGCGACCACGTGGGCGTTGGTGACGAAGGTGTCGGGGCCGACCGCCCAGCCGGATCCCATCACCCCGATCCCGCAGGCGGTCCCGGCGACCTTGACCACCGAGTTCGCGGCCTGACGGACCGCGGCCTGGCTGCCGGTCCCCTGGTCGGGTCGCGCGATCTCGCCGGGCGAGGTGGCGAACTGCGGCACCGGGTCGATCCGGTGGAGCGCCTTGATCAACGGGCCCGAGGGTGGCATCACGTCGTTGATGCCGTTCAGGAGCAGCGACTTCTGGACGTCGCGGCGCAGGCTGTCCGACCCCGGCGAGTAGACCGCGACCGCGCCCAGCACCCAGACGATGCCCAGGCCGACCGCGGCGATCAGGAGGGCGCCGCCGATGCCGTCGATCACCTGCCAGAACGGGTGGTTGACCGCGGAGTCCCGGACCCTCTCCCCCAGCGTCAGAGCCATCGCCAGGGTCACCGACCCGATCAGGATCGCCCCGATCAGGGCGGCGAGCGGCGCGTACGGCGAGCTCGATCCCTTGTCCAGCACGACCGGCGCGAGACGCGACCCGAGCACCGCTCCGGCGGCCAATCCACCGAGCCCGAGAGCCCCGACGATGAGGCCCTGGCGGAAGCCCCAGAGGGCCAAAATGAAGGTGAAGGCGGCGATGCCCCAGTCGAGCGGTGTCACCCGGCCAATCTATCCACCGACGGCCCCGGTATTTTTCAGGGTTGATGGGGCGTCCTCCTTCCCGCCGAGAACGGCAACAGCGACTAAAGACGAGGGCTTTGCCTCTGGTCGGAGTCGCGCTGGTCTCTTTCGTCGTCGGCGCGGTCAAGGGTTGCCCCGGCAGTCCGCACCGCGACGCGGCCGAGAGTTACGTCAAGGCCTGGCAGGAACATGACTACAGCGAGATGTACGGGATGCTCTCCACCAAGTCGCAGGCGGGCATCTCCGAGGAGCGGTTCACCCAGCGTTACGAGCTGGCCGAGGCGCAGTCGACCCTGCAGAGCCTGGACCCCGAGGATGCCGAGGGCGACGAGACCAACGCCGAGGTCCCGGTCAAGGCCGCCACGCTCGCCTTCGGGACGATCGAGCAGCCGCTCAAGTTCACCTTCGGCTCCGACGGCATCGCCTGGCAGAACAGCCTGCTCTTCCCCGGCCTCAACCTGGACGAGGAGCTGAGCCGGACCACCAAGCTGCCGGCCCGCGCCGCGATCCTCACCGACAAGGGCAAGCCGATGGCCAAGGGCCCGGCCGACTCCCGCGAGCACCCGCTCGGCGACGCGATGATCGACGTGACCGGCGTGACCGGGCCCAACACCGACAAGGGCGTCGACCTGACCAACATGGCGCTCGGCTTCTCGCCGGACGACGCGGTCGGCACCAGCGGCCTCGAGCTCGCCTTCAACGCCCGCCTGGCCGGCACCCCCGGCGGCAAGCTGATGGCGGTGCCGCTCGGCAGCGACGACAACGCCGAGGGCCGGGTCCTGGGCGAGGGCGAGCCCCGCCCGGCGCCGCCGCTCAAGACCACGATCGACGAGACCCTTCAGAACTCCGCGGTGACCAATCTGGCCGGGCAGTCCGGCGGCGTCGCCGTGCTCGACGCCCAGAAGGGCTACGTCAAGGCCCTGGCCGGTCAGGCTTACTCGGCGCTGCAGCCGCCCGGTTCGACGATGAAGATCGTGACCGCCACCGCCGCCCTCGAGACCGGCAACGCGACCCTGGACTCCAGTTACGACTACGTGACCGAGGCGCCGGCCGACGGCCGCATGATCAAGAACGCCCACGGCGAGGTCTGCGGCGGCACCTTCACCGAGGCCTTCGCCAAGTCCTGCAACTCGGTCTTCGCTCCCTTGGCCGAGCAGATCGGCGAGGAGGGCATGACCTCGACCGCGGAGAAGTACGGGTTCAACCGGCCGCCCCAGATCTGGGATCCGGAGAGCCTCGCGGTGGTCGACCCGCCGATTCCGACGATCCCGAAGCCCGGCGAGTACGAGAGCGACCTGGGAGTCAGCGGGATCGGCCAGGGCCGGGTCCAGGCGACCCCGGTGCTGATGGCCAGCGTCGCCCAGGCGGTCGCCAACAAGGGCGTCTCGCTGCCGACCCCGATCACCAGAGAGCCCGACCTCCAGCCCGATTCCGGCCCGGTGCGCGTGACCAGCCAGAAGGTGGCCGCCCAGGTCGCCGACCTGATGGTCTCCGTGGTCACCTCCGGCACCGGCCTGGCCGCCGCGATCCCCGAGGCTCAGGTGGCCGGCAAGACCGGCACCGCCGAGGTCGGCCCCAGCGGCGAGGTCGACGAGGAGGGCGAGGAGATCCTGCTCGAAGACGCCTGGTTCGCCGGCTTCGCCCCCTCCGACAAGCCCAAGCTCGCGGTCTGCGTGATGATCATCAACGCCGACGGCGACGGCGGCACGGTCGCCGCCCCGATCGCCGGCGCGATCCTGTCCGACGGGCTCTAGCCCCCGAACCGCCTCCAAGCCTCATCAACTGAAACTCGGAATGTGCCTCGGAGACACGTTCCGAGTTTCAGTTCAGCTTCGCTATTCCGGCCGCACAGGGGTGCCGAAGAAGACGGCGGCCAGGGATGCCACGGCGCCGACCGTCAGCACCACGCCGCCCAAGGCGGCGAGCCAGAAGCCCAGGCCGAAGCCGATCAGCGCAGCCAGGGCGGCCAGCGCGAGGACCGACCACCACTCGACCATCACCGGCCCGGAATGCCCGCCCGCCGGGGCGGAGACCACCGTGCCGATGACCAGGAGCGCGACGCCGATGCCGGCGATCACGTCCGAGAAGGGACCGAGCAGGGCCAGGGCCGCACCGGCCCCGGCGATGATCTGGCCGGCGAGCGCCGACCGTTGAAGCTCCAGCCGGATCGGGCTAGAGGTCGAGGTCGAAGGTGGCGGGGCCGTCTTCGCCTTCGATGATCAGCTGAACCGGGCGCTGTTCCGCCGACTCGCGATCGATCAGGTAGAGCAGCATCGAGGCGCCGATCGGGCCGACCTGCGCGGTCGAGTCGACCTGCGGGATGTTGTCCTTCGGCTCGACGGTCGCGCCGGGCTGGAGCGCGTAGATGCTCTTGCTCGGGATGTTCACGTACTTGCGTCCGGTGGTCGTCTCGATCTCGAACTGCTCCGGGATCTGCTGAGCCTCGTCGCTGTCGTTGTGGACGTGGACGAAGACCCCGACGTACATCTGGTCCGGGCCCGGGGCGGGCTTGCCGACCAGGTACTCCGCGTCCTCGATGTCGTTGACGTTCAACGGACGGGTGAAGAGCACGTTGTACTGCAGCGGGCCGAGCTCGACGATCTCGCCTTCGGCGAGACCCTCCTTCTCCTCATGGCTGGCCCCGCAGGCGGCGAGGGCGAGCCCGGAGATGGCGACTACGACGGCCAGGACGAGGCCACGGAACAGTTTGCTCTTCGAAATTCTTTCCATCGGTGCGGCAGTCTATTCGGCCCGACGGGGACGTGCTGAGAGGCCCCTAGAAGACGCCGGTCGCGTGACGGCTGCCGCCGGCGACGGGAACCTCGGCCCTCTCCTCGCGACCCGACTCGACCGCCTCACGGAGGCGATTGCCGGCCCGGTTCAGGCGACGCCGATGCCACCCCGCCCCGCCGGTCATCCGGTCGAAGAGCTTGGCGAATCCGGTCGGGACCGTCCAGTAGCTGATCCGCACGGTGGTCACGCCGTTCGGAGCCTCGTCGAGCTCCCACTCGGTGCCGGTGGCGGTCTTGTTGTAGCTCCCGGTCACGCCCCGCTCGGAGATCCGGGCGGGCGAGTCGGCCGCGACGATCGCCGAGTCGGCCCAGGCCTTCTTGCGCTTGAAGCGCCAGCGGGCGCCGGCTCCGACGCCCCTCGGGTTCAGCCGGAGCAGCCGGAAGTCCTCGACCGTGTCCCCGTAGAGGAACGGTCGCGTGTTGAAGTCGAGCAGGTAGTCGAAGATCTCCTCGCGCGGAGCGTCGACGTCGATCTCGGTGAATACGGGGCCCATCGAGGCGGATTGTATGCCCCGAGCGACGATAGGGTGTGCCGGTGTCCACGACCATCGCGATCCTCTCCCAGAAGGGCGGCACCGGAAAGACCACTCTGACCCGTTCTCTGGCCGAGGGTCTGAGCCGTTCCGGGCTCTCCGTGTTGGCCATCGACGCCGACCCTCAGGGCAACCTCTCCGAGTACTTCGGCATCCCCGCCGATGCCTTCCCCACGCTCGGCGAGGTGCTGGCCGGGCAGGAGCGAGCGGTCGACGCCGTCCACACCGGGCCCGGCGGCGGCAAGGTCATCCCCGCCAACCTCGGGCTGGCCGAGGCGGAGCTGATGCTGGCCGGCAAGATCGGCCGCGAGCTCACCCTGAGGAACGCGCTGAGAGAGCCGAAGCGCCGCTTCGACGTGGTCCTGATCGACTGCCCTCCCACCCTCGGGCTGCTCACCGTCAACGCGCTGGTCGCCTCCGACCGGGCGATCCTCTCGACCCAGGCCGAGCATTTCTCGGAGCAGGGCGCGGAACAGGCAATGGAGGTGATCGGCCTGGCCCGCGAGAACCTCAACCCGGATCTGGAGCTGCTCGGCCTGCTGCTCAACATCGCCGACATGCGGACCAACCACGCCCGCAGCACCCTGGACACGATGCGCGAGGAGTTCGGCGACCTGGTCTTCGAGACGGTGATCCGACGCTCGATCGTCTACCCCGAGTCGGCCCGGGCCGCCAAGCCGATCTTCGAGTACCGGCGGCGCAAGTCGCTCGACTACGCCGGCCTCACCGTCGAGGTGCTCGAACGGCTCGACTTCCCCGCCGCCCTGGCCGAGGCCAAGTCTCAGCTGGCGGACCTCGAGCCCAAGGGCTGAGGCTCCCGGCGCCACAGCCAGCGCAGGGC
Source organism: Solirubrobacterales bacterium (assembly GCA_017304845.1). Classification (GTDB taxonomy): domain Bacteria; phylum Actinomycetota; class Thermoleophilia; order Solirubrobacterales; family 70-9; genus 67-14. The sequence continues at coordinate 50,075 of JAFKLL010000018.1, forward strand.
GAAGGCGGTGGCCAGCCCACCGAGGACCATGTCGTAGCGACCGGCCAGCCCGACGAAGACGTCGAGCACGATGAAGAAGGAGAGGATCCCGCTGATCACCCGGAGCGCGTCCCGGCCGTAGCGATCGCCCGTGGCCCGGGCGGCCACGAACCAGGCGCCGACGGCGATCGGAGCGACCGCGAGCGGGATCCCGACCGGCCAGGCGATCCCCGTCGACGGCAGGCTGTAGACGACGAACCAGTGGATCGTCACGGCGGCGAAGGCGACCCAGGCGAGTCCTCTCCTGGGTGGCCCGACCGGCCGCGCCGCGAAGTCGAACCGGCGGGCCCAGAACGCGGCCGCGACCAGCAGGGCCATCACGCAGGCGGCGGCCACGAGCGCCAGGGCCGACGGCCAGGGGAACTCGCCGCAGACCAGCGGTACCGCGACCCCGAGGACCAGGCCGGTCACGATCAGCCCGCGGCGGCCGAGCCAGGGCCGCTCGCGTTCCCCGGGGAAGACGCGCTCCACGATCAGCACCGAGGAGCAGATGCTCACCGCCGTGTGGAAGATCGTCAGGTGGACGGCGAGCAGCAGGTTCGTCTGCCCGACCACGCTGTAGGAGCCGACCTCGACCTGGTCCCAGAAATCCGGCGAGTACCAGAAGCGGTCGACCAGGCCCTCCTCGTAGACCCCGTAGGCGGCGCCGAGCAGGATCAGGCCGATCAGGCCGAGCCGGTAGCGGCAGACCAGCTCCCGGCAGATCAGGGCCCCGCAGCCGTACAGGCCGACCATCAGGGCCAGGTTCCACGGCAGGAGCAGGTCGAGCGGCGGGGTCGAGCCCGAGAGAGCCTCGCCGAAGAACGGCGCGACCAGGAGAAGGACTGGGGTCGGCCGGCTGAAGAGGCGGCCGAGCATCCGGCTCAGAGTTCGGGGACGTCCGCTCCGAGCGGGCTGAAGCCGACTCGCTTCACCGTGGCCCAGCCTTCGCAGCGCTCGCGGAGCGCGGCGACGACCTGGCCCGTCTCCTGCCAGTTGGTCCAGACCAGCACGGTCGGGCCGGCGCCGGAGATCGTGGCTCCGATCGCGCCCATCTCCCCGGCCGCCTCGACGATCTCCATCGACTGCGGGAAGAGGTGGCGGCGGCGTTCCTGGTGGAGCCGGTCGTGGAGGCCCATCGCGATCAGATCGAAGTCGCCCCGGCTCAGGCCCAGCGCCAGGTGCGCGGCCGAGGCGGCGTTGGCGACGGCATCCGTGATCGGGATCTCATCGGGGATCGCCTCGCGGGCCAGCTTGGTCGAGACCTCGATCTCCGGGATCACCAGGATCCCCTCGAGGCCCTCCGGCGCGTCGATGCGGGTCGCGGTGAGGCGAGGGCCGCCCGTGCAGACCACGAACCCGCCGCAGATCGCGGCGGCGACGTTGTCGGGATGGCCTTCCAGGGCGGTGGCGCGTTCGAGCAGGTCCTGTTGCTCGAGTCCGAGCTCGAAGAGATGGTCGGCGGCGACCAGCCCGGCGACGATCGCCGCGGCGCTCGACCCCATCCCCCGGGCCAGCGGGATCTCCCCACCGATCCGGAAGGAGATGCCGTCGGCCGGCTGCAGCGACTCGAATGCCTGGACGACCAGGTTGGAACGATCGAGCGGCACGTCGAGCCCGCCGCAATCGACCGAGAACTCGCCGCATTCCCGCACTTCCAGCTCCAGGTGGAGATCCAGCGCCACGGCCATGACGTCGTAGCCCGGCCCGAGGTTGGCCGAGGATGCGGGGACCCGGACAAGACGATGGCGCTCAGTCACCCGAGGAACCCTATTCGCAATGATGGTCGGGTGGAATCGTCCGCTTCTCCCTCACCGACCCCTGCCCTCCGAATCACCGACCTGGTCAAGCGATACCCGACCGGGACCGAAGCCCTGAAGGGGGTTTCGCTGGAGATCCCCGACGGGGAGTTCTTCGGCCTGCTCGGCCCGAACGGCGCCGGCAAGTCGACCCTGATCCACTGCTCGACCGGGCTCGCCAGCCCGACCTCGGGCGCGATCGAGATCTTCGGCCACAACGCGGTCGAGGACTACCGGGAGGCGCGCGAGGCGGTCGGCCTCGCCCCGCAGGACCTCAACATCGACTGGTTCCTCACGGTCGAGGAGACCCTCGACTTCCACGGCGGCTACTTCGGCATGAGCAAGAAGGACCGCAAGGAGCGGGTCAGCGAGCTGCTCTCCGCCTTCTCCCTCGAGGAGAAGCGAAACAACCGCACCCGGGAGCTCTCGGGCGGCATGAAGCGGCGGCTGATCCTGGCCCGCGCCCTGATGCACCGCCCGCGGCTGCTGATCCTCGACGAGCCGACCGCCGGCGTCGACGTCGAGCTGCGACTGGAGCTCTGGCACTACGTGCGCCAGATCAACGAGGAGGGCACCACCATCCTGCTCACCACCCACTACCTGGAGGAGGCCGAGCAGCTCTGCAGCCGGATCGCCTTCATCAACGGGGGCCAGATCATCGACCAGGGAACGAGCGGCGAGCTGGCACAGCGCTTCGGGGTCGGCAGCCTCGAGGACGCCTACCTGGAGCTGGTCGGGCGCAAGGAGCTCTCCCGGGCCCATGTCGGTGGCGACGCGGAGGCCGATCAGTGAGCCCCTCGACGACTCGCCTCGTGGCGCTGACCCGCCGCGAGGTCAGCCGCTTCATGAAGATCCCGCGCCAGACCCTGGGCGCGCCGCTGCTCGAGACCTTCCTCTACATCTCGATCTTCGGCGCCGCGCTCGGCTCGCGGGTCGGCGAGCTCCACGGGTTCGACTACATCGTCTTCGTGATCCCGGGCCTGATCATGATGGCCTTCGCGATCAACGCCTTCTCGAACAACTCGTCGTCGATCCTCCAGCAGAAGTTCCAGCGGGCGATCGACGACCAGCTCTCCTCCCCCGCCTCGCCCGGCCAGCTGCTGCTCGCCTTCACCCTGGGCGGATTCCTCCGGGGGCTGCTGATCTCGGTGATCACCTTCATCGTGGCCAGCCTGCTGGTCGACCTCCCGGTCAAGCACTTCTACGTGCTGATCCCGGCCATGTTCCTGGTCGGCTGGTTCTTCGCCAGCCTCGGGGTCCTGGTCGGTGTCCGGGCGGAGCAGTTCGACGACGTCTCCTTCGCCCAGACCTTCATCCTGCAGCCGCTGATCTTCCTCGGAGGGGTCTTCTACTCGGCCGCCCTGCTGCCCGAGCCGTACCAGACCCTGACCCACTTCAACCCGGTCTACTACATGATCTCCCTGGTCCGATACGGGTTCCTGGGGGTCTCCGACATCAGCGTCGCCCTGGCCCTGGCGCTCCTGACCGCGGCAACCGTGGCCCTCACCTTCGCGAACTACCGGATGTTCAAGAGCGGCTACAAGCTCCGAACCTGATCCCCTCCGAAGCCCAGAGTCTTCTGAAACTCGGTTCGAGTCACAGTGACGCGAACCGAGTTTCAGTTCGTCAGTTCGAGGTGGATCAGGGGGTGCGGGGCTCCGTCCGCGTCGGTCTCCGAGCGGCCGGTCGGCTTGAAACCGAGCTTCCAGTAGAAGGCGACCGCGCCCATGTTCTCCTCGTTGACGTCCACGGTGAGACGAGGCCGATCGCCGACCCGATCGACCAGCGCCCGTCCGATGCCCTGGCCGTGACGGCCCGGGTCGACGAAGAGCATCTCGATGTTGTCCCCGCCCATGCCGAGAAAACCGACCGGCTCGTCATCGATGGTGGCGACGGTCAGCTCGACCGCGGGCAGGAAGTCGACCGGCATCCGCGCCTCGTAGCCGGCGATCTCCTCCGCCGTCACGAAATCATGGGTGGCCTCGACCGCCGCCTTCCAGATGGCGGTCAGCCGCTCGTAGTCCTCAGGTCCGCCGGGACGGAACTCCACGGCTCAGCCGAAGACGGCTTCTTCGACCGCTCCGATGTCGTTCTTGCAGCTGATCACCGAAGGGGCCTTGCCGAGGGCCGTGTCCGGATCCTTGAGGCCGTGGCCGGTGAGGACGCAGACCACCGTCTCCGGCTTGTCCATGCCGTCGACCGTGGGCAGACCGTGGTTGAGGATGCCCGCCACAGAGGCGGCCGAGGCCGGCTCGCAGAAGACCCCCTCGTTGGCGGCGAGCCAGCGGTAGGCGTCGAGGATCTGCTCGTCGGTGACCGCGGCGACGCGGCCCCGCGAGGTGTTGAAGGCGTTCATCGCCTCCTCCCAGCGAGCCGGGTTGCCGATCCGGATCGCCGAGGCGATCGTCTCCGGCTTCGCGACCGGGGCGCCGTCGACCAACGGGGCCGAGCCGGCGGCCTGGAAGCCGTAACAGATGGGTGAGGTGCCCCGCTCCTGGAAGCCCTTCCAGTAGGCGGTGACGTTGCCGGCGTTGCCGACCGGGATGGCGAGCGCGTCAGGGGCCTCGCCGAGCTCGTCGATCAGCTCGAAGGCGGCGGTCTTCTGACCCTCGATCCGGTACGGGTTGACCGAGTTGACCAGCTCGATCGGGTTGCGCTCGGCGAGCTGCCGGACGATGGTCAGCGCGTCGTCGAAGTTGCCCTCGATCGCGACGACCCGGGCGCCGTGCATGAGCGACTGGGCGAGCTTGCCGATCGCGATCTTGCCCTCCGGCACGATCACGGCGCCACGCAGGCCCGCCCGCACCGCATAGGCGGAGGCGGAGGCGGCGGTGTTGCCGGTGGAGGCGCAGATCACGGCCTTGGCGCCGCGTCCGGCCGCCCGCGAGACGGCAACGGTCATGCCGCGGTCCTTGAACGACCCGGTCGGGTTGGCGCCCTCGACCTTGAGGTAGACCTGGGCGCCGACCCGCTCCGAAAGCCGCGGCGCCGGCACCAGCGGGGTCGAGCCCTCGTTCAGGCTGACGACCGGGTCACCGGGCTCCAGCGGAAGGGCGTCGCGGTATCTCTCGATCAGTGGCTGTGGCATGGCTCCCTAGGCTTTGAACTCTTCTTCGATGACACGGATGAAGCGCGGGCCGGACCGCAGGGAATCCAGCCTGCCGATCTCGGCCACGGCGGCCTTGAAGGTCGATTCGAGGCAACGGTGGACGACCATCACCAGGCGGGCGTCGTCCCCGAGCCCGCGCTGGACGACGCTCTTGACCGAGACGCCGCCGTCGGAGAGGACCTTGGCGACCTCGGCCAGGACGCCGGACTCGTCGGCGACCTCGAGATGGAGATAGAAGGACGAGGTCACGTCGGTGACCACGGGAAGGTCGCGATCCGCGGTGTGGGTCCTGGCGTCACCGGCGACGACCGAGACCACGTCGCCGAGCACGGCGGCGGCGGTCTGCAGGCCCCCGGCTCCCGGGCCGGACATGGTCACCTCGGTGATCTCCGGCGCCTCGACCATGACCGCGTTGAACGGCCCCTCGATCGGGGCGAGCGGATGGCCCGGGTAGAGGAAGCAGGGGAAGACGCGGACGGTGATCCCCGTCTCGAGCTTCTCGGCGACCCCGAGCAGCTTCAGCGAGAGGCCGAGCTCCTTGGCGTAGGCGAGGTCGTCGGGCTGGATGTCCTCGATCCCCTCGAAGTCGACCTGGTCGAGGGTGACCGGGGCCCGGAAGGCGAGCCGGGCGAGGATCGCCATCTTGGCCGCGGCGTCGGCGCCGTTGACGTCCTCGGTCGGGTCGGCCTCGGCGTAGCCCAGCTCCTGGGCCCGCTTCAGCACGTCCCCGTAGGAGGCGCCGGTGGCGGCCATCTCGGAGAGGATGAAGTTGGTGGTGCCGTTGACGATGCCGAAGACCTTGCTGAACTCGACCGCGCCGAAGCTCTCCTGGACGACCCGGATCACCGGGACCACGGCGGCGACCGCGGCCTCGAAGCGGAGCTGGACCCCGGCGGCCTCGGCGGCCGCGAACAGCTCCGCCCCGTGCTGGGCGAGCAGCTGCTTGTTGGCGGTGACCACCGGCTTGCCGGCGTTCAGCGCGGCAAGCACGTGCTCACGGGCGGTGTCGGTCCCGCCCATCAGCTCGACGATCACGTCGGATCCGGCGAGGATCTCGTCGAAGTCGCCCCGGCTGCGGGTCAACACCCCGCTCAGCTCGGGCCGACGGCCGGTCGCGGCCTCGACCTGGCCCGCCCGCTCGGCGACCAGCTCGTCGAAGGCGGACCCGACGGTCCCCCTTCCAAGCAATCCGATCCGCAGTGTTTCGCTCACATGTCCCTCTGCAACAGGTCGTTCCAGGTCTCGCGCCGCACCACTACCGAAGCTTCTCCGTTCTCGCAGAAGATCACGGGCGGGCGGGGCATTCCGTTGTAGTTGTTGGCCATGGAGTGACCGTAGGCGCCGGTCGCCGGGGTAAGCAGGATGTCCCCGACTCGGGGGCTGGCCAGCTCCACGTCACGGATCAGGATATCCCCGGACTCGCAATGTGACCCGGCGACGGTCACCAGAGTGTCCTTCGGGTCGTCGGCCCGGTCGGCGATCACCGCCGTGTACTTGGCGTCGTAGAGCATCGGCCGGAGGTTGTCGGACATGCCGCCGTCGACCGCCACATAGGTGCGGACGCCGGGGATCTCCTTGACCGTGCCTACGCGATAGATCGTGACTCCGGCGGTGCCGACCAGGGACCGGCCGGGCTCGATCAGGATCTTCGCCTGATCGCCGAAGACGTCCCTGACCGCCTGGACCTTGAGGTTCACGTACTCCTCGATCTCCGGCGGGGAGTCGTCCTCCTCGTAGGAGATGCCGAGGCCGCCGCCGAGGTCGAGCACCTCGCACCACTCGCCGCGCAGCTCACCGAGCGCCTCGACCGCGAGCCGGAACGGCTCGATCTCGAAGATCTGGGAGCCGATGTGGAAGTGGAGGCCGACCAGGTTGAGACGGTCCGAGGCGAGAACCCGCTCGATCGCGCGGGCCGCGGTCCCGTCCTCCAGCCCGAAGCCGAACTTCGAGTCGAGCTGCCCGGTCTGGATGAAGGAGTGGGTCGAGGGCTTGATTCCCGGGGTGACCCGGATCAGCACGTCCTGCTGGTTCTTCAGCACCCGTTCGCAACGCTCGATCTCGTCGAACGAGTCGAGGATGAGGTGGCCGACGCCGCAGTCCCCGGCGAGCCTCAGCTCGGCGTCGGTCTTGTTGTTGCCGTGCATGTAGATCTTCGAGGGATCGAAGCCGGCGGTCAGGGCCATGGTCAGCTCGCCGCCGGAGGCGACGTCGACCGAGAGCCCCTCTTCGGCGAAGAGCCGGTAGACCGCGGTGACCGGGAGCGCCTTGCTGGCGAAGAGCACCTCGAACCGATCGGTGTGGGCGGCGAACGCGCTCTGGTAGGCGCGGGCCCGGTCCCTCATCTCGGCGACCGAGAACACGTAAGCGGGAGTGCCGAACTCGCGTGCGAGGTCGATCACGTCGCAGCCTCCTATCTCGAGGTGGCCACGGTCATTCGTCACTGTTCCGGTCGGGTATGGCATCGCCGCCATTCTTACGACTTCCGCCGGGGAACACGGTTTGGATACGGTTCACGCCGTGGCAAGCTCTGGACGACGGCCGATCAACGCACCGCCGGGGAGCCCGCAGGCCACCGGAGTGCCCTGGTTGGGTCTCTCCATCCTGCTGGTCCTGGTCTTGATCCTCGGTGCCTTCGTGGCCTATTTCTTCTTCGACGTCGGCAAGGACGAGGGCGGCTCGTCGAGCAGCCCGATCGCCGAGACCGACTCCGGCGCGACCGGCGTCCAGGGCACGATCACCGGCCACGACGCCGGCGCCCTGGGCTTCCCGGCCGCCGCCACGCGCAACACGACCAGGATCAGCGGCAACGACCCGGTCGACATCTCGATCGCCGCCGCCCTCGCCGCCTACCCCACCTCCGGGCCCGGCACCCCGCCCGCCGCCGTCACCCTGGTCGACTCGGCCGATTGGCAGTCCGGCGTGGCCGCCGCCTCGCTCAGCGCCCTCCCGATCGGCGCCCCGATCCTGCTCGCCCCCTCCGGCACGCTGTCGAGCGCCGGCACGGATGCCCTGGCCCAGCTGAACCCGCTCGGTTCCCCGGACACCGGCGAGAACAAGGTCTTCACGGTCGGCAAGGTCGCCCCGCCGTCCGGCTACGACGTGGACCGGATCGCCGGCGCCGACGCGGCCTCGACCGCCGCCGCCGTCGCCGATGAGCGCGCGAAGCTCGTGGACGGGCCGCCGGACGCCTTCGTGGTCGTCTCCTCGGAGGAGCCGGAGTACGCCACCCCGGCCGCGACCTGGGCGGCCCGCTCCGGCGATGTCGTGCTCTTCACCGGCAAGGACACCGTGCCGAAGGCGACTCTGGACGTCCTCAAGCAGAAGGCCAACAAGGACGTGCCGATCTTCGTCCTCGGCCCGCCCGAGGTCGTCTCGTCGAAGGCCCTCAAGCAGCTCGACAAGGCCGGGGCGACGGTCGAGCGGGTCGGTGGCGACGACCCTGAGACCGCGGCGGTCGAGCTGGTCCGCTTCTCCAGCGGCCTGTTCGGCTGGAACCTGAACGAGCCCGGCCACGGCTACACGCTGGCCCGCGCGGATCGCCCGATGGACGCGATCGCCACGACCTCGCTCTCCAACAACGGCACCTGGCCGGCCCTGCTCCTGACCGACTCGGACGAGAAGCTGCCGCAGGTGGTCGAGGACTACCTGCTCGACGTCAAGCCGGGCTACACGACGGACCCGACCAGCGCGATCTTCTCCCATGTGTGGATAATCGGTGACGAATCGTTGATCTCCCTGGATCAGCAGGCCCGCGTCGACGACGCGATCGAACTCACCCCCGTCGAAACCCTGAGTGAGCAATGAGCGAAACCGAGCACATCGGAGTCCTTGACTCCGGACAGCAGATCACCCCCGAGGACATCCGCGAGCTGACCGGCGCGGTCACCCCCCATTTCGCGCAGCAGGTGCGGGTGCGGGTGGGCCGGTTGATCGCCGACCTGGATCCCACCGATCCGACCCGCCTGTACGGCGAGCGCGAGATGGCCCGCCTCGAGGATCTGGCCCACCACAGCGGCCAGCCCGGCTCGGCTCACTGATCCGCGGCGCCGGATGGGCATGAAGACCGTAGCCCCGGGGGTCGAGCGACTCGGCCAGTTCCCGCTGCCGATGGTCAACGTCTACCTCGCCGGTGACGTCCTGATCGACGCGGGCACCACCTGGGACCGCTTCCGGATCCCCCGGCAGCTCAAGGGACGGCCGCTCTCGCTGCTGGCCCTGACCCACGTCCATCCCGACCATCAGGGCATGGCACGGGAGATCTGCCGCGAACGGGACATCCCCCTGGCCTGCCACGCCGATGACGTCGACGCGATGGAGGGCCGGGTCCCGGTCTCCGGCGAGCAGGTCACGAACGCCCTCCTCAGGAGGGTTCAGAGCTCCTGGGAGGGCCCGCCCCACCAGGTCTCGCGCGTCCTCGAGGACGGTGACGAGGTCGCCGGCTTCCGGGTGGTCCACACGCCCGGCCACGCCCGCGGCCACGTCGTCTACTTCCGCGAGTCCGACGGGGTCGCGATCTGCGGCGACGTGATCCGCAACATCAACTACGCGACCGGCGCGACCGGCCTCGGCGAGCCGCCGACGATGTTCACCTACGACCCGGACGAGAACCGCCGCTCGATCCGCCGACTGGCCGCTCTGAACCCAACGGTCCTCCTTCCCGGCCACGGCCCGGCGGTGACCGACATGGCCGAGTTCCAGGCCTGGGTGGCGGCGCTCCCCGACTGATTCAGATCCTGAGCGCGAGCTCGAGTAGCGCCACCGCGACGACGATCCCGATCGGAGTGGTGACCAGCCCGATCCGGGTGAACTCGCGCCAGGGCACCGCCGCGCCGCCGTCGATCATCAACCGCCGCCAGAGCAGGTTGGCGATCGATCCCGGGTAGGAGAGGTTCGGGCCGACCCCGACCCCGATCAACATCGCGAGCAGTCCCGCCTCGCCCGCCGGGGCGACGGCGGGAAGGAGGAGCAGGGTCGCCGGGATGTTGTTGATCAGGTTCGCCAGCAGCGCCGCCACCGAGGCGATCAGGAGAAGCTCCGGGAACCCTTCCCCGTCCGGGATGAGACCGCTGAGTAGATCGGTCGCCCCGGCCTTGCCGAGCAGCCAGGCGGCGGCCCCGAGGCCGAGCAACGAGAGCAGGAAGAGCGGCCTTGCCGCGCGCAGCAGCCCGACCACGCGGGCCTGCCCGGTGATCAGCTCGGCCAGTGAGAGCACCGCCGCGCCGACCCAGACCACCGCCAGCGGCTCGAGCCGGAGCGGTCCGCTCAGGACCAGGCCGGCGAGCGTGGCCGCGAGGATCATCGCGGGCCAGCGGGTCACCGCGGGGGCCGCGGCCGGCAGGCCCGGCGGAGACGACACCGCGGCGGGTCGCGCCAGCCGCGGGACGAGCGCCCAGTCGACCGCGATCGCGCCGATCCAGGGCAGCGCCATGAGCGCCGTGAACCCGGCGAAGGTGAGGCCCGTCTCGTGGAAGACCATGAGGTTCGTCAGGTTCGAGACCGGCATGAGCAGCGAGGCCGAGTTGGCCAGGTGGATGGTCGAGACGGAGAAGGTCTCGTGGCCGAGGCCGCGGCGCGCCGCGATCGCCAGCACCACGGGAGTCATGACCAGGACCGAGGCGTCGAGGTTCAATGCCGCCGTCGCGACGGCCATGGTGACGAACAGCGTGAGCAGGAGCCGCCGCTCGCCGGCCGAGGCCCGGGCGACCCGCCAACCCGCGTACTCGAAGATGCCCGCCCGACGGCAACCGTCGGTGATCAGCAGCACCGCCGCGAGGAACGCGGCGGTGTAGGCGACCGGGCCGATCAGTCCCCCGACCGGGGGCCGAAGGTCTCGATGATGCGTTCGTTGTACTCGGTGACCTGCTCGTTGGGGATGAAGTAGGTCGGGGCGCCGGGGAAGATCGCGTCGGCGAACTGGGCCACCTCGGCCACCTTCTCCTTGACTTGATCCGGGCTGCCGACCGCGCAGTAGGTCTCCACCATCTCGTCCGGGATCGCGTCGGCCACGCCCTGGATGTCGCCGCGACGGAAGGCCTCCCCGGCGGCGACCGCGTTCTGCCCGAAGCCGTGGAGCTCGTACAACGGCATGTAGGTCTTCACCGTCGAGTAGAAGGCGACCGTGCGGCGGGCCGCGTCGAGGCCACGTTCGTAGTCGTCGTCGATCGCCACGCAGATGCTGGGCAGGTAGGTGAACGAGGATCGCTCCCGGCCGGAGCGGGAGAGCCCGAGCTCGAAGGCGGGGACGATCTCCTGCTCGATCCACCGGGCCGAGCAGAGCGGATGGCCGATCAGCCCGTCGGCGACGTCGCCGGCCATCCGGGCCATGCCCTTCTGGACCGCCGCGGTGTAGATCGGGATGTCGGCCCGGACCGGCGGCGTCGCCCGGTACCAGCCCTTGATGTCGAGGTCGTAGTACTCGCCCTTGTAGGCGACCGCCTCCCCCGCCGCGGCGGCCTGGATGATCGCGCGGACCGACTCGATCGTCTCCCGGAGATGCGGGGCGGGACGTCCGTACTCGGCGTTGTGCCAGTTCTCGTTGAGGCGCTTGACCCCGGGCCCGAGGCCGAGGCGGAAACGCCCGCCGGTGATCTCGTCGATGTCCATCGCGCTCATCGCCATGGTCATCGGGCTGCGCACGAAGCCCCAGGCGATCGCGGTGCCGACGTCGACGGTCTCGGTGTTCGCCCCGAGCCAGGTCGTCTGCGTGAAGGCGTTCCGGAACAGCTCGATCGCCCAGACCGATTCGATCCCGGCGGCCTCGGCCTTCTTCGCCAACGCCGCCATGTCCCCCGGCGTGTCCCCCATGATCCCGACCGAAACCCGCTCCATCGCATTCATGCGCCGCAGGGTACATGTTTGGATTTCGACCGAGCCAGGTATTTGATTCTCGGCGTCTCGATCCGTGCGCCGTCATATGAGAGAGCGGCCCTTCATGGGCCTTGGGGAAAGGGATTCAATGAACAGGACGTTGTTGAAGCTGGCCGGACTTCTGTCCGTGGCCTTCGCGTTCGTCGCCACGCCGGCGATCGCCTCGGCCGATCCGGTCGCGTTCAGTTTCGATCAGGGGATCATCAATCTGGGCACCGATGCAGGCACTCAGGGTCTCGCCATCATCGATTCGGGCGGGCCGGAAGCGACCTTGAACGGCGAGGTCGACACCTCGACCGACGCCTTCACCGCGGGTGCCTCCGGCTTCACGTTCCCGCAGAAGACGATCGAGGACATCGCGGCCGGCCAGGACGCGGTGGTGACGATCACGGCGACCGGACCGATCACCGGCACCTTCGACGCCGACACCGGAGCCGCCGACATCAACGTCCCGATCAACGTCAACATCGTGGTCGGCGCACTGGCGACCTGCGACACGGCCTTCCCGCTGCAGCTCAAGACCACCGGCAGCCTGACGGAGCCGGGCGGCACGCACACGGCGGCGCCGTTCGACCCCGAGACCGAGGCCGGCAGCGTGTACAGCTCCTTCACGGTCCCGGCGTCCACCGGCGGCGGCCTCTGCGGGGTGGTCGACGGATACATCGGCGGCCCCGGCGACATCTGGCTGGCCGGCACGGGCGGAATCGACCAGGGGATCGTCACGGTCTACCCCGGTGGGGACGGAACCACCCTCGCGAGCAGTGTCGGCGGCTGGGTCCACACCACCGAGTACACGCCTCTCTGCGGCGTGACCGCCGGTGTCCTCTGCCCGGCCATGACCGGCTCCTTCGCCTCCACCGACGGATCGGCCGGGGCGACAGACGGCTTCATCAAGGACACTTCCTCCGGCCTGCTCGCCACCGTCCTCGGCGGCCAGTCGACCGGGATCTGGACCAGCCCGGAGTTCGTCTACAACGGAGCCGAGGGCGAACCGGCCGAGCAGCTCAGCTTCTCGATCGCACGCCGGGCGAACATCGCGGACCTGCTCAATCAGGCCGCGGCGGCCTGGCAGGTGGATCTGGTCAAGAGCAGCGACTCGACCGTGATCCCGCTGGTGCCCAACGGGGCCGCGACCGACTCCGCCAACTGGGCGAGCCTGCCCGGCAGCGCCCTGGCGGCTGACGCGCTGAACATCGGGGACGCCTACCGGATCGTGATCCGCAGCTCGGTGTCGGTGCCGCTGCTGGGGCTGATCCCCTCGGGCAGCTTCGATTACGACGACGTGGCGCTGACCGCCCGCCGGCCGACGCCGACCGGGCCCACGGGTCCGACCGGACCGACCGGGCCGACTTCCCCGACGGGTCCGACCGGCCCCACCTCGCCGACCGGGCCCACCGGGCCCACCACCCCGACGGGTCCGACCGGCCCCACGGGACCGACCGGCCCGACCGGACCTGGGACCAAGCCGCCGAACAACGTCACCGCGATGTTCGACGGGAAGACCCTCTACCTGCGTCTCAAGTGCCCGGCCCGCTTCAAGCCGAAGTGCCGTGGCAACGCGGTCGGCGTGACCCGCAAGTCGAAGAACCGCCGCCTCGCCAAGCCGATGACGGCGACCGCACGCGCGGCCCAGAGGGCCGGCAAGTGGAAGGTCGTGAAGCTGCGGGTGAAGCCGAAGTTCCGCAGCCGCGTCGCCCGTTACGCGAAGCGGCCGAACGTGAAGCTGCTGGTGGTCAGGCAGACCGTCAGCTCGAAGCGCTTCAAGCACGGCAAGCGCCAGCTGGTCTTCCACAAGTACAAGGTGAGGACCGCGACCAAGAAGTAGTCCGGGTTCCAGCCCTAAACGAAAGAGGCCCGCGTCCCAGTCTGGGACGCGGGCCTCTTTTCGTAGGCGTGGAGCCGGGGGCTACAGGCGCTCGATGAGCGTCGCCGTGCCGATGCCGCCGCCGCAGCACATGGTGACCAGGCCGGTCTTCTTGTCCTGACGCTCCAGCTCGTGGAGGAGCGTGGTCATCAGACGGGCGCCGGTCGAGCCGAGCGGGTGGCCGAGGGCGATCGCGCCGCCGTTGACGTTGACCTTGTCCATGTCCGGCTTCAGCTCGATCTCCCAGGCCTTGACCACGGAGGCGAAGGCCTCGTTGATCTCGGTCAGGTCGATGTCGTCCATGGTCATGTCGTTGCGCTCGAGGATCTTGCGGGTGGCCGGGATCGGGCCGGTCAGCATGATCACCGGGTCGACGCCGACCGCGGTCTGGTCGACGATCCGGGCGCGAGCCTCGAGGCCGAGCTCGTCGGCCTTCTCCTTGGTCATGAGCAGAACCGCGGCGGCACCGTCGGAGACCTGCGAGGAGTTGCCGGCGGTGATCTTGCCGTCCTCCTTGAAGGCGGGCTTGAGGCCGGCCAGTCCTTCGAGGCTGGTGCCCGGGCGGATGCCCTGGTCGACGGTCAGGGTCTCGCCGGCGATCTCGATCGGGGCGATCTCACGCTCGAAGCGGCCTTCCTCGGTGGCCTGCTGCGCGCGGGCGTGGGAGGTCACGGCCAGCTCGTCGAGAGCCTCCTTGGAGATGTCCCACTTGTCGGCGATCATCTCGGCCGAGATGCCCTGGTTGACCAGGTCGTACTTCTCGAGCAGCTCGGGGGAGTAGGCGAAGCCGTACTCGCCCATCACCTTGGCCGCGTCGCCGAAGGAGATGTGGCCCATGTGCTCGACGCCGCCGCCGATCATCACGTCGTGGACGCCGGAGGCGATCATCGCCGCGGCGTAGTTGATCGCCTGCTGGGCGGATCCGCACTGACGGTCGATCGTGGTGGCCGGGGTCTCGATCGGGAAGCCGGCCTCGAGCCAGGCGTTGCGGCCGATGTTGATGCTCTGCTCACCGAACTGCTGGACGCAGCCGGCGACCACGTCTTCGACGAGCGACGGATCGATGCCGGCCCGCTCGACCACGTTCTTGTAGGCATGCGCCAGCAGGTTCGAGGGATGGGTGTCCTTGTAGTAGCCCTTCTCCTTGTGCCCACGACCGACCGGGGTACGGACCGCCTCCACGATTACGACTTCACGACCGCCGAACTTGCTCATTCTCTGCCTTTCTCAGTGACCATTCAGGTGGCTGTAGCGAACTAAAAGCTTGTGTCAATCGTAGCTGATTGACTCGTCAGTCAACTCTTCTCGACTGTCGATCCCAATAGGCTTTGGGCAGATGAGCGCAACGCCTTACGACTTTGTCGCGATCGCCGGCAGCGGAACCATCGCCACCGGCCTCGCCGCGGTCGCCACGACGTCCAGCAGCAAGGTGGTTCTCCTGGTCCGATCGGAGGAATCCGCCGCCCGGGCCCTGACCGCCGTCGAGAAGGCGAGCCGCCGGATCGCCGGCGCCGCGCCGGACCGGGTCACGACCACCCTCGACCCCGCCGACCTCGCCGAGGCCGACCTGGTGGTCGAGGCGATCGTCGAGGACCACGGCGCCAAGGTCGATCTGCTGCGCCGGGTCGCCGAGGCCGCGCCGAGCGCCGATCTCGCCACCACGACGTCCTCCCTCTCGATCACCGACCTGGGCCGGGACTCCGGGCATCCGGGAAGGGTCTACGGGCTCCACGTCTTCAACCCGGTCCCGACCATGAAGCTGGTCGAGCTGATCTTCCCCGAGGCGCTCGACGCGACCGTGGCGGAGCGGGCCCACGACTGGTGCCACATGATCGAGAAGACCGCGGTCGAGGTCCCGGACACGGCCGGCTTCGCGGTCAACCGCCTGCTCTTCCCCTACCTCTTCGACGCGGTCCGCTACCAGGAGCGCACCGGCCTCGAGGCCGCCGCGGTCGACCAGTGCATGACCCTCGGCGTCGCCCACCCGATGGGCCCGCTGGCCCTGCTCGACCTGGTCGGCCTCGACGTCGCCGTGGCGATCGGCGAGGCCCTCAACGGCGAGTCCGGCAACCCGGACCATCTCGCCCCGGCGACGATCCAAGAGTTCGTCGCCACCGGGCACCTCGGCCGAAAGACCGGCCAAGGCTTCTACGACTACTCCTAAGCCTCTCTCCTAACTAACCTCACGCGGCGCGAGATGCAGATCGGGTGCGCTATCTGGCGTCTTTCTGCATCTCGCGGGCCAGCTCGCTGATCTTCCTGGCCAGCTCGAAGTCGGCCTTGGTCAGGCCGCCTTCGGCGTGGTTGCTGATCGCGACCGTCACCTTGTTCCAGGAGACGCCGAGGTCGGGGTGATGGTTCATCGCCTCGGCCGGCTCGACCAGGGAGTCGACGAAGCGGATCGAGCCGACGAAGTCCTCGAACTCGAACTCGCGGACGATCCGTCGCCCCTCGAGGCTCCAGCCGTCGAGCTCCGCCAGGGAGTCCTGGATCTCTTGATCGCTGAGAAGGCTCATGCCTGAGTAGTACCCGGAGTGGGATATTGGAACCGTGAGAATCGCTTCGCTCGTCCCCTCCTCCACCGAGATGCTGTTCGCGCTCGGCTTCGGCGACCAGGTGGTCGCGGTCACCCACGAGTGCGACTTCCCACCGGAGGCCTCACGCCTGCCGCACCTGAGCGAGACCGTGATCCCGCCGGGCCTCTCGCCGGCCGAGATCGACGCCGAGGTGAAGCGCCTGCTCGGCCGGGGCGAGCCTCTCTACCGGCTCAAGGCCGACGTCCTCGAATCGGTCCGGCCGGACCTGATCGTCGCCCAGGACGTATGCGCGGTCTGCGCTGTCTCCTACGACGACGTCGTCTCTATCGCCGCCCGCCTGCCAGGCGGGCCGACGGTGCTGCGACAGGATCCGACCAACCTGGCCGAGGTCCTGGACAACGCCCTGGAGGTGGCCGAGGCGGTCGGTGACCCGGCGGCCGGAATCGCCCTGAAGAACGAGATGGAAGCGCGGATCGAGGCGGTGCGGTCCGCGGTCGAGGACCGGGAACGCCCGACCGTGCTGGCGATCGAGTGGCTCGACCCTCCCTTCACCGGCGGCCACTGGGTCCCGGAGATGATCGAGCTGGCCGGCGGTCGCGACCTGATCGGCCGAGCAGGAGAGAAGTCCGCCGAGACCACCTGGCCCGAGCTCGAAGGGCTCGCGCCGGATCTGGCCGTGATCATGCCCTGCGGCTACGACGCCGAGATGGCGGCCGACCAGGCCCGCGAGTACGCGGACCGGATCGACTCGACCGGAGCCCGGCGGGTGGCCGCCGTCGACGCCGCCGCGTCATTCTCGCGGCCTGGCCCGCGCCTGATCGACGGCATCGAGCTGCTGGGGTCGCTGATCCACCCCGAGGCCGTGCCCGTGCCGGCCGGCCTTCGCGCCCTGACTACCAGAGGCTGATCAGGGAGAGGCGAAGCCCCTCGACCGGCTCGGCCATCGCCGTGGCGACGAGGACAGCCGCGACCGCGATCGCGATCATGCCGGCGTACTCGATCACCTTGGCGTTCGCGCCCAGATGGCCACGCTCGCCGGCGATGACCAGGAGGCCGCAGAGGCCGCCGCCGATCAGGCCGCCGATGTGGCCGCCGATGCTGATCCCGCTGATCGTGAAGGTGAGCAGCAGGTTGATGCCGATGATCACGCCGATCTCGTTCGCCACCGTGCCGAGGCCACGGCCGCGGGCGATGATGAAGGTCGCGGCGAAGAGGCCGAAGACCGCGCCGGAGGCGCCGACCGTGATCTCGATGTTGGACGAGGCGATGATCGCCCCGAGCGACCCCGCCAGCAGCGAGGCGAAGTAGACCATCAGGAACCGCGCGGTGCCGATCGACGGTTCGAGCACGCGGCCCAGGAAGTAGAGCGCGACCATGTTGAAGGCGATGTGCATGAAGCCGGCGTGGAGGAAGCCGCTGGTCACGAGGCGGTACCACTCGCCGTTCGCCACCTCGGCGCCGACCAGGCCGTAGTTGCGGATCAGGTCGGAGGTGGTGGAGCTCAGGCCGCCGGAGCCGGTCGCCATCTCCGCCAGGAAGACCGCGACGTTGATCGCGACCAGGACGATCGTCGCTGGGAAGCCACCGACCTGGGAGGTCGCGGCGGCGCCGGTCCGCACCCGGGTCCGCTCCGAGGCGCATTCGGGGCAGCGCATGCCGACCGGGGTCGGGGTCATGCAGTCCGGGCAGATCGGACGACCGCAGCTCGAACAGGAGACTCCGGTCTCGACTCGGGGGTGTCGGTAACAGGTGGCCAAGGCCGTCAACCCTACTGGGGAGCCGTGGTCCGCCGATCCTGTGAGAATGGAGCCGATGGAGAGGATCTCCTATGCCCGCCTCTACGCGACCGTCGCCGGCACGGTCCTGCTGCTGCTCGGCTTCGCCGGGCTGCTCGCGAACAGCGAGTTCCGCACCCCGGAGCTGACCAGCGACCTGCTCGGCTTCTACACCGTGAACGGCTGGGCCAGCTCGCTTCACGTGGTGGCGGGCCTGATCGGCCTCTTCCTCGCGCGTCCCCTCCCCCGCCTCTACGCGATCCTCGCCGGGGTGGCGTTCACCGTCCTCGCGGTCTGGGGATTCCTCGCGGCCGACGGCACCCAGCTCTTCGGCGCGCTGCCCGCGATGCGTTGGGTGAACGTGCTGAACCTGCTGCTCGGCCTCGGTGGCCTGGCCGCCTACGCGGCCAGCCGGTGGGACCGGATCAAGGCCTCGGTCGGCGGTCTCGGGGCGCGGTTCGATGCCCGCATGGAGCGACGGCGGCAGAAGCGCCGGCGCCGTCACGTGCGCAAGCGCCGGGCCGCGGCCGGTTCCGGCCGGAGCTGAGCTCAGCCGCGCGGGCGGCTGCGACGGCGGAAGCCGACCAGGATCAGGGCGCCGGTGGCGACACCGCCGGCGGCCAGCGCGGTCACTGGGCGGATCCAGTTGCGCGGATCGCGCAGGGACTCGAGCTCGCTCTCGGTCAGTTCCTCGGCCCAGTCGCTGAGATCGGTCGCGGCGGCGTCGGTGATCGCCGAGAAGGTGTCGTGGAGCCGGTCCGACATGCGCTGCGGCGGCTCGATCGGCCGGAGCGCGTCGGCGAGCAGGTCCTCGAGACGGATCTCATCCATGCTCAACGGGACTCACCTCCCCCGCTTCCAGACGTTCCTGCAGCTGCTTGATGGCGCGATGGATGAGGACCTTGGTCGCCCCGTCGGACTTGCCCATGGCGCGGGCGATCTCCCGGTTGTCCATGCCGAGCGCGAAGCGCATGACCAGAGCCTCGCGCCGGTCGTCCGGAAGCTCCTGAAGGTTCTCGATCACCGCGCGCAGCTCCTCCCGGCCCTCGACCAGATCCTCGGTGGAGTGACGGGTGGCCGGTGGCTCGACGCTGTCCAGCGGCGTCTGCGGCTTCCGCGAGCGGTCGCGGTGATAGTTCGCGGCGAGATTGTGGGCGATCCTGATCAGCCAGGGCCGGAGCGGCCGGCCGTCCGATTCCCGTCGGGCCCGGGCGTAGTGGCGGTAGGCCTGGAGAAAGGTCTGCTCGGTCAGATCCTCGGCGTCGTGATGGTTGCCGATCCGGTAGTAGGCGTACGAGTAGACGTCCTTCAGGTGATCCCGATAGAGCTGCTCGAAGCCCCGGTCGATCTCCGCCTTCGACTCCGGGCTGGGTTTGGCGTCGGCCACGCCCGCACCTTACTCCGAAACCGGGTTCGTCCGATCCGGCTCGACTCATGCCGCCCTCCGGGAATGACCCGAGCGCCTGAGCGCCGCCACCCACTCGTCGGAGCTGATCCGCCCGGTGGCGAGATCGGCCAGCCCGGTCAGCGCCTCGGCCGGGCAGCCCGAGGCCTCGACCGTGGCCGCGATCTGGGGAACCGAGTCGAGGGCCTCGGAGGCCTGCCCGATCGTCTCGCGGATCTGATCGGGCGCGCTGCCCTTGCCGAGCAGCTCGCCGGCGCGGCGGTTGCGGCTGCCGGAGGCCATGACCGTGGCCAGCAGGTCGCCGACCCCGGCCAGGCCGCTGAAGGTCTCGAGCGAGGCGCCGTTCTTGACCGCGTAACCGACGCACTCGTCCCAGACCGCGGCGGCGGCGATCCCGGCCGCGTTGAGCCCATGAGGCTCGGCCGCGGCGGCGGCGAGCACGGCGGCGTTCTTGGCGGCGCCGGCCATCT
>JAFKLL010000057.1 GCA_017304845.1 Solirubrobacterales bacterium
TTCCCGGCACCGGCATCCACCTCAACAACATGCTCGGCGAGGAGGACCTCAACCCCCTGGGCTTCCACCGATCCGCGCCTGGTGCGAGGATCAGTTCGATGATGTCGCCGACCTTGATCCTCGAAGACGGGCAGGTGCGAGCCGGGCTCGGCAGCGCCGGGTCCAACCGGATCCGCTCCGCCGTGCTCCAGACCACCCTGAACCTGCTCTCCGGGGTGGATCCCCAGGCCGCGGTGGACGCGCCCCGCATCCACCTGGAGGCGGGGGTGCTCCAGGCCGAGCCCGGGGTCGACGAGACCGCGCTGCGCAGCCTAGAGGCCGATGGCCAGGAGGTCTTCCGCTGGACCGAGCGCAACCTCTTCTTCGGCGGCGTCCAGATCGTGACCCGCGACCCCGAGACCGGGCGGCTCGACGGGGCCGGCGACCCCAGACGCGGCGGGGCGGTGGCCCATGCCTGACTATCCGGATCCGGACGACTACCCGTCGCCCGACCTCCGGCCCTTCACGGCCGCGGACGTCGCGACCCGCGAACTCCCCGACTTCGAGGCGGAGGGCCTGCTCGACGACCTCGAGGGGGAGGACCGTACCGCCCGGCTCAAGCTGCTGACCGAGCTCTACATGGAGGACGGGATCGATCTCGACACCCTGAGGGTGGAGGTCGAGGCCAACCGCCTGGCCCTGCTGCCGGCCGATCTCGCCCTAGGCCGCTCCAAGGAGAAGTACACCCCCCGGGAGATCGCCGAGCTGGCCGGCCTCTCGGTCTCCGACTTCCAGAACCTGATCGCCGCCGTGGGTCTGCCCCGACCGGCCCCCGAGCAGCGCACCTTCGACGACGCGGACCTGCTCGCCGCGCGGCGGCTGAGGCGGTTCCAGGAGGCCGGGATCCCGACCGAGAACCTGCTCGCCGCGACCCGCCAGGTCGGCAGCTCCGCCGCCCGCATCGCCCAGGCCCACCGCGATCTCGTCGCCTCCGACATCATCGCCCCGGGGGCCGACGAGTACGAGGCCGCGATCCAGCTCCGCCAGGCCTCGCTGCAGCTCCTGCCGCTGGCCGAGCAGGCGGTCGACTACGCGCTGCGCTCCCACTTCCTCGACCAGCTGCGCAACCAGGCGATGGCGATGGCCAACCCCGGTCTGCTCGGCGGCGCCGAGGGGGTGGAGGTCTCGATCTGCTTCGCCGACCTGGTCGGCTTCACCCGGCTCGGTGAACGCTCCGAGCTGGAGAAGATCGGCACCGTCGCCAAGCTGCTCGAGTCGGTCGCGATCGAGGTGACCAACCCGGAGGTCCGGCTCGTCAAGACGATCGGCGACGCGGCGATGCTGGTCTCAGAGGACGGCGCCGCGCTGTTCGACGCGGCGATCCGCTTCATCGAGGTGGGCAACGAGGCCGGCGACGAGCTGCCGGCCCTCCGGGTCGGAGTGGCCCGTGGCGAGGCGATCCATCAGGTCGGCGACTGGTTCGGCCCGCCGGTCAACCTGGCCAGCCGGATCACGGAGTCGGCCCGGCCCGACAGCGTCCTCGCCGACTCCAAGGCGGTCGAGGCGGCCGGGGAGGAGGGCTTCAAGTACTCCTGGGTCGGCCAGCACAAGTTCAAGGGCCTGGACCGCCCGGTGAAGCTGTTCAGGGTCCGCCGCAACGACGGCTCCCCCGGTTAGCGGAGCCTAGGTGGGCGAGGTGGTCACGCCGCGGGGCCGACGAGCCAACTTGTGGTCGTCATGCCTGCAAACGTGGCGCGCTACTCGGGCTTCTTGGCGCTGAGCAGGAGGTTGTAGAAGAGCTCGGCCGGGAGGTGGGGCTCGAGGACGTTGTTGTCGACCTTCTGGAAGGCGATGTAGCTCTTGAAGGCGAAGTTACGCCAGCGGAGCGGGATCGTGTCCGGGGTGGCGGTGGACTCCATCGAGCGCATGCCCCAGCCCCAGACGTTGGCGACCAGCTCCTCGCCGTTCACCTTGGTGTCGACGAAGCCGGACCGCGGCGGGATCGCGCGGAGGTCGGCCGGGACGAAGGCGTGGACGTCGACCTCGGGCTCGAGGCTGTGCTCGTCATCGGCCATCTCCTCTTCCGTGTGCTGGAGGGTGTCGGCGCCGACCAGGCGACGCCAGACCGGGGCGACCAGGTTGCCGGTCCGCTTCGGGACGGCGGCGAGCCGGTCCCCGTAGCGCGACGGCTCGCCACAGAAGACGATCCGGCCGCCGGGGCGCAGCACGCGGAAGAACTCGGAGAAGGCCTGGTCAAGATCCGGGATGTGGTGGAGCACCGCGTGGCCGATCACGGTGTCGAAGCTCTCGTCCTCGAAGGGCAGGATCTCGGCCTCGGTCACCACGGTCTTGACGGGGAAGTCCAGGCCCTCGGCGGTGCGGGCCAGGGACTTCAGCATCCCCGGCGAGATGTCGGTCGCGGTCAGCGAGCCGATCAGGCCCTGGGTCGCGAGGTTCAGGGAGAAGTATCCGGTGCCGGCACCGATCTCGAGGACGTCGCCGAGCGTCTCGGGCATCTCGCCGAGCGACTTCTTCAGCTTGAGCGCGACCTGGTGCTGGCCGATGTCGCCGAAGTCGATCCCCCATTTGGCGTCGTAGGAATCGGCCGCCGCGTCGTGGTAGCGGGTGTTTACGTCCTTGATGTGTTCCGGCGTGGCTGTCGGGGAAGCGGGCATGGCGGAGAAAGATAGGGAAGAATCGCTTTTCTTGACCGACACGTACATTCAGAGCAACCAGCCCGAAGGGGTGCCGGCCCTCGAATTGACCGGCGAGCGAACCCTGCCCGACGTGCCCGAGGAGAACTACTGGTACCGGCGTCATCTCGTCGTCTACGAGTGGATCGCGGAACGGGTCAAGGGGCAGAAGGTCGTCGACCTGGCCTGCGGCGAGGGCTACGGCTCCGGCGTGCTGGGACGGTCCGCGGCCGACGTGATCGGCGTCGACGCGAACCCGGATGCCTTCGAGCATGCCAGCGCCAAGTACACGACCGGGAACGTGAGCTTCCGACGGGAACTGGTCGAGAGCTTCAAGGAGCCGCGCGACGCCGTGGTCTTCCTGCAGACCATCGAGCACATCCAGGATCCCGACTCGCTGGTCGCCGGCTTCGCCGAGATCGCCCCGGTCTCCTACATCTCGACCCCGAACCTGCTCACCCTGGCCCCCAAGGGCGCGGAGAAGTCCGACAACCCCTGGCACATCAAGGAGTACCGCCTGGAGGAGTACCGGGCGCTGCTGGAGCCGCATTTCTCGCGAGTCGAGATCCTCGGCCTCCATCACACCCGCAAGCTGAAGGCGCATGAGCTCGCGCTCTCGCTCGGCTGGGACCGCGTCCACGAGACGCTCGGCCTGACCAAGCGGTTCTACGACTGGTTCACCCCGGCGATCGCCGCCTCCGACTTCCGGCTCTCCACCAACGACCTCGAAAGCTCACTGGACTTCCTCGCCGTCTGCCATGTCTGAGGCGGCGGCCTCGAACCCGGTCGCGGGGGTCGGCGACCTCGCGATCGTCCTCCACTCGCACATGCCCTACGTCGAGGGCTTCGGCACCTATCCCTTCGGGGAGGAGTGGCTGTTCGACGCCGTGATCCGCTCCCACCTGCCGGTGCTGGACGTGGCCCGCGACCTGACCCTCACCGTCACCCCGGTCCTGGCCGACCAGCTCGAGGCGGACGGGGTGGGGGAGCGTCTCGCGACCTTCCTCCGCGAGCACCGGATCGGCGCCGCCGAGCGGGACGTCGAGACCGCCGACCCCGATCACCGGGAGGCGGCTCGGGCCGAGCTGGCCCGTTACCGGCGGGCGGAGGAGCTGCTGCGGGAGGTCGACGGCGACCCGCTCGCCGCCTTCGCCGCCGTCCAGGAACGAGGCGTCGCCCTTGCCGCCTCCAGCGCGACCCACGCGGTGCTGCCGCTGCTCGCGACCAGGGCAGGCATCGACGTCCAGGTCGACGCCGGCCTCGCCTCCCACCGCCGCCGGTTCGGTGGGACGGCCGGGTTCTGGCTGCCCGAGTGCGCCTACCGGCCGGGCCTGGAGGCCGACCTGTCCCGGCACGGGATCGAGTGGTTCTGCGTCGACCAGAGCCGGTTCGAGAGCGGCGACGAGTCGCTGGCGCCGGTCGCGACCGAGGCCGGCCCGCTGGCCTTCGCGATCGACTGGACCGCGATCTCCTGGCTCTGGGACATGTCCGGCTACCCGTCCTGGCCCGGCTACCTGGACTTCCACCGGCTCTCGATGAACGGGCTGAGGATCTTCCGGATCGACGGCGGCCCCTACGACGCGGAGGCGGCGGCCGTCCGGGCGGCGGAGCAGGCGGACGAGTTCCTCGACTCGATCCACGCCCGTCTGGCCGCGTACCGGGAGCGGACCGGCCGGCGGGGGCTGGTCACCTTCGCGATCGATTGCGAGCTGCTGGGCCACTGGTGGTCCGAGGGGCCGATCTGGCTGGAGCAGGTCCTGGCCCGGGCCGAGGCCCGTGGGGTCCGGCTGCTCGATCTCGACCGGGCCGCGGCCGAGCATGGTGGCGAGGCCCGCCAGGAGCCGCTGCGGGCCTCCACCTGGGGCGAGGACAAGGACTTCCACACCTGGGACTCCCCGGCGGTATCGGATCTCGCCTGGGCGGCCCGCGGTCTCGAGCTCAAGGTCGCCGAGGCGGTGCGTTCGGGCCTGCCCCGGGAGCGGGCCGAACGGGCGGTCCGGGAGCTGCTCATGGTCCAATCCAGCGACTGGGCCTTCCTCGACCAGCGGGGCCAGGCGGGCGACTATCCGTTCGAGAGGGCCACAGGACATGCCGAAAACGCATTCGAGGCCCTACAATCGAGTTCAACGAACACCGGGGTACCCATCAAGTCGCGGCTGCGCGGCCTCGCCCCGGACCTCAGTTTGACTCCGTTCCTGACCCCTTAGCCTTCAAGCCAAGAACATGCCCCGCATCCTCGTCGTCACCTGGGAGTACCCCCCGCTGATCGAGGGTGGGCTCGCCCGGCACGTCCGCAAGCTCTCCGAGGCCCTGGTCGGGCTCGGGGTCGAGGTCCACGTGCTGACCCGCGGCGGCGAGCAGGCCACGGTCGAGGAGGAGATGGCCGGCGTCCAGATCCACCGCATCGTGGAACCGGAGCGGCCCACCGACCTCGGCGAGTTCGTCACCTGGGTCGAGCGGATGAACGCCGACATGCTGGCCGCCGGGGTCGAGCTCGGCGATCGCTTCGACTTCGATCTCGTCCACGGCCACGACTGGCTGGTCGCCGGGGCCTGCGACCACCTCGCCCGCCGGTTCGACGCGCCGCTGGTCACCACGATCCACGCCACCGAGTACGGGCGACATCAGGGCTGGGTCGACAAGCATCCCCAGTCGCATATCCACGGCGTCGAGAAGTGGATCTCGAACCGCTCCGACCGGGTGATCGCCTGCTCCCACTTCATGCGCGAGCAGATCGCCGACATCTTCCAGGTCGAGGAGGGGCGCATCTCGGTGATCCCGAACGGGATCGACCCCGAGGACCTGCCGGCCGAGGATCCGGCCGAGCTGGCCCGGCTGCGGTCGCAGTTCGCCGACCCGGAGGAGAACCTCGTCCTGCTGATCGGGCGCCTGGTCTACGAGAAGGGCTTCCAGCTAGCCCTGGAGGCGATGCCCGAGGTGATCGAGGCTCTTCCCAACACCCGTTTCCTGGTCGCCGGCTCGGGCACCCACGAGGCCGAGCTGCACCGCCAGGCCGAGGAGCTGGGTCTGATGGACCACGGCACCTTCCTCGGCTGGATCGGCGACGACGTGCTCCACTCGCTCTACCGGATCGCCGACCTCACGGTCGTGCCTTCGATCTACGAGCCCTTCGGGCTGGTCGCCCTCGAGGCGATGGCCTCGGAATGCCCCTGCATCGCCGCCGACACCGGCGGCCTGCGCGAGGTGGTCCCGATCGAGGGCGCCGGCCTCAGGTTCCGCGCCTCGGACCCCGAGCATCTGGCCGAGGCGGCGATCCAGGTGCTGGGCGACCCCGAGCTGAGCAAGCGGATGGTCGAGGAAGGCCTCGCCCACATCCGCCTCTTCGACTGGGACGAGATCGCCCAGCAGACCCTCGATCTGTACGAGGGCCTGCTGGTGACCGATCAGGTCTAGACCGTCCGCTGGTAGGAGCGGAAGGCCCGGGTCGCGAAGGCCGCCATCAGGGCTCCGAAGACGACCAGCAGGCCGGTCCTGGTCAGGATCAGGCTCCAGTCCGGGCTCGAGTCGAGCAGGGCCGAGCGGCCGGCCTCGACCCGGCCGTCCAGGGCGATGCGCTCGCCCGGTCGGACCCGCACCAGGGTGCCGGGGGACACGTCGCGCGCGGGGACGTCGCGCCAGCCGCCGTCCGCCTGGCGGACCGAAGCCCGCTCGGGCGCGAGCTGCAGCAGGCCCTGCGCCACGGCGCGGGAGACGGGATGGTCGGAACGGGCCGCCAGCGCGGCGGCCAGGGCGTGGCTGCGCGCGGGATCGGCCGAGCCCAGCGCCATCGCGTCGGTCAGCGCGGGCCGGCCGTGCGTGACGGTGCCGGTCTTGTCCAGCGCGATCCAGCGCAGCAGGCGGCCCTGTTCCAGGTGGACGCCGCCCTTGACCAGGACGCCGTGGCGGGCCGCCGCCGCCAGGCCGCTGACGATGGACACCGGTGTCGAGATCACCAGGGCGCAGGGGCAGGCGATCACCAGCAGGACCAGCGCCTTGTAGACCCATTCGTACCAGCCGCCCAGACCCAGCAGGGGCGGCAGGATGGCGATGGCCAGGGCCAGCAGCGCCACCAGGGGGGTGTAGACTCGGGCGAAGCGGTCCACGAAGCGCTGCGTGGGCGCGCGCGCCGAC
>JAFKLL010000058.1 GCA_017304845.1 Solirubrobacterales bacterium
TCGAACTCGTACTCGTTGAGGAGGTCGCGGACCTCTTCCTCGACCAGCTCGATGAGCTCCTCGTCGTCGACCTGGTCGACCTTGTTGAGGAACACGACGACGTGCGGCACGTTGACCTGACGGGCGAGCAGGATGTGCTCGCGGGTCTGCGGCATGACGCCGTCAGCGGCGGAGACCACGAGGATCGCGCCGTCCATCTGGGCCGCGCCGGTGATCATGTTCTTGACGTAGTCGGCGTGGCCGGGGCAGTCGACGTGGGCGTAGTGCCGGGCCGGCGTCTCGTACTCGACGTGAGAGGTCGCGATGGTGATCCCGCGCTCCTTCTCTTCCGGAGCGTTGTCGATCTCCTCGAAGCTCTTCTTGTCTTCGGAGAGGGTGTTGGTGATCGCCGCGGTCAGGGTGGTCTTGCCGTGGTCGACGTGACCGATGGTGCCGACGTTTACGTGCGGCTTGTCGCGCTCGAACTTCTCCTTGGACATGCTCTCCTGGGACCTTTCTCTTCTTTGACTCTTGGAACTTGGTTTCTACGTCTGATTGAACTGCTAAAGCTTGGCGGCTCCGGACATTCGCCCATTTTGGGCGAACCTCTGAAATATAGCCATTCAGCCGCCGCTGTGGTCTTACGCCCTAGGCCTCCGCCCCGGAACGTGCACCCGAGCGGCTCTCGGCGATCTCCTCGGCGATGTTCGAGGGGACCTCTTCGTAACGCTCGAACTGCATCGTGTACTGCGCGCGACCCTGGGTCGAAGACCGCAGGTCGGTCGCGTAACCGAACATCTCGCTGAGCGGGACGAAGGCGTTGACGGCCAGCGCGTTGCCGCGCTGCTCCTGGCCCTGGACCTTGCCGCGGCGCCGGGAGAGGTCGCCGATCACGTCGCCGAGGAACTCCTCGGGAGTGGTGACCTCGACCGCCATGACCGGCTCCAGCAGGGTCGGGCTGGCCTTGCGGGCAGCCTCCTGAAGGGCCATCGAACCGGCGATCTTGAAGGCCATTTCCGAGGAGTCGACGTCGTGGTAGGAACCGTCGATCAGCTCGACCTTGACGTCGACCATCGGGTAGCCGGCCTTGACGCCGTTCTCGAGAGCTTCCTTGATGCCCTGCTGGACAGCCGGGATGTACTCGGTCGGGATGACGCCGCCCTTGATCTTGTTGTCGAAGACGAAGCCCTCGCCCGGAGCCGGCTCGATGTTGATGACCGCGTGGCCGTACTGGCCACGGCCGCCGGTCTGGCGGGCGAACTTGCCGCTGACCTTGGGGACGTCCTTGCGGATCGTCTCGCGGTAGGCGACCTGCGGCTTGCCGACGTTGGCCTCGACGTTGAACTCGCGGATCATGCGGTCGACCAGCACCTCGAGGTGCAGCTCGCCCATGCCGTGGATCAGGGTCTGGCCGGTCTCCTCGTCGGACTCGACCTTGAAGGTCGGGTCCTCCTCGGCCAGGCGCTGGAGCGCGGTGCCCAGCTTCTCCTGGTCGGACTTGGTCTTCGGCTCGATCGCGACGGCGATCACGGTGTCCGGGAAGTCCATCGACTCGAGCTCGATCGGCGCGTCCGGGGCCGACAGGGTGTCGCCCGTGCCGGTCTGCTTGAGGCCGACGCCGGCGCAGATGTCGCCGGAGTAGACGCGCTCGATCTCCTCGCGCGAGTTGGCGTGCATCATCAGCAGGCGGCCGATGCGCTCGGTCTTGCCGGTGGTCACGTTGAGCACGCGGCCGCCGGCCTCGAGCGAACCGGAGTAGACGCGGAAGTAAGTCAGCTTGCCGACGTACGGGTCGGCCATCACCTTGAAGGCGAGAGCGGCGAAGGGGCCGGAGTCATCCGCGGGACGGCTGGACTCCTCGCGCTCCTCCTGGCCCTTCTTGAGCGGGATCAGGCCCTCGACGGCGGGAACCTCGAGTGGGGAGGGCAGCAGCGCGACGATGGTGTCGAGCAGCGGCTGCACGCCCTTGTTCTTGAAGGAGGAACCACAGAGGACCGGGGTGACTTCGATCGCCAGAGTGGCGGCCTTGAGCGCCTTGAGGATGCGGTCCTCGGAGATCTCCTCGCCCTCCAGGTAGAGCTCCATCAGCTCGTCGTCCTGGTCGGCGACCGCCTCGAGCAGCGCCGTGCGGTACTCCTCGGCCTGCTCGGTCATGTCCTCGGGGATGTCGACGACCTCGAGCTCCTGGCCCAGGTCGTCCTTGTAGATGGTGGCCTTCATCGTGACCAGGTCGACGATGCCGGCGAACTCGGCCTCGGCCCCGATCGGGAGCTGGATCGGCACGGCGTTGGCGCCGAGACGGTCCTTGATGGTGTCGACCGAGCGGTAGAAGCTCGCGCCGGTCCGGTCCATCTTGTTGATGTAGGCGATACGCGGGACCGAGTACTTGTCGGCCTGGCGCCAGACGGTCTCGGACTGCGGCTCGACGCCGGCGACCGAGTCGAAGACGGCGACGGCGCC
Organism: Solirubrobacterales bacterium; assembly: GCA_017304845.1. Classification (GTDB taxonomy): domain Bacteria; phylum Actinomycetota; class Thermoleophilia; order Solirubrobacterales; family 70-9; genus 67-14. Next base: position 2,440 of record JAFKLL010000058.1, read on the forward strand.
GTCGAGGACGCGCAGCGAACGCTCGACCTCGACCGTGAAGTCGACGTGGCCCGGGGTGTCGATGATGTTGATGCGGTGGCCGAGCCACTCGCAGGCGGTAGCGGCCGAGGTGATCGTGATCCCTCGCTCCTGCTCCTGCTCCATCCAGTCCATGGTGGCGGCACCCTCGTGCACCTCGCCGATCTTGTGCGAACGGCCGGTGTAGAACAGGATGCGCTCGGTCGTCGTCGTCTTACCGGCGTCGATGTGAGCCATGATCCCGATGTTGCGGGTCTTTTCAAGGGGGAAGGAGCGCGCCACGTTTTCTCTCTGGTCTTGGAAGTTTTTCCGGATGCGTTACCGGCCGGCCTCGGCGCCGACTCTTGCGAGCGGCGGGGCTGACCTGTTGCTTCTGACCGGCGAAAGCCCTGAGACTTTCGAGCCGATCCGTACCCGGACCAATAAAAAGCCCCGCAGCGTGCGAGGCCGACCCGAGCGACGGGCGACTATAGCAGAGGCCATGCCGCCCGATCAAGCCCCTGACGACCACCGACTCCAATAGTCTGGACCGCGCTTCATCCCGGAGGAGAGACCGAGTGGACCCGGACAAGCCGAAATCCGAAGAGACCAAAGACGCCCCCAAGCCCACCCTGACCGAACGTCAGCGGATCGAGGCCAGGAAGCAGCGCCGGGCCAGGCGTCGCCGCCCGGTCCAGGGCAACCCCCTCTCGCGCGGCATGCGGGCGACCGGCCTCGAGATCCGCCGCACCGCCGCCTTCCTCGGCCAGAGCGTCATCGCCGGGCTGGCCGCCCTCGGGCCGGTCTTCTCCTCGGTGGGCATGGGCCTCGTCTGGCTGATCGGCGTGATCGGCAAGGGCCTCCGCCTGATCGGCCGGGGAGTCGAGCGGGGCCTCGCGGCGGTCGGCCGCGGCGTCGCCGTCCTCGACCGCGTCGTCACCCCCCATCGCGCCCTGCTCCTGGTCGGCCTGATCGCCGCCGTGCTGCTCGGCGTCTCCCAGTACAAGGGTCTCGGCGCGACCGAGATCGGGCAGCCGGGCTACAGCGGGATCGAGGACCTGGTCAGAGCGCCCGCGCTCGATCACACCACCCCGGCCGGAGTGCACACGAGGATCTTCGTCCCGATCGCGGCGATCGCCTTCGCGGCGGTCCTGATCATCGCGCTCGGCGGCCGGTTCGCCCGCTGGCGCCGAATCGCGGCCATGACCCTGACCATGATCGGCCTGCTCACGATCGCGGTCGCGCTGCTGGTCGACCTCCCCGACGCCAAGGACGTGAGCGAGCTCGAGCTCGCCTACGCCGGGGTCAGGGCGGTCCTGCTCTCCGGCTTCTGGCTGGAGCTCGCCGCCGGTGCCACGCTCGCCGTGACCGGCCTGGCCCTGCTGCTCGAACCCTCGAAGCAGCCCGCCGCGAGCAGCCGCCGCGAGCGCCGCCCGTCGACGATCGCCGGGAGCCGGGCGTGAACGGCCGCATGGCAGCCGTCACCGCGCTGCTCGGCGCGCTGATCGTGATCGTCTCCCAGGTGGTGACCGCCTATACGCTCGAGAACGAGTTCGGCGAGGTCCTCGACACCATCACCCTGCTCAGCAAGCACGGCGTCCTTACCGCGATCATCGGCCTGGTCGGCGCCCTGGCGGTCGTCTTCACGGTCGCGACCGGCAACCGGGCCGGCGCCACCGTGGTCATCGGGATGGGCGCCGCGGTGATCCTGATCTTCCTCCTCGTCGACGTTCCCGACATCGGGAGCACCGGCATGTTCAACACCGAGACCGCCGGCAACCTCGACGCGACCGCCAAGGCCCAGGCCGGCCTCTGGCTGGAGCTGCTCGGCGGCGTCGTCCTGGTGCTCGGCGGCCTCGCGCTCCGGACCCTGAACCCGGAGCAACTCAGATCGATCGGTCCGCGAATCCAGTCGGGGACCACCGTCAACTCGTCCAAGGAGGATTGAACCCCGATGAAGCCGACCCGCGTCGCGACCCTGCTGGCTGCCCTCACCATCACCGCCGGCATCGCGGTGGTCGGCTGTGGCGGCGGCGAGGAGTGGGAGGGCAAGACGATCGCCCTCGGATCCCTCTTCTCCACCACCGGCGACGGTTCGCCCTTCGGGCCGCAGCAGGTCAAGGGCGCCCAGCTCGCCGTCGATCAGATCAACGACGACGACGGGATCAACGGCGCCGAGCTGACCCTGACCCAGCGCAACGACGAGTCCGACCCGGCCACCTCGGCCGACGAGATGAAGGCCCTGATCGAGCAGCAGCAGGTGCTGGCCGTGCTCGGCCCCACCTTCTCCAACTCCGCCGCCGAGGCGGATCCGGTGGCCAACCAGATGAAGACCCCGGTCCTGGCCGTGTCCAACACCGGCCCCGGGATCGTCGGCGACTGCGCCTACCCCTGTGACTTCATCTTCCGCGACTCGCTCGGCGAGGCGACCGCGATCCCGGCCAACGTCCAGAACCTGATCGACGCCGACCACCCGAAGCTGGCGGCGGTTCTCTACGCCCCCGACGACGACTTCGGCAAGACCTCGGCCGAGACCGCGGCGAAAGCCTTCGAGCAGGCCGGGGTGAAGGTCAGCCAGGGCACCACCGACCAGCTCCGCAAGGCGCTGGCGGCCAAGCCCCAGGTGGTCATGATCACCGCCTCCTCCGGCGAGACCGGCGCCGAGACCGTCAAGCAGCTCCGCGAGTCGGGGTACGACGGGCCGATCGGCGGCGGCAACGCCTTCAACTCTCCCCTGGTCGCCCGCAGCGTCGGCGAGGACGGCAAGGGAGTCCAGAGCGCCGCCGCCTGGTACGCCGGCAACGCCTCCGAGGAGAACCAGGAGTTCATCGCCGACTACCGCAACAAGTACGGCGAGGCGCCCGACCAGTTCGCCGCCCAGGCGTACACCGGCGTCAAGCTGCTCGCCGAGGCGGCGGACGACGCCGACCTCTCCTTCGAGGAGAGCGACATCGCCTCCGACCGCGAGGCGCTCAAGTCCGCCCTGGAGAAGGTCCAGGAAGAGACCCCGCTCGGCGAGTTCAGCTTCACCCCGGACCACGACGTCGTCCAGCCGATCTGGATCGTCGCCATGGACGGCAACGGCGGCTACACCCTCGTCCAGAAGGTCAACCCCTAACCAGCCCACGAGCCCGCGAGATGCAGAATGGCACCATATAGCGCACCCATTCTGCATCTCGCGGGCTGAGATCTCGCCGGGATGTGCACCGGGATGTGGCGCACCGGGATGTGCAATGAAAAGGGCGGCCCTGGGGCCGCCCTTTTCGAAGTGCTGTTGCCTGCTACCAGCGGTAGTGGGCGAAGGCCTTGTTGGCCTGGGCCATGCGGAAGATGTCGTCCTTCCGCTTGTAGGCGTTGCCCTGCTGCTTGGTCGCGTCGAGGATCTCGTTGGCGAGACGCTCGGACATCGAGTACTCGTTGCGGGCGCGGGCGAAGTCGACCAGCCAGCGGACCGCGAGGGTGCGGGCGCGGCGGGCGGGAACCTCGACCGGGACCTGGTAGGTGGCGCCACCGACGCGGCGGGAGCGGACCTCGAGGGCCGGGGTCAGCTGCTTGATCGCCTCTTCGAGAGTCTCGACGGCGTCCTCACCGGAACGCTCGGCGACGATCGCCAGGGCGTCATAGGTGATCCGCTCGGCGGTGGACTTCTTGCCGTCGCGCATCACCTTGTTGATGATCTGCTGAACCAGACGGCTGCGGTACTTGGTGTCCGCGTCGAGCGGACGGATCACTGCTGCGTTACGACGTGCCATTAGCTCGCCTTCACTCCGTAGCGGGAACGAGCCTGCTTGCGATCGGAGACACCGGCCGCGTCGAGCGTGCCACGGACGACCTTGTAGCGGACGCCCGGAAGATCCTTGACTCGGCCGCCACGAATGAGGACGACGGAGTGCTCCTGCAGATTGTGCCCCTCACCGGGGATGTACGCGGTGACTTCCATGCCGTGGGCGAGGCGCACACGGGCGATCTTCCGCAGAGCCGAGTTCGGCTTCTTCGGGGTCACGGTGGCAACACGGGTGCAGACGCCACGACGCTGCGGTGCGGCGACCTTCTTCTTGTT
>JAFKLL010000059.1 GCA_017304845.1 Solirubrobacterales bacterium
AGGCGGAAGCGGTGGCGGATGCGGCGGCGCGGAAGCTGGCGCGCTCGGAACGGCTTCTTCTGTCGAACACGACTTCCCAGCAGGTGGTTGACGACGACCGGGCGCAGGATCGCCAGGCAAAGGCGGGTGTCGCCTCGGCCGAGGCCTCGGATGCCGCCGCCCAGGCCGGCATCAATTCCGCACAGGCGCAGGTGGTGGACGCCCAGGCTGCGGTCGAGGCCGCACAGGCGTCGATCGATTCGATTCGCAGACGACGGTGATGGTAGGGGAGGTGTCGACCGCGGTGGGAGCGCTGCTCGAAATCCGCCGGACGCACCACGATTGGGTCGGGACGCATCACCGCAATATAGCGAACGTATGTTCGTATCCATCTGACGGCGCATGTCTGCCCCGACTCGCGGCATTCGGGCGAGCCGAACGGATCCTGATGAGTCGGGGAGGTGATCACAGGCCGAGGCCGCCCTCCAGAGGAGGAGGAAAGCGTCGGTCGAGCGGATCGCGATCAGCGGACAGCGCGATCTTGCGTGCCCCCTGATGGAGATGCACCACCCGCGGCTTGTCGCTATGACCTTGAAGGGTTCCTCTGACTTTCAGCCCAAGATGTATAAGCTCAAGCTAGTCCATTTAAACAACACAATTACGAGTTCAATCGGAACAATGGGAGCGACAGAATGGCGTCTATCGACCAGGCGATCGAGCAACTAGAGGTCTCAAACAGAAAACTGACATCACTGTCGGAGGAAGAGACCAAAGCCATCAGGACAGCCGTCGCAGACGCGACGAAGGAGGCGACTGTTCGAGTGAAGGCGGAGTACAAGGAGAAGAAGGACGCGGCCCGCGAGGAAGCTCGAGTCGCCGAGAGGGCCGTGAAGGACGCTCAGGCGAGGATCCAACGCGCCCTCGGTCCTAAGCACGTTCAACAGCCGGTCCGTGGTCGAGCCAAGCGAGGCGAGCGGGAAGCTCAGTTCCTCGCCTACGTTGAGGCAAACCCCAACTTGAAGCTTGCGGAGATAGCTCGCGGGATCGGGATCCAGCACAGCGCGGTCAACGTCCTCGCCAAGAAAGCAGTCGCTGCCGGCACAGTCAAGAGGAGCGCTGAGAAGAGGTACTCGCTGGCCTAGCTCCATCCACGCACGGCGGCAGCGGCCGCCGGCGCCGATGGAACGGTCATAGACCTGTCGTTTCTCCGGTCGTGAACCCGTCGCAGGCCGAGGCATAGCGGTGTCGCTCAGCGCTTCGATACCTACTGTATAGCTACAATCAGTAGCTATACATAACACACATTATCGCGCATTAGCCTAGCGTAATATCGCTAAATGAATTAGCGAAAATACGCGCGCCATCTTGCGGTGGCGGTATAGTGATCACATGAACGCTCTCAATCCCTTTGTGTGGAGCAGAGAAATTGACGATGGCGTCGGCCGAAGCTCCGCGGCCGCGGACGTCGCCCTCATTCTCAAAGGCGGCACCCACATCCAACTGTTCGGACCACGCGGCACTGGCAAGACCACGTTCACAGTCGAGCTCGCTGGCGAGCTCGGCAAGAACCACGGTCCGGAAGTGCCCCCTTGGGAGTGCCTCCGCGTTGACCTCCGGCCTGTGGCCAGCCTCGGCGACTTCGTCACCGCGGTGCGCGACGCAGTCCAACGACACCCAAGCCACACTCTCCGCCGGCGGATCCAGGGTGAGCTCTCGGGGCTCGAGAAGGACCTCGGCATCAACCTCGGCGTCATCAAGGTCGGCATCAAGAGTCCAATCCGACAGGAAGACCTGCAAGCCATCCTCAGTAGCCAGCTGCGAGCCTTGCGGACCCTCGACACCCGCCTCGTGATCATCTTCGATGAGTTCCAACGCCTAGCCAACTGCTCTGGGGACCCTCTCGCCGTAATCCGAAGCTCGCTCATGAGCGCTGACGGCGGCCAGGAGACCAGTCTGCTCTTTACCGGATCGTTCGAGCTCCCCCAGATATCCCACGAGGATTTCGCTGGCTACCTCGAGCTGAGATTCGAGGCCACGAGCAAACCCATCGACTCAAGGGCGACCGACCACTTGTTGGTGCTCAGCGAGCTCCATCCGAAGCGAACCCAGCAGCTGGCCTGGATGGTGTGGCAAACCGTTCCCGAGAACACGTTGGTGCGCGTAGAGCATGTAGCAGAGGCCTTCGAGCAACTGGTCGAAGACAAGGACGCTCCGGGCCGCGACTTCGCGGTCACCTACGACTACTGGCTGAACGGGAACGCAAGCGATGTGAACCTCGCCCGGGCTCTGCTTCTGCTCGCGAATGGACTCTCCCCGGGCAGCCCCGCCGACACGAAGCAGGTCGGCATCGAGCATCACCAGACAGCAATCAACTCCCTCAGGCGCCTCGAGGAGCGCGGCTACGTGGAACGGCGAGACACTTCCTGGCACATCGTCGACCCCCTGTTCAAGGAGTTCCTACGCCGGCAGCCCGACGGCCGATAAACGACCAGAGCAACGATGAGCCGACCGAAGACCGCGCAACACTGAGGACCCATGGTCAGTGAGCCTCCAGATCAAACGGAGCACCTCGAACGCGAACTGACTTGCGGCCGCGACCTGCTGGCCAGCCTGTCCGTCAGCGACCGGATCCACTTTCGAACTGCGGTCAACCGTCTTTCGCTCGCGATCGACGAGATCCGATCTGAGCACGACTCGATCGAGCGAACCGACCCGGCTTTTCAGCCGGGTCCACGACTGGCCGCTCAAGTTGATCGGCTCGAGAATCTGCGCCTGTGGCTCGTCTTCGCGGTCGTATTCGGTGAATTTGAACTGCTCGACGATGGCCGGACGGGTGACGACAAGGCTTCGGACGGGAACATCTACCGTGACGGTGTGGCGCTGGCCCACGCCCGGTTGTTCGACGTCAGCTAGTCCAGGAGCCACGTACAGGCTCTCCATTCATCTTGCGGAAGTGTGGCATTGCTTCACGCTAGGCGAACGGGATCACGGAACACGTAGATGCTCTCGCCGGCCGTCCTGTCGACGATCGCCTGCCGACCGACGGCCAGCAGGGCGGCCATCGTGGGTCCCTTTCCTGGAACTAGTAGTCGGGCGTCGTTCCACAGTGATCGCAGTCCGGGAACGGTCATGGGGCTCCGACTGCGACGCCCGCCGTGTCTCCGTGCTTCCGAGATGAGCAGGGGATCGGTGTCCTGGCGGTTCTCGGCCGAGCTGAGGAGCTGTCCGAGTTCGGGTCCGATTTGCCGGCGGACCTTGCCGACCTGGAGCGTGCACCTGGCCAGGTCGACGTCGGCGAACGCGAGCTCCACAAGCGAGGCAACCGGTACCTCGGTCAAGAGGAGCCAGGTTGCGAGCTCAATACGCTTGTCCTCCCGACCGCTAACCACGGAGAACCAAGCATCGAGCTCCTCTGGGCTGAAGAGTGTCCGCGAACGTCGGATCGTGGGCCCCTTGAGCAGTTCCCAATCTGGCGAGTTTGGCTCCAACAAGCCTGCGTAGCGAAAGTACCGTCGAGCGACGATCATGTAGCGCTCGACGCTTAGAGGTGACAGCTTGCCCTCCTTCTTGATGTTCCCGTTGCGATCCTTGGGCGGACGGGTATCGAGCTGGTCTCGAAACGCCTTGGCCACCTCGAGCATGGCGCTGCGATCCCGAGGATCGCACTTGCGCTGCTGGACGAGCCCGCCGAGCTCGGCCAGGATCTTCATATCAGCGTCGACGGTCTGCTCCGGCAGCGGCCGACCGCGGCCGCCTCTCCTGACCGAGCCTTTGGGTCCTCCACCCCCCTCTACTAGTGCCCATGCGCGATAGCCCGCAAGGTCAAGCGGGGTTTCGTTCTCGACTGGCGTCACGTTGCTAGTCACCATTCGAATACCATACATCAGGTAACCCGATGTATGGTATTCGAATCGAAACAAACCGCCAGGCACCCAAGGACAAACAACGCTGCTGAGCTTCGCTGCTCAGACGATGGCGTCGTACTGACGCTGGAACTCGACGATGGACGCCGCGTAGCCGGAGTAGCGTTCCCGTTCGTTGCGCGAGATCGGGACACCTGATCGAAGCTTGTTCATCACTAGGCGGATCTGCTCCCCCATGGTGGCGATGGCATTGATGTGGCGGGTGATCACTTCACGCGTCTCGGTTCCCGAGGCCATGTCGACCAGATCGATCAGCTCAGCCGGTCGTGCTCCCCACCCCACCCCGCTGAAGACCATGCTCGAGTCAACTACCTCGGTCCACCCAACCAGCTCTATGCCGCCAGTTCGATCGGGACCGAGGTCGAACTGACGAAGACCACCCGCGAGATCCACTCGAGGTTCGTTCACGAACGCCGGCATGAGGGCAAGCGAATGCTCATCGAACAGGTCTGCGGCGTCGAGGAAGTACTCGGCCAAACCCCGGTCGAGATCCAGGACCAGCTGGGCTGCATCGCGCCATGACTTGCTGACCGGATCGGTGGCGTCCGCGAAGGTCTCGTTGATTCCCTTGAGAACAGCGGCCGCATGCGCGTCAGCAGCGTCGAACGCGACTCGACACTGCTCCACGGAGAGCAGCTGACTTATCGGGTACCACCCCTCGAGCTGCGGATCCACTCGTTCGTTTCCGTCAGGACTCTCTTCGGCCGTCCAACCTCCCTTCCACCGAAGCAGGCCGTCCAACCAGACCTCACACCGACCATCGTCACCGTCGACCAAGGTGCGATAGATGATCTCTGAGGTTGCGGTTCGCGTCAGCTGCATCTTGCAGGAGAGGTTAGCGCCGCACTCACACCCCCGGGACCTCGTTTCCACCCGGGACGGCCCGGCAATCGGTTAGGACCGTGGATTGAAGCCCGCGAAAGGTGTCGTGGCGCTTGACCTTACCGCGGATCCGATAGGTCCGCTCGGGCTCCAGCTGCTTGTTGGTCGCAAACCAGGTAATCCGCTTGCCGTCATCAGTGACGAAGTAGTGAGGAACTTGCGGCCCAAACTCAGACTCGATCGACTTCCCGGTGTTCTGCAGCACCGCCACGACGTCCACCCTCTCGCCTACTTCGCCCACCCATGGATCGTCCGGTCGAACGCTGTCGCCGCGTTCCTTTCGAAGCGCTTGAACCCGGCCGAACAACGTGGCGAGGATGCCCTGCTTGTCGGGCCAGGCCAGTTCTTTGTTGAGAGCCGTCAGAAGGGCGCGGTCGTACCCGGTCACTTGGTGCCCTGCGGTCAATGACCGGAACTCTCGAGTCATCCGGTCGACCAGTTGACGCTCCTTCTCCCCCACCTCCACCCACCTCGGTCGCCCCTCCTCGTCGTGGTCCCCCAACCGCTGGAGACGATAGTTCTCGAGTGCGATCACCGCGGTGGCCATCTCCTCGGAGTCAACGTCGACCTTTCGCACGAAGTGGCCTCCTTGTGATCTGATCACCGCGGCGACATGGGCCAGGTAGTCGTCGACTTCCGGGGCCCTGACCTTCCGCGGAGAATCCTGCGGCTCCATGCCCACCGCGGCCCCAACGAGTTCCCGGGCCTGAGAGAAGAGATCTGCCTGCAGGAGCGCCTTCCGCGAATTGGAATCTCCGACGTAAGCGGCGAGGCAGCTCGAGCCAACCTGAACCTCACTCGCTTGTCCCTGCCGCCGGAGAATGTAGACGACACGCCTTGCTCTCCTTACGCCACAATGATCACAGCGCTTGGTCCCGTGAACGCGACGGATCTCTGCGAAGTCGAGATCTACCTCCCCCATCGGGCGAATGTAGAGACGTCCGTTCTCTAGGTGATCGATCCGGGCCAACAGGTCGAACCCTCCGATTGCCGGTGCGACGGACCAGAGTCGAACTTTGGCGCGACCGTCGTTGTTCAGGTCGTTGTCGTACTCAAAGTCGATTGGGCCGAGAGCCCTTTTCTCGGCCTCGATCGAGAGCTGCGAGATGGCTTGGGCCAGGCCTCTGACTCGTCGCCGGCGGATCGAGTACTGCTCTGATATTCGGCGGGCCCGCTCCATGACTACGCAAAGGGCCGGGAGGGATCGAAGGGTCGAGCTTCCACGTGTCTGCTGTCGATCTCGAGATCATCCGGCAAACGGTCTGGCTTGAACTCTCGAAGAATGCGCGCCACGAGGGCGGGAAGTCTGTCCTCTTTCAGGCGCTTGGCGAGGAAGCTCAAGTCTCCTGGAATACCGACGAAAACGATCGGCTTGACGGCGTCCCGATGGGCTTCGATTGCGTTCCAGATTTCATCGCGAAGCTGGGCGTTGGTTCCGGCTTCGGCGATGTTCTCAATAACCAGGGGCCCATTGGCTTTTCCCCACGAACGCAGCAGCTCCTTGCGCTCGGGACTCTTGAAGTCGTCGGCGATGATCGCCCGGTGCTTGCTCGGCTTGATCCAAGTGATGTCGCCCCTGTAGGCAACGCCGGTGTCGAGCCAGTGGCCCAGGAGAACGGCGACATAGGCCTTCGACTGCGGCTCGTCGGAATGGAACGCCATCGCTGTCCGCGCGCCGGTGTCGAGTTGCCTGGCCAACGTGAACAACGTCGTGGCCTTCGAGGCATCAGATGCCTGATCGCAGATGTCGGCGAACGTCAGGGTCGCCCAGGCATCCTCAAGCGGTAGATGGGCAAACCTAGTGATCCTTCTTGGTTCTGCAATTGAGTGGGAGATCCTCGTCAACAGGTCCAGTAACTCTGGAGTCGCTTCCACCTCTCTCTCCGTATGGAAATCAGGAAGGGTCTCAGAAAAGCTCTCAGGTGCACTTAAGATTCCCGGTTGTTCTCGCTTTGGAGGCCGCTTGTTTTCCTTTTGGAGGTTTAGTGTTCTCGCTTTGGAGGAACTCTGTTCTTCTTTTGTAGGGTCAGTGTTCTCCTTTTGGAGGGTGACGACATCTCCGCTCTGTGAAGCCAGATCGCGAATCAACTCGACATTGGGCAGGAGATAGGGAGTTCGATTGTCCGTACCTGTCTCGAGGAGGAGGTTCTTCTCCACCAGGAAGTTCAGAGCAGCTCCCCACGCCCCGACAGTTCCCCATCCGAACGTCTGATGGAGATCCCGAACCGACCACAGCGCTGGCGCCTCCTCCCCCTCGAGATCCCGAAGCTCAGCGATCCAGAGCACCCGTTGAAGCACCATGGCTGCTCTCCACGCTTTCACTCCCCGAGAAGCCTTCGTCTTAGTCCGCTGGACCACGCGCACGAGCCCCTCATAGATCGGGGTGAAGATCGGGTTTCTCGGTTCAGGTATCAATGCCTCCGCCTGCCCGATCACCACCGGTTTCATGTCCTTCTTCGGGAACGCCGGGTGATCCTGCAGGTCTCGCTCGATCTGCTTGGTGTTCAGCAGGATCATCCGGTCGTTGTGCCGGCCACCCTTTCGCCGGCGGAAGATGTAGTCGTCGTCCTCGAGAGATCGTAAGGCGGAGTAGACGGTGCTCTCCCCGATCGAGAGCAGCGCCAGTCGCTTGGTGATGAACTCGTCCTGAAACGGAGCCCACAGATCGCAGGCGGTCGGATCAGCCCCGGTGAGAAGTTCGTGTTGCTCGATCCTCCAGTCAAGCTCGCGCTTGGTCCCGTTGGGAGCCAGTTTTAGCTGACGTTTGAGCTCGAACAGAGCCGCCTCGTCTGACATCGGTTCAAACGAAAAGCCCGGCATTCCTGCCGGGCTTTTTGTATTTCAGGCTGGACGATCAGCGCGAATAGGGCGACAGGCACTGCTTGCGCGGGCCGTTGTTCGGCTGGAACGTGTTGTCATAGGCCCGGTACGAGCGATAGCGGTTGACGCACCAGTTCACATGGGCGTTGCCGGCGCGCGGCTGGCTGTTGATCGCACCGCCGATGGCGGCGCCGAGGCCGAAGGCTGCGAGCGGATACCACCAGCCATCCGAATGGCGGCGATAGCCCGGGCGCTGATAGCGGTAGCCGCGATGGCCATGCCAGTGACGCTCGGCCCTGCGCTCCCGGCGATCATAACGGTACTGCACCTTCTCCACCGAGGAGGCCGCCGGTACGGGGACCTGGGGGAAGGTGATCGCCTGGGCGGGCACGATGGAGGTGAGGGCGAGGGCGAATGACAGTGCGCCTGCGGCAAGACCGGACTTCAGCTTCAACATGGGGGAACCTTTCCTGCTTGTTCGCTTGCTCAACGCGGGAAGGGCGCTACGGTTCCACTCTTCTTCGCTGCCCCCCTGATTTCATT
>JAFKLL010000019.1 GCA_017304845.1 Solirubrobacterales bacterium
GTCGCTGCCGGTCACATCGAGGATGTCGTCGACGATCTGGAACAGCAAGCCGACCAGCGAGGCGAAGCGCCAGTACGGCTCACGTCCTTCCTGGTCGAGCCCGCCCAGGGCCAAGGGGACCTCGACGCTCGCCCGGATCAGGCGACCCGTCTTGAGTGAGTGGAGGTGGCGGAGCCCCTCGGCGTCGAGCTTCTGGGCCGAGACGTCGATGTACTGGCCGCCGACCATTCCTTCCACTCCGGTCGCCGCACTCAGCAGGGCGACTGCTTCCAGCACCCGGTCGGGCGACGCCGGGACCGCCGAGAGCGCCCCGATCGCCTCCGCGAAGAGTCCGTCCCCGGCCAGGATCGCGATCGCCTCGCCGTATTTCACGTGGGAGGTCGGCTGGCCGCGTCGCAGGTCGTCGTCGTCCATGGCCGGCAAGTCGTCGTGGACCAGCGAGTAGGTGTGGACCATCTCCAGGGCGGCCGCCGCCCCGATCAGATCGTCGACCGGCTCGCCGATCGCCTTGGCGGTGGCCAGGCACAGCACCGGGCGGATCCGCTTGCCGCCGGCCAGCAGCGAGTAGCGCATCGCCTCGTCCAGGCCGGTGGTGTCGGCCCCGTCCGGGCCGGCCCCGTGGCTGAAGTGGATGGTCTCGAGGTGGCGGTCGACCGCCTCGCGCAGGTTCTCGGGGTAGCTCAAACCGGCCACCGACCCTCGGGCTCGTTCATCGGCTCAGTCCTGTCGGTCGATCCGCTCGACCGCGGCGGCGGCCTCGCGCGCCGCCTCGGCGGTCAGCTCGGCGGCTTCGTTGGCCAGGGCGGCGGAGTCGGTGTCGCTCACGTTCTCGCTGCGCAGCTCGGCGGTGATCACGTCGAGCCGGTCGCGGATCTCCTCCAGACGGCTCACTTGGCGTGCTCCTTCATCGCCCGGGCGGCCGAGCCGAGGATCCCGTTGACGAAGCCGGGGGCCTCGGCGCCGCAGAACTTCTTCGCGGTCTCCACCGCCTCGTCGATCGCCACCTCGGCGGGCACGTCCTCCCGGAAGTTCATCTCGTAGAGCGCCACCCGCATGATGTTCTTCTCCAGGGGTGCGATCCGCTTCAGGTCCCAGCCCTGGGCGTACTCGGCGATCACCTCGTCGAGCTCGTCCCGATGCTCCTCGACGCCATTGGCGAGATCGATCGTGAACGGCTTGGCTTCAGCCAGAAGCACGGATAGGGGTCGGTCGGTCACTTCCCGCTGATAACAGGCGAAGACCGCGTCCCGACGCTGAGTGGAGCGACGCATCAGCCAAGAATATTGGTTCGGCGAGCGGGGGCACGACTCACGTATTTCCCCACACCGTGGCGGTCAGAGACCGGGGTCCGCCCCGCTCCCGATGCTCACAGAGATAGATCCCCTGCCAGGTCCCCAGATGCAGCGCGCCGGACCGCACCGGCAGGGTCAGGTCGAAGCCGGTCACCGTCCCCTTGATGTGCGCCGGCATGTCGTCGGGCCCCTCCAGGGTGTGAGTCCAACGATGGTCGCGAGGGTCCTCGGGCACGGCGCTGTCGATCCACGAGCGGAAGTCGCGCCGCACGTCCGGGGAGGCGTTCTCGTTCAGGGTGAGCGAGGCCGAGGTGTGCCTGATCAGGAGATGCATGAGGCCCTGATCGAACCGGCCGAGATCGGGCAGGGAGTCCTCGATCTCGGCCGTGATCAGGTGAAAGCCACGGGGTCTCGGGTCGAGCGTGATCTCGGTCTGGACCAACAGCACGCTCTCCACCGTAGTCCATGGCTCACTCTGCGCCGGCCCACCCGTTGGAGTAACAGGGCCTGCCACCGGCGCAAGGGTTGATGCTGCCGTTCGGCTGCTTGAAGTCGGAGGCCTGCTGCCTCGCCTCGACGGCGTCGCGGGAGTAGCTGTGCGGGTCGCCGCCGAAGCCCCATTCCGGCCTCGGGGGCACGTTCTCGTCAGGGGCGACCGCGGTGCCCTGGCAGGGCTCGTCCTCGTCGCACTCCGGGCCTGAGTAGACCCAGTCGACGGGGCCGCCGTCCCAGTAGACGAAGGCGGAGCCGCCGTGCGGGTAGGACGGGATCGCCTCGAACCCGGTGAACTGATCCGACCAGTGGCGGCCCGGGTCGGTGGCCGGCATCATGATCGGTATCCCGGCCGTCCTCGCCTCGACCTCGGCCGAGACGTTGGCGACCTGATGGTCACCCACGGCCACCTTCATCAGGACCTGGGGCGGCGGCGTGTTCGGCAGCGGGTCGTCGGTCATGCGCTGGGCGTAGCCGTTGGCCTCTCCCCTGTCCCAGAGCAGCTGCATCAGGGAGAGCACGACCTGTCGCTCGCCCAGGTCCGGGTAGTTGGTGTAGAGCCCGTAGCCGGGGGCGACCGCGTACTCGTCGAAGTCGACGCTCCTCTGGAGCAGAGTCGAGTAGTTCATGCCGGGCACGTTCAGGACCGCCCGGGTGAAGTCCGGCGAGAGCGCGGTGAGGGCGCCGCCCATGATGCCGCCCTGGCTCTTTCCCTCGTAGTAGAGGTGGCTGGTGTCGATCACCGACTGGGCGGGCTCCGGGCCGGCTCCGTCGGGGTCGACCGCGAAGGCGGGATCGTCGGCGAAACCGTCGGGATGGATCATCGCCCTGCCGACCATGAAGAAGTTGACGAATCCCTGCTGCATCCGGTCGGTCGCCTTGTTGAAGCCGGAGAGGTCCATCAGGGCCTGGACCACCGACCCGGCGTCCTCGCTGGAGAAGCCGGCCCAGTTGACCGCGCAGAACAGGACGTTGTGCTCGGAGGCCTGGAGGTAGGTCGAGTTGACCTGGCTGAGACTGCCGAGCAGGCCGTGGCCGTACAGCGAGGGCCTGGCCGGGACCACCGACGATCCCTGGACCACCGACCGCGGGATGTTGCATCGGAACGGGACCTCGGTCTTGAAGGCCGGGTTCCAGGTGAGGCGGTCATCGGAGTCGAAGGCGAAGGTGGACCCGGGGCCGCAGCCGTCGGCGTTCAGGTAGCAGGGCACCCCGGTCAGGTGACCCCGGACCTGGCGCATGATCTGCGGATTGTCGCCGGGCGCGTAGTCGATCACCTGGTCGATCGCGAAGTCCGGTGAGTCCCCTTCGACGACCTGGTCGGAGAGATCGTCGTCGCCGAGCCTGTGGAAGGCGTCGTCGCGGATCGTCAGGGCCCGGCCGGTGATGTTCTCCGTGCTGGCGACGGTGAAGTCCCAGGCCATGTAGAGGCCGTCCTTCGAGATCCCCTCGCGGGCGAGCACCGGGAAGACCGAGTCTTCGAGGGTGTCGCAGCGGTAGAGCACCGCCGGGTCGGTGATCTTCGCGCCGTCGCGGCACTGACGGAACGGCTCCGGCGCGTCGACCGGCTGGTCCGCGGCGTCACGCAGGTTCCTGAGCACCACGACGTAGCGATGCCCCGGGGTGTAGTTCTTCGCCGCGCGGATGATCAGGTTTACGTCCTCGGTGTTGCCGGGGTCGACGTTGATCCCGCCCGGCCCCGCCTCGCTGGGCGAGACCGAGGTCGGGTTCGAGTCCAGCTCGGCCCAGATCATCTGGCGTTCGCCGGTCTCGGCGTCCACCACCAGGACCGGCTGATCCGGTCGGCTGTACTGGCTCAGATCGTCGATCGAGACGATGCCCGAGTTCGAGAAGGCGGCGGGCGTGTCGACACCGGGGATCTTGACCGTGATCAGGTTGCCGGGGCTGAAGCCGTCGGCGCGGTTCATGTCGGTCGGATCGATCCCGACGCCCTTGATGTTCTTCGGCATCGCCTCACGGGGCAGATCGAGCCGCAGCCCGGTCGGCGTGTCGGCCGGGCGGGTGTGGAAGTTGCTCGGCCAGGGCTGCAGGCAGACCGCGGGGTCGAGGGGGTCGCAGAGCGACTTCTTGGGCTCGACCGGCGGTTCGACCGGCGGGTCGACCGGCTTCCGGCACCGCGAGGCCTGGCGGGTGAGCCTGCGTTGCGCGACGGCCCTCGCCTTCTTCCCGGGGGCCCGGCGGTATGCGCCGACCACCCGCACGGGCTGGACGCCGCAGCCGGACAGGGCCTTGACCCCACGCGACGTGAGCCGCAGCCGGATCATCTTCGCCTGCGCCCGCTTCTTCCGGAAGGCGACGACACGGGCGCGGAACAGCCCGGAGCGTCCGCGGTGGATCGCGGTCACCCGGACACGGGCCCGCCCGCTCGACCGGACCTTGACCCGGAGGGAGCGGGTCGAGAGCAGAGCGGCCTGGGTCTTGGTCTGGACCGCGACCTTGACCTTGACTCCTCGCGCCCCGGCCTCCGAAGGCCCGAAGGCCAAGAGCGTCCCGAGCAACGCCACCGCGAACGCCACTCCCAGACCGCGACCGATCCGACCCCTACCGACTACCTGCATTCCGCTACTCCCCACGTTTCGATTTCAACCGCCGGCAGCACCGGCTCCGAGCCAGGCTAGGGAGGCAGGGGGCGGATTTCATCCCCAATTACGGCCAATCTTTTGCCACTGAATTGTGGGATTCCCATAAATTCAGGAATCAATGAGTGCTATCAACGAAGTGGATTGTGGTTACCGAACCATGTTCAGGGAAGCCGTATGACAGTCGAGCAAACCTTGGATCAGATCCTCGACCGCGTCACGTCCCGCCACGAGGAGCTCTCTCGCGAGGTGACCGCGGGGATCTCTCACGAGATCGTCGAGTACGGCGCCGAGGAGCGGAACCCGGCGTTCTGGGAGGACGTAAGAGGCTTCGGCGACCTGCAGATCCAGGGCGCGATGGTCGCCGCCCGAAGCGGCGGCGAGATCTCCCCGCAGGCCCTCGAGGTGATCCGGGAGGCCACGGTCCGGCGCGTCCGCCAGGGCGTGCCGCTCGAGTCGATCCTCCAGGCCTTCCGGCTCGGCCACCAGATCGTCTGGAACGCCGTGGTCGAGGAGTCGCAGCAGGTCGAGGGAGGCCAGTCCGCGGCCGTCCACCTCACCCTCCCCTTCCTGCGCTTCGTCGACGCGGTCTGCGCCTGCATCGCCCAGGCCTATCTGAACGAGCTCCACACGGCCTCCGTGACTGCCGACCGCGCCGCCCGCGACCTGCTGGAGATCCTGCTCGAAGGCGAGCTGACCGAGGCTCGCCGCCGTTCCGCCCAGACCGCCTCGGTCTCCGCCGGGATCGAGCTGGACGTCGACGCCGCCCACCAGGTCGCGATCTTCGTCGACGAGGAGACCTCGGACACGCTCCGGCGCCTGGCCTCAGAGCTCGAGGCGCTGCTCGGCGACTCGTTCGTGCTCGGCGTGATGAGGCACGACGAGCTGATCCTGGTCACCGACCCGGGGACCGACGATCCGACCGGGCTCAGCCGCATCCTCAAGGAGCGCGGCGCCCGGGCGCGGGACGGTCTCCGGGCCGGGGTCGGGCTGATCTGCGAAGGGTCCTCCGGCTACTCCGAGTCCGCCGCGCAGGCCCGCTCCGCCCTCGACGTGGCCGGAGCCGGGCGGCCGGTCGTCGGCCTGGCCGACCTGCCGCTGCTCGAGTATGTGACCGCCAGGCCCGACCCGGTCGCCCAGGCGATGGTGCCGAGCGCGGTCACCGAGCTGGCCGGCGGCACGAAGGCGATGGACCGGGCTCTGCGAGAGACCCTCTTCGCCTATCTGGGAAGCGGCCTGAACGTGATGCGCACGGCGGAGTCGCTGCCGGCGCACCCGAACACGGTCACCTACCGCCTGGCCCGCCTCGGTGAACGGACCGGCTACGACCACCGCGACCCGAGCCAGCTGGTCGAGCTGGCGGTCGCGCTGCGGATCGCGATCCAAGGCCGGTCCGACGATCGGACCGTGACCGGCATGCGCTGGCCCACCTCGGGGCCCCTCGACATCAGCCGATGGGGCTCCGCCGGCTGACCTCAGGCTCGGGACATGTACTCCGCGGTCTCGGTGTTGACCTTGATGACTTCGCCCTCGTTGATGAAGAGCGGCACCTGAACCTCGACGCCGGACTCCAGGGTGGCCGGCTTGGTGCCGCCGCCCGAGGCCGTGTCCCCCTTCAGGCCCGGCTCGGTCTTGACGACCTTGGCCTCGATCGAGCTCGCGACCGCGACCTCGGACGGGCTCTCGTCCACGAACAGGACGTCGACCTCGTCGTTGGGCTGGATCCAGCGCAGAGCGTCCGCGGCGAGATCGGACGGGATCTCGATCTGGTCGTAGCTCTGGTTGTCCATGAAGACGACCGCGTCACCCGACTCGTACAGGTACTGCATCTTCTTGGACTCGGTCCGGACCGGGCGGAACTTCTCGCCGGCGCGGAAGGTCTTGTCGATCACCCCGCCGTCTTCGATCCGGCGGAGCTTGGTGCGCACGAAGGCGCCGCCCTTGCCCGGCTTCACATGCTGGAACTCGATGATCCGCATGATCTTGCCGTCGACCTCGATGTGGGACCCGTTGCGGAAATCGCTAGTGCTAATCACGGCTGGGAATTGTAAAGACCCTCAGGGCCTCCAGGCATAATGGCTTCATGACGACGACTCCCCCGCTTCTCGACGAGCTGCTCCGCACCCCCGGCCCCTCCGGCTACGAGGCCCCGGCCGCCGACGTCTGGCGCAAGGCCGCCGGCTTCGCCGAGCTGAGCGCCGACGGTCTCGGCTCCAGCGTCGCCACGATCCCGTCCTCCGACGAGGACGACGACGCGCCGCTGCTCGCCGTCGTCGGGCACATCGACGAGATCGGCCTCGTCGTCACCCACATCGACGAGAAGGGCTTTCTCTACTTCGCCCCGATCGGCGGCTGGGACCCGCAGATCCTGGTCGGCCAACGGGTCACCGTTGCCGGCAACGACGGTCAGGTGCCGGGCGTGGCGGGGCGCAAGCCGATCCACCTGCTCGAGCCCGAACAGCGCAAGAAGGTCGTGCAGCTCAAGGAGATGCACATCGACATCGGCGCCGACGACCGTGAGGACGCCGAGCAGATGGTCAGCGTCGGCGATCCGGTCGTGATCGACTGCGAGCCCCTGGCCGTCGCCGGCGGCCGCCTGGTCTCCCGGTCGATGGACAACCGTCTCGGTTCCTACGTGGCGCTCGAGGCCGCCCGCCGGATCCACGAGAACGCGAAGTCGAAGGCCCGCTACGCCGCGGTCGCCGCGGTCCAGGAGGAGATCGGCCTCTTCGGCTCCCGCACCGCCGCCTTCACCGTCCGTCCCGACCTCGCGGTCGCGATCGACGTGACCCATGCCACCGACGCCCCCGGGATCGACGAGAAGGAAGTCGGCAGCCACCCGTTCGGGTCCGGCCCGGTGATCGGCCGCGGCTCCACCCTCTCGCCCAAGGTCTACGAGCTGCTGCGGGAGACCGCCGAGCAGGCCGGCATCGACTACTCGGTCGGCGCCAGCGGCGACTCCACCCACACCGACGCCGACTCGCTCCAGATCTCCCGCACCGGCATCCCGACCGGGCTCGTCTCGATCCCGCTCCGCTACATGCACTCGCCGGTCGAGATGGTCGATCTGGCCGATGTGGAGGCGACCGTGAACCTGATCGTCGCCTTCGCCGAGGCGATCGAGCCGGGCATCGACCTTTCTCGCTGACCAGGCCGAATCCGCCGTCTCAAGCCGTTTCCGCGTACGGCCTCGTTCAAAGATCGTCGCTCGGGACGGCGCAACTTCCGGTCTCGGATCGGTCTAGTATCTGTGAGTCAAGTCACATGACTGGTCTTCCGGGGCCAGAGCAAACAGCGGCCCTTCCTTCACGGGCCGCGACTACCAGAGGGAGTAACACGGAGTGATGAACCATCAATTTGGCATGCCGAGCGTGCGCCGTTTCGCGACGGTCGCGTTCGCGCTTGTAATGGCGCTGGCCCTGACGGCGACTCTCGCCGCCGGCCACGCCGAAGCAGGGAAGAAGAAGCGCAAGGCCAAGCCGGCCAAGGTGACCCTCACGGTCGCCACCGCCAACCAGGCACAGCTCATCAAGGCGAAGAAGCTCGTCGTCAAGGTGCGTTCCACCGGCAAGGCCGCGCCGAAGCTCTCCGTGACTCACGCGGGCAAGGCCTCCTACTTCAAGCGCGCCAACCTGCGCTTCCGCAAGAAGGGCGTCAAGACCGTCCGGATCGCCCTGACCCCCGCCGGCCGCAAGCAGCTCGCGAAGTGCGGCGCCAAGGCCGTCAGGGTCACCGCGGTCTACAAGAAGGGCAAGCGCAAGGCCAAGGCCGTCAAGGGCAAGACCCTCGCCAAGTGGGCCGGCAACAGCGCCTGCAGCAAGCCGCCGGAGCCCCCGGTGGAGCCGAAGCGCCCGACCTGCGACCCGCTCGACCCGGCCGTCTGCATGCAGCCCTGGCCGAGCAACCTCTACACCAAGACCGACGACTCGACCCAGACCGGACTGCGACTTGACATCCCGGCCGAGGCGATGCCGAAGAACCAGAACGGCACCCCGATCAGCCCGACCGACATCAACCGCGCCGACGGCTTCAGCCCCGGCAACCTGATCACGGTCAAGATCCCGTCGGTCGAGACCCCGGCCGCGTTCAACAACTCGAACATCGTGCCGGCCGACGACATCGGCTCCTACACCGACGCCAACGCGCCGGTCATGGTGATCGACGCCGAAACCGGCCAGCGCCAGCCGATCTACGCCGAGCTGGACTCCAACCCGACCACCAAGCCGACGGTCGAGCTCACTCCGCTCCAGCCGCCGGTCGTGGTCACGGGCGGTCACCCGAACGACAACCCGACCAACACCGCGGACGTCAACCTGATCATCCGCGCCGCGAAGAACTACACGCCGGGCCACCGCTACGTCGTGGTTCTCCGCAACCTGAAGGACGCGTCGAACAACGCCGTCGCCGCCGCCGCGCCGTTCGCGGCCTGCCGCGACAACGAGAAGATCACCGACGCGGAGCTGCTCTACCGCTGCAACGAGATCCAGGACAAGGTGTTCCCGGTGCTCGACTCGAGCGGCGTCGCCAAGGACTCCAGCCTGTACATGGCCTGGGACTTCACGGTGGCCAGCAACGAGTCCACCACGGGCCGCGCCCTGAAGATCCGTGACGACGCCTTCAGCAGGCTCGGCGACACCGACCTCAGCGACCGCAAGGTCACCGGCACGTCGCCCGACGTCGACGTGGTCGCGGTCTGCGACGCCGACGAGGGCGGCTCCTGCGGCGGCAGCAACTACCCCGGCCTGACGGACTACAACCCGGCCAACCCGGCCACGGTCCCGACCCCGGGCAGCAACGAGCAGCGGGTCGTCGCCGGCTACATCCGCGACGTCCCCTGCTACCTCAACCAGGACGGTTGCCCGACCGGAGCGTCGTTCAGCTTCGACTCGAACAACAACCTGACCTGGAACGACACCTACACGGTCGACGTGCCGTTCCTCTGCACCATCCCGAAGTCGGTGGTCGCGGGTGGCACGCTCCACCCGGGTGCGACCGGCATCTACGGGCACGGCCTGCTGGGCCAGCTCAACCAGGTCCGGTCCACGGGCTCGACCCGCGAGATCGGCAACGTCCAGGACTCCACCTGGTGCGGAACCAACTGGGACGGCTTCTCGGAGGGCGACTTCGCCACCGTGGCCGCCTCGCTGAAGGACCTGTCCAACTTCAGCAAGCTGGCGGACCGGATGCAGCAGGGCTTCGTCAACATGATGTACCTGCAGCGGGCGATGATCCATCCGAGCGGCATGGCCGCTGACCCGGCCTTCCAGGTCGACCCGGACGGCGCCGGCCCGGAGAACGCGGGTTCCGTGATCGACGTGACCGCCGGTCAGAACACCCGCGCCATGTACCACGGCATCAGCCAGGGCGGCATCATGGGCGGCGCGTACACCGCGCTCGCGCCTGACGTCGACTACGGCGTGCTGGGCGTGCCCGGCATGAACTACTCGACCCTCCTCCCCCGGAGCGTCGACTTCGACGAGTACGCGCACGGCATCATCGGCAACACCTACCTGCCGAACGTCGGCCTGTACGACAACTACCCGGATCAACTCCAGATGCCGCTGGTCTTCTCGATCATGCAGCTGGTCTGGGATCGTGGCGAAGCCAACGGCTACGCCTCCTCGCTGAACCCGGCCAACGGCCCGCTTCCGAACACGAACGCGCACAGCGTCCTGCTCGGCGTGGCCGACGGTGACCATCAGGTGGCGAACATCGCCGCCGAGGTCGAGGCCCGGACGATCGGCGCCAAGCGTTACGCGCCGACCCTCCTGGAGGGACGTCACTGGGACAACGAGTTCTTCGGGATCCCGGCGATCGATCCGCCGTACACGAACCAGAACACGATGGTCTACTACGACGGTGGCCCGGAGACGTTCACCAGCCCGACGACCTCGAAGCAGGGCTCGAAGGTCGCCCCGCTCGAGAACGTCCCGCCGCGACCCGAATGGGGCTACGGCGGCGACCCGCACAGCTACCCGCGGGTCAGCGCCGACGGCATCAGCCAGGCCGCGTCCTTCCTTCTGGGGGATGGCGTTCCGACGTGTGCCGACGCCTCCGAGTACTGCTTCTCCAACGGTTGGGACGGCACGACCGGCCTGCCGTAGGCAGAAGCAAACGCAGGGAAGACGAACGGGGCCCGCAAGGGCCCCGTTCTCTTTGCAGCGGACGGGTCTGCCTTTAGACTCTGTGGGCTGCGTCACAGATGTTCGTTCAACGGAGAGGGAGCTACACGAGTGATGAATCGTCAAGGGAGCGCGGTCAGCCTGCGCCGCATCGCGGCCTTCGGGCTGGCATTCGCAATGGCCCTGGCCTTGGTGGCGGCAGCCACGGGTCAGGCCGAGGCAGGTAAGAAGAAGCGCAAGGCCAAGGTCGCCAAGGTGGCCGTCGCCAAGGTCGTGACCAAGAACCAGCAGCAGCTGCTCTCGCAGAAGAAGCTGACGGTCAAGGTCCGCTCGAGCGCCAAGACGACCGCCAGGCTCGCGGTCACCCACGCCGGGAAGAAGAAGTACTTCAAGGGCGCGACCGTACGGTTCCGCAAGAAGGGCGTGAAGACCGTCCGGATCTCCCTGACCGCCGCCGGCCGCACCCAGCTCGGCAAGTGCGGCGCCAAGGCCGTCAAGGTCACGGCCACCTACAAGAAGGGCAAGCGCAAGGCCAAGGCCGTCAAGGGCAAGACCCTCGCCAAGTGGGCCGCGAACAAGAGCTGCATCAAGTACGTGACCGTGCCGCTCGGGAGCGATCCCGAGCACTGCGACTTCCTCGACCAGACCGTCTGCCTGCAGCCCTTCCCGAACGACTACTACACGACGAAGGACGACAGCTCGCCGACCGGGCGACGGTTGAACCTGGGGGCCGAGTCCACCCCGATGAACTCGGGCAACTCCTCGCCCACCCACATGGACGTCACCGACATCAACCGCGGCGACGGCTTCAGCCCCGGCAACCTGATCACGATCAAGATCCCGGGGCTCGACACCCCGGCCGCCTTCGAGAACTCGAAGCTCGTGCCGCTGAACGACATCGAGCGGTACAAGGACGCCGACCAGGCGGTGGTAGTGATCGACGCCGACACCGGCCAGCGTTGGCCGATCTGGGCCGAGCTCGACTCGAACCCGACCACCGTCGATCCGACCGACGACAGTCCGGGCGGCATCGGCCTCAATCCCGGCAACACCGGGCCCGTCAACCTGCTGATCCGACCGGCCCAGAACTTCCAGTTCGGGCACCGTTACATCGTCGCCTTCCGCAATCTCAGGGACGCCGACGACCAGCCGATCGACCCGCCCCTGGGCTTCCAGGTCTACCGGGACGACCTCCCGACCAAGCAGCCGATCGTCGAGAACCGACGCGCGCACATGGACGAGATCATCGACTCTCTGGGCAGCGCCGGCATCGACCGCTCCAGCCTCTACATGGCCTGGGACTTCACGATCGCCTCGCAGCAGAGCGTGACCGGCCGGGCGACCACGATCCGGGACGACGCCTTCAAGCGCCTCGGTGACGAGAATCTGTCCGACGGCCTGATCGCCGGCAACAGCCCCGATGTCGACGTCCTCGCCTGGTGCGACGCCGACAACCCGGGCGCCGCCACCTGTGGCGACAACTACCCGGGCCGGGCGCAGCCGGACGACTTCAACCCGGCGCTTCCCATCACCTCCCCGGTGCCGGACTCCGGCGTCAAGCGGACGGTGGTCGGATACATCCGCAACGTTCCCTGCTATCTCGACCAGAACAGCTGCCCGACCGGATCGAAGTTCGCCTTCGACGGCAACGGCAAGCTGACCTGGAACGCGAGCTACAAGATGGATGTCCCGTTCCGCTGCATGATCCCGATGTCCACGGTGGCCGGCGGAACGCTGCACCCGGGCGGCACCGGCACCTACGGTCACGGCCTGCTGGGCACGCTCAGCCAGGTCCGGACCACGGTCGAGGCGGGCAACCGCACCAACTCGAGCTGGTGCGCGACCAACTGGGACGGGTTCTCGGACCTGGACCTCCCGACCGTCGCGGCGGCGCTCATGAACATGAGCAACTTCCCCAAGGCGGTCGACCGCATGCAGCAGGGGTTCGTCAACTTCCTGTACCTGCAGCGGGCCCTGGTGCATCCGGACGGGTTCGCCGACACCGCCGGCTTCACGATCGATCCCGATGGCGCCGGGCCGAACCCGGCCGGTTCGGTGATCGACACCAGCGCCGGCAACGAGACCCGTGGCTACTACTACGGGATCAGCCAGGGCGGGATCATGGGCGGCGCCCTGACCGCGCTCAGCCCGGACATCGACCGGGCCGTTCTCGGCGTCCCCGGCATCAACTACTCGACCCTGCTCCGCCGCTCGGTGGACTCGGACGAGTACTTCAGGCTGCCGGTGGTCGGGCTCTACGCCAACTACCCGGACCTGGCCTCACGGCCGGTGCTGCTCTCCCTGATGCAGCTGCTCTGGGATCGCGGCGAGGGCAACGGCTACGCCCACAACATGAACGACGACCCGCTCGAGAACACGAACCAGCACGAGGTGCTGCTCCAGCTCGCGCTGGGCGACCATCAGGTCACCAACTACGCGGCCGAGGTGGAGGCCCGGACGATCGGCGCGCTGCGTTACTCGCCGACCCTCCAGCCCGCCCGCACCTGGGATCTCGACTACGTGGGCCTGCCCTCCACGACCACGTTCCCGTCCGGTCCGGGCGAGAGCTTCATGGTCTACTACGACGGCGGTCCGGCCGGATACAACGGCGCCAACGGCGAGGGCAGCGCCCTGCCGCCGCTGGAGAACGTGCCGCCCCGGCCCGAGTGGGGATACGGCGGTGATCCGCACGGGTACCCGCGGTCCTCGACCGACGGCAACGACCAGCTCGAGTCCTTCCTCGAGAACGGCACGATCGACCAGTGCTCCGGCTCCGGTGGCTACTGCTACTCGAACGGCTGGGACGGGTCCACCGGCCTCTAGAGACGACCGACACAGCAACGAGAGAGGCGGCCGATCGGCCCCCTCTCTCGTGCAGTGAAAAGACCGGCCCCCTCAGGCCGGTCTTTTCGTCTGCACCTCTCTCCTCAAAAACTCCCTCGCCATATTGCTCTGGAGTCCCCTCCCCACTCGTGACAGAAGCAACGTCGTCTGTGTGACGGGGATCACACTATAGGGCAAAGTGGCGAATGATGCGTTCAGGTCAGACGAAGCTGAGCTCTTTGGGGAACGAGCTCAGGTTCCGCTCGACTCCCCGCTCTCCGACCACGACCAGATCTTCGATCCGGACGCCGGTCTCGCCGGGGATGTAGATGCCGGGTTCGACCGTGACCACCTCGCCGGCGATCAGCTCGTCCTCGCTGCTGGGCCCGAGCCTCGGCGCCTCGTGGATCTCGAGCCCGACCCCGTGGCCGAGGCCGTGCCCGAAGTTCTCCCCGTAGCCGGCCTCACGGATCAGCTCGCGGGACACCGAGTCGACCTCGGAGCCGTCGGCGCCGGCCCTGACCGCGGCCAGGCCGGCCTCGTTGGCCCTCAATGTCACGTCGTAGATCTCGCGGGAGAGCGAGTCCAGCTCGGACTCGGATCCGGTCGCGAAGGTGCGGGTGCAGTCGGAGCAGTAGCCGTCGAGCTTCACGCCCATGTCGACCGTGACCAGTTCGCCGCGGCCGATCTCGCGGGGCCCGGGCTCGGCATGCGGCGAGGCCCCGTTCGGGCCGGAGGCGACGATCGGCGGGAACGAGGGCTCCGCCCCCTGCTCGCGCATCCAGCCGGTCAGCCAGGCGTCCACCGCCGCCTCGGTGCGTCCGGCCAGCCCGTGCTCCCCCAGCAGCCCGTAGAGCCGGTCGGTCATCTCGGCCGCCGCCGCGATCCGTTCGATCTCCTCCGCGTCCTTGACCCGGCGGAGCCTCTCGACCTGGCCGCCGGCCGCGAGGAGCTTCGCGTCGGTGGCCTCTCGCAGCTGGTCGGCGGTGCGCACGGTGACGTGGTCGTCCTCGAATCCGACCTGGCCGGTCAGATGCTTCGCCAGGCCTTCCAGCCACTGCCCGGAGACGATCTCGACCTCCCACCCGTCGATCTCCTTGGCCCGTTCGGCGTAACGGAAGTCGGTCAGGAACAGGCGCCGCTCCGGGGTCACCAGGCAGGCGCCGTTGGTGCCGGTGAACCCGGTCAGGTACTCGACGTTGGTCAGCTCGGTGACCAGGTAGCCGTCGAGGGGGCCTCCGTCCTCACCGGCGCCGGCGAGCCGGTCGGCCAGCCGCTCGGCGCGGTTCGCGGAGGCCGGGCTCACAGCCCGAGCCGCTCCGCCAGGAGACGCAGGGCGTCGTGATACCCCTCGACCCCCTTGCCGGAGATCTTCGCCTCGACCAGGCCGTCGAAGACGGACACCTTGCGCCACTCCTCGCGGTTCTCCACGTCGGAGAGATGGACCTCCACGGTCGGCACCGGATCGACCGCGAGCGCGTCGCCGATCGCCCGGCTGTAGTGGGTCCAGGCCCCGGCGTTGACGATCGCCGCGTCGGCGCTCTCGCCCACCCGGTGCAGGTACCCGCAGAACTCCGCCTCGGAGTTGGACTGGAAGAAGATCGGCTCGAACCCGAGCTCGCCGGCCCAGCCGCCGATCCTGTACTCCAGCTCGTTGAGGCTGAGCCCGCCGTACAGGTCCGGATCCCGCTTCTCCAACACGTCGAAGTTGACCCCGTGGAGCACCGCGATCCGGTTCTTGGCGCGGCTCACGGCAGCAGTTCCTCGACCGCGGCCAGAATCGCCGCGTCTTCGACGGGTCGGTCGATCAGGGGCTGTCCGGGGGTGTTCAAGAGCACGAAGCCTACTCCGCGCGAGGTCTTCTTCTTGTCGAACTGGACCGCCTCGACCACGGCGGCGGGGTCGATGGCCGGATCGAGTTCGACCGGCAGCCCGTGCCGGAGGTTCCACCCCCGGACCTGTTCGCGCAGCCGGTCCGCGCCGGAGAGGCGCAGCGCCGCGAGCAGGCCGAGGGCGATCGCCTCGCCGTGCCGGTAGCGCTCGTACGAGGTGACCGACTCGATCGCGTGACCGACGGTGTGTCCGAGGTTGAGCTGCGCCCTCAGGCCGGTGTCGCGCTCGTCGGCGGCGACCACCGCGCACTTGTAGCGGGCGCAGGCGAAGACCAGATCGGCCCGGGCCAGGATCTCACCCGGCTCCAGCGCCGCCACTTCCTCCCAGAGGCCGCCACCGGCCAGGAGAGCGGTCTTGACCACCTCGGCCAGGCCGGCGATCAGTTCCGGCTCCGGCAGGGTCGCGAGCACGTCGACATCGCTGATCACGGCGGAGGGAAGGTGGAAGGCGCCGACGTAGTTCTTTCCCTCCGGCAGGTCCACCCCGGTCTTGCCTCCGTAGGAGGAGTCGACCTGGGCGACCAGGGTGGTCGGAACCTGGACCACGGGGACTCCCCGCTGGTAGGTGTGCGCGGCGAACCCGCCGAGATCGCCGACCACGCCGCCCCCGAGGGCGATCACGCGGTCGGAGCGGGTGACGCCCATCCGAGCCATCTCCCGCAGCGACTCGTCCAGCTGGGACATCGTCTTGGCCGTCTCGCCGGGCGGCACCGTGACGGTGCCGGTCAGCTCGCCGAGCCGGTCGCCGTACAGCGGACCGACCGAGGCGTCGGTGAAGGCGAAGGAGCGGCCTTTTCCGGGCAGGGCCGGCGAACCTTCGGCGAAGAGCGCGGAGCCGAGCAGCTCACGCCCGACGTAGACCGGGTACTCGCCGCCGGAGGACTCGGCCCAGAACATCCTGGTGCCCTCGGGCAGTTCCTCCAGGATCCGGACCGCCTCGTAGGCGCGATCCCAGATGCGCCGGGCCACCCCGGGCAGGATCGCGTCGGCGACCGAGTCGTAGAGCGCGAGACGCGACTCGAAGAGGGCCCGGAAGGAGCCCTCGTCACGGGCCAGGGGCCGCTTCGAGTTGCGGACCCGGCGCCAGGCGGCATCGGCCGATATCTCGAGCCAGACCACGGTGTGGCCGTCGACCATGAGCGACTCGCGGATCGCCTCCGACTCGACCGCACCGCCGCCGAGGGCGAGCACGTCGATGGTCGAGTCGGCCAGGGCGCCGATCACGACCCGCGCCTCCAGCTCACGGAACGCCGCTTCGCCCTCGCTCTCGAAGATCTGCGAGATCGGGCGCCCGGCCCGCTCCTCGATCAGCGAGTCGGCGTCGACGACATGGAGGCCCTGCGCGGCGAGTTCGACCAGGGCCGTCGACTTGCCGGCCCCCATGAACCCGACGAGGCAGATCATCGCCAGCCGATTCGCTCTTTGTAAGCGTCGATCGCGGCGAGCACGTCATCCATGTGGTCGCCGCCGAACTTCTCGCGGTAGCACTTGACCAGAGCGAGGCTGATCATCGCCTCGCCGACCACGGCGGCGGCCGGGACCACAGTCGAGTCGGTCCGTTCCTTGTGGGCCTTGGCCGGTTCCTTGGTGACCGTGTCGACCGAGCGGAGCGGCTTGGTCATGGTCGAGATCGGCTTGATCGCGGCCCGGACCGAGAGCGGCATCCCGTTGGTCATGCCGCCTTCGAGGCCACCGGCGTGGTTGGTCTCGCGGTAGTAGCCGCGTTCCTCCGAGTAGAAGATCTCGTCATGCGCAGCAGAGCCGGGCCGGCCGGCGACGTCCCATGCCTGGCCGATCGAGACGCCCTTGATCGACTGGATCGAGCAGATCGCCTGGGCAAGACGGCCGTCGAGCCGGTCCTCCCAGGAGATGTGGCTGCCCAGCCCGGGGACCAGGCCGAAGACCCGGACCTCGAAGGTGCCGCCGAGGCTCTCGTTCTTCTTGCGGAGGACGTTGATCTCCTCGACCATCGCGGCCGAGGTCTCGGGGTCGACGCAACGCACGGGATCGTCGTCGATCCCCTCGAAGTCCTCGATCGTCAGGTCCTCACGCTCCGGCGCGGTGACCGAGCCGATCTGGGTGACGTGGCTGCGGACGGTGACCCCGACGGCGGTGAGGAAGGCGCGGGCGATCGCGCCGGCCGCGACGCGAGCCGCGGTCTCACGGGCGCTGGCCCGCTCGAGGATCGGACGCAGGTCCTGGTGGTTGTACTTCCACATGCCGACCAGGTCGGCGTGGCCGGGACGGGGCATCGTGACCGGCGGGACCTCTCCCTCGATCGGCCACGGGTTCATCCGTTCGTCCCAGTTCTTGTAGTCCTTGTTGGCGACGAGGGCGGCGACCGGGCCGCCCATCGTGTAGCCGTGACGCACCCCGGAGCGGATCTCGACCCGATCGGTCTCGATCTTCATGCGGCCGCCCCGGCCGTGGCCGAGCTGACGCCGGGCCATGTCCCGGTCGAGCGTCTCGCGGTCGAGCTCGAGCCCGGCCGGAAGACCCTCGACGATGGTGACCAACCCCGGTCCGTGTGACTCGCCTGCGGTTGTGAATCGGAAACTCATCTGGGGGCCTAGGCTATTGAAACATGGCCGCCCGTCGACTGCTGATCGTGATGCTCGTCCTGTTGGGGATCTCCTCGGTGATCGCGGTGGTGGTCCCCAACCCGCAGTCGCGCGACCAGAACCCGCCCGAGACGGGCACCACCGACGCCCTGGCCGAGCTGGACGAGGAGTCGGAGAAGCAGGCGGCGATCCCGGTCGAGCGGAAGTCGATCAGCCTGCCCGCCGAGGGCGGCCCGACCCGGATCGACGCGAAGCCCGGCCAGCGGCTGATCGTCACGGTCGACGCGAACCGGGCCTCTCAGATCGAGATCGTCGGCCTCGGCCAGACCGCCTTCGCCGATCCCTACGCCCCGGCGGTGTTCGACCTGGTCCTGCCCGGCGAACCCGGCCGGTTCCCGGTCCGTCAGCCCGACGGCGAGCCGGTGGCGGTCATCTCAACCACCTGAGCGGGCGGCCCGGCGCATCACGTCCAGGTCGGGCTCCCGGCCGGTCCAGATCCGGAGCGAACGCGCTCCCTGGCGGACCAGGATCTCCAGGCCGTCGACCACCTCGGCCCCACCCCGTTCCGCCGCTTCGAGCAGGGTCCCCGGGCCGTCGCCGTAGACCATGTCGACCACCGTCTGGCCCGCCCTGAAGCCGCCCTCGTCGAGCGGCAGGTCGGACAGCCCGTCACCGCCGCCGAGACCGGCCGCCGAGGCGTTGACGATCACGTCGAACCGGCCCGGGTCCATCTGGCCGCGCTGCTCCACCGGCAGCACGTCGGCCCCGAGCTCGGCCGCCAGGGCCTCCGCCTTGGAGTGGGTGCGGTTCCAGAGCGTGACCTCCGCGCCCGCCCGGACCAGCGCCCAGACGACCGCGCGGCCGGCGCCACCCGCGCCGAGGGCGAGCGCCGGGCGGCCGGAGAGATCCCCGGCCGAGTCGGCCAGGGAGTCGATCAGCCCGGGGGCGTCGGTGTTGTCGGCGAGGATCCCTCGCTCGGTGAAGGTGAGGGTGTTGGCGGCGCCGATCGCCCGGGCCGCGTCCGAGGCCCCGTCGGCGAGGCGCAGCGCGGCCTCCTTGTGCGGGACGGTCACGTTGACTCCGACGAAGCCCCGTTCCGGCAGCCCCCGCACGAGGCCGTCGAAGCCCTCCGGCTCGACGTCGATCGCCTCGTACCGCCAATCGATCCCGAGGTCGGCCAGCGCCGCGTTCTGCATCGCGGGCGAGCGCGAGTGGGAGACCGGATGCCCCAGAACGGCGAGCCGGCCTGTGGCTCCCGCCGCCATCAGCACCCGGTCGGGGAGCCGCCGGCCTCGGACTGCGCCTCCTGGTACTTCTCGACGTTCCGGTTGTGCTCCTCCAGCGAGGAGGAGAAGACATGCTCGCCACAGCCGCCCGGCTTCACCACGTACAGCCAGACGTCGCTCTTGGCCGGGTGTGCCGCCGCCTCCATCGAAGCGAGGCCGGGGCTGCCGATCGGGCCCGGCGGCAGGCCCTGGTTGGTCCGCGTGTTGTACGGCGAGTCGACCGCGAGATCCGACTCGGTCAACGGTTCGGTCCAGTTGTCGAGCGCGAAGCGGGTGGTCGCGTCGATGCCGAGCGGCTCGCCCATCTTGAGCCGGTTGTAGATCACGGCGGAGACCAGCTTCCGCTCCTTCGCGACCGAGACCTCGCGCTCGATCATCGAGGCGATGGTCAGCACGTCGTAGACCGTCAGGTTCTTCGACTTGGCGTACTTCATGTTGACGCCGGCGATGTTGTCCTTGAAGGCCTGGAGCTGCTCGGCGACCAGGTCCTCGACGTCGGCGGTCGGCTTGAGCTCATAGGTGGCCGGGAAGAGGAAGCCCTCAAGGTTCTTGGCGCGACCCTGGGCGCCGTAGTCGTTCGGGTTGAACCCGGGCACCTTGACCGTGGCCGCCATGTAGTCGCCGGGCAGGCCGGCGTCCTTGATCACGTCGGCGGCCTCCGAGCGGCTCAGCCCCTCGGGGATCGTGATCGTGATCGTCTTCTTGGACGTCGTCTTGGTCAGCTCCTCGATCGCCGCCGAGTAGGACATGTCCTTCTTGAACTGGTGCACCCCGTGGTTGAGGGCGCCCCGCTTGCCGGAGAGGGTCGCGCGGACCTCGAACAGGGTGGCGTTGGAGATCACGCCCTTGTCTGCGAGGAGATCGCCGATCTGACCGACGCTGTCACCGGACGGGACGTTGACCGGGAAGGACTCGCCGCTGCCGTCGCCCTTGAAGGGCTGGAAGAGGGCCAGGAGGAACCAGAGCACGAGGATGAGACCGACCGCGCCGGCGGCGACCACCGCGATCCTGCCCTTGTGCGGACCGTTGCCGCCGGAACCGCCGCTCCGTTCGCGTCGTGGGCGACCCACCCGACTCGGCCGCAGAGACGGGCCTCTGCCCTTGCCGGAATCGTGCCTGCGGGCGGCGCGCTCCTGGCGCCGCAGCGCCCGCTCGACCGCCTCCGGATCGTCCGGGTCGTGCTCGGGAAGATCGTCGAACCAGCGGTCGCTCACTGTTCCCCCACCCCGCCGGCGCTCGCCTGCAGGTAGCTCTCGAGGAGATGCGCGGCGGCGATCGAGTCCTCGGCCGCGCCGGAGCCGGTGTCGCGGCGGGTCTGTGCCGCCATCCTCGTGGTGAAGCGCTCGTCCCAGGTCTTGACCGGGATGCGCACGGCCTCGGCGAGATCCGCCGCGAAGGTCCGGGTCAGCTCGGTCTGGCCGGAGTCCTGGCCGGAAAGCGAGACCGGCACGCCGACCACGATCTGCTCGGCCTCACGCTCGTCGGCCAGCCGGGCCACGGCGGCGACCTCGGGCGGCTCGATCGCCGCGATCGGGGTGGCCAGGGTTCCGGTCGGATCCGAGATCGCGCAGCCGACCCTGGCGGTCCCGTAGTCGAGCGCCAGGACTCTCACCTAGAGCGACCCCAGGTACTCGCGGGCCGCGGCCAGGGCATCGGCGACACCGTCGGCGTTCTTGCCGCCGGCCTGGGCCATCTCGTCGCTGCCGCCGCCTCCGCCGCCGATCTTCGGGGCGGCCGCCGCGATCAGGTCGCGGGCCGATCCCCTGCCGGCGTGCTCGGCGGTCAGCAGGGCGACCATGCCGACCTTGCCGGACTCGCCGTCCGCGCCCGCGAGGACCGCGGTCGCGCCGGAGCTGGCCTGGACCTGCTTGGCGATCTGGAGGATCTCCTTGGGGTTGCCGAGCGGCACCTCGGCCACGACCACCTCGAGCCCGCCGATCTCCTCGACCGAGCCGGCCAGATCCGAGGCGAGCTGCCCCTGCTGCCGGCGTGCGGCCTGCTTGGCGCCCTCGCTGGCCGCGCTCAGCTTCTCGGCGGCGTCACGGGCGGCCCGGACCGGGTCGCGGCCGTCGCCGAGCAGATGACCGACCTCGGTCAGCTCGTCGGCCCGTTCGCGGAACCAGTCGATCGCGTCCGGCCCGGTGATCGCCTCGATCCGCCGCACGTTGGCGGCCGAGGAGCTCTCGCTGACGATCTTGAAGATGCCGATCTCGGCGGTGTTGGCGACATGGGTTCCGCCGCAGAGCTCCCGCGAGACGTTCTCGACCTCGACCACGCGGACCAGGTCGCCGTACTTCTCGCCGAAGAGCGCCATGGCGCCGAGCTTCTCCGCCTCCGGCTTCTCCATGACCATCCAGCGGACCGGCTCGCCGTCCTTGATCCAACCGTTGATCCGGTCCTCGACCCAGGCGATGTCCTCCGGGCCGAGCGACTCGCCGTGGCTGAAGTCGAAACGCAGCTTGTCCGGGCGGACCGAGGATCCGGCCTGGTGCACGTGGGTGCCGAGCCGCTCGCGGAGCGCCGCGTGGAGGAGGTGCGTGGCGGTGTGGTTGCGCATCGTGCGGAAGCGGGCGGTGCGATCCACCAGCGCCTCGACCGTGGCCCCGGCCGGCGGCCAGTTCGCGTCGGCGCCGCTCGGCTCGATCTCGAGCACCTGGTCGTCGCCGACCCGGATCACGTCCGCGATCCGCGCCTCGCCGCCTTCCCAGACCAGCCGTCCGGAGTCGGCTACCTGGCCGCCCCCCTCGGCGTAGAAGGGACTCTGCTCCAGCTTGATCAGTGCCCTGCCGTTCACTGGTTCCAGTGCCCCTACCCCGGTCTCGGAGCGCAGAAACTCGTAGCCGACGAACTCGGTCTCGGGACCGGCGCCGGCGAAGGCGAGGATCTGTTCGTGGCGGTCGTCGCCGCCGCCCACGCCTGCCCGACTGCGGGCGCGGGTCCGCTGCTGCTCCATCAGCTCCTCGAAGCCCTGGTCGTCGACCGAGAGGCCCCGTTCGGAGACCATCTCGCGGGTCAGGTCGTAGGGGAAGCCGAAGGTGTCGTGAAGCTTGAAGGCGTCCTCGGCGCTGATCCAGGAGTTCGAGTCGGCCAGGGCCTTCTCGACGATCTCCTCGAGCAGGGCGGTGCCGCGATCGAGGGTCCGGCCGAAGCTCTCCTCCTCGGCCCGCACCCAGCGGTCGATCCGCTCCCTCTCGGCGGCCACCTGCGGGTGGGCGTCGCCCATCATCTCGATCGTGCGGTCGGTGAAGTCGCCGAGCCAGGAGCCCTCGAAGCCGAGTGCCCGGCCTTGCTGGATCGCCCGGCGCATGACGCGGCGCAGCACGTAGCCGCGATCCTCGTTCGAGGGGACGACCCCGGCGGCGAGCAGGAAGGTCATGCCGCGGCTGTGGTCGCTGATGATCCGCATCGCGCGGGTCACGCTCTCGTCCGCGCCGTAGGTCAGGCCGGAGCGTTCCTCGGCCAGGCCGATCAGGGGACGGAACAGATCGGTGTCGTAGACCGAGTCGACGCCCTGGAGGATGGCGGCCATCCGCTCCAGGCCCATGCCGGTGTCGATGTTCTTCTGAGGCAGCGGGGTCAGGGTGCCGTCGTCGCCCTGGTCGTAGCTCATGAAGACGTGGTTCCAGTACTCCAGGAAGCGGTCGCTGTCGTCACCGGGACGGTCGTCCTCGGAGCCGAAGTCGAGGCCGCGGTCGAGGTACATCTCGGAGCAGGGGCCGCAGGGGCCGGTCGGGCCGGCCTGCCAGAAGTTCTCGGAGCGGGGCAGCTTCACGATGCGCTCGTCGGGGACGCCGAGACCCCGCCAGATCTCGATCGCCTCCTCGTCGGGGCCGAGGCCGAGCTCTTCGTCACCGCCGAAGACGGTGATCCAGATCAGTTCCGGGTCGAGGCCGAGGCCCTGGGTCGAGAGCTCCCAGCCGAAGGGGATCGCCTCTTCCTTGAAGTAGTCGCCGAAGCTGAAGTTGCCGAGCATCTCGAAGAAGGTGAGGTGCCTGAGCGTCTTCCCCACCTCCTCGATGTCCGGGGTGCGGAAGCAGGTCTGGCTCGAGGTGAGCCGACTCGCGGGCGGCGTCTCGCGGCCCAGGAAGTAAGGCTTGAAGGGCTGCATCCCCGCCACCGTGAGCAGGGTCGATGTGTCTTCGGGGGGCGGCACCAGCGAGGCCGAGGCCATGCGCCTGTGTCCGCGTTCCTCGAAGAAGGACAGGTATGTCTCCCGGATCTCCGCCGACTTCATGAAACCGGCACCCTACTTTGAGAGGCGATGGTCGCGTGTCCTACGACCACGTCGCCGCTCATCAGGACGGCCGCCTGACCGGGCGCGGGGCCGTCGAAGGGCCGTTCGAGCTCGAGCTCGAGCCGCTCGTGCCGGCCGGCGCTGGCGGCCACCTTGGCCGGCACCGGCTCCGTGTGGTACCTGAGCCGGACCCGGTCGACCCGGGTGCCGTCGCGGTACATCACGGCGTCGCGGAGCCGGACCCGGTCGGTCGAGAGACGGCTCCGGGAGCCGACCCGGACCGTGTTCGTGCCGGCGTCCGTCCCGAGCACGTAGAGCGGCTCGGTCGCGGCGACGCCGAGGCCCCGGCGCTGGCCCACCGTGAAGTGATGGTGGCCGGGATGCTCGCCGAGCCGTCGGCCCTCGACGTCGACGACCGGGCCGGGCCGGTCGTCGAGCCCGCCGTGGCGCCGCAGGAAGTCCTTCTTGCTCTGGCCGGCCAGGAAGCAGAGATCCTGGCTCTCCGGCTTCTTCGCGACGGTCAGCCCGCCGCGCTCGGCGATCGCCCGCACTTCGGTCTTGGAGAGGTCGGCCAGCGGGAACCGGAGCCGCGAGACCACCTCCGGCGGCAGCGCCGCCAGCATGTAGCTCTGGTCCTTGCTCTCGTCGCTCCCGGCCGCGATCAGGGCCCCGCCCTCGTCCTCGACGACGCGGGCGTAGTGGCCGGTCACCAGCTCTTCGGCGCCAAGCCGGTCGGCCAGCGCGACCATCGCCGCGATCCGCACCTCGCCGTTGCAGAGCACGCAGGGGTTCGGGGTCCGCCCCTCCGAGTAGCCCTGCAGGAACTCGCCGACGACCCGCTCCCGGAACGGGCCTTCGAGGTCGAGGGTCAGATGCGGGATCCCCAGCTCGTGGGTGAGAGACCGCGCGCCGAGCACGGCTTCGGGCGAGCAGCAGGCCTTGGTCCCGTCGGTGTCCGGGTCGGCCCAGAGCTTGACGGTGACCGCGACCACGTCCGCCCCGCGCTCGCGCTCGCGCAGCGCCGCCACGGCGCTGTCGACGCCGCCGGAGACGGCGACGAGCACTCGGCCCGGGACCGGCGCCGAGAGCGTCTCGCCGGAGGAGGCGGCAGCCGAGAGGGCCCTGTGGAGCGCGTCGGCGGTCAGCATCGCGGCATGGCGACGGGCCGGGCTGAGGCCGCCCAGGGCATCCTCGATCCGATCGGCGCCGATCCGGGCCGCCTCGAGCACGCTCTCGCCCTCGACCAGCTCGCAGGCGCAGGCGCAGGCGGCGCGGGTGGCGGCGCAGCCCTCCGTGCCGAAGCCCGCCGACTCGATCCGGCCTTCGGAGATCACCAGCGAGATGCGGGCGAGATCACCGCAGGCGGCACCGCCGGCGGCGCCGGTGAATGCGCCCTCGGGGGCATCGGCCTCATGCGAACGGTCGGCCACGTATTCGGCGAGCAGCGATTCCACCCGGGAAAGGTTAAGGGGTAGCCTGCGCCCATGAGCAAGGGGTGGAGCGCGAACGACATCGTCGACCTGACCGGACGCACGGCGGTCGTGACCGGCGGCAACAGCGGCATAGGTCTGATCACCTGCCGGGAGTTGGCCAGGCACGGGGCGCGGGTCGTGCTGGCCTGCCGGACCGAGTCGAAGGGCGAGGCGGCGGTGGCCGAGATCCGCTCCGCGCTGGGCCCGGCCGACGACGAGGCCGAGATCGAGGTGAGGTGCCTGGACCTGGCCTCGCTGGAGTCGGTCCGGGAGTTCGCCGAGGGGCTCACCGCCGACCTGCCCGAGGGACTGGACCTGCTGATCAACAACGCCGGGGTCATGGCCCCTCCCCACCTGCTCACCGCCGACGGGTTCGAGCTGCAGTTCGGCACCAACCACCTCGGCCATTTCGCCCTGACCGGCCGCCTCTTCGACGCGCTCAAGCGGAAGCCGGGCGCGCGGGTGGTCACGGTCAGCTCGATCGCCGCCCGCATGGGCAAGATCGACTTCGACGATCTGCAGGGCGAACGCGGCTACCGGCGTTGGCCCGCCTACGGCCAGTCGAAGCTCGCCAACCTGATCTTCGCGCTCGATTTCCAGATGCTGCTCGGCGCGACCGACCTGGACGTGAAGAGCATGGCCGCCCATCCCGGGATCGCCGCGACCAACCTGACCAGCGCCGGCAACGACCTGGATTCCGGCCTGATGGGCCTGCTCTCGAAGCCCTTCCTCAGGCTGAACGACCTGATGATCGCCCAGGACGCCGAGCACGGAGCGCTTCCGAGCCTGCGGGCCGCGACCGACCCGAGCCTGGCCGGCGGCAGCTACATCGGCCCCGACGGGCGCGGCGAGCGACGGGGCGACCCGGTGATCGTCGCCCCGCGCAAGATGGCCTTCAACCGTGAGGTCGCCGATCGCCTCTGGCAGGTCTCGACCGATCTGACCGGAGTCGAGTACGACTTCGGCGAGCCGGCCTGAGCGTCCTCAGCGCATCGCCCCCATCCGCATGTTGCGGTCGGTGCGGGCGCCATGCTCGACCGCGGCGGCGATGAAGACCATCACGACGCCGGAGTTCCGGCCGGGCTGAAGCCGACGGACGATCCTGGCCGGGACCCTGACTCCGAAGCGGGCGGTCTTGCCGTCGGCGACCTGGCTCGGGCCGAGCAGCGGCAGCCGGACGACGTGTCCGCGCACCCTGATCCGTGCCCGGCGGCCGTTGATCGTGCAGGGCGCCCCGGTGCAGGTCACGCGCGCGACGTCGACCCGCACTCCGGGACGGAAGCGCACGGCCCGGCTGCTCAGCTTGGCGACGACGGGCGCGCCCGGACCGGGCTTTCCGGTGGGGCCGGTCGGGCCGCTGGGCCCGGTCGGGCCCGTCGCGCCCGTGTTGCCGGTCCCGGTCGCGCCGGTTGCTCCGGTGCCGGTCGGACCGGTGGCCCCGGTACCTCCGGTCGAGCCGGTGGCGCCCGTGCTGCCGGTCGAGCCGGTGAGGCCGGTCGGCCCGGTCGGCCCGGCCACCGCGTTGGCGGTGAGCGAGACCTGGCGCCACCCGCCATCGAGATTGAGGGTGGCCGTCTTCGTGCCCGGCGTGGTCGGCGAAAGACCCACCCCAATCGCGCAGACGTGACCCGGCAGCAGGAGAACCTGCGAGCACTCGCGGCTGCCGGGAGGCAGGGAGTAGTCGGTCGTGGAGCTGAGGCTTGCGGCACCCACGTACATCGGCAGCACGTAGTTGTCGTTCTGCATGTAGATCATCTGAGTGCCGATCGGGTTGCCGATGAACACGTTGCCGAAATCGCGGGCCGTCCCGCCGACCACTCTCGGGGCGTAGGCGAAGAGGCTGACCCGCCCGGTCGCCTGCTCGGCTATCCAGACGTTTCCTGCCTGGTCGGCCGCGAGGCCCGTGACGCCGCTGAGCTGGCCCGGTCCGGTGCCGGGCGATCCGATCTCCTCGATGAACGTCCCGATGGCGGAGATCTTCTGAACGCGGTCGGCACCGTCGCTGACGTAGATGTTTCCGGTGTCGCCGATGTCCACGTCGGTGGGGTCGGAGAACTGACCCGGACCGTTCCCGTTCGAGCCGAACGTTGCCATCGGGCTTCCGTAGGCCGAGAACTTTTCGATCTGGCCGTCGCTGAAATCGGTCACGTAGACCATTCCGTCGTCGGCCACATCGATGCCCCGGGGCTTGGTGAGGTTGGTGCCCCACTCCGTGACGAAGCTTCCGTCGTCGAACCTGAGGACCTTGTCTCGGATGTCGTCCGTCACGTAGACCGCACCGTCGGGCCCGATCGCGACCGAGCGCGCGCCCTCGAGCTGCCCGATGCCGGACCCGGGTGTGCCGAGGTTGCCGAGCAGCTCGCCCTGCGGGTTGTAGATCGTGACCCTGGAGGTCTCGGTGTCCAGGCCGTAGATGCGCCCGGTCGGATCCACCGCCACGGCATCGGCGCCGGCCGTGAAGAAGGCGTTGCCAACGATCCTCCCCTTCGACGTGCCGCTCGCCGAGTATCGGTAGATCCCGTCTGACCGCGCCACGTAGACGTCGCCGTCGGGCCCCTCGTCGATGCCTCTGATCGAGACCGAGGGGATCGACCAGCCGTTGTAGAAGCGATGCGTATCCGCCTTTGCCGGCCCGGCCCCCAAGAGCACGGTCAGCAGCGTGACCATCGCACCGACGAATGCCTTCCTCAGCTCAACTCCGGTCATGTCCCTCCTCCATTGGTTGAGACCACCGTAGACGGGGATGGCGGCGCAGTCAAACTGCAATAAACGAGGCCCCAACCTGCCGTCGCCGCCTCCGGCATTGATCCCTAAATGAATAGGTGGGTGCCTATCTTCATCCCGCGGGGGACGTCGAAATCGGCTCCCTAGCCGTTGATGTTGGGTCAAATTGTGAGACGGCTAACGAACAGGTTCGAGCCTCGTCACCAACCTACCACTCCATGACGGCGTGGAGGAAGCGACCGTCGTCGGATTCGACCGTTCCCCCGATCTCGAACTCGACCGGATGCTCGAAGAGAGGGCCGTCGTGGACGAAGGTGTGGAACTCGCCGTTCTCGCCGCAGGGGTCGGCCGCCTCGGGAAGGGACCGGAGGAACGCCTCGTCCAAGGGGACTGCGGGCTGGTGGTCGGGGAGCTGGTCTCGGTCGATCGAGCAGATGGTGGCGTCGAAGCGGGCCGCGAAGTCGTCGGCCAGCCCGGCGGTCTCCCGGCCCCACAGCGGGAAGCCGGCCGCGCGGCCCACCTCGGCCATCCGGGCCTCGCGATAGGACCGCAGATCGTCGAGGAAGAGATCCCCGAAGGCCACCTCGGTGACCTCGGCCAGCGGCCCGGCGAAGGCTTCGCGCATCCTGGCCTCGTAGGTCTCGTTCGCGGCCCGGGAGGGGATCTCGATCAGGACCAGAGGCAGGTCGAGCGACTCGGCCTGCCGGCGGAGCAGAGGGACCGGCGTCTCGTGGTGCGGCATCACCTCTCGCTCGCCGTCGATCGTGCTCAGCAGCAGGTCGGGACGACGCCCCGAGCGGGTCAGCGCCTCGAGCGCCAAGGTCGAGTCCTTGCCGCCGCTCCAGGAGAGCGCCAGCATCAGTCGAGGTCGAGACCGGAGACCAGTTCCTCGGCCTCGGACCAGTGACCGGGCGGCACCTGGAGCTGGATGTCGCCGCGATTGAAGCGGTCCAGCTCCCAGTCGGAGGTCAGCTCCGCCTCCTGACCGTGCTCGCGGAGAACGTCGCGCCAGGCGAGGGCGGTCGCGAGATCCTCGAACTCGTGGACGACCTCCCAGTCGTCGAAGCGGGGATCGCCGATGTGGATGCGCCCGGAGCCGTCCCCGATCGACTTCACCTTCTGCTTGAAGCGATCGAAGAGACTCATGGCCGCCTACGCCTGCCCAGGCAGTTTCTTCTTGCGCAGCTCGATGCCGACTTCGCGCATCTGGAGGTCGTCGACCGGGGCGGGCGCGCCGGTCAACGGGTCGCCGCCGGAGGCGGTCTTGGGGAAGGCGATCACGTCGCGGATCGACTCCATCCCGGCCAGCAGGGCCGCGAAGCGATCGACGCCGTAGGCGATGCCGCCATGCGGCGGGGCGCCGTACTTGAGCGCCTCGAGCAGGAAGCCGAACCGCTCGGCCGCCTCCTCCTCGGAGATGCCGAGGGTCGAGAAGATCTGGGCCTGCAGCTCGGGCCGGTTGATACGGATCGAACCGCCGCCGATCTCGACCCCGTTCCAGACCAGGTCGTAGGCCTGGGCGCGGGCCTCGCCCGGGTTCTCCGGGTCGAACTCGCCGGCGGGCGCGGTGAACGGATGGTGCAGCGCGTCCCAGCGGTCCTCGTCCTCGTTCCACTCGAAGAGCGGCCAGTCGACGATCCAGCAGAACTCGTTCGGCGCGTCGGCCGGGATCAGGTCCCAGCGGTCGGCCAGCCTGGTCCGCAGGCCGCCGAGGATCGAGGCGACCATCGCGGGCTGATCGGCCGCGACCAGCATCAGGTCTCCCTCCTCGGCATCCATCGCCTCGTTCAGGGACTGCAGCTCCTGCTCGGAGAGGAACTTCGCGATCGGGGCGCGCCAGCCGTCGCCCTCGCGGAAGGCCCAGACCAGGCCCTTCGCGCCGAGCTCCTTGGCGTCGTCGATCAGGCCGTCGAGCTGGGCGCGGGAGAGGTCCCGCTGGCCGAAGTTGATGCCCTTGACCTGTCCCCCGGCCTCGATCACGCCGCCGAAGGCCTTGAACTCGGTGCCGCGCAGGATCTCGGTCAGGTCGGTCAGCTCGTAGCCGTAGCGGAGATCCGGCTTGTCGGAGCCGAAGCGTCCGATCGCCTCGTCGTAACACATGCGCCGGAACGGGATCTCGACCTCGACCCCCATCTCGCCGAGGATGTGGCCGATCAGGCGCTCGTTGGTGGCGATCACGTCCTCGCCGGTCACGAAGGACATCTCGATGTCGAGCTGGGTGAAGTCGGGCTGGCGATCGGCGCGCAGGTCCTCGTCGCGGAAGCAGCGGGCGATCTGGAAGTAGCGCTCGAAGCCGGAGACCATCAGCAGCTGCTTGAAGAGCTGCGGCGACTGCGGCAGGGCGTAGAAGGAGCCTCGCTGGAGCCGCGAGGGCACCAGGAAGTCGCGCGCGCCCTCGGGCGTGGAGAGCGTGAGGATCGGGGTCTCGATCTCGAGGAAGCCCTCGCCGTCGAGGAAGGAGCGCATCGCCGTCGTGAGGCGGTGACGGAGCTTGATCGTCTCCTGCATCTGCTCGCGGCGCAGGTCGAGATAGCGGTACTTGAGACGGGTCTCCTCGCCGACCTCGCCGTGGAAGCCCTCGATCTCGAAGGGCGGCGTGTCGGCCGCGGCCAGCACCTCGACCTGCTTGACCCTGACCTCGAACTCGCCGGTCGGCAGATCGGGGTTCACGGTCTCGGCGCTGCGGGTGACGACCTCTCCGGTGACGCTGATCACGTACTCGGAGCGAAGCGTGTGCCCGAGCTGATGGGCGCCGCCCGCCTCGTCCGGGTTGAAGACGAGCTGCACCAGCCCGGTCCGGTCCCGCAGGTCGATGAAGATCAGGCCGCCGTGGTCGCGCCGCCGGTGGACCCAGCCGGAGAGCCTGACCTCGCCGCCGACGCGATCGCCCAGCACCTGACCGCACCACGTATCGCGGTACGCGTTCGAGTCGAGGGCCGGGTTGTCGGGTTCTGTCGGGCGAGGTTCGGGCATCGCCCCGCAGTCTTTCAGGAAACGCTCAGGCTTTGACCCTCACCTTGTAGGTGTGGAAGACGGTTGCCGGCCGCTTCGCGCGACGCTTGCCGACCCTCTTCGACTTGATCTTCTGACGGGTCACCAGCTGCTTCCTGTCGACGAAGGTCATCGCCATGACCTTCTGGCGGAAGGCCGGCTTGATGAGGAACGTGACCCGCTTCCAACCATTGGCCCGCGTCACCACCTTCTTCAGCTTGGCCATCGCCTTGCCGCCCTTGCGCTTCGTCACCGGCACCGCCGTGGAGATGCACTTCGGCTTGAACCGGGCCGGGCACTTCAGGCGGATGTGAAGGTTCTTGCCGTCGTAGGTGGCGGTGGTCTTGGTCGGGTTGGCCATGCCCGGCAGAGGCTCCGGATCGGGGTCGGGGTCGGGGTCGGGCGGCTTCGGCACGAACTCGTAGGCGCCGAGGTCGCATTCGCCGGCCGGGCGGGTGCGGCCGCGTTGATCGGTGGCCGGACACTGGTCCGGGGCCGTCGCCCCTCCCGCGTTCAACGCCGGGCTGCCCGTGCCGAGCGCGTGGGTGAACGTGGGGCCGTCGTTGTCGGCCAGGGGCAGCAGCAACGGATCCGCGGGCGACTGGTTCGAGACGCCCGGATCCGCCCCGAGATGGCAGCCCAGGTCCTGGGTGCTGATCACGAATCGAGGCTGGAAGCCGGAGCCGGCGGTGCAGTCGGGCAGGCTCAGGTTTCCGGTCGGCGAGTCGTCGAGGTTGTCGGCGAGGATCGAGTTGGTCATCTCCACCGACTCGCTCGGCGCGAAGAGGCCGCCACCGTCGCCGTCCCCGCTCGCGTCGGAGTCCGCGTGGTTGAAGGCCACGGTCACGCTCCGGAGCACGGTCTGCGATCCGATCGCGGCGACGATGCCGCCGCCGTAGGTGGTGGCCCGGTTGCCGCTGAGCGTCGAGTTGACCAGGTTCGCGTTCCCGCCGTTGTAGAGCGCGCCGCCGAGCTCGGACCGGCTGTCCCGGACCAGGACGCCATCGAGCGTGAGCGCGCCGGAGGAGACGTAGATCGCGCCCCCGTAGGGATCGACGGTGCCGATCGAGGAACCGTGGGTGAGGGTCATGTCCCGCAGGGCGAGCGACCCGCCGGCCAGGTGGATCACGCGATCGAGGTTGAGCCCGTCGATGACGACCCCGCCGGCGGCCGAGGAGGGCTCGATCGTCACCGCCCCGGGCCCGCGCAGATCGAGGTCTCCCGAAACCCCGAGATTCTCGTCGGCCCCGGACAGGCTCAGCTCGTATGACCCCGGCGGGACCTCGATCAGGTCATCGCCGGAACCGGCCGCGCATCCTCCCGCCGCGACATCCTGATCGGCGGCGATCACCGCGTTGCGAAGCGAGCAAGAGGACGCCGCCCCGGCCTGATCTACGGCCGTGTCGA
This sequence comes from Solirubrobacterales bacterium, assembly GCA_017304845.1. Lineage (GTDB taxonomy): Bacteria > Actinomycetota > Thermoleophilia > Solirubrobacterales > 70-9 > 67-14. The sequence continues at coordinate 31,897 of JAFKLL010000019.1, forward strand.
CCGTGATCGTCGCCGCGCCCGCGGTCGATGCTCCTCCCAGAATCACGCACGACAGAACCACACCCACGAAAAGCTTTCGCACCAGTCTCCCCCAGAGTTCGTATTGCCACCTCAACCCGGCGAACGGGCGGCGGTTTCGGTGCGCCTAGGCCTTGACCCTCACCTTGTAGATGTGGAAGACGGTCGACGGTCGCTTAGCCTTGCGCTTGCCGACCCGCTTCGACCGGATCTTCTGCCGGGTCACCAGCTGCTTCTTGTCGACGAAGGTCATCGCCATCACCTTCTGGCGGAAGGCCGGCTTGACGACGAAGGTGACCCGCTTCCAGCCGTTGGCCCTGGTGATCACCTTCTTGGCCCGGGCCATCGCCTTGCCGCCCTTGCGCTTCGTCACCGGAACCGCCGTGGAGATGCACTTCGGCTTGAACCGGGCCGGGCACTTCAGCCGGATGTAGAGGTTCTTGCCGTCGTAGGTGGCGGTGGTGTTGGTCGGGTTGGGGATCGGTGGCAGGGGCTGCTTGAAGTACTGCACCGCGCCGATGTCGCAGGAGTCGGCCGGCCGTGGGTTCCCGTTCTGGTCGACGGCCGGGCACTGGTCCGGGGCCGCCGTGCCCCCGGTGCCGATCGCCGGCGATCCGTCCAGCAGCGCCTGGGTCGGGGTCTGGCCGCCGTTCAGCTTCAGCGGCCCGAGCTTCGCGTCGGTCACCACCTGATTGGTCCCGGGGTCGAAGGCGATCAGGCAGTCGAGCGGTCCGAGCGGCTGGGTCTGAACCACGTACCGCGGGAAGAAGTTCGGTCCCGAATAGCAGTCGTTCGCCTTGTCGGCCGGCAGCACCGGCTTGCCCTCGTTGCCGGCGTTGATCACGTTGTAGAAGTTGACGCTGAGACCGCCGGTCTCGGCGAACCCGCCGCCGTACCCGTTGCCGTTGCCGTCCGCGTCGGCCACGTTCTCGGCGATGGTCGAGCTGCGCGCCGTGACGCTGGCACCGCCGGGCACGTAGAACCCGCCGCCGTTGCCGCCCGCCCGGTTGCCGGAGAGCGTGCTGTTGATCATGCTCATGGTCGCGTAGACGGCGATGCCGCCGCCCTCGTAGCCGGTGTGGTTGCCGTCGACGGTGACCCCGTCGAGGGTGGTCGACCCGACCGAGAGCCGGATGCCTCCCCCGTCCTCGATCCCGGTCAACTCACCGCCGGTGACGCGGAGTTGGCTCAGCAGGAGCGACCCGGCGCTGTCCTTGTCGAAGACGCGGTCCAGCTGGTTGCCGTCGATCACGACGCGAGCCTCGTCGTTGATCGGCTGGATCGTCAGCGCGTCGGGGCCCTTGATGTCGAAGTCGCCCGTGGTGTTGGAGTCCTCCCCGGGCCCCGCGATGGTGATCCGGTAGGTGCCGGCGGGCAGCCTGATCACGTCCGCGCCCGAGCCCAGCGTGCAGCCGTCCAACGTGGAGTTGGTGTTGGCGGCGGTGATCGCCTCCCGGAGCGAGCACGTGGTCGGGCTGCCGCCCATCGTGTCGTCGGTGGTGTTGACATCGATCGTCGCCGCGGACGCACCCGCAGCAGAAAAGAGGAGCGTCGCCGCCACTCCTGCCCCAGCCAGAAAAAGCTTCATCGCGCACCCTCCTTGACCACGGGCCCCAGGCGGAGACCCTGGACCGATCGTAGGCCGGTCGCCCGGCCCGGTCAAGTGCGAACGGCGATACCGGCCGGATCAGGGCCGGATCAGGCTGGCGACGGCCTTGGGGTCGACCGTCTGCTGGTCGCCGGTCTCCATGTTCCGGAGCGATGCCGATCCGCCTGGCTCGAGGATCAGCACGTGAGCGGCGCCGACCCGGTCGGCCTGCTTGAACTGGCCCTTCATGCTGCGGCCCGCCAGGTCCATCTCCACGGCCAGTCCGTGATGGCGGAGCTCGGCCGCCAAGGCGACCGCCTTGGTCCGGAGCTCGAGGTCGGCGAGCGCGATGAACAGGTCCATGCCCGGCGAGGTGACCTCCTCGTCCAGGGCCAGCAGCATCCGTTCGATCCCGGCGGCCCATCCGACCGCGGGGGTGGCCGGCCCGCCGAGCTGCTCGATCAGGCCGTCGTAGCGGCCGCCGCCACCGATCTCGGACTGGGCGCCGAGCCGGTCGCAGACGAAGGAGAAGATCGTGCGGGTGTAGTAGTCGAGGCCACGGACCAGGGTCGGGTCGATCGTGAACTCGACCGAGGCCGCGCCGAGCAGGCTCTTGACCTCCTCGAAGTGCTCCGCGTCCTCCTCGCTGAGGTGATCGAGCAGCAGCGGAGCGTCGGCCATCACGGCCTTGGTGCCCTCGTGGTCCGAGTCGAAGGCCCGCAGCGGGTTGATCTCGATCCGCTCGCGGACGTCCTCGGAGAGCTCCTCGGCGCGGGACCGCAGATGCGACTTGAGCTCCTCCAGATAATTCGCTCTCGCGTCGAGGGAACCGAGGCTGCCCAGCTTGAGCTCGACGCCCGGGACGCCCAGCTCCTCGATCAGGTCGCTGATCAGGGTGATCACCTCGACGTCGACCAGGGGCGAGTCGGAGCCGATCGCCTCCGCCCCGATCTGGTTGAACTGCCGGTAACGGCCCGCCTGCGGGCGTTCGTGACGGAAGAACGGACCGGCGTAGAACAGCTTCACCGGCTGCGGCAGGCGGTGCATGCCGTGCTCCACGTAGGCGCGGCAGATCGGCGCCGTGCCCTCGGGCCTCAGGGTCAGGCTGCGCCCGCCCTTGTCCTCGAAGGTGAACATCTCCTTGCGGACGATGTCGGTCGACTTGCCGACCCCGCGTTCGAAGAGCGATGTCTCCTCGAAGCTCGGGGTCATGATGAAGCGGTAGCCGGCCAGCCCGAATATCTCGCGGGCGGCCTGGTGCACCCGTTCGCGCTGGGCGGACTGCTCGGGTAGGACGTCGAAGGTGCCGCGCGGCGCCTTGAACTTCTCAGCCATCAGTGGATCACCTGGGAATCTCGGTCAGGAAGGGATTGGTCTCCAGCTCGGCCCCGAGCGTGGTCGCGCCCATGTGGCCGGGGAAGACACGGGTCTCCTCCGGGAAGGTGGCGATCAGCGTCTGGATCGACTGGAGCAGGGTCTCCCAGTCGCCGCCCGGGAGATCGACCCGGCCGACCGAGCCCTGGAAGAGCACGTCGCCGGAGAACAGCAGGCCGGCCTCGGGGATCGAGTAGGTGACATGGCCGGGGCTGTGGCCCGGCGTGAAGAGGACGTCGATCTCGAAACCGGCCAGGGAGAGGTGCTCGCCCCCGGCGACGGTGTGGTCGGCGTCATAGCTCTCGTAGGGGCCGATGCCGGGCCACGGCACGTAGGCCATCACGTCGGCCAGGATCGACACTTCGATCTCAGGGCAGTAGACCGGGGCGCCCGTCGCGCGGGCGATCGGGGCGACCGCCCCGATGTGATCGAAGTGGCAGTGGGTGAGCAGGATCGCCTCCAGCTCCAGACCCCGCTCGGCCAGCGGCTCCATGAGCCGGTCCGCCTCGTCCCCCGGATCGATCAGCAGGGCCTTGTCAGCGCCCTCCCTGAAGATCAGGAACGAGTTCTCGGCGACCGGCCCGACCGTGGTTCCGATGACCTCGATCCCGGACATGGGTCAGCCCTGGTTCTTGGCGCGGATGCGCTGACGCTCGCGCCGGCGCCAGAGGAAGAGGTCCATGTAGTAGCCGGCCGGGATGTAGAAGACCAGCATCACGAGCGCGATCAGCACCGCCCCGCCGAGCGGGCGGCCGAAGATCAGGATCAGCAGCAGGGCGAAGACGGCCGAGGCGATCGCGCCTCGCAGCAGTGCCCCGCGCCAGGTCGGCGGGTTGTCTCCCTTGGAGATCGTGCGGCCACCACCACCGGATCGGGCCTGGTTGCGGGCCTCGGCCCGATTTCTGGGACGTGAGCGACGCTTCGCCTCGAGGCTGCCCGCCTGGGTGCCCCGCTTCTTGCGCTGCCGCTTCTTCTTGGTCTGTGCCACGCCCGAAACTTACCGAAGGGTCAATCCAGGCGGCGCTCGATCACGTGGAAGTCCGGATCGAAATCGCGGATCGGCACGTCCTCGGGATACTCGACCAGCGCCGCCTCCGGGATCAGGCCGATCAACTCGGCCTCGATCACGTTCGTCCCGCGCAGCGCCGCCTCCGCACGGACCGCCTCGACCACCTCGGCCAGAGGGGTGGCGATCGGGTCGTGGACGTTGGTCGAGACCTGGGCACGGCCGGTCGAGAGCTCGAGGCCCAGCGCCCGCACCCCGGGAATGCCGTCATCGGGGGTCTCGCGGATCGCGGCGGCGATCTCGCGGGCGATGCGGATGTCCGAGGTGGCCAGCTCCAGGTTGAAGGCGGCGAGCGGGGCGCGGGCGGTGACCAGAGTCGCCCCGGCGGTCGGGTGCGGCCGGTCGGGGCCGAAGTCCGACTTCAGCCCGCCGGAGGTCATGCGTTGCCAGAGCGAATCGAGCCCTCCGGCCCGGTAGAAGGCCCGCTCGCGTCGGCTCGCGTCGGCGGCCAGCTCCCCGTAGAGGAAGACGGGCACCCCCATCTCGCCGATCGCCCGGCCCACCTCGAGTGCGACCTCGATCGCCGTCTCGCGGCGCCCCTCGCTGAGCCAGACCACCGGGCAGACGTCGAGCGAGCCGATCGCCGGATGGATTCCCTGCCACTCGGTCATGTCGATCTCATCGACCGCGGTGGTGGCGAGCCCGGAGAGCGCTTCGGCGAGGCACTCCGACGGTCCGGCGAGCGTGAAGACGGCGCGGTGATGGTCGATGTCGGCGTGCCGGTCGAGCAGCGTCACCTCGTTCCCGAGCGCTTCGCCGAGCCGGTCGAGAACCGCGAAGTCCCGGCCCTCCGAGACGTTCGGGACCGCCAGCAGGCTCATCGGGGCGCCGTTCCGCTCAAACCAGCAGCCTGCCTTCCAGCACGACCGGGGTGCCGTCGATCGTCACCTCGGGCCGCAGCGAGACGACGTCGAGATGGACCGGGACCTGGACGTTGCCGCCGATCGCGGCCGAGGCGCCGAAGGCGATGTGGGCCGTGCCGAGGATCTTCTCGTCCTCGAGGATGTTCCCGGTCAGGATCGCCTTCTCGTTGGTGCCGATCCCGAGCTCGGCGACGTTGGTGCCGTCCGGGCCGTGAACGGTCAGGAGATCCATCAGCTTCGCTCCCTCGGGCCCGGTCGCGGCGGTCAGATGGCCGTTCTCGATGGTCAGGGTGACCGGCGCGGACACCAACCCCACCCCGGCGATCGACCCGTCCACCACCAGCGTTCCCTCGGCGGTCGCCGGGGCGATGAAGCCCTCGCCGCAGGGCAGGTTGCCGAAGGCGCCGACCGCGGTCAGCTCGCCGGCGTCCGGGATCGCCTTGCGCCCCTGCAGCCCGAGCGTGAGGTCTCCCCCGTGGTCGCAGGTGATCCGGGCCTCGGTCCCCCGGTCGAGCAGCTCGGCGACCCGATGGCCACGATGACGGAGCTTCTCCATGTCGTCGCTCATCACCCGGGCCATCATCTCCACGGTCGCGCCGGGCAGCGTCGCGGTCCTGGTCCCGGACTCGCTGGCCCGCTTCCGCGCGGCGGTGTGCGAGAGCGACTGGACGGTCGGGGCGAGCAACACGTCGGCGGCGACCATCGCCTCGGCGATCGTCGCGGGTGGCTCGCCCGCGTGGGAATCGCGTTCGGTCATCACCGCGAGGACGGCCTCGGCGCCGATCTCCTCCGCCTCGTCCCTCAGGGCGTCGCCCAGCTCGCGGGTGGCCGGGTTGCAGACGACCAGAACCTGCTCGTTCGGCCGTACCCCCATGCAGTCGTGGATGACCGTGCGCACCGCCCGGTCGAGATCGGAATCCATGACCGCAAACTACTGAGGCGCGATCATTGGTCCATGAAGTCGTGGCAGCCACCGCTGATCCTGATCGTGCTGATCGTCCCGGCGGCGCTCGGCTTCGCCCTGGCCGGACCGGGTCTGGGCCTCAGCATCGCGGGGCTCTCCCTGGTCGCGTTGGCCGTGGTCGCGATGCTGGTTATCCCCCGCGACCCGATCGGCCGCACGCCCCGGCCGGAACTGGCGAGAAGGCTCCTGGTGGTCACGACCTTCCCGATCGAGGACGCCGCCTCTATCCAGCGGGTCGCGGACGAGGTGCGGCTCGGCTTCGACGAGAACGACTCCGAGGTGCGGCTGCTCACCCCGGCCACCAACACCTTCCTGCGCCGCTGGGCGACCGACCTGGAACGGGCGCGCGATCGGGCCCAGCGCGACCTGGTCGTCTCGGTCGCGTCGCTGACCCTGGCCGGGGTCGATGCCAGCGCCCGGGTCGGCGACGAGGACCTGGTGCAGGCGGTCGAGGACGAGCTCGCCTCCTTCGACGCGACCGAGGTCTTCCTGCTGACCCGCGGCGACCCGGACTCGCAGGCGGCGGCGCAGCTCCGGGAGCGGCTTCTGCCCCGTTTCCACCACGTCGATCTTTCGTAGCGCGGCCCCGGATCCGGTCGACTCGGGACCGGATCGGAGCTATGGTGGGACAGCGGGCAAATCACCATCCCAAGGAGGCAATGATGAGCCTGTCAGAAAGCAAGATCGCGGCGGTTGCCGCGGTAGGTGACATGGACCGGGCCAAGCGCTTCTACGAGGAGTCGCTGGGTCTCGATCCGGCCGACAGTGGTGCCGAGGGCACCGAGGTTCTGTACGCCTGTGGCGACGGGACCGGCCTGCTCGTGTATCCGTCACCGGAACACGCCGGCAAGGCCACGGCCACGATCGCCGCCTGGGAAGTCGAGGACTTCGACGCCGAGACCAGCTCCCTGAAAGAGCATGGGATCTCGTTCGAGAAGTACGACGGCTTCGACCAGGACGACGACGGGGTCATGAAGATGGGTGACATGCGTGTCGTGTGGTTCACGGACCCGGACGGCAACACCTTCGCTCTCAGCGGCCCCTGCCCGGGAGCATCCCGCCCGGCCTGATCGGTCGCCCGGGCGGGATCTTTCGCTTCCCGTCAACGGCCGGTCCCTGCGGTAGGTTCCGGGCATGGAAGCCGTCATCGAGGTGAGGGGGCTGGTCAAGGATTTCGGGAGCACCCGGGCGCTGGACGGGCTCGACCTGAGCGTGGAGCCGGGGCAGGTCCACGGCTTCCTCGGACCGAACGGGTCGGGTAAGTCGACCACGATCCGGGTGTTGCTGGGGCTGATCAAGGCCTCCGGCGGCGAGGCCCGGCTGTTCGGCGAGGACCCGTGGCGCCGTGCCGTCGAGCTGCACCGTCGCCTCGCCTACGTGCCGGGTGACGTGAACCTGTGGCCGAACCTGACCGGCGGTGAGACGATCGACATGCTGGGCTCGCTGCGCGGCGGGCTCGACCCGAAACGCCGTGAGGAGCTGGTCGAGCGGTTCGAGCTCGACCTGACCAAGAAGGCCTCCACCTACTCGAAGGGCAACCGCCAGAAGGTCGCCCTGGTCGCGGCCCTGGCGACCGACGCGGAGCTGTTCATCTTCGACGAGCCCACGTCCGGCCTGGATCCGCTCAAGGAGGCGGTGTTCCAGGAGTGCGTGAAGGAGATCACGGGCGAGGGCCACACGATCCTGCTCTCCAGCCACATCCTCGGCCAGGTGGAGCATCTGGCCGACACGCTGACGATCATCCGGTCCGGGAAGACGGTCGAGTCGGGGTCGATCGAGGAGCTGCGCAAGATGACCCACGAATCCGCGGATCCGGACCGGCCCGCCTCCCTGGAAGAGCTGTTCCTGAGCGTGTACGAACCGAAATGAGCCGGTTCACAGGAACCGGCGAGGCGCTGCGCTTCGCGCTGAAGCGCGACCGTCTCCTGTTGCCGCTCTGCGTGGTAGGCCTGATCGGCTGGGTTGGGCTCTACGTGGCCAGCTACTCGGGCCTGTACGGGACCCAGGCCGATCTGAACTCGCTCTACAAGAGCGTCGCCGGCAACCCGGCCCTGGTCGCGATGGTCGGCCCGACCGACGGCCTGCGGACGCTAGGCGGCGCCACCGCCTGGGAGACCTTGCCGGTGGTCTCGGTGATCAGCGCGATCTTCGCGATGTTCGTGGTGATCCGCCACACCCGGGCCGAGGAGGAGGACGGGCGCAGCGAGCTGCTGCTGGCTGCCGGCAGCGGTCGTCTCGCCACTCTCACGGCGGCGATGATCGTGACCGCCGGTTCGCTGACCCTGGCCGCGATCGGCTGGCTGGTGGTCTTCCTCGCGACCGGCTACGAGGCCGGCTCCTCGGTGCTGCTGGTCCTCTCGATCCTGGGCTTCGGCTATGTCTTCGTCGGCACCACGGCGATCTGCTGCCAGGTCACGGCCAAGGCGCGGACGGCCCGGGGCCTGGTCGGGATCGTGATCGGCATCGCCTGGTTCCTGCGGGCGCTGGGCGACACCGGGCCCGAGGCCCTGACCTGGCTCTCGCCGCTCGGCTGGGCCCAGAGCACGAAGGCGTACTGGGACGACACCTGGTGGCCGCTGATCCTCCCGGTCGCGGCGACCGCGACCACGGTGGGGTTCGCACTCTGGCTGCTGTCCCGGCGCGACATCGGCAGCGGCCTGATCCAGCCCAGGCCCGGCCCGGATCGCGCCCACCCGTCTCTGCTCCATCCGCTGGGGTTCTCGTTGCGGGTGCAGCGCGGATCGATCATCGGCTGGACCTACCTGCTGTTCGTGTACGGGTTCGCGATCGGCGCGGTCGGCGACAACATCACCGGGATCCTGGAGTCGAGCGACGCCCTGACCGCCGCCTTCGCCGGCACTTCCAGCAACATCGTCGACTCCTACTTCGCGACGATCTTCACCGTGCTCGCCCTGATGGCGACCGGGTTCACGATCGGCGGCGTGCTCAGGCCCCATTCCGAGGAGACCCACGACCGGGCGGCGCTGCTCCTGGCCGGACCGCTCGGCAAGGTGCGCTGGGCCTGGGGGCATGTGCTGATCGCCTACGCCGCGAGCGCCCTGATGATGGCCCTGCTGGGCCTGGGCCTCGCGCTCGGCCTCGGCGTGGTCACCGGCGACTTCGGCGAGACGGGACGGCTGGTCGCCTCCGGCTTCGCCCAGGCCCCGGCGATGTGGCTGACCGCCAGCCTCGCGGTCCTGCTCTTCGGCATCTCGTCCCGCGCCTCGGTGGCCGCCTGGGGATTGCTGGTGGCCTTCGTGGTGATCTGGTCGGTGGCCTCCTTCGGCGACCTGCCGAGCTGGATCGTCGACCTCTCCCCCTACTCCCACGTGCCGGCCGTACCGGCCGTGCCCCTGGAGGCCGGCCCCCTGGTCACGATGACCGCGATCGCCGCCGCCGTCACCACGATCGGCCTGGCCCTGTGGCGCCGCCGAGACCTCCTCTAAGCCCCCGCCCGCCCCAAGGCCGCGAGATGCAGATCCGCGCCAGATAGCGCACCCAACTCGCATCTCGACGCCCGCCCCCGCCAAACGTCGAGACCACCCCGGAATCATCTAGACTCCCGCGTCCCCGCCGGGGTAGCTCAGCTGGTTAGAGCAGCGGAATCATAATCCGCGTGTCGGGGGTTCGAGTCCCTCCCCCGGTACTGCCTGGACGCCCTGCAGGTCGAGTTCGAATGGCGATGGACAAAGTGCAATAGGGCACCCTGGCGATGCCAAAAGGCAGGGAGTTCTGGAGCCCGAGGGCGCCCTCGGGCTCACCCCGGACGACGCAGCACCTTCTCCATCGGCCTGCCCTTGGCCAGCTCGTCGATGAGCTTGTCGAGGTAGCGGATCTCGCGCATGAGGGGGTCTTCGATTTCTTCTACTCGGACTCCGCAGATGGTGCCGGTGATGAGCTGTCTGGCGGGGTTCAGCTCGGGGGCTTTGGCGAAGAAGGTCTCGAAGTCGGTCTCGGTTTCGATCTGGGACTCGAGCTGGTCCTGGGTGTAGCCGGTCAGCCAGCGGATGATCTCGTCGACCTCTTCCTTGGTGCGGCCTTTCTTCTCGGCCTTGGTGAGGTAGTGCGGATAGACGCTGGCGAAGCTGACTTTGTAGATCCGATGGCCGGCCATGAACCGAGGCTACAGGTGGCTGGCCCCGAACCGCACCATCTACGGCGAAGTTGTCTACTCCTGTCGTGCGTGCGATTGTCAGATACCAATGTGTTGTAAAGTAGTCCACGGAGGCGTTGACGTGTCGCAGTGCGGTGTATTCCATCCGTAGGTCGCCCCACCTACTGAATGACAGGACTGTCATATCCAGTGAATGCGTACGGCCTCCAAACTCTCTCGAGCTTTGACTTGAATCATGTCTGGGATTCCATGCCTACGTACGTGCGTTGGACCCTCTCCGCCGTCTTTCTCGCTGTCCTCCTGGCCGTGGTGGCCAACGAGATCACCCGGTACCTAAACGAACGGACAACTGTCCGCCTCGTCACTAGCTCAAGATCCGCAGATTTTGACGGATTCGCCGATCTCTACGTAGATCTCATACGTCTCGAAGACCAAGTGCCCGTTGAAATTCTGCGTCGCTACGTGGACAATCAGAACCTCAGTCCCACCCGTCTGCGAAAACTCGCGCGAGCCGGAAAGAGGAAACCGCATCTAGTCCAGCACGCGCTCGTCGTTGCCCGAGTACGAAAACGCGTCGTCGCCTTCGCGAAGCTGATTGTGTTGGATGGCAGTCGCCTGGTTTTCATCGCGTACCTCGGCTCAGACGACAAGAACGCCACTCAACACCTTGTCTCTCAGATCGTAAAACGCGCTGCGTTGCGCCTTCCGCCCCTCGACTTCCTTGTCTACGAGTTCATGGACAGGGACGATAGGTCCCGTTCTCGCCTGCGGCACTACGCCGAGAGTCACGGAGGGCACCTGTTCGAGTTCCATGGCTATCAGCAACCAAGCATGTCAGCCCGGCCGCTCCCGTCCGAGGTCGAATCAGACGGGATCTTATCCCTAGCTGAGCGTGTTGACTACTACGAGTACCTAGAGACGCTCGCGGACCTTGTATCTGATTCCCTGGTTCTTAGAGGAGAATAGAAAGTGGACCAAGACCTTCGTCCATATATCCACGAAGCGTTGTTCGTCGCACTCAGCGATCTAGCTGGTTGTGGGGTTTTCAGCCGCGACGATATTCCCGCTGACACCGTGCTGGTCCGGTTTGGAGGACGAATATTTCCTTCCACTTCAAGGTTCTCCGTCGAGCTCCTGCCTTCAACGGCAGTCGGCTTAACCGAAGAAACTCTCTTGGCTGAACCCGCATCCTCATACCGGGATGCGAGCGACTACATCAACCACTCATGCGACAGCAACCTGGGACTCGTTGACGCGGTTACTGTCGTATCGAAACGCTCTATCCATCGGGGCGAAGAGCTGACGTGTGACTACTCCTATTGGGAAGGCGACGAATCATATCGCATGAAGCAACCCTGCCACTGTGGCTCTGCTCGCTGCCGCGTCACCATCACCGGCCGCGACTGGGCACTTCCCGCGATGAGGAACGAGATCATCGATTGGGCATCTCCATATATACGGCGCAGACTGACCTCCGGTCGGTAGGTAGATACCCTCCTCAGTTATAGTTCGATATATGAAACTCTTCATCACAGGACCAACACGCGGAATTGGACGGGCGATACTCGACGAACTTACTCCCGAACTCGACGAAGTCTGGGCTTTGGTCCGCGAGTCCGCCCAAGGAGAGGATATAAAGCGACGCCTTGGTGATCGTTGCGAAGTGCATCCCATCGTGTCTGACCTGGAGCGCACAGAAGAAGTGCAGGCGGCGGTTCGAGCCGCGTCTATCAATGCTCTTGACGCAGCCGTGCTCTGCGCGGGAGTCTTTACCGAGGGACCACTCAGCGATCTCGATATGTCCGCGTTCAAGCGCGACCTAGAGATCAACTTGATCTCCCACGCGGTCTTGAGTTCAGAGCTGGTGGGTTCTCTCTCTCGGGGAAAGGCGCCTAGGGTCGTGATGATCGGATCCACCGCAGCGTATGAGCCTTACCCACTGGTGCCGTCTTATGGCGTTGCCAAGTACGGCCTACGGGGCCTGGCTATAAACCTCAGGGAGGAACTCCGAGAAAGGGGAATCGGGGTGACACTCGTGTCGCCCGGTGGAACCTTGACCGACATGTGGGAAGGAGAGGATCTACCGCCAAACCGTCTGCTGGATCCGAGCGATGTCGGCAAGCTCGTCCGAGCCAGCCTGACCCTGTCGCCGCAGGCCGTGGTGGAGGACTTGATCGTGCGACCCATCCTTGGGGACATCCATGAATAGGCAGCCATGGAGCACGCCCCGCATTCCTGGCTTCCTCGGAAGCGTCTCGATACGAGATTTCGCGCTTCGCGTCTACACACTGGAAGTGTCCGGCGCGACAAAAATCGATAGAAGCAGACAGCTTCTAGACGCTGAGACAGCCCTTACCTCCGTAGGCGCTGGTGACTTCTCAGAGGAGTTTGAGTACCACCACCATGGGTTCATGGTCCTCAACTACGGTCGTCGTGGTCTAACCGTACTTCTCTATCACTTCGGTGCATGGGAGGACACCCCGGAGGTGTTCCTCAAAAGCTGGTATCGCTACCAACATAGCTCGGAGTTCGAGGTGCTGGATGACGCTGAACCGATTATGTGCTTTCTCGACAGCCCGTTGATCCTCGCGGAACTGAGTTTGTGGCGACAGATGGTTTCTGCCGCGCGCAGAAGCGAAAATATCGACTTCGAAAGCGCTTACGCAACGTACTTGGACGCGCCTGCGGTGAGCTTCGGATAACAGGGGCACGGGCCAGCCCACATCGCCCGCTTGCCATAGTTGGGCCATGGTTCAGATCGGCGATTCTCAGCTCAGTGTCTTTCCCTTGAATCTCGGTGGCAACGTGTTCGGCTACACCGCCGATCAGGCTGCCTCGTTCGAGGTCCTGGACGCCTTCCTGGAGGCCGGCGGGAACTTCGTCGACACCGCCGACTCGTACTCGTCCTGGGTGACCGGGAACTCGGGCGGCGAGTCGGAGGCGATCATCGGCGAGTGGATGGAGAGCCGCGGCAACCGCGATCGCGTCGTGGTCGCGACCAAGGTCTCGCAGCACCCCGATCGGCAGGGACTCTCGGGCGAGAACGTGGTCAAGGCCTGCGAAGACTCGCTGCGAAGACTGAGGACCGATCGCATCGACCTCTACTACGCCCACTTCGACGATCACGACACCCCGCTGGAGGAGACGCTCGCCGCCTTCGACCGGCTCGTCACCGACGGCAAGGTCCGCTACGTCGCGGGCTCCAACTACGAGCCGGACCGGATCGAGGAGGCCCTCGCGATCCAGGCCCGCGATGGCCTGGCCCGTTGGGTGGCGCTCCAGCCGCACTACAACCTGGTCGAGCGGGACGAGTACGAGAACGGCGGGCGCCGGGAGATCGCGGAACGCGAGAACCTCGCCGTGCTGCCCTACTTCTCCCTCGCCAAGGGGTTCCTGACCGGCAAGTACCGTGACGAATCCGATCTCGGCAAGAGCCCGCGCGGCGGTGGCGCCGCCGCCTATCTGAACGACCACGGGCACCGCGTCCTGGCGGCCCTCGATCAGGTCGCCGCCGACCGGGGCGCCGAACCGGCCTCGGTCGCGATCGCCTGGCTGCTGGCCCAGCCCACGATCACCGCGCCGGTCGCCAGCGCCCGCAACCGCGCTCAGCTCGAGCCGCTGCTGGCCGGGGTCGAGCTCCAGCTCACCGCCGGCGAGCTGGAGCTCTTGGACCAGGCGTCGGATCCGGCCACCGTCTGAGGCCGGATCCGCGGCGGGGTCAATGCGCCATCGCCAGCTCCCCTTCAGCCTCGACCTGAGGCCGGCCGCTCCGCAGCGTGGCGGCGGTGACCACGGCCCCGGTCGCGAGGATCGCGGCCGACCACCAGAACGCGGTGGTGTAGCCGTGGACCGCGGCCTGGGCCGCGAACTCCGGGCCCGGCACCTTGCCGGAGGCGAAGGCTGAGATCGCCGAGGCGGAGATCGTCGAGAGCAGCGCGGTCCCGACCGACCCGCCGACCTGCTGGCAGGTGTTGACCATGGCCGAGGCCACCCCGGCGTCGGCCGAAGCGACGCCGAGCGTGGCGCTGGCCATCGACGGGGCGATCACCAGCCCGAACCCGAGGCCGACCAGGCAGAGCCCCGGCAGGACAGCGGTGGCGTAGGTCGAATCGACCCCCACCCCGGTCAGGAACACCATTCCCGCGGCGGCCAGGACCATCCCGGTCGGGACCAGCGGCCGGGGCCCGAACCGAGGCATCAGCCTGGTGCTGGAGCTGACCGAGCCGACCATCAGGAAGGCGATCATCGGCAGGAAGGCGAGCCCGGTCTCGACCGGGCTGAAGCCGAGGGTCTGCTGCATGTAATAGGTGAGGAACAGGAAGACGCCGAACATGCTGGCCCCGGCGACGGCCACCGCCAGGTAGGAGCCGGCCCGGTTTCGATCGGTGACGACGCGAAGCGGCAGCAGCGGCGCGTCGGCCCGACGTTCGACCAGGATGAAGGCGAACAGGAGCAGCACGCCGGCGACGAGGCTGACGAGCGTCACCGCCGCCGTCCAGCCGTCCGCCTCGGCTCTCGAGAAGCCGAAGACGATGCCGAACAGGCCGAGCGAGGCGGCCAACGCCCCGGGGATGTCCATGCTGATCTCGCGGCGGTCGACGCGGTTCTCGAGCAACCGCAGCAGCCCCATCGCGGCCGGGATGGCGAAGGCGACGTTGACGAACATGCACCAGCGCCAATCGAGGTACTCGGTCAGCAGGCCGCCGAGCAGCAGCCCGACCGCGCCGCCGCCACCGGCCACCGCGCCGTAGACGGCGAAGGCCTTCCCCCGCTCCCCCGGCTCGGTGAAGGTGGTGGTCAGGGTCGAGAGCGCCGCCGGGGCGAGCAGCGCGCCGAACAGGCCCTGCAGGGCCCTGGCCCCGACCAGCACCTCGAAGCTGGGCGCGATCCCGCCGAGGGACGAGGCGAGAGCGAATCCGGTCAGGCCGGTGATCAGCGCGCGTCGACGGCCGAAGAAGTCACTCATCCTGCCGCCCATCAGGAGCAGGCTGCCGAAGGCGAGCGCGTAGGCGGTGATGATCCACTGCCGGCTCGCATCCCCGAATCCGAGGTCGGCCTGGGCGGACGGCAGCGCGATGTTGACGATGGTCGCGTCGAGCACGACCATCAACTGGGCCAGGGCGAGGAAGGCGAGGATCTTCCATCGTCGGCCGTGGTGTGGGTGGTTGCTGGGGTTCATCTCTTCTTTCCGATAAGTGGAGGACACTTCTCAACTTATGGCGAGAGTAGCACAGAAACGGAGGAAATCTCTCCGTTTCGTAGAATCCCTCTCCCATGGCCGATCGAAAAGACCAGGAACGACCGCTCCGCGCCGACGCCCGCAAGAACCGCGAACGGATCCTCGAAGCCGCCGCGACGGTCTTCGCCCGCGACGGCCTCGACGCGAGCCTCGACGTGATCGCCGCCGAGGCCGGAGTCGGGGTCGGGACCGTCTACCGACGCTTCCCGGAACGCCAGGACCTGATCGACGAGCTCTTCGAGGTGAAGATCGAGCGCTTCGTCTCACTGGCCGAGGAATGCGCCGCGATCGAGGATCCCTGGGAGGGCCTGACCACCTTCATCCGACGCGCCGCCCGGATGCACGGCGACGACATCGCCCTGCGCCAGATCGTCCTCGGGCCGGGCGCGACGAGCGAGATGATGGACCGCCCCCGGAAGAGGCTCGCGCCGATCATGTCCGGCTTGATCGAACGGGCCAAGGCGCAGGGTTCGCTCCGCACGGACTTCGACACCTTGGACGTGCCGCTGATCGAGGTGATGCTGGCCCGGACGATCGACCTGACCGACGCCGCCTCCTCCGAGGTCTGGGAACGGCTCCTCACCCTGGTGATCGACGGCATGCGCTCCAGCCGGGAGACCGTCACCCCGATGCCGGTCGAGCCGATAACCCCCGAGCAGTACATGGCCGCGATTGCGGCCTCGAAGCGGTAGCCCCGGGCGACCGGGGCGTCAGTTCGCGAAGACGATCGCCAGCACGACGGCGATCAC
The DNA here is from genome assembly GCA_017304845.1 of Solirubrobacterales bacterium. Classification (GTDB taxonomy): domain Bacteria; phylum Actinomycetota; class Thermoleophilia; order Solirubrobacterales; family 70-9; genus 67-14. The sequence continues at coordinate 47,872 of JAFKLL010000019.1, forward strand.
GATCACGTCGACCAGGATCATCCACTTGATCCACGGTCTGAGCGCCCCGCTCGGGGCGGACTCCGAGCCGGAGAACATCGCCGACTCGGACTGTTCGTACTCCTCGAACTCCTCGCGCAGCTCCTCGGTCGAATCGGCCATGCTCCGAGCCTAACGCCGCCTCAGGAAGGACTGGGCGCGTCGCCCAGCTTCTTGATCTGGCCGACCGAGATGTTGAACTTGGCGTTGCCGTCGTCGTCGACCGAGGTGACGGTCACCTTCATGTCGTAGTGGTTGCCCTGCGGATCGACCAGCTCGCAGGTCTCGGTCGCGTCGACCTCCGCCTTCAGATCCTCCGGGCAATCGACCGAGGCCGGCTTCTGACCCGTCTTCGCGGTCAGGGACTTGGACGACTCCAGCTCGAGCTGGTCGCTGGCGATGGTGTCGTCACCGATGCTGACCGACTTCTCGCATGCGGCGAGAGACAGAGACAGCGCGGTGATTCCGAGGAACAGGACGAGTACGCGGCGGATGGACGTGATCACGGCGTCACCTTACCCGCCGCACCACCCGGAACTTGATCACCTTGACCGGCCCGACCCGGCCGTTCTTGATGGCGCGGATGCGGATCGCGTGACGGCCCGGCCTGATCCGGCGGAAGACCTTCGGCGAGCGGCAGCCCGCGAACTTCCGGCGGTCGATCCGGCACCGGAACCTGGCGCCCTTCTGGTCGCTCCGGAAGCCGACCCGGACCCGGCGCAGGACCCGGCCCCGGATCCTGATCCTCGCCTTGGGACGGCTGCGGACGATCACCCGGGGGGCTCTCGTGACCGGGGCGGCGACGCCGGTTCCCCGGAGCTCGACGGCCGCCGGATCGCCGGGCGCGTTGGTCTGCAAGGTCACGGTGGCGGCGCGGGCGCCGGCCACCGTCGGACGGAAGCCGAAGGACAGCGTGCAGTGCGCGCCCGGCTGGAAGGTGCCGACGCAGTTCGAGCTCGCCGGGAAGTCGGCCGCGGCCGCTCCGCCGACGGTGACCGCGCTGATCTCGAGCGGCTCGTCGCCGGTGCTGGTGACCTGGATCGTGCCGGGTTGGCTCTCCTGGCCGATCTGGACGCTGCCGAAGTCGCGGGTCGCGGGATCGACCGAGACCCCGGGCGCCGGCGGGGGCGGATCGGTGGCGAGCCCGGTCAGCGGCACGGAGATCTGGGGCTGCTCGTCGCTGGCGGTGTCCAGGTAGAGGGCGCTGGCCCGGCTCCCGGCGGGACCTTGCGGCGTGAACGCCACCTCGATCTCGCAGCGCCCGCCGACCGGGATCGAGGCGTCCTGGCACCCGTCGTCCGTGATCGCGAAGTCGCTCGAGTCGCCTCCGCCGACCTGCACTCCGGTCACCCCGAGCCTGGCCAGGCCGCCCTGGTTGGTCAGGCTCACCGTGACGGGGGCGGAATCGGTTCCGGAGACGGTGTCCGGGAAGTCGACGGTGGTCGGGTCGGCGACCGGCTGCCCCGGCTCCCCCTGGTTGAGGTAGATCGCGACCTGGGCGTCCTGGCCGGCGATGGAGAGGTCCGGGCGGCCGTCTCCGTTGAAATCGCCGATGTAGGTGCCGTGCGGGCCGATGCTCTGCTCGGGATCGATGGCCAGGTTCGACGCGAAGTGGAAGTTCCCCTCGCCGTCGCCGACGAAGATGGTGGTCGTGTCGTTCAGGTAGTTGCCGGTGGCGAGGTCGAGGAACCCGTCCCCGTTCAGGTCGGCCGCCGAGACCGAGTAGGGGTTCGGATCCCAGCCGTCGGCCAGCGGCAGCGAGATCTTGCCCTGGCGGACGAAGCTGCCGTCGGCCTGCGAGAGATAGGCCTCGATCTGGTTCTCGAACCTCATCGTGGCGATCACGTCGTCGCGCCCGTCGCCGTTCAGGTCCCCGGTGGCCATCCCCCAGGGGGACTGGCAACCGCAGCTCGGACCGAAACGGCCGACCTCGGTGAAGGTCCCGTCGCCGTCGCCGGCGTACATGAGCACCTGGCCGGGCCAGGTCGAGACCGTGAAGTCGCTGACCCCGTCGCCGTCGAAGTCGCCCGCGGCCATCCCCATCGGGCCGTCGACCGGGACGGCCTGGGTGATCGCGTCGCCGAAGGTCCCGTCGCCCTCCCCGGGGAAGACCTCGAGCATGTACCCGTTCTCCCCGGTCTCGTCGTCGTAGGTCCCGTAGCCGGCGAGTACGTCGAGGTTCTCGTCACCCGTGAACTCGCCGGTGACCAGGTTGCCCTCGAGCCCGTTCTCGTCCACCGGCAACTCCGTGCCTTGGTCCATCTCGCCGTCACCCTCGTTGAGGAAGGCGCGCGCCGTGCCGCCCCCGGCCGCGACCGCGTCCAGGTCGGAGTCGCCATCGAAGGCGCCGGTCGCGGCGCTGCCCGCGAACCCGCCTCCGGAGATCTCGCGCCCGAACGGCGTGGTCAGGGTCCCACTCGGGGTGCCGTAGGCGAAACCAGCCGAGACCGACCAGTCGTCCATCTGGGAGACGGTCACGACCCCGGCCCGCCCCTGCCCCTCGAAGTCGCCGCCGGCGTAGCCCCACAGGTCCGTGGCGCCCTCCAGCGGCTCGTTCAGGGTCGGCTCGGCGAGATCAGGCGCGTTCGCCGCCGGCACCACGCCCGTCCCGGACACCGGCACCACGACGGGATCGCCCTCGTCGGCCTCGATCGTGATCGTGGCCGACTTGGCGCCGACCTCGTCCGGCTGGAAGGCGACGTCGATGTAGCAGTAGACGCCCTCGCCCAGCTCGACGTCGTCACAGGAGTAGGTGTCGATCGAGAACGCGTCCGGGTCGGCGCCGCCGAGCGTCGCCGAGGTGACGTAGACGCCGGGATCGGCGATGCCGTCGACCTCGACGTACTGGGGCGAGTAGACCTCGCCCAGCACCTGCTCGCCGAACCTCACCTGGGCAGGCGAGACGTCGACTCGCGGCGCCGCCTGGGCCTGCGCCCCGACCGCGAAGAACGAGATGAATGCGAGCAGCGTCAATCCCACCGTTCTGGACCCCATACCTACCACTGTATGGTATTTCCGCCCCGGCGGCCAGCCCCTATATCCACGCCGAGGGCTATGGTCAGAACATGTTCGGAGAGCCCGCAGGCACGGTCAGGCTGCTCGACGCCGAGCCCTCGCTTGCCCGGGGCTCCGACCGGCAGACCCTGGACCGGGCCCGCGAACGGCTGATCGCGGAGGTGAGGCGGATCGAATCCGGCGCCTGGGAGGACGCCGCCGAGCAGCCGGCCAGCCCGATCTGCCTGGGCTACCTGATCCTCGACGGAGCCTTCACCCGCGAGATAGTCCTCTCGAACCGACCTTCGATCGAGCTGCTCGGGCCCGGTGACCTGATCCGGCCCTGGGTCGTCCCGACACCCCTGGACGCGATGAACGTCACCGACTCCTGGACCCTGCTCTCCCCCGGCCAGGTCGCGATCCTCGACCATCAGGTCGCCGAGCAGGCCAAGGACTTCCCGAGCATCATCACCGCGCTCATGGACCGGGTGGTGGCGCGTTCGCGCTGGCTCGGGTTCCATCTCGCGGTCTGCCAACTGCCCCGCGTCGACCACCGGCTGCTCCTCACCTTCCGCTACGCGGCCGAGCGCTGGGGAATCGAGGGCGTCGACGGCGTCAAGATCCCGATCCGCCTCAACCACCGCTCGCTGGCCGCCCTGATCGGCGCCCGCCGACCGTCGATCACCTCGGCGATCGGCACCCTGACCGAGCAGGGCCTGATCGAGCGCTCGGAGGACGGGACCTGGACCTTCTTCGCCGCCGACGCGGACCCGATGGCGATCCTCGCCGGCATCGACGACGGGTCCGCCAAGATCGGTATCTGACCCGTTTGCCCTCCGCGAGGCAGGGTACGTTCAGAGCATGATCACCGGACTCGACTTCATCGGCATCCCGTCCACCGACGCGGACCGTTCGCGCGCCTTCTACATCGACACGCTCGGCCTCACCCCGGACGACAACGCGCAGTACGAGTTCTGGGTCGGCGACACCTGCTTCGGGATCTGGGAGCCGGAGAAGGCCGGCCGCGAGTTCTCCCCGCAGAAGAACGCGCACCTGGCGCTCCACGTCGACGACATCGAGGCCGCCCGCTCCGACCTCGAGGCGAAGGGCGTCTCCTTCCTCGGCGACACCTTCGACACCGGGGTCTGCTTCATGGCGATCTTCGCCGACCCGGACGGCAACGACCTGATGCTGCATCAGCGCCACGCGCCCCGCTGATCCCCTCCGAGAGCCTTATTTCATCTCGGGCGAGGGCGGTATGCCTTTGTTCGTGAACATGGCTGTCGGATTCATGGAAGGCGATGTTTTCCACTTGTCGCGCCGAAACTCCCCCTGCTGAAGCCCTTTATTGATCGGCCTTTTCTAACGGTCGTCGGAAACTTAAGACTTTCTTTAGGTTTCGGATACTGGACAGTTCATCCATGTACAGCTATGTTCGGAGCGAACGATCAGGCACCACTGCACGACTCTCCACGGAGAGCTCCAGGGCAGCAACTCAGGGGGCTAGTCCCTCAGAAGGAGAGGCTGAACGATGGAAAGCAAGGTTCAAGGAAAACAGGCAGATGAACTCGGCAATCCCGTTCGAATCGGTTTGGCGGACGAATCCGACCTATGGTCGAGACGAGACGCCGACCCCCATGCTCGAGAGGAGCTGACGAACCGCTATCTGGCCTTCGCCAAGAGCGTCGCCGTCAAGTACCGGAGCCAGGCCGAATCGCTCGACGATCTGGTGCAGGTGGCCAGTCTCGGGCTGGTCAACGCGGTCAACCGATTCGACCCCGATCGCGGCGTCCCCTTCATCGCCTTCGCCTCCCCCACGATCACCGGAGAGCTCAAGCGCCACTTCCGTGACCGCACTTCCTCCATGCGCCTCCCGCGCAGCCTCTACGACCGGATCGGCCAGATCGACATCGTGGTCAGCGACCTCACCGGCCGGCTCAACCGCGAGCCGTCGATCCCCGAGATCGCGGCCGAGATGGACACCGGCGAGCAGGAGATCGTCGAGGCCTTCGAGGCCGGCCACAACCGCCACCCCGTCTCCCTCGACCAGGGCATCTCTCCCGACGAGGACGGTTCCGGCTCACCGGCCGAGTGGCTCGGCCGGGACGACTCCAGCTACGAGATCGCCGAGAGCCGGATCGTGCTCCACGACGCGATGGAAGACCTGACCGACGAAGAACGTCTGGTGATCCGGCTTCGCTTCCGGGACGAACTCACCCAGTCCGAGATCGCGGAGCGGATCGGACACTCCCAGATGCATGTATCGCGAATGCTCCGACGCATCCTCGATCGCATGAACGAGCGGCTCCCGGCCGCGGCCTGACTCTCCCCCTCGAGGCCGCGGCTGGGTCTCCGCTCAACCAGCGGACCCGGCCGGCTCGCCGATCGACGCGCCGAGGCGATCCTCGGGCCTGAAACCGGGCTCGACCTCGCCCGAGGCGACGGACCGGGCCAGAGCCCGCCCCAGCACGGGCGCCAACTTGAACAGGTTGTGGCCCGCCACGAAGAAGGTGTCGGCCGATTGCCAGATCGCCAGGCCGTCCGGGGCCCAGGGCAGCTCCGTCACCCAGCAATGCAGCGCCTGGGCGGGCCAGGGCGACAGGCCCGGCATGGCGCGACGGGCGTAGTCGAGAGTGCGGGCGGTGAGGTCGTCCAGGGAGTCGGCGGCCGTCGCGTCCATGCTCGCGCTGACCGCCAGCCCGACCGTGTACTCGCGGTTGCCGCGCACAGCCGACCCGTACCCGGCGTCCTCGCCCCAGAACCCGGAGGAATCCTGGAAGCAGGCCAGTCGCCGCTCGCGCCCGGCGCCGTCGACCGGGAAGCAGAGCCGCACGTGGGCCCGGTCGGTGACCGGGATCGGCACGCCGGATGCCTCGGCCAGGAAGGAGGTGCCGCGACCGGCGCAGACCACGGCGCTGTCGAAGGTCCGGGACCCGTTCTCGGTCACCACCTCCACCCCGCCGGTGATCCGCGGCAGCACCGCCTCGACCCGCTCGGGGATCAGGTTCGTGCCGACCGCGCGGATCAGGTTGGCGAGCGCCAGGCGGGTGCGGATGGCGCCGGCCGTCTCGTCGATCATCGCGGGACCGTCGAACCGATCCATCGGCGGCAGCACCTCACGGATCTCCTCCGGGGTCAGTTCCCGTACCTCGATCCCCGGCTCGTCCGCGTACCGCTCGAGCCTCGAGACCGCGTCCTCGCCCAGGACCATGGAACCGTCGGGCGAGATCAGCTGGACCCCGAATGCCTCCTCCCAGTCGCGCCAGTCCCGCCGGGCCCGCAGCGCCAGCTCGAACTGGCGCGGATCCCGGTGCGCATGGCGGAAGATCCTCGACTCGCCGGCCGATTGACCGCCGCCCGGGGCTCCCTGCTCGAAGACCGAGCAATGGAGCCCTCGACGCTCCAGGGCCCAGGCGGTGGCCAGCCCGACCACGCCCGCCCCGATCACGGCGACCTGACCCGTCATCGCTCCTGGTGGGCCGGGCTCGCCGGTCCGGCCCTCACGTCAGCCAGAGAACCAGCGAGACCGCCAGTCCGACCGTGGTGAACATGAGCGACATGCGGGCGAAGAACTTCTCCCAGATGCCGGTGTAGCGGACACTCTCGAAGAACAGCAGGCCGACGATGTTGCCGACGTTGAGCAGGAAGGCGCCGATCGCGATCAGCAGCACGATCGCGGCCCGGCCGGAGAGCTCGCCGCTGTCCTGGTTGCCGACCGCGACGGCCAGCATGCCGAGGGCCACTGTCCCCACGAAGCCGATCAGGATCCCGAAGGTGTCGAGCGGCGTCAGCGGCGGGAAGTTCCTGGTCTCCCGGATCACCTCTTCCTCGGTCACCGCGTGGCCGGGAGCGTGCTCGACCGCGACCACCTTGGCGACCGCCCCGTCGGCGTCAGGGTGGGTGACCCTCATCTGGGTCACCGGCTGGTGGTAGTCGGTGCTCAGCCGCTGCCAGAGGTTCTTCTCCGCGTAGTCCCGCTCGCTGTCGACGTGGCTGACCACGACGATCTCGTCGGCCGGGAACTCGTTCAGCCCGTCGCCGACCGCGACCAGCGGGTCGGCGTCGCCGACCTCGCCCCGGGCGTCGAGACCGGCCCGGCGCAGCTCGTGGATGATCGCGTCGAGCCGGGCCGTCGCCTCACGGGCGGGGCCGTCGACGTTGCCGAGCTCCTGGTCGATCGCCGAGTGGGCGATCGCCGGCGCGATCGCGAACACCTCGAAGCGACTCGACCCGCCCTGGATGTGCGATCTGAGCTCGTCCGCGAGATCGGCTCCGCGGAATACCTCGTCCGCGACCACCAGCACCCGGTGGGGGTCGTGATTTCCGGACGCTGTGACGCCCGCCGGCGAGTTCTCACTAACGGTCTCGGTCATCATGACCTCAACCTACCCCGGTTCGGTATCTCAGAACCCGATACTCAGGATTTCCTCAGGAAAGCAGCGGCGAAGGCGGGATCCGGGTCTGGCCCTCGATCCCGTCGACGATCATCGCGATCTCGTCGACGTAGCACCAGGACCATTCCTCACCCGGCTCGATCGAGCGGATCAGCTGGTGGCCGGTCTCCTCGAAATGCCTGGTCGCGTGACGCTCCGGCGAGTTGTCGCAGCACCCGACGTGGCCGCAGACGAGGCAGAGCCGCAGGTGCACCCACCCGGTCCCCTCGCGCAGGCAGTCCTCACAACCGTCGACCGACTCCGGCAGCCGCTTCACCTGGATCTCTCCGATATGTGAACACTCGGCGCTCATGGAGCCATCTTCTCACGGCTCGATGATGGGGAACCAGAGATCGAACTCGTCGAGGTGCGCCGCGATCCGGCCGAAGGTGTCGAGCCCGGGTCCGGCCTCCAGCTCCCCGGCACGGGTCGCGTCCTCCAGCTTCGTCTCCGCGGCGACCAGCCGGTCGAGCAGGTCGCGGCTGATCCGCAGGATCGGGGCTCCGTCCACGAAGCCGTCGATCGAGTGGCTGAGGGTGCCGTTGGAGAGTCGCAGCGCCGCCTTCTCGCCGGTGTCGGTGAGCTCCAGGTTGAGATCGAGCTCCAGGTCGGCGGCATCGACCCCGTGGAGCTTGACCGCGAAGAAGTTGAAGATCATCGGCAGGGTCATCGCGCGAACCGAGTCGGGGCTGGCCGTGCTGCCCTCGAAGGGGATCTTGGGCGTGCCGAAGCGCAGCTCCTGGGCGCCGGTCAGGTAGGCGTTCCGCCAGGTGGAGGACTCAGACTGGTAGCCCAGCTGCTCGAAGGCATCGGCCTGCAGCTCCCGCGCCTCCTGGTTGCCCGGATCGGCGAAGACGACATGCCCGACCACCTCGGCGACCCAGCGGTACTCGCCCTTCTCGAACGACTCGCGGGCCATCTCGATCACCCGCTCGGAGCCGCCCATGAACTCGACGTATCGCTTCCCCGACTCGGTCGGGACCAGCGGCTCGAGGTTGGCGGGATTGCCGTCGTACCAGCCCAGGTAGCGGGTGTAGGTCGCCTTGACGTTGTGGCTGATCGTGCCGTAGTAGCTGCGGACCGACCAGTGCTTCGCGAGCGAGTCGGGCAGCTCGACCTCCTCGGCGATCTCGCGCGGGGTGAGGCCGTGGTTGGCCAGGCGCAGGGTCTCGTCGTGGATGTAGCGGTAGGCGTCCCGCGCCTTCTCCAGCATCTCCCGGACCCGGCCGCTGCCCCAGACCGGCCAGTGATGCATCGCGTACATCACGTCGGAGCGATCGGCCCAGCGGTCGATGGTGTCGTTCAGGTACATCGACCAGGCCTGCGGATCGCGCACCTGGGCGCCCCGGATCGGGTAGGTGTTGTGCATCGTGTGGGTGCAGTTCTCGGCCGCGGTCAGGGCGCGGAGCTCCGGGATGTACCAGTGCATCTCGGCCGGCGCCTCGGTGTCCGGGGTCAGCATGAACTCGAAGGTCAGGCCGTCGATCTTCCGGACCTCGCCGGTATGGGTGATCGAGTCGGTCGGCGGGATCAGGGTGATCGTGCCCAGCGAGGTCCCGACCCCGAGCCCGCAGCCGACCGTGCCCTGCGCGTCGGGCGGGAGCAGGATGCCGAACTGGTACATCGACCGTCGGGTCATCACGTTGCCGGCGGCGACGTTCTCGGAGACCGCCGCCTCGAGGAACCCGGACGGCGCGATGATCGGCACGCGGCCGGAGTCGACGTCCTCCTGGCTGACCACGCCCCGGACCCCGCCGAAGTGGTCGACGTGGCTGTGCGAGTGGATCACGGCCACGACGGGACGTTCGCCCCGGTGCTCGAAGTACAGCTTCAGCGCGGCGCTCGCCACCTCGGTCGAGATCAGCGGGTCGACCACGATCACGCCGCTGTCGCCCTCGATGATCGTCATGTTCGAGATGTCGAGGTTCCTCACCTGGAAGATCCGGTCCGAGACCTGGAACAGGCCGCCCTCGGACATCAGGCGGGCCTGCCGCCAGAGGCTCGGGTTGACCGTGTCCGGCTGGGCGACGTCGCCGGCCGCGAAGGCGAGTCGGGCCGGGTCGAAGACGAACTCCCCGGCCTCGTTCAGGACCTGGCCCTCGGGGACCGGGGCGATGAAGCCGCGGCTCGCCTCCTCGAAGGAGGCCCGATCCTCGAAGTCGAGGCAGCGGACGCTGTGGACGTGCGCCTCGCGGGTGAAGTCGGTGACGTCCTTGCGGTCGATGCTCATCGAACCTCCTCGATCCTGCTCGTCGTGGTGATCGTCACCGCGGCGGTCACCGCGGTCTCCTCCGCCAGCTCCTGGAGGGCCGAGTCCATCTCGGCCCCGCCCATTCTGCCAGCGCTGGGGCCCATCTCAATCAGGTCCCGGACCTGATCGCGACCCAGGTTCATGGTCCATTCCAGTTCCCGGCTCTCGGCTCCGTCGGCGAGCGGGCCGAGCGAGCGCTCGAGTCGCTCCTCCTTCTCGGGGTCGACCGAGATCATCCCGAACCGTTCGATCAGCTCGGCCAGGTGGCCGGCCTGCGGGGTGACCACGACCAGGCGCCCGCCGGGGGCCAGGATCCGTTCCATCTCCTCGCCGTTGCGGGGTGAGAAGACGTTGAGCATCAGGCCCGCGGCCCCGTCCCTGATCGGGATCTCGTCCCAGATGTCGGCGACCAGGACGCCGGCGCGGGGCACGATCTTGGCGGCGCGACGGGCCGCGAACTTAGAGTTGTCGACGCCGATCCCGACCCGGTCGGGCAGCGCCTCCAGCACCTTCCCGAGGTAGTGGCCGGTGCCGCATCCGAGGTCGACCACGGCACCCTCCGGCGCGCCCTCGGAGGCCGCGACGAGGGCCTCGGCCAGGGGCTCGAAGTGGCCGCCGTCGAGGAAGCGCTCACGAGCCGCGACCATCTCGGCCGAGTCCGCCGTGTGGGTGCCGGAGTCACGCCCGAGCAGGCTCACGTAGCCCTGCCGCGCGATGTTCGCCGTGTGGCCGCGGCTGCAGATCAGCGAGCCTTTGTTCTCTCGGAGGTCGCCACCGCAATGGGGGCAGATCAGCAGGTCCACAGCGGTCTTTTCCACGGGCGCACTCTATTCCCCAGCACCCCCAGCCCGCGAGACAGCCCCCCGAGCCCGCGAGATGCAGGTTGGGTGCGCCATGTGGCGCGAATCCGCATCTCGCGCCTCGTGACGCGCAATGATCTCGGGGATGGCGTCGCGTCGCTCCCTCTCCGTCTCAGCCGGGCTGCTGGTCGCCCTGGCCGGCGTCTCGCTGGCGACCCTGCTGATCTTCCCGCTCAAGCAGGTCGCGCCCACCGCCTCGGCGGGCATGATCTACCTGCTGCCGGTGCTGGCCGTCTCGATCTTCTGGGATCGCTGGATCGGGCTGCTGACCGCGGTTCTCAGCGCCGTCGCCTTCAACCTCTTCCACATCCAGCCGACCGGGACCCTCTCGGTCAACGCGCCCGAGAACTTCGTGGCGCTGCTGCTGTTCCTGATTACGGCGGCGATCACCTCGACCCTGGCCGAGATCTCACGGGCGCGGGCCCGTGAGGCCGAGCAACGGCGACTGGAGGCGGACATCACCGCCGATCTCGCCGGCGGCCTGCTGGTCGGCCGGGTCTCCGACCAGCTGCCGGAGGCCTCGCGACGCCTGGCCGACAACCTCGACCTGCCGGGAGCCCGGCTCGAGCTGGGGCCGGCCGACCCCGACGAGGGCCTCGACCTGAGGCTGGACCTCGGAAGCGGCAGCGGCCGCCTGGAGCTGCCGCCCGGCACCTCCGACACCGAGGCCCGGTGGATCACCGAGCGGATCGGGCCCTCGATCGAGGCGATCCTGACCGTCGCCCTGGAACGCGACCGGCTCCAGGACCAGGCGATCGAGACCGGAGCCCTGCAGCGCTCGGACGAGCTGAAGACCGCTCTGATCCGATCCGTCTCCCACGACTTCCGGACCCCGCTGGCCGGCATCCTCACCTCGGCCGAGGCGCTGCGCAGCGCCAGCCTCGACGACACCGAGCGGGCCGAGATGACCGACTCGATCGTCGGCGAGGCCTCCCGGCTCTCGCTGATGGTCAACAACCTGCTCGACCTCTCCCGACTCGAGTCCGACGCGGCCGCCCCGCGCCGAGACTGGTGCAGCCTGGAGGAGATCGTCGAGACCGCGGTCGAGGAGGCCCGCCGCCGCAATCCCGACGTGCCGGTGCGGACCCGGCTCGAGAGCTCTCCCCGACTGGCCCGGATCGACGCGGTCCAGACCGAGCGGGCCCTGGTCAACCTGATCGAGAACGCGCAGCGCTACTCCGATCCCGAGCCGGTCACCGTGACCCTCCACGACGGCCCGACCACCGGGATCATCCACATCGTCGACCGCGGCCCGGGCATCCCCGCCGCCGACCTGGAACGGATCTTCGAGCCGTTCGTGACCCTCGACGACGCCCCCTCCCACCCCGGCTCGGGGCTCGGCCTGGCGATCGCCCGCGGGTTCGTCGAGAGCAACGGCGGCACGGTCCGGGCCGAGTCCCTGCCCGGCCAGGGCGCTACCTTCGTGGTCGAGATGAAGACCGAGGAGACGAATCAGGGTGGTTGAGCCGGGCCGCCGCATCCTCGCCGTCGACGACGAGATGCTGATCCTGCGGGGGCTGAAGCTGGTCCTGCGGGAGGCCGGGTTCGAGCCGGTGGTAGCCGCCACCGCCGAGGAAGCGCTCGACCTGGTCGCGGTGCATCCCCCTGACGCGGCGATAGTCGATCTTGTCCTGCCGGATGGCGACGGGGTCGATGTCTGCCGGGAGATCCGCACCTGGAGCCAGATGCCGCTGATCGTCCTCTCCGCGATCGACGACGAGGACCACAAGGTGCGGGCCCTCGAGGCCGGCGCCGACGACTACGTGACCAAGCCCTTCAGCCCCCGCGAGCTGATCGCCCGCCTCGAGGCGGCGCTGCGGCGCGCACCCGGCGCGTCCACCGAGCCGGTGGTCGAGTTCGACGGGCTGGTCGTCGACCTGGGCTCGCATACGGTCACCCTGGACGGCGAGGAGGTGCGGCTGACCCCGACCGAGTTCGGCCTGCTCCGCCAGTTCGCGCTCAACCCGGGGCGGCTGCTCACCCACCGAGCCCTGCTGACCGAGGTCTGGGGCCCCGGCTACGCGGACGACACCCAGGTCCTGCGGACCCACATCGCGAACCTGCGACGCAAGATCGAGCCTTCCGGCTCAACCAGGCGGATCCGGACCGACACCGGGGTCGGCTACCGCTTCGTGGCCTGAACCACACAGAATCTTCACGCCGACCACCGGGATTCACATGCGGCCTTGGCACGGGCCGTCGCATGCTGTTTCCATGGAAATTCTCGGTCTTGCTCTCGGCCTCGCCGCCTTCGCCGGACTCGCCGTCGGCCTGAAGCTGATGGAGCGCATATGAGCGCGGTGACGGTGATCAGCCTGATCATCTCGGCGGGCCTGTTCGTCTATCTCGGATACGCGCTGATCCGCGGGGAGAACCTCTGATGGACTGGCCGGGAATCGGGCAGCTGGCGCTGCTGGTCGGCCTGCTCACCGCCCTCACCCCGCTGCTCGGGGGCTACATGGCCCGGGTCTTCTCCGGCGAGCGCGTCTGGTTGACGCCCCTCCTCGCGCCGGTCGAGCGCGGCGCCCTCCGCCTGTTCGGAGCCGAGGCCGAGCGGGACCAGAACTGGAAGCGGTACGGCCTGTCCCTCCTCGCCTTCTCGGCCGCCTCCTGGGTCGTGCTCTACCTGATCCTGGCGACCCAGTCGATCCATCCCTGGAACCCCCAGGGCCTCGGCGCAATGCCATGGGACGTGAACTTCAACACGACCACCTCGTTCGTCACCAACACGAACTGGCAGTTCTACGCCGGAGAGACCACGCTCTCCAACTTCTCCCAGATGGCCGGCCTGGCCGTCCAGAACTTCGTCTCGGCCGCGGTCGGCATCGCCGTCGCGATCGCCCTCATCCGCGGCATCGTCAGCCGCTCCGGCGACTCGCTCGGCAACTTCTGGCGGGACCTCACCCGGGCGATCCTCTACATCCTGCTGCCACTCTCGATCCTGGCGACGATCTTCTTCATCTCGCAGGGAGTGATCCAGAACCTCTCGGACTACGTCAGGCTCACCACCCTCACCGGGCACGAGCAGGTCCTCGGCATGGGCCCGAACGCCTCGCAGGAGGCGATCAAGCTGATCGGGACCAACGGCGGCGGCTTCTTCAACGTGAACTCGGCGATGCCGTTCTCGAACCCGAGCGGCCTGACCAACTTCGTCCAGGTCTTCCTGATCCTGCTGATCCCGACCGCCCTGACCGCGACCTTCGGCCGGATGGTCGGCAGCCGGCGCCAGGGCTGGGCGATCTTCGCGGCGATGATGGCGCTGTTCCTGGTCGCCGTGGTGGTCGTCCACCTGGCCGAGTCGAACGGGTCGCCGGCCCAGCACCTGGCCGGGATCGCGGGCGGCAACATGGAGGGCAAGGAGACCCGCTTCGGGATCTCCGGCTCGTCGCTCTTCGCCGCGGTGACCACGGTCGCGTCCTGCGGCGCCGTGAACGCGGCGATGGAGTCGCTCACCGGCCTCGGCGGAGCGGTGCCGATGGCCAACATGATGACCGGCGAGGTCATCTTCGGAGGGGTCGGCGCCGGGCTCTACGGCATGCTGATGATGGTCCTCCTCGCCGTCTTCCTGGCCGGCCTGATGGTCGGCCGCACGCCCGAGTACCTGGGCAAGCGGATCGGCGCCCGCGAGGTGAAGCTGGTTGCGATCGCGGCCCTGGCCACGCCCCTGACCATGCTGGCCGGCTCCGGGCTGGCCATGGCCACCAAGTGGGGCGATCCGTCGATCTACAACGGCGGGCCACAGGGCTTCTCGGAGACTCTCTACGCCTACGTCTCCCAGGCCGCCAACAACGGCTCCGCCTTCGCCGGCTACACCGGGTTCCTCCAACCCAACGGCGACAACGTCGGCGCCTTCGGCATCACCTTCGCCGACCTGATGGGCAGCGCCGCGCTGTTCGCCGGCCGCTTCATCCCGATCATCGCGATCCTCGCCGTGGCCGGCGCCCTGGCCGGCAAGCGGGTGGCGCCCGAAGGGGCCGGCACCTTCCGCACCGACAACCCGACCTTCGTCGTCCTGCTGATCGGCGTCGTGCTGCTGGTCGCGCTGCTCACCTTCGTGCCGGCCCTGCTGCTCGGCCCGATCGTCCAATCACTCTCGGAAGGACTGTTCGCATGATCTCCACTTTGCGAGCGGCGGTGGTCTCGATTGCCGTCTTCACCCTCACCCTGGGCCTCGCCTACCCCCTGCTCTCCACCGTCGCGGCCGGCGTGATCGCACCGAACGGTTCGAAGGGGTCGCTGATCGAGCGGGACGGCGAGGCGGTCGGCTCGCGGCTGATCGGCCAGAGCTTCGCCGGCCATCCCGAGTACTTCCAGTCCCGGCCGTCGCAGTCCGGCTATTCCGCCGACGCCACCTTCTTCTCGAATGCGGGCCCCAACGGGCGTGACACCTTCAAGGCCATCGACGCCAACGCTAAGCGGTACCTGAAGCGAGAAGGCCCGTTCACGCCCGGTCTCACCCGGGCCGACATCCCGCCCTCCGCGGTGATGACCTCGGCCTCCGGGGTCGACCCGGAGATCTCCCCCGAGGACGCGCGGATCCAGGCCCACCGGGTAGCGGCCGAACGGAAGGCGCCCCTCCAGGACGTCCTCGCCCTGGTCGACCGCCACACCAGCGGGCGGGCCCTGGGAATTCTCGGCGACCCCGCCGTCAACGTCTTGGAACTGAATCTCGACCTCGATCAGGAGTACCCGCGATGAACCAGGCCCCGACCATCTTCAACCCCTCGACCCTGGCCACCGCGACCCTGGAGTCGGTCCGGAAGCTGGATCCCCGGCACGTGGTCAAGAGCCCGGTCATGTTCGTGGTCGAGGTCTCCGCGGTGCTGATCACCGGGATCTGGGTCGCCCAGGCGCTCGGGGTGAGCGGCTCCGGCGTCGGTGACGCCCCCGCCTGGTTCTCCTTCACGGTCGCCGTCCTGCTCTGGCTGACCGTCCTCTTCGCCAACTTCGCCGAGTCGGTGGCCGAGGGCCGCGGCAAGGCCCAGGCCGACGCGCTGCGCTCGATGCGCTCGGACACCCAGGCCCGGATGACCGACGGCACCACCCGTCCCGCCGCCGATCTCGCCCAGGGCGATCTCGTGGTCGTCGAGACCGGCGAGACGATCCCCGGGGACGGGACCATCGTCGAGGGCATCGCCTCGGTCGACGAGTCGGCGATCACCGGCGAGTCCGCGCCCGTGATCCGCGAGGCCGGCGGCGATCGCAGCGCCGTCACCGGCGGCACCCGGGTCCTCTCCGACCGCATCGTGGTCGAGATCACCCAGCAGCCGGGCCAGTCCTTCCTCGACCGGATGATCGCCCTGATCGAAGGCGCCTCGCGCAAGAAGACCCCGAACGAGATCGCCCTGAACATCCTGCTGGCCGGGCTGACCATCGTCTTCCTCGCGGTCGTCCTCACCTTGGCGCCCTTCGCCGACTACGCGGGGACCCCGGTGTCAGTCGTGATGCTCGCCTCCCTCCTGATCGCGCTGATCCCGACCACGATCGGGGCGCTCCTGCCGGCGATCGGCATCGCCGGCATGGACCGTCTGGTCCGTCGCAACGTGCTCGCCCTCTCCGGGCGCTCGGTCGAGGCATCCGGTGACGTCGACGTGCTGCTGCTCGACAAGACCGGCACGATCACCCTCGGCAACCGCCAAGCCCACGAGTTCGTGCCGATGCCCGGCGTCTCCGAGACCGACCTGGCCGAGGCCGCCCAGATCGCTTCGCTGGCCGACGAGACCCCGGAGGGCCGCTCGATCGTGATCCTGGCCAAGCAGCTGGGAATCAGGGAGCACGACTTCGGCGACGCCCAGCCCGAGTTCGTCCCCTTCACCGCCGAGACCAGGATGAGCGGCGTCGACTTCGCCGGGAACCGGCTGCGGAAGGGGGCCGGTGACGCGATCCTCGGCTGGATCGAGAGCCAGGGCGGCCGGGCGCCGGCCGAGCTGGGACCGGCTCTGGAAAGGATCGCCAAGGATGGCGGCACCCCTCTCGCGGTCTCCCGGGACTCGCAGGTCCTCGGGGTGATCCACCTCAAGGACGTGGTCAAGGAGGGCATGAGCGAACGGTTCGACCAGCTCCGCGCGATGGGCATCCGCACGGTCATGGTCACCGGCGACAACCCGCTCACGGCGGCGAAGATCGCCGACGAGGCCGGGGTCGACGACTTCCTCGCCGAGGCCACCCCGGAGGCCAAGCTGGAGCTGATCCGCAACGAGCAGTCCTCGGGCCGGATGGTGGCGATGACCGGCGACGGGACCAACGACGCCCCGGCCCTGGCCCAGGCCGACGTCGGGGTGGCGATGAACACCGGCACCCAGGCCGCCCGCGAAGCCGGGAACATGGTCGATCTCGACTCGAATCCCACCAAGCTGATCGAGATCGTCGAGGTCGGCAAGCAGCTGCTGATCACCCGGGGCGCCCTGACCACGTTCTCGATCGCCAACGACGTCGCCAAGTACTTCGCGATCCTGCCGGCCATGTTCGCCGCCACCTACGCCCTGGCCGGCGAGAGCGAGGGGCCGCTGGCCTCGCTCAACATCATGCATCTGGGCACGCCGGAGTCGGCGATCCTCTCGGCGCTGATCTTCAACGCGCTGGTGATCCCGGCCCTGGTGCCGCTCGCGCTCAGAGGCGTGAGCTACCGCCCGGTCGGCGCCACCGCCCTGCTGCGACGCAACCTTCTGATCTACGGCGTCGGCGGTCTGATCCTGCCCTTCGTCGGGATCAAGTTGATCGATCTGATCGTTCACGGCATATTCGGGGTGTGATGTCAGTTCGGGGCCGACACCGGGTACTTCTCGGGATGGCCCCTGGGGTCGGCAAGACCTACCGGATGCTGCAGGAGGGCCGGGCCGAGGCGGCCGAGGGCCACGACGTGGTGATCGGCTACCTGGAGCCCCACGACCGGCCCGAGACCGCGGCCCAGGCGGAGGGTCTGGAGATGGTCCCCCGCAGCCTCCACCGGGTCGGGACCACGGTCCTGCCCGAGATGAACCTCCAGGCGGTGATCGACCGGGCGCCGGAGGTGGCCCTGGTCGACGAGCTCGCCCACACCAACGCCCAGGGCTCGGTCCACGAGAAGCGCTACCAGGACGTCGAGGACCTGCTGGACGCCGGCATCAGCGTGATCTCGACGGTGAACGTCCAGCACCTCGAGTCGCTCAACGACCAACTCGCCGACCTGACCGGGGTCCGGGTCCGCGAGACCCTCCCGGACGACGTCCTCAAGCGTGCCGACGAGATCGTCCTGATCGACCTGACGCCGCAGGACCTGATCGAGCGCCTCCGCGAGGGCAAGGTGTACGCGCTGCCGCAGGTCGAACAGGCGCTTGGCTCGTTCTTCCGGGCCGAGAACCTCGCCGCCCTGCGCGAGGTGGCGCTGCGCCAGGTGGCCGAGGACGTCGAGTCGAGGCGGCTGGTCACGACCTCGACCCCGATCAGGGGACAGCCCGAGACGCGGCGCAGCCTTGCCTTCGGCGAGAGCATGTTGGCCCTGATCACGCCGGACCCGCGCTCGCAGCGGCTGATCCGGCGGGCCTGGCGCTCGGCCCGGCGCCTCGGCGCCGAGCTCGATCTGCTCTGGGTCGCGCCGCCCTCGCTGCGCACCCCCGAGACCGATCCGCGCCTGGTCCCGCTGAGGCGCCTCGCCTCGATCCTCGGGGTCGAGCTGATCGTCGAGCCCGGCGACGATCTGGTCCAGAAGGTCAGCGAGGTCGCCCGGCGTCGCGGCACCACCTATGTCCTGATGGGACCGCCCACGGTCCGTCGCGGCCCGGCCCGGCTACGCACCTCCCTGGTCGAGCGCATGATCGAGGCGATGCCGGGAGTCGACATCAGGATCGTCAGCGACCGCTCCCGCCTGAGCGAGCCGGGGAACGAGCGATGACCCACGAGCGCGCCCTGATCGCGATCTTCGCGCTCAGCACCCTGCTGCTCACCGTCGCCCTGGTCCGGGAGGCCCGCCGACGCCGGGGATCGGTCTCGGACGAGGCGCTGCTCTTCCCCTTTGACATCTCGACCTTCTCCGCCGGCGCGCTCGACCGTTCGATCAAGATCGCGAAGGGCTCGGGCGCCACCCTCCTGCCCGCCTATCTCGCGGTCGTCTCCCGGCGCGTCTCGCTCGACGCGTCCCTGCCTCGGCACGCCGAGCGGGCGATCCCGATGCTCGACCGGATCGAGGTCGAGGCGAACCGCCAGGGCGTCCGGGTCGATTCCTCGATCGAGTCCGGGCGCAGCCTCCGGCACGCGCTGGCCCGGGTGATCGAGGCCCGGCACCCGGACCAGGCGATCATCGCCGCGGCCGCCGCGGGCCAGGAGGGCTTCAGCCCGGAGGACATCGCCTGGATCCTCGACCGAGTCAACTGCGGAGTGCTAGTCCTCAAACCACCGACCTGAACCACACCCAGCCCCAACAAGCCCGCGAGATGCAGATCGGGTGCGCTATGTGGCGCGGATCTGCATCTCGCGGGCTCTGGTCGCAATACTTTACTTTGTATAGTGGTATGAGTGCCCACCTTTAGGAGACTGCTCGCCTTCCTGAGACCCCATCGGCGCGCGCTCTGGGGGTCGATGATCTTCGCCTGGATGGCGATGGGCATGACCGTGCTGATCCCCTGGCTGGTCGGCCAGGGGGCGGTGAACGCGATCCAGGACGGCGACGAGGAACGGCTGCTCCTCATGGTCGGGGCGATCATGGTCGCCGCCGTCCTGCGGCTCGTGCTGACCGTGATCCGGCGCGTGGTCGCGGGCCGGGTCTCGCTGGCGGTCGAGTTCGACCTGCGCCAGGAGGTCTACGCCCACCTGATGAAGCTCGAACTGGGCTTCTTCGATCGCAGCCAGACCGGCCAGTTGATGAGCCGGGCCACGGTCGACCTGCAGGCGATCCGGTTCTTCCTCGGCTACGGGCTGATCTTCTTCAGCCAGAGCGTCCTCACGGTCGCGTTGGCCGGGGTCGTGATGTTCGTGATCAACCCCTGGCTGGCGCTGCTGGCGCTCGCCCCCGCCCCGCTGATCGTCTTCACCGCCCTGCGCTTCACCCGCCAGTCCCGGCCCGCCATGCAGGAGGTCCAACAGCGGGTGGCGGAGCTCACCGCCCAGGCCGAGGAGAGCGTGGTCGGGATCCGCGTGGTCAAGGCCTTCGCCCGCGAGGACCACCAGTTCGAACGGTTCCAGGGCGCGGTCGACCGCCTCTTCGACCAGAGCATGACCTCGACCCGGATCCTCGCCTTCTTCACACCCCTGATCGGCGCGCTGCCCCAGATCGGGACCGCGCTGGTGCTGCTGGTCGGCGGCCACGCGGTGCTGAACGGGACCATCGACCTGGGCCAGTTCTCGACCTTCTACATGTTCATGCTGATGCTGGCCGGGCCGCTCCGCACGGTCGGCATGGCGCTCGGGATGGGCCAGCGGGCGATCGCCGCCGGCAACCGCCTTTTCGAGGTGCTCGACCGCGACCCCGAGCTGGGTTCCAAGCCCGGCGCGCCGGCCCTGCCGGAGGGCGGCGGACGGGTCTCCCTCAAGGGCGTCTCGCTCGACTACGGGGCCGGCATGCCGGAGGCGCTCCACGGAATCGACCTCGAGGTCGAGCCCGGAACGCGGCTCGCCCTGGTCGGCCCCTCCGGCTCCGGCAAGAGCAGCCTGGTCGCGCTGCTGGCCCGGCTCTACGACCCGACCGCCGGCACGGTCGAGATCGACGGCGCCGATCTCCGTGACGTCGACCTGGCCTCGCTCCGCCACCAGATCTCCTACGTCTCCGACGACAGCTTCCTCTTCTCCGACACGATCGCCAACAACATCTCCTACGCCCGCGCCGACGCCACGCCCGAGGAGATCGAGCGGGCCGCGCGCCTGGCCCAGGCCTCCGAGTTCATCGAGGCCCTGCCCGACGGCTACGAGACCGTGGTCGGCGAACGCGGCCTCACTCTCTCCGGCGGCCAGCGCCAGCGGGTCGCGATCGCCCGGGCTCTCCTGGCCGACCCCCGAGTCCTGATCCTCGACGACGCCACCTCCTCGCTCGACGCGACCACCGAACAGCGCATCCGCGCCGGGCTGGCCGAGGCGATGGCCGGGCGCACGACCTTCGTGATCGGCCACCGCCTCTCGACCATCTCGCTGGCCGACGAGGTCGTGCTGATCGAGGACGGCCGGATCACCGACCGGGGCACCAGCGACGAGCTGGCCGCCCGCTCCGGCCTCTACCGCGAACTGACCGGGGGCAGCGGCGAGGATCCCCGCTTCGTGCCCGAGGAATCCGAGGTGCTGGCATGAGCCCGACCCGCGAGCACACCGCCGGCCGCGGCCGCAAGATCCGCTGGGTCCTCGGGCTGCTGCGGCCCTACAAGGTCCGCCTCGTCTTCATGGTGCTGGCCGTGCTGATCTCGACCGCCAGCGCCCTGGCCCCGCCCTGGCTGGCCGGCCACGCGATCGACGCCGGCATCGAGACCGCCGACATCTCCGCCCTCAACCTGACCATCGCCCTCTTCGCGGTGGCGGTGATCCTCAACGCGGCCACCTCCTGGCTCCAGACCTGGCTGGTCGGCTGGATCGGGATCCGGGTGCTGCAGGACCTCCGCGAGCAGGTCTTCAAGCACATCCAGCGCATGTCGATCGGGTTCTTCAACCGCAACCGCCCCGGCACCCTGATCTCCCGCATGACCAATGACATCGAGGCGCTGAACCAGCTGATCAGCGACGGCATCGTGACCCTCTTCTCGAACCTGCTGACCCTGATCGGCGTGGTCGCGATCATGCTGCTGCTCGACTGGCGGCTGGCCCTGATCACCTTCTCCGTCCTGCCGCTGCTGCTGATCACCAGCCTGGTCTTCCGCCGGTACTCGACCGGAGCCTTCCGGGAGACCCGCGAGCGCATCGCCGTGGTCACCGCCCACCTGCAGGAGACCCTGAGCGGGGTCCGCGTGGTCCGCAGCTTCGGCCAGGAGCAGCGCCACATCGATCACATGACCGAGCTCAACGAGGCCAACCGCCAGGCCAACATGAAGACGGTCTACCTGAACGCGAGCTACTTCCCCGCCACCGAGCTGCTGACCGCGGTCGGCACCTCGGCGATCCTGCTCTTCGGCGGGTACCAGACGATCGAGGGCAACATCATGATCGGCGTGATCATCTCGTTCGTCGGCTACCTCCAGCTCTTCTTCGACCCGATCCAGCAGCTGGCCCAGCTCTACGCCACCTACCAGCAGGGAATGGCCGCTCTGGACAAGATCTTCGGCCTGCTCGACACCGAAGCCGAGATCGTCGACTCCCCGGACGCGATCGACCCGCCTCGCCTGGAGGGGAAGATCACCTTCGACGACGTCTCCTTCAGCTACGACGACAGCGAGAACTGGGCCACCAAGGGAATTGACTTCGAGATCGAACCGGGAGAGACGGTCGCCCTGGTCGGCAGCACCGGCGCCGGCAAGTCGACCCTGGCCAAGCTGATCACGAGATTCCACGATCCCCAGCGCGGCCGGATCCTGATCGACGGTCGCCCCCTCTCGGACTACCGGCAGCGAGCCCTCCGCGGCCAGATGGGCATCGTGCCGCAGGAAGGCTTCCTCTTCTCCGGGTCGATCGCGGAGAACATAGCCTTCGGCCGTCCCGACGCCTCAATCGAGGAGATCGCGGCCGCCGCCGACGCGGTCGGGGCGACGCCCTTCATCGAACGCCTCAGCGACGGCCTCGAGACCGAGGTCGGCGAACGCGGCGTCCAGCTCTCATCCGGCCAGAGGCAGCTGGTCGCCTTCGCCCGGGTGATCCTGGCCCAGCCGCGCATCCTGATCCTCGACGAGGCGACCTCGGCGGTCGACACCAGGACCGAGCGGGTGATCGAGGCAGCGCTGGACGACGTGCTGGAAGGACGGACCGCGGTCGTGATCGCCCACCGCCTCTCCACCATCCGCCGAGCCGACCGGATCATCGTGCTGGAGCACGGGGAGATCGCGGAGTCGGGCAGCCACGAGGAGCTCCTCGCCGCCGGCGGACGCTACGCGGCGCTGTACAGCAACTGGACCGCCTGACCGGAAGGCCGCGACGGCGGGCGATCAGCCCGGGCTGATCCCGCCGCTGGGCGAACCGCCCGAGGAACCCGAGCCGCCGGTGGAAGGAGCCGGGGCCGGGGCGACGCCACCGCCGGTGGACGGCGCGGGCGTGGTTGGAGTCGGGGTCGGGGTCGGCTCGGGGGTGGTCGCCGGAGGCGTGTAGGTCGGGGTCGGCTCGGAGGTGCTCGAACCGCTGGGGTCCTCGCTGCCGCTGGACGGCACCGAGCTCGACGACGGCGCCTCGGCGCAGTCGGTGAACCCGTACTCGCTGGCCGCGTCCTGGAGGGCCGTGGTGTCGGTCGAGCCGTTCGCCAGGTCCTGGACGGCCGCGATGACGTCGGTCGGCGGATCCCCGTCGCTGGGCGTGCCCAGATCGCCCAGACGCTGGGCGAGACCGTCGTAGATGTCCTCCATCTGCGAGGACTTGGTGGTCTCGTCCGCGGTCGAGGCTTGGATCGAGCCGACCGCCGCGTTGACCTCGGCGCAGATCGCGTCGCCCTGCTCGATCAGCGAAGCCTTGGTGATCGCGACCGGCTCGGTGGTCCCGGTCGTCGCGGTCGTCGTGGCCGGCTCCGGGTCGTCGTCACCGCCTCCGCAGCCGGCGGCTGCGAGTCCGAGGACACTGACGGTCAGGGCGGCGCCGAGCAGGCGCTTGAGATCGATTCGAGTCGTGGGCACGAGATTCAAGGTAACAGACCTTTCGGTCGACCTTGACTGCATCCAGAACGTCCTGACGGTATCCTTGGGGACACCCGCTGCGGGATAGAATAATGGTAATTCGTGCGGTTCTGGTCCGTGAAATCGGGGTTCGAGTCCCTGTCCCGCAGCCTTCAGCCCGGCTTTCAGCCGGGCTTTTTCATGCCGTGAAGATGCTCTTCAGCTCTTCCTCGCGGTCCGGGTCGAGCACCGCGAGAATGTCGTCCCCGGCCTCGAAGGCGGTCGAGGCGTTCGGCACCACGCCACGGCCGTCGCGGATGATCGCGATGACCAGGGTGTTGTCCGGCGTGTTCAGCTCGCCGACCGTCTTGCCGACCACCGGGGACTTCGGGCCGAGCCGGATCTCGATGATCTCGATCTCCTCCTCCTCCAGATCGAGCAGGTGGACCAGGTTGTGGTGCGGCACCTCGTGCTCGAGCAGCCGCAGGATCAGCTCGGTGGCCGAGACCACCGGCTTGATGCCGAGCAGGTCGAAGTGGGCCCGGTTGCTCGGGTTGTTGACCCGGGCGATGATGCGGTCGATCCCGTACTTCTCCTTGGCGACCTGACAGATCAGGATGTTGTCCTCGTCGTCGCCGGTGACCGCGATCACCATGTCGGCCCGTTCGATCCCGGCCCTTTCGAGCACCCACAGCTCGGAGGCGTCGCCGTAGAGCACGTTGTGCTCCAGCAGCTGCTCGACGCCGAGATAGCGCTGACGGCGGTTCTCGATCAGGGTCACCTCATGGCCCTGGCCGAGCAGCTCGCGGGTCAGGTTGACCCCGACCTTGCCGGCTCCGGCAACGATCACGTACATCTACTCGCCTCCCCCGGTCGCCGCCGCATCGCGCAGCTTGTCCTCGAGCATCTCGATCGCGACCCGGGTCGGGCAGATCGTCCGCAGGCCCTGCTCGCGGTACCACTCGGCCCGCAGCGGGTCGAGGATGCGGGCGATCACCGTGTCCACCTTGTAGCGGCGTTGGGCGATCTGGGAGATCACGATGTTGGTGTTGTCACCGTTGGTGGCCGCGACGAAGGCGTCGGCCTGGGCGATCCCGGCCTCTTCGAGGGCCTGGGTCTCGAGCGCGGTCCCGACCGTGAAATGACCGCCGGCCTCCTCCCAGGAGGTGTCGAGGCCGACCTCGAGCCGGGCATGCGACTCGGGGTCCTGGTCGAGGCATGAGACGGTGTGGCCGTCGGCCAGCATCGAGCGCGCCACGTTGGAGCCGACTCGACCGCATCCGACAATCAGGACGTACATGGGCGCATCCTATTCACCGGGTGCCGTGAGCAGTACGCGGCAGGGGGCGCGCTTGAGGACGTAGGCGGTGATCGGGCCGATCTCGTCGGGCCGGTAGTCGCCGATGCCGCCGAGCCGGGCGCCGCCCTTGATCGGGCTGGGCGGCTCGGCCCCCATCACGATCGCGTCGACGCCGAGCCGCCGGGCCGCGAAGACGATGCCGGTGCCGGTGCGGCGGACCCGCTCGATCTCGACCCTGACCTCGACGTCCTCGTACTCCTCCGCGACCTCCTTGGCCCGCTTCGTCGCCCGCTGCGCCTCCTCCGCCACCGCATCCGGGATCGGGTCCTTGATCGCCCGTTCCAGCGGGATGTCGATCAGGTAGAGCAGCGTGAGCACGGACTGGCCGTCCTCTTCCCCGGGATCGATCTCGGCCGCCATCCGGCCCGCCGTGGAGACGATGTCGTCGTCCAGGTCGGTGCCGAAGATCGGGACCAGGATGTTGTGGAAGTCGATCGAGACCCGGGGCCGGGTCAGGGCGCGCGCGTCGACCGAGACCTGCCGGGTGAGGCTGACCTGCTCGACCACCCTGCGGTAGATCACGTAGCCGACCAGGCCGACGATCAGCCAGCCCAGGCCGACCCAACGGGCCGAGTCGTGGAAGATCAGGACCGAGACCAGCGCCAACGTGCTGAGCACGGCGCCGATCACCGCGGTCAGGGGTCGTTCCGTCCCGGCCAGGGTCAGGTTGAGCGGCGCCCGGAAGGGGCGCTCGGCGTCCGGCTTGGTGCGGCGCAGCTTCAACACCGAGAGGTGGGCGATCGTGATCGCCAGGGTCGCCCCGAAGGCGTAGATCCCGGCCAGCATCTCGACGTCCCCGGTCATGGCGAGCCCGAAGACCGCCACGGCGCAGATCACGATCGCCTTGTAGGGCGTCTCGTAGCGACGCCCGAGCTGCCCCAGCCAGCTCGGGATCTGACGGTTGATGGCCAGCGTGTAGGTGTGGCGGGAAACTCCCAGCATCGCCGTGTTCGCCGCCCAGATCAGGGTGCCGGCGCCGACCACGGCGACCAGCCACTGGAGCCCCTTCGAGAGCCAGGCCGGGTGGAAGGCCTCGACCACCCCCAGCACCGGAGCCTCGATGTACGTGGTGCCGAGATCGGTGACCGGGCCGTCCGGGCCGATGTAGACCGGGACCGCCATCAGCGCCACCGCGGCCATCGCCGCGTAGAGCAGCGGCACGAACCAGATCGTCCGGGTCACGACCCGGGTGAACTGGCGGGGGTTCAGGTCCAGGTCGGGCGCGAGATTGGACACGGCCTCGATCCCCGCGTAGGCCAGCATCGCCAGCACCGTCGCGTAGATCACGTCCTTGGTGCCCGGGCTGGTGAAGAGGTCGACGTGCCGGGTCAGGGCCTCCGGGTCCATCACGACGAAGACGCCGATCACGATGACCAGCACCTGGGTCAGAAGATCCACCCCGGCCAGCAACAGCAGGAAACGCGGCCGGCGACGGGCCGGGATGTCCAGCGTGTTGAGGACGGTGATGTAGATGACCACCGCGGCGATCACGACGCTGACCCAGATCGAACCGGAGAGGTCGCCGGTGATCGGGCGCAGGTAATGCGGCACCGAGAGCACCGCCAGCGCGATCACGATCAGATAGTCGAGCAGGATCACCCAGCCGGCGACGAAGGCGACCAGCTCGTTGAAGGCATGGCGGGCGAAGGAGGACGACCCGCCCCGCTCCCGCAGCATGGCGCTGCCTTCCAGGTAGGTGAACATGGTCAGCACGAACAGCACGCCCGCCGCGAGGAAGATCAACGGGGTCATCCCGAGGCCGCGCTTCGCGACCACCCCGAGCGCGAAGTAGATCGAGAAGCCGACCGCCGCGTAGGTGACGATCAGCAGCCAGAGGGCGCCGGACTGCGGCGCCTTCTCCGGGATCTTCACGTCCCGCATCTTCATTCCGGATCCTGCTCCCGGCTCTGGGCGATCCGTCGCTGGACCAGGTAACGGCCGATGCCGACCCCGACGAAGGCGAGGCCGATCAGGAACCCGACCGAGGTCGGGCCGCCGCCACGGGCCAGGGTCATGACCAGGATCACGACGCCGATCACCGCGTAGACGGCCGAGAACACCCGGATCGAGCGGTCGTAGACTCCCCCGCTCCTCACGTCGCCACCGCCGGCTCCGCCGGTGGGGCCTCCGAGGCGCCGGGATCCTCCGAGACCACGATGACCCGGCAGGGGCGTTCGCGCAGCACCGTCTCGAGCGTCTTCCCGTACTGCGGCACGCCGCGCCGCGAACGGAGGCCGATCACGATCGCGGCCGCCTTCGAGGTGCGGGCCTGACGGGCCAGGAAGTAGCCCTCCTGCCCCGGCCGGACCCGCTCGACCCGGCCGGAGACGCGCAGCCCGGCGATCAGCTTGGCCCGCTCGATCTTGCTCTGCGCCTTCTTCTCCTCCTCGATCATCGAGCTCTCCAGAGGCAGATGGGTCGGCACGGTGAGCAATGCCGTGATGTGGATGCCGCGCCGCCGCTGCGAGGTCAGCTTGGCCGCGGTGGCCATCACCTCCTCCGAGAACGGCTGGTCGGCCGGGAAGGCCACGATCACCGACTTGTACTCGATCTCCTCGACTCCCAGCGGCTCCGGCAGCAGCACCTTGACCGTGCCGGTCAGCGGCAGCTCCTGGTGGCGGCGGTAGATCACGTAGCCGACCAGGCCCATGGTCAACCAGACCATGCCGACCGCCAGGGTGACCGGGTTGAGCGCCATCACGACCAGCCAGGCGGCGAAGGTGCCGAAGCCGCCGACGATCGCGGTCAGGGGGATCAGCGAGCCCCTGAAGCGGAAGTTCAAGGGCGGTTTCCAGGCCCGTTCCTTGTCCGGCTGCAGGCGCCGCAGCCGGATCACCGCGGCGTGGGCGATAGTGAAGGAGAGCATCGCGCCGAACGAGTACATCGTGGCCAGGAACGAGGCCTGGCCCGGCAGCAGCGTGACGATCGCCAGCACCGCGAAGAAGATGATCGCGATGTAGGGAGTGCGGTAGGTCGGGTGGATCTGGCGGATCACCTCCGGCAGCTGCCGGTACTGCCCCATCGAGTAGCTGAGGCGGGAGACGCCGATCAGGCCGGCATTGGTGGCGATGATCAGGATCACCGCGGCCAGGACGCCGACATAGGCCTTGAGGATGTCGGTCATCCCTCCCGACAGCCCGAGCTTCTCGACGATCCCGAGGATCGGGTCGTCGGCGAAGGTGGTGCCGAGCTCGGTCACGTAGTTGCCGGCGTGGTTCAGCTCGACCGGCATCGCCGAGAGCGCGACGATCGGGATGAAGAGGTAGAGCGCCAGAACCGCGATCACGACCAGGGCCACGCCCTGCGGCACCGAGCGGGCCGCGTCCTTGGCCTCCTCGGACATGTTCGAGATCGTCTCGATGCCGGTGTAGGCGATCATGCCGACCGCGATGCCGAGTGCGAAGTCGGGCCAGGTCGGGGCGACCCCGAGGTGGATGTTCGAGATCAACACGTCGGTGTTGAAGACCAGGAACATGCCGATCCCGACCAGCACCACCTGGGTGGCGAGGTCGGCCACGGCGAGGATGATGTTGAGCCGGGCCGACTCCTGGCCGCCGCGGACGTTCAGCCAGGCGAGGAAGACGATCACGATCGCGCCGCCGATGATGTCGCCCGGGGCGTGGCCGAGCGCCGGCCAGAACACGGCCAGGTAATGCGGCACGAAGTAGGCCGAGATCGCGACCGTGATCGTGTAGTTCAGCATCTGCGCCCAGGCGGCGATGAAGCTGATCAGCTCGTTGAAGGCGTGGCGGCCGAAGGAGGAGGAGCCTCCGGCCTCCGGGTACATGACGGTCGCCTCGGCGTAGGTCGCCGCCGTGCAGACGAAGATCAGCCCCGCGATCATGAAGGCGATCGGGGTGAGGCCGAGCGCGAAGGCCGCGGTCACGCCGAGTGCGTAGTAGATCGACGATCCGACGTTGCCGTAGGCGGCGGCGAAGAGAGCGCCCGCGCCGTAGATCCGGCTCAGGCTCTGATCACGCGGAATTCGCTCAGCCAACGGACATCAGCTCAGCTCGTGCGGGTGGCGGACCTGCCCCAGGCCCACTCCAGCACCACCTTCATCGAGCCGTCGGGCGCCTGGTCGACCGTGATCGGTACCGGCATCGCCCGTCGCATCTCGGCGACCAGGTCCGCCCCGTCCTCGACCTCGAGCACGAAGGTTGCCTGATCGTTCGACCGTTCCACCGAAACCACCTGGTGGACTGCGGTCAGGCCCCGCAGGGCGGTCTCGGCAACCGCGGCCATCGCCAGTTCCGGCAACGGCGACACGGCGACCACGACCTCGCCCTGGGCGGCGGTGGTGTTAGACGTCTCGGGGGCCGTCGACTCCGACGGCGGCGCCAACGACTCGACTGCGGCGACCAGTTCCTGGACGCGGCCGGCCAGGGCCTGAACTTCGAGGCTGACCCTGCCTACCGAGGCCCGAAGATCGCCGATTGCCGCGGCGTCCACTTCTTCCCTGTCTGAACCCACCCCGCCATACTACCCCCGCTGGCCGAAGGCGGCCAGAACTCAGGAGGGGCTGTACACCTGGCCCGCGATCACGCACCAGTTGTTGGCCGCGACCGGGTCGTTAACCTTCCACCGGGACGAGACCAGGATGCGATCCCCGTTGTCCATCTGGACGAACAGCATGCCGTTGTTGGGCAACCTCATGACCAGCGGTCCCTGAGGCTGGCTGACCGCGTAATCGTCGGATCCCTCGCGGGTGTAGACCCGGCCGCCGACCGCGCCGTCCACGATCAGGCGACGGGTCCCGTTCGGGCCGGCCTGGCAGATCGCCTGGACGTTGCCGAGGTCGGGGAAGGCGAC
Source organism: Solirubrobacterales bacterium (assembly GCA_017304845.1). Taxonomy (GTDB): domain Bacteria; phylum Actinomycetota; class Thermoleophilia; order Solirubrobacterales; family 70-9; genus 67-14. The sequence goes on from JAFKLL010000019.1 coordinate 77,280, forward strand.
GGTGCTCTGCGTGTTGGCTTCGGTCGCGTTGGACTCGCCGCGCCAGACGATCTGGACCGAGCGGGCCAACGGGTCGATGTCCTGCGTGGTCTGGGTGCGGAAGGTCGCCTCGACATGGCAGTGCGCCTTGCCCGCGCTGTTGAAGTCCCACTCCCAGTTGAGATCGAAGGTGGTGGGCGGAGCCAGGCTGGAGCCGCCGGGCCCGTCGAGCGGCCCCCGGTCGGAGATGATCCCCTGGAAGGTCCCGGTCGACTGCTTCTCGGTCGGGCCCCACTTGTTCATGCCCTCGCGAAAATCGGGGCCGGTGCCGGTCGCGTACTTGGCCTCGCGGATCGCCTTCTCGCTGCCCTTGCCGTAGTCCCAGCTCTTGTAGCTCCAGGTCATCATCGCGGACTCGCGCGACCCGTTCGAGGGGTAGAAGCGGACCCACTGCTGGTAGGGGCTGCAGACGATCTCGCCGTTGCCGATGCCGGGCGCGACGAAGCCGCCGACCTGGCGTCCCTCCCACTTGCCGTTGTACCAGTCGACCGCGACCTTCTGGACGTACGTGCCCGTGGTCTCGACGGGCTTGGCCCCGCCGCCGCCCCGGGCGAACTTCCAGGTCTGAGCCGAGGCCCTCCACTGTCCCGTCTTCTGGTCCTCGCCGGCGAGACGAACCCGGTACTTGCCGGGCTTGAGCCGGCCGCTGATCGGGAGCTCGGCGATGATCTGCTTGCCGTCGACGTCGGTGACCACCTGCTGGCTGATCACGCCGCCGCCGGGACCGATCAGGGAGACCCTGACCCGCCCGACCTGGGTGCGCCGGATCGGGCGCAGCACGAAGCGGACCGTGCCGACGTTGTCGTTGACCCTGGTGCTGACCGGGATCGCCTTGAGGCCCAGGCTGGGCGAGGTGAAGCGCCAGGCGCGGCGCTTCGTCACCTTGCCGCCACAGCCCGCCTTGCGAGCGGTGACGGTGACGGTGTAGCGGCCCGCCTTCATCCGGCGCAGCACGTGCATGCGGATCACCGAGGTCCGGCCGGAGGCCATCTCGCCGTAGACGCGACCACGGGCGAAGGTCTTGTGGCCGCGCTTGATCTTGACCTGCGCGTTGCCGATCGAGCCGCGCGGGTTGACGTAGACCCAGGCGTAGCCGTCCTCGAGCAGCCCGGTCGGGTCGTGGGTGCTCAGCTTGATGTTCACCGGCAGCTTGGCGCAACGGTTCTTGGCCGTCGCGGAGGTGGCGGTGACTGCCGCCAGCGAGAAGCCCAGACCGATCAGAGCGAGGAAGGTGATTGTTCGGCGAAACACTGTATTCATGGTCTCACGGGGCCTTAAACCGCTGTTCAAGGCCAAGTAGCGGCGGTACGCCTACTCGCCGGAGCTGTTGGGCTTCTTGCTGGTCCCGACTTCGAGAGCGGGACTGGACTTGTAGAAGATGATGTCCGGCTCGGAGCTGCCGTCGAGCCAAGCCTGCTCGGTGTCGCGGGTCTCGTCCGGGAGCGGCACGAGGGCGGCGTTCTCGGCGAGCTGCTGCGAACGGGCGAGGCTCTGGGTCAGGAAGTCGTTGATGTCCGGGTCCCGCATGTTCTTGAAGTTGACGGTCAGCAGCAGCTGACGGGCCAGCGGGTAGGTGGCGTTGGTGACGGTGGCCTGCGACGGGAAGATGCACTCCGGCTTGGCGAAGTCGTTGGAGGCGCTGATCTCCATCGGTCGCAGCTGCTCCTCGAAGGCCTCGTAGTAGGAGAAGCGGAAGAGGCCGAGCGTGCCGCGGACCTCGGCCAGGCGACGCAGCGCGGCGCGGTTGGAGGCCACGTAGCGGCGGGCGTCGGGCAGGGACTTCTTGAGGTTCTCGAGGTTCTTCTCGGCGGCGGCCAGCTTGCGCCGGTCCCGCGCCTGATCGGCGGCCGGACGCTGGTCGGCGATGCCCTTGGCGACCTCGGCCTTGGCGTCGCGGACCGCGCGGCGGTTCTCGGCGAGCGAGTCGAGGATGTCCTGGTAGACCTGGCGCGAACGCTCGAACTGGGCGGCGGCCCGGAAGTCGCGATTGCTGCCGACGACGGCGCGGCGGACCCCGGCGTCGGTCGGGAAGGCCTGGTAGTCGCTCCGCATCGAGAGCATGGTCGGCTCCGGGTCGCCGAGCACGTACTGGCCGAAGAAGCCGAAGACGTTCGAGTTCTCGTCCGGTCCGGCGACCTTGAGCCGCGGCTCGTTGGCGGTCCCGCCCAGGTCGTGGCCGTAGCCGACCTGGCTCCAGCTGTTGATGGTGGAGCCGGCGCGGAAGATGTTGCGGACCTCGTCGAAGCTGAGGCAGTCGGTGCCGACGTCGGTCTCGTTCTTGATCGCGAGCACGGCGGCGTCGGAGGCGACCTGGAACTGGACCGGCTGGATCCCGTTGGCGATGCACTTGCGGTACTCGGCGGCGGAGATCGGACGGGCCGAGTCGACGATGTCGGCGCTGCCGCTGCAGAACTCCTGGAAGGCCCGGTTCTCGTTGCTGGCGCTGACCTGGACGTCGGCGGCGCCGCCGGCGGCGTTGTAGGTCCGGACCAGGTCCGGGGTGAGCGAGCCCTGCGCCTTGCCGGCGATCCGGATCGTCCCGGACTGGCGCGGGGTCGGCTTGGCCCGCTGAGCGGGCGCGGAGTCGGACTGCGGCGGCACGTAGCGCGCGGCGGTCCCGGTCGCACCGGCCGACTCGGGGGCCTCGTCGGGGTTGACCCCGCAGCCGGCGACCAGCAGCATGAGCAGAGCCGACGCGGCGGCCAGGCCGAAGCCCTTGCGGTTCCTCAGACTCACTGTCCACCTCCGGTCGTGTTGCCGGCAGCGCTGCCGGACTGGACCTGGGCGTTCACTCCCCCGGTCTCGGGACCTTCGAGGTCGACCTTGCTGAGCGGCGGGTCCTTGTAGATCTGCGGCAGGGCGATCACTTCGAAGTCGTCGAGCTTGAGCCAGGAGAGCTCGCTGCCGCGCAGCAGCTTCGGCGAGGTGCCGAGCGGCGCGTAGAGGCTCGGGACGGCGGCCCGGTCGACCACGATCGCCCCGTAGGTGCGAAGCGCGGTGAGGATCGCGTCGGCGGAGCGGCGATGCTGCCCACGCAGCTTGCCGAGGTCACGGTCGTTGATCGTGACGTCGCCACGCAGCCTGATCCGGGCCCCGGCCGGCAGCGACTTGTTGTTGCCGACGCCGTCGGTCACCGAGGCGGGCTGGACGAAGTTGCGACGGGCCAGGCCGGGCACGGCGATCGCCAGGGCATGGTTGATCTGGCCGCTCTCGAGCTCGTCGGGGCCGATCACGCCGGCGAAGAGCGGAAGGCCCGAGCCACGGGCGCCGACCGCCCGCTCGGGATCGAGCCCGACCGGCTTGCTGAACCCGGGCCCGTCGAGGGTCCAGGCCTTGCCGAACTGGTAGGAGATCGTGCCGTCACCCTCGCGGCGGGCGCGCCAGAAGTCGTAGCCCATGCCGTTCTCGCGGTCGATCACGCTGAGCCAGCCGTCGTAGCGCGGATCCGGTGTCGTGTTGGAGGGGATCGAGATCGTCTTCGGGAGCTTCGGGTCGACCGAGCCGCACTTGGACTGGCGGCAGACGAACTTGGTCGAGACCGAGTCCTGAGTGTTGGCGGCGACGATCAGCGGGGCCCAGGCCTGCGAGTTGACGAAGAGGCCCTCGTCGACCTTGCGGACGAAGGTCTGGACGCCCTCGTGGCCGGCCTGCTCGCGGGCGGCGCGCCTTTCGGTCGCCAGCTCGAGCATGCGGTCCGAGTTGCTCGCGACTGGCAGGCCCTCGGCGGTCGTGTTCCAGGGGCTGTCGGCGGAGAAGATGCGGCCGCCGTTGACCGGGTCGGTGTTGGCGGTGACCTCGTTGCCGGTGCCGGGCGCGGTCGCCCCCGTCGTCGCGTCGGCGCCGTTGCCGGTCGCGCCGGTGCTCCCGGTGGCGCCGGACTTGGCGGTCTTCTCGTTGCCGGATCCCTTGTCACCGTCGTCGCCCGAGCCGCAGGCGGCGACCAGCAGGCCGAGCAGGGCCGTGAAAGAGATCACGAGGATCCAGCGACGCATCAGATTCATCTTGTTCACTCGCCCACCACCGCGGGTGCCGAGGAGGAGCCGTTGTTGGGCTCGACCGTGCTGCCGCCGCTGGACGGGGGCGAGACCGGGGTCGTGTCGACCGGGCCGGCCGAGGGCGTGGTCAGGCTCGGGCCGTTCGGGTTGACCGGCGAGGTCGGGGTGACCGGGCGCGGCGTCGACTGCGGCTCGGAGGAGTCGGTGCGGTCGCTGCGGCTACCGGCCGGCGGCGCCGTCTCGGAGACCTCGACCAGCACGTAGCGGTCGGTCCGGAAGATCGGGGTCATGCCGGCCTCTCCGCCCTCGACCGAGGTCGGCCACTTCTTCAGGAGCTGGTCGCCGGCGCGGCTGGTGGTGATCAGCATGTACTTGACGACGCCGAACGGGTTGTCGATAGTCGCCTGCCAGTCGTCCTCGCCCTGGTCGACCCGGTCGTAGAAGTTCTGGGGGCGGCCGGAGAGCAGCATCACGCCGTAGCTGAAGTTCTGATCGACCAGGATCGAGCGTTTCTCCTGGGGGATCTGCGTGTTGATGTAGTTCGCCATCGCCAGCTCGGGATCGATGCCGACCGTGTAGCCGCCGACCGAGGACTTCCCTTCCTGGCTGTCCTGCGTGTCGACCCAGCGGGTGAAGGCCTGGGCCTGGTTCTGGTAGCGGTAGTCCTGCATCGCGTTCCAACCCAGCGGCAGAGCCGCGATCAGGCCGACCGCGAGGATCGCCGAGGCGAAGGCGCCCCAGCCCTCCCCCGCCCTGGCCATCCAGGCGACGGCGCCGAAGGCGAAGACGGCCAGAGGCAGTCCGTAGGAGAGGTCGAGCAGATTGGCCTGGTCCGCGACGACGGCCCGGATCACCGGGGCAGCGGCGATGGTGAGCCCGATCACCAGGAGGCCCCATGAGGTCGCGTCGCGCTTCGCGGCGCCGGTGAAGATCAGCACGAAGGGAGCGATCAGGGCCAGGGGCGCGATGCCCAGGGTCACGTCGAAGAGATCGCCGAGGCTGTCGCCGACGCTGGTGGTCACAGCCTGCAGGGCGCCGGTGGTGTTGACCTCGATCACGCCGTTCTGGGCGGTGATCCACTCGAACGGGTTGCCCAGCAGCACCCAGTTGAGCAGGCACCAGAAGAGCAGCGCGTAGGCGAGCGGGGTCAGGAACAGGAGCAGGGTCGAACGCTGCTTGCCCTGGCTGTCCTTCTTGGACGCCCCCATGATCATGAAGGCGAGCGCGAAGCCGATCCCGATCAGGATGTAGCCGTAGTCGACCATCACCGCGAAGCCCATCGCCAGGCCGGCCGCCGCGAGGTGCCTGGTCTGGTCGGTGATCGACCAGGCGATCAGCGAGCTCAGCGAGATCCCCAGCATGACCAGGCCGAGGATCGTCGGGTCGCCGTTGCCGGCGTAGAAGACGACCATCGGGTTGAGCCCGAAGAGGAGCAGCAGGCCGATCCGGAAGCCCAGGTTGATGCCGCAGTGGCGCATCAGCGAGTTCAGCGAAGCCATCAGCAGGCCGGCTCCCAGCGCCGTCGCGACCGGGATCGCGACCAATGAGGTGGCGACCGGCTTGATCAGCGTGAACGGCATGTAGACGATCGAGCCGAAGGTGCCGGCGTCGAGCCCGAGCGCGGCCAGGCGCGGCGGGTCGTTCCAGAAGACCATGTAGGCCTCGTTGAGGTGCTCGAGCGAGATGAAGTCGACGATCCGGGCGTCGGTCAGCAGGAAGTAGCCGATCACGCCGTAGACGACCGCGAAGAAGACGAAGATCAGGCCGCTCTCGAAACCGGCCCGGGGCGCGTCGCCGCTGAACGGGCGGGGCTCCGGCGGCACCTCGTGGATGCGCGACGAGATCCCGGGATCGGTGTACTGGCGGCGAGCCCGGCGGACCTGGGTCTCCTCGACCGCCACGGCGCCGTTGCCGTGGCCGTAGTTGCGCCCGCCGGCCATCAGGCCCCGGCCTTCCGCGGCGTCGTGGTGTGGGCGTGCTCGGCACCGCCGCCGAGGTCGAGGCCGTGCTCCGTCTTCTCCCAGTAGAACGGGTTGGTCAGGAGCTGGCCGAAGCCCTTCCAGGCGGCGACCGACATCAGGCCCCAGTAGAAGGGCAGGAAGAGCGCGAACGGCGCCAGGCTGTAGTCACCGCGGCGGACCGACGCGGCCAGCCCGAGGTAGACGAAGACGAAGTTGCCCAGGAACAGCTGTGAGGCCGCCAGGAAATAGACCCAGCCGGGGAAGAAGTCCTCGATGATCCCCAACTGGGTCAGCGCGAAGACCGTGGTCAGGAACCAGAAGATCGGGTTGATCAGGAAGGTGAAGGTGCCGCCGATCAGCAGCTGGAAGGACATGAAGCCCTTGAAGCCGACGTTCGAGAGGAACTTGATCGGGTTCCGCATGTAGACCAGCCAGGTCTGCAGGTAGCCCTTGATCCACCGCGAGCGCTGGCGGACCCAGTTGCCGACGTGGGTGTTCGCCTCCTCGTAGGTGGTCGAATCCATCATCGTAGTGCGGTATCCCGCCTGGTGCAGGCGGACGCCGAGGTCGGCGTCCTCGGTCACGTTGTAGGGGTCCCAGCCACCCACCTCGACCAGCTCGTCGAGCTTGATGTGGTTCGAGGTGCCGCCCAGCGGGATCGGGTCCCGGCGGGCGTCGAGGCCCGGCAGGACGAGGTCGAAGAGCATCGAGTACTCGATCGAGAACCAGCGGGTGAGGATGTTCGTCTGCTGGTTGAAGAAGTTGAGCTTGGCCTGGATGCAGACGATCGAGTCGTCGAGATGGTCGAACATCAGCACGGCCTTCTTCAGCTGATGCGGATCCGGGCGGTCCTCCGCGTCGTAGATGACGACGTACTCGCCCTTGGCGCCGAGCAGCCCGAAGTTGCAGGCCTTCGGCTTGGTCTGCGGCTGCGACGGCGGGACGATGATCGGATTGAAGTGCGGCGGCAGGTCGAGGTCGAGGATCGCGTTGATCGTCTCCTCGTCGTCCTCCTCGCAGAGCAGGCGGACATCCAGCTTGGTCTTGGGATAGTCGAGCGACTCGATGCCGGCGACCAGGTACGGGATGACGGCGGCCTCGCGGAAGAGCGGGACCAGCACCGTGTAGACCGGCAGGTCGCGCTCGTCCATCGCGGCGAGGGCCTCCGGGCTGGTGTCGACCAGGTAGTTGTGGCCCAGCGCGGCGTAGCCGGCGACCAGCTTGTAGAGCGAAGTCAGGGTGTAGAACACGGCCAGCAGCGCGAACACGGTGACCATGGTCGGGATCGGCTTCCAAATCAGGAACCCGAGGAAGACGAGGAGGAGGATCGCGAGGAAGACCTTCTGCCCGCCGCTGATCACCTGGTGGGCCGAGCTGTCCGGGAAGCGCTCCCGCAGGCCCAGGGTCGCGGTCTGGGTGTAGCGATCGCGGTTGATGCGCCGCTGCAGCCGGTCGATCGCGTTGCGCGGAGCCAGGAACTGCTGGACGCGGCGGCCCGTGTAGCTCTCGATCTCGCGTTCGCCGTCGCCCAGACGGTCGGAGACGGCGACGTAGATGCTCTCGCCGTCGATCGCGATCGGCACGCAGTGGAGCCGGTGGCACATCTCGTCGGGCAGGACGTCCCGCGGCGCGCGCTCGGGGTCGTAATCGGAGAGATCGACGGTCGGCAGGTCCAGCTGCTCGGAGAGCACCCGCAGAAGCTCGGTCTCCTCGAGGGCGCCGCCGTGGACCAGCACCTCGCCGATCCGGCTGCCCGTACGGGATTGCTCGGCGACCGCATCGCCCAGCTGTTCCTCGGTGACGAGGCCGCGGCTGGCCAGGGTCTCACCCAGGCGGGGCGGCACGGCCAGGCCGTGCTTGAGCAGATCGTCGGCCGAGAACTCAGTGCCCTGGGGACGGCCGTTGCCGGCGAAGAGGCGATCGATCGCGAGATCGAGCTCGGTCTGGTCGGCGAAGAGCCAACGGGTCTCGTAGCCGGTCTGCTCGCGGACCGCGCGATCGGCGGCCGGATCGAAGGAGACCGGGCCGGCCATCGTGATCAGGCCACGGTCGAACTCGATCGGGACGATGTGGTACCGACGGCAGATCTCGACCGGCAGCAGGTGGGCCACCGCCGAGCTCAAGGTCACCATGCGCTCGCTGACCCCGCTGGTGGAGTCCTTCACGAGCAGCTTCTGGGCCACTCCGGTCGCCATCACTTGCCCTCCCGGACTTCGGTGGTCTCGACGACCTCGACTGCTTCTTCCTTCTTGCCGGAGCCGCGGTTGCGGTCACTGATCAGCATCGCGATGATCCCGGCGAGGAAGACGAAGAAAGGGATGACCAGGAACGTGCTGAAGAGCAGCGCGAAGACGATCAAGACGCCGATCACGAAGAACAGCGCGCCTATTGCTCCCCCGCCGCCGCTCACAGACCCGTGGGAGCGGCCACGCCGCTCTCGCGTCCGCCCATCGGTTGGGCCAGCGCGATCGTCACCGAATCCTTTGAGGATTCCGTGACGTCAAAAGCCACCGGCAGCTTGCGCCGGAGTGAACTGATCAGAGACACGCCGTCTCCGACCTTCGTGTCGATGGTGGCGGAATCGCCGCGGAGCTCCCTCAGCGAGGCTTCCTCCACCCCTTCGGTGTTCGCCAGCGCGTCCTCGACGACGCGAGCGAGGCTCAGGTCATGGAGCGGCCGCACGATCACGCGGACCTCGCCGCTGGTCGGCAGCTCGAAGGAATCGTTGTTCCGGGCCGTGGCCTGATCGCCGACCGGAAGGGGAATCGGGTCGGGCGTGGAATCAGGAACCGCGGAAATCGGAGGGGCGGCCGGCGGGGCGCCAGCAAGACGGGCCTCGAGCGCATCGAGGCGCGAGGTCAACTCCTCCCTCAGACTCCGGACTTCCTTGAGAATCTCTTTTGAACGGTCTTTGGCCAACTAAGTCCCGATAGTATCGGCGCTTGCAGAGTCCGCCGATCTCGGCAGCCCTGCCTCCAGTGAGTGAACCACTATAGGTGAGGAACGGGAGAACAGTCAAGGACGCAGGCAGCAGAATCCGCCCGCAGGGGATGCATCCCGCCCATCGCGGATACCAGGATCTCGATGAGTATCAGGAAAATCTGGGTCGGCATGGGCTTCCGTATGTGGTCATCACCGCGGTCGCCTTCGCGATCAGCCTGGTCGGCGCCGAGGACCCGAAGCTGCCTCTCTTCTTCGCCGGATGGGCCGTCGGGATCGCCTGCCTCGGCCTCGCTTGGCTGCGCCCCAAGTTCTGGATCGTCGCCCCCTTCGGCGCCCTGGCCGGCGCGATCCTGATCCGCGCCGGGTCGGACGGGCTCGACTCCGGGATCGGCCCGCTGCTGTTGATCCCGGTCCTGGCGATCGCCGTCTACGGGTCCCGCTGGGCGCTGACCGCGATGGTCCTCACCGTGGTCGTGGCGGTGCTCTGCGTCCACTTCGCCACCGACGACACCGCGATCTCGGTCTCCTCGGTGTGGCGCCAGGACGTGGTGATGATCATCCTCGCGACCGTCCTGGCGATCGCGATCCAGGATCTGGTCACCCGGATGCGCCGCGAACGCAACCTGGCCGAGGAGCGCGGACTGATGATCGAGCGCCTCTCCGACGTCACCCGCCGGATCGCCACCAGCGTCAACGGCGGCGACACCCTCTGCCAGGTGGCGATCGAGGAGACCCCGGCCTCCGGCGCCGCCCTGTTCAGCTTCGACCTCAACGGCAACCGCGGCCTGATCGCCGCCCGGGGCGGAGTCACCGAGATGCTCGACGATCTCGCCCAGAGCCCGGTCCTGCGGAACGAAGGCCAGATCGAGCGCCGCTTCGGCGCCGGCGACCCGGAGATGGTCGAGATCAACGCCGCCTTCGCCGAGGTCGCCCCGGACCTGGTGATCTGCCGCTCCGTGACCAGCGAGAAGCGCGAGGTCGGCACGCTGCTACTGGCCTACTCGGACGCCAGCCCGGACTCCGGGATCCCGCTGGAGCTGCTGGCCGCCGAGGCCTCGATCGCGATCCGGCACCATCAGGTGACCGAGCAGCTCGAGCACCTGGCGACCACCGACCCGCTGACCAGCATCGACAACCGCCGCGGCTGGGAGCGGATGATCCAGCGGGCGCTCGGCCAGGCCCGGCGCCACGGGCAGCCGCTCTGCCTGGCGATGCTGGACCTCGACCACTTCAAGGAGTTCAACGACGCCTACGGCCACCAGGCCGGGGACGACTTCCTCCGTGAGGCGGCGAGCAGTTGGGAGGAGATGATCCGGATCGACGATCACATCGCCCGCTACGGCGGCGAGGAGTTCGTGCTCACCCTCCCCAACACGGACCTCGAGGGCGCCCGCAAGATCGTCGACCGCCTGCGGGCGGCGCTGCCGGACTACGACGGCGATCCGGACAAGACGACCTGCTCAGCCGGGATCGCCTCCTGGAACGGCTCGGAGACCGTGCGCGAACTGGTCGCCCGGGCCGACCAGGCGCTCTATCTGGCGAAGGAAGGCGGCCGCAACAAGACGGTCGTCTCCCCCGACGGCACCTAGCTGCCGGGGGTCCAGAGCTTCGAGGGGCCCTGACCCGAGGGCGGTTCGCCCTGGTCCGGGCCGGGCTGCCCACCCTGGGGCGTGGCCTCCCCTTCCCCGCTCTGCCCGCTCTGCTGCGCGTACAGCAGCTGCACCTGGCTGAGCGGCTCGCGGATCGCCTCGGCGACCTCGGCCGGCAGCAGCGCGGAGATCGCCCGCACCGCCTCGATGCCGATCCGGGCCTGCTCGAGATCGACCTCGTCCTCCTTGACGATCCGGCGGGCGCTCAGGTTGAGCACGCTGGCCACGGTCTGGGTCAGCAGGTCCTCGACCCGGATCTCCTTCATCTGGGCCTCCAGCATCGCCCGTTCCTCGTCGGTGAGGGGCGGCGGGCCGTCGGGGGCTTCCGAGGCAGGGTCGTTCAGCGGCTCATCAGTCATGCGTCCACTCTAGAGGACGCCACCTCGTGGTCGTTATCGGTGCAAAGGTGGCGAGTCGGCGAAGGTCCGGGCGGTCTCGTCGACCGCGTCGCGGTAGATCTCCTCGATCGGCTTGCCGTCCTCGAAGTCCCGGCGCATCCGCTGCGAGCCGTTCGACTCCGGCAGGTCGACCTCGATGCCGAGGCTCTCCCGGGCCGGCGCGGTCCACTCGATCGTCTCGGCCAGCATCCGGCGGGTCTCGATCTCCCGGCGGCCGCGGAAGTCGATCATCTTGCCGTCCATGCCGTAACGGATCGCACGCCAGAGGTTCTCCTCGATCTGACGGCCCCGCAGCGGCTCCTGGCCGTCCAGCCTGCCCTCGTCCAGGTCGAGCGCGGTCTGGGCCACGATCGCGGCGATCAGGCCGGCCAGCGCGGTCGACTCGCGCCCGGTGGTCTGGGCGTCGCAGATCCGCACCTCGACCGTGCCGAAGGCGTGATGCGGCCGCACGCTCCACCAGAGCTGGGTCGCCTCGACGACCGAGCCGAACCGCTTCAGGTCGTCGATGAACTCGGCGTACTCGTCCCAGTCGCGAAAGGTCCCGGGCACCCCGCAGCGGGGGAACGTCCGGGTGAAGATCTCGGTCCGGATCGAAGCCAGCCCGGTGTCCTGCCGGTCGAGGAAGATCGAGTTGGCCGACGCGGCGAGCAGGATCGGCAGGCGTTCCCGCAGCCAGTCACTGACCAGGACCGCCCGGTCCGCGCCTCGGATGCCGACGTGGACGTGGAGGCTCCAGGTGTTGTTGCGGCGGGCGACCCAGCCCAGGTCCTGCTTGAGGCGCTGGTAATGGGGCGTGTCGATGATCGCCTGGTCCAGGTAGTCGGCCCAGGGATGGGTGCCGAGCGAGGCGAGCGCGACGCCGTGGTCGGCCGCCAGGCGGAACAGGTGCCGGCGCTTCTCGGCCTGTTGCCGGTTCGCCTCGGTCATGGTCTCGGCCCGGCCGGACCGGATCTCGATCTCGGAGGCGATCAGCTCACCCGCCGCCGAATCGGCGAGCACCGGGTCGTCCTGGGCCGCCGCGTACAGCTCCGGGTAGCGGTCGACCAGCTCGAGGCTCTCCGGGTCGAGGATCGCGAACTCCTCCTCGAGGCCGATCGTGAAGTCCGTCGAAGCCTCGAAGACCTCGCGAACCTCGTCCATTTCCAACAGACCGTGGTCGGACAAGTTCAGGAGAGGTAGAAGTACAGGGCGTAGAGAAGATCGACGGCGGGACTGGAGGTGTGAACCGTGACCTCCGGCGGCACCTGGAGCAGCTGCTCGGTGTAGTTGAAGATAACCGTCACCCCGGCGGCGACCAGGCCGTCGGCGACCTCCTGGGCGGCAGCCGAGGGCACGGCCAGCACGCCGACCACGATCGCCTCCTCCTGGACCGCGTCCCCGAGCTCGCTGAAGTCGCGGACCGTGAGGTTGCCGACCTGCTTGCCGATCATCCCCGGGTCGACGTCGAACATCGAGACGATCCGGAAGCCGTGGTCGGCGAAGATGTCCGACTCCGCGATCGCCTGACCGAGGCGGCCCGCCCCGAAGAGGGCGATGTTGTGATGGCCGGCGGTGCGCATGATCTTGCGGATCTCGTCGATCAGGTAGTCGATGCGGTAGCCGACGCCCCGCTTGCCGAACTTGCCGAAGCCGGAGAGATCGCGCCGGATCTGGGTCGGGTTGATGTGGGTGTACTCGGAGAGCTCCTGCGAGGAGATCGTTTCGCGGCCCATCTTGCGGGCCTGGATCAGTACCTGGAGATAGCGCGAGAGGCGGGCTGCGACGCCGAGCGAGAGACGTTCTCCCTCGGCGACGAGAATCGGGTTGTCGGATCGGTTCGAGGACGGGGGCATCGGGCTACCAGCGTACTCTGACTCAGCCCGCTTGCCGGCCCTGGCCTTGGAGGATGCTCTCCAGGGCCTCGGCATCGAAGCTGAACTCGGACACGATCGCCTCTCCGAAGCGGATCACCGGGATCCGTTCGAGGTACTCGCGATGCAGTGCGTCGTCGCTCTCGATGTCGACGATCTCCACGCTGAATCCCGGTTCGCCGGCGGTCTCCCGGCTTGCCCGGAAGGCCTCCAGCTCGGTGATCGCCTCCTCGCAGAGATGGCAGCCGGGACGGCTGAGGACGGTGACGATCACCGACTGCCTCGGGGGCCGGTCGCGAAGGCGTCGAAGCCGAGGTACTCGGGGTAGGCGAGCGGCTCGCTGTAGCGGGCGGCCGAGCCGATCATCGCCGCGTTGTCGGTGCACAGCTCGCGGCTCACCTGCTTGAAGGGGATGCCACGCTGCTCGCAGAGAGACGCGACCGCCTCCCGGAGGGGCCCGTTCGCGGCGACGCCGCCGCCCAGGGCCACGGCCGGCCATGCCTCGGCGTCGAGGGCGCGTCGCACCTTGGTCGCCAACTGGTCGACCACCGCCGCCTGGAACCCGGCGGCGAGATCGGGCGCCCGCTCGACGGTCCCCTCCTCGCCGAGGTCGCGGCAGAGGTAGACCAGAGCGGTCTTGAGCCCGCTGAAGCTGAAGCCGAGCCCGGGATCGCGGCTCATCGCGACCGGGAAGTCGAAGGCGCCCGGATCGCCGGTCGACGCGAGCTTCTCCAGGGCGGGGCCGCCGGGGAAACCGAGACCGAGCAGGCGGGCGGCCTTGTCGATCGCCTCGCCGGCCGCATCGTCGAGGGTCTCCCCCAGCACCTCGAAGCCCCGGTGGTCGCGGACCCCGGCCAGCATCGTGTGGCCGCCGCTGGCGATCAGGCAGAGGAAGGGCGGCTCGATCGGGTCGGGTTCGAGGAAGTTGGCCGCGACGTGGCCGTGGAGGTGGTCGGTCGGGATCAGCGGCAGGCGACGGGGCGCGGCGATCGCCTTCGCGGTGCTGAGGCCGACCAGAAGGGCGCCGATCAGGCCCGGTCCGGCGGTGACCGCGACCGAGTCGAGATCGTCGAACCCCGCCCCGGCCCCGGCCAGGGCGGCCTCGACCACCGGCACGGCGAGCTCGAGGTGATGCCGCGAGGCGACCTCGGGGACGACGCCGCCGTACTTCTCGTGGATCGCCTGCGAGGAGATCACGTTCGAGAGCACGCGCGGGCCGTCGAGGACCGCGGCGCAGGTGTCGTCGCAGGACGTCTCGATCGCCAGTTGGGGCAACTCAGGCTCCCGGGAGGTCCTCGACCGGGACTCCCGCCAACCGAGGATCGCCGCGCCACATGATCAGCGCGTCCTCGCCGTTGTCCGGGTAGTAGCCGGGCCGCAGACCGAGAGAGCGGAAGCCGAAGCCCTGGTACAGCTCGATCGCCGAGCGGTTCGACGGCCTGACCTCGAGGGTGACCGGCTCGTCCTCGGCGATCCTGCCGAGCGCCTCCTCGATCAAGAGGGAGGCGATGCCGCGGCGCCGCTGCTCCGGGGCCACGGCGATGTTCATCAGGTGCCAGGCCCGGTCGAAACGGGAGAGCACCATGTAGCCGGCGACCCGGTCGCCGTCGATCGCGGCGAGCGCGACGGTGCCCGGCTTGGACATCTCCAGGGCGAACATCCCCACCGACCAGGGGCTCGGGAAGGAGCGCCGCTCGATCGAGATCACGATCGGCAGGTCGGCGTAGGCGAGCCCCCGGACCTCGATCAGGCCGGCGGCCGGTTCAGCCGCCTTGTGGTCCGTCTGTTCGACGGCCGTTCTTGCCGTCTCGTTCAAGCCAGAGTTGGGCATCGGGGATTCGCAGATAGAGGGGTTTGAGGGTTTCCGGCCCGACCGGGTCCGCGGCCGCGCCCAGTTCGCAGAATGGGCGCCCGTCCAGCCGGTGGACCGGGGATCCGTCCGGTTCTGTTTCAAACCCGGCCCGGAGCAATTCGTCTCGGAATCGTACCGCTCCCGGTCCGGCGGCCAACGGGGCGGCGCCGCCGAGGGCGCCCTCGCGCAGCCGCTCGGCCAGCTCCTCGGGGCCGCAGACGAAGGGCTCCTCGAGCGGCTCCCCGGCCCCGTCGTGGAGGCAACCGAAGACCTCGCCCCGACGCGCGTCCACGAGCGGCATCAGGCGTTCCGCCTCGGCCCGGGAGGCGATCGAGTGGGCCAGGGCGGTCAGGGTCGAGACCCCGACGGCGGGGATCCCGGTCGTGGTGGCCAGCCCGGCCGCGGTCGCGATGCCGATCCGGATCCCGGTGAAGGTTCCCGGCCCGACCCCGACCGCGATCCGCTCGACCTCGTCCCAGCCGCCGAGCGCCTCGGCGGCCCGGCCGGAAAGGTCCAGGAGCGCCTGGCTGTGGACGGGCCGGCGGTCGGCCGGGGGCACGGACTCCTCGAAGACCAGCCGGTCCCCGTCCATGGCGGCGACCACGGTGTCGTCGGTGGCGGTGTCGAAGCCGACTATCCGCATCGCGGTTCTCTATAGGCTGGGCGCATCCGCGGGGCACTCCCCACACACGACGAAACCGGAGGCGCGAACATGATCGGCAACAGGAAACTCAGCACAGGGTTGGCAATTCTGGCAGTGGCGGGCCTCGGTGGTTTCGCGGCCGGCTGTGGCGACTCCGACTCGGACAAGGCGCAGGACGCGATCGACAAGGCCCAGGAGCAGCTGAACAAGGTCACCGACCAGGCCCAGGAGCAGCTCGACCAGGCCAACAAGCAGCTCGACAACGCGAACGGCAACGCCCAGGACAAGCTGGACCAGGCGCAGAAGCAGCTCGACACCGCCACCCAGGACAACGCCGCCGACGACGCCCAGCAGCAGATCGACCAGACCCAGAAGCAGCTGGACGACATCCAGAAGCAGGTGCAGGAAGCGATGGGTCAGAAGTAGTCAGGACTTGACCGGCCGGAGTGGACCCACGGTGATCCTCCGGCTCCCCGCGTCGACGTGATCGATGGCCACCCGGCCGATCCGGGTGGCCATCTCACTCAACTCGACCTCGGCCTCGCCGGGCCACTCCACGAAGGTGATCCGGTCCGGCCCGAAGTACTCGGCCAGCAGCCCGGGGTCCTCGCCCTCCAACCCACCGAGCCGGTACAGGTCGAGATGGGCGATCGGAGCCGTCTGCCCCGGTTCCTCGTAGCTGCGCCCGATCGTGAAGGTCGGCGAGGGGATCGGGCCGGCCACTCCCAGCTCGCGCATCGTCGCCCTGATCATGGTCGACTTGCCGGCCCCGACGTCCCCGCTGAAGAGGACGACGTCGCCCGGTTCGAGCCGCGCCGCCAGTTCGCGACCGGCCGCCTCCGTGGCGTCCGCTCCGAGGGCGGTGATCTCTGTCACGGTGCCGGTCATGGCGGCAGCCTATAATCGTCGATGGCCGCCACCCGGGATCCCCGGGGGTGGACCAGGAAAAGCAGGAACGCAGCAGAAAACGACTCGATCCGTCTGGTATCACCGAAAGGGAACTGGAACGGCAACATGAAATCGCCAAGCACAGCGCTGTCAGCGCCAGTGATCGTCGGACGCGGCCGAGTTGGCCGCTCGATTGCCGCAGCCGCGGCATCCGCCGAGCTGGAGCCCGTCCTGCGCGCCGGTGACGACCTCGAAGGGCTGGCCGGCAGGGCCGTCCTGCTCTGCGTGCCGGACCAGGCCATCGCCTCGGTCGCCGCGGGCATCGGCGCAGCCGGCTCTCCCCCCTCCCTGATCGGCCACACCAGCGGCGCGACAGGGCTCGAGGCTCTGGAGGCCGCCGGCGCCGAGCAGAGCTTCTCGCTGCACCCGCTCCAGACGATCCCGGACGGCGAGACCGACCTCGCCGGCTGCCCCGCCGCAGTCGCCGCCACCGCCCCCGCCACGCTCGAAGCCGTGACCGACCTGGCCACCACCCTCGGCATGACCCCCTTCCGGGTGGCCGAGGCGGATCGCGCGACCTACCACGCGGCGGCCAGCATCGCCTCCAACTTCCTCGTCACCGTGGAGCAGACCGCAGCCGAGCTGCTCGACGGCATCGGGATCGACCGTCCCCGCGAGGTCCTCGCCCCGCTGGTCCGGCGCAGCCTGGAGAACTGGCTCGAACGCGGTCCCGCCGCCCTGACCGGGCCGATCGCCAGGGGCGACGAGGTCACGGTCGGCGCCCATCGCGAAGCCCTGCGGGACCATCCCGAGCTGCTCGACCTCTACGACGGCCTGGCCGCCCGCACCCGCGAGCTGGCAGCCACCGGGAGCCCGCGATGAAGGTCCTCCGCACGGCGGCCGAGATGCGCGCGCTCCGTGACGAGCTGCGCGGCCAGCCGCTCACGGTCGGCCTGGTCCCGACCATGGGCTACCTGCATCAGGGCCATGACTCGCTGCTCGCCGCGGCCCGCGCCGAGTGCGACGTCGTCGTGATGAGCCTCTTCGTCAACCCGACCCAGTTCCGTCCCGGCGAGGACCTCAGCACCTACCCGCGAGACGAGGAACGAGACTTCGCGATCGCCGAGGCGACCGGGGTCGACTACGTCTACGCCCCGCAGCCCGACGACGTCTACCCCTCTGGATTCGCGACCAAGGTCGAGGTCGAGGGGCTGACCGAGGTGCTCTGCGGCAGCGAGACCAGCCGTGGCCCCGGTCACTTCCGCGGGGTGACCACGATCGTGGCCAAGCTGCTCAACGCGGTCGACCCCGACTTCGCCTACTTCGGCCAGAAGGACGCCCAGCAGGCGACCGTGATCCGCCGCATGGCAGAAGACTTGGAGTTCCGGGCCAAGATCGTCGTCCTCCCCACCGTCCGCGAGCCGGACGGATTGGCGATGAGCTCGCGCAACGCCTACCTCTCGCCCCAGGCGAGGGAACGCGCGACCGCGATCTGGGCCTCGCTGCAGGAGACCGAAGCGGTCTTCGCCGAAGCGGGGCTCGAGCCCGCCCTGGAAGCCGGCCGCCGTCACCTCGAGCTGGCCGGCATCACCCCCGAGTACTTCGAAGCCCGCTATCCCGGCACCCTCGATCCCGCCGACGGGAGATCGGGCGACCCGATCCTCGTCGCCGTCGCCGCCAAGGTCGACGGCACCAGGCTGATCGACAACATCCTCCTCGAGCCAGAACACGAAGGGAGCACCCCATGAGTTCAGCATCCAGGCCGCAGCACGACCGTCCCCCGGTGAGCATCACCCGCCTCGCCGAGATGAAGGAGGCGGGCGAGCCGATCGCGATGGTCACCGCCTACGACTTCCCCTCCGCCCAGGTGATCGAGGACGCCGGCGCCGACATGGTGCTGGTCGGCGATTCCGCCGCCAACACGATCCTCGGCTACGACAGCACCGTCCCGGTCGGCATGGACGAGATGGTGATGCTGGCCAAGGCCGTGCGACGCGGCACCAAGACCCCGTTCCTGGTCGGCGATCTCCCCTTCGGCTCCTACGAGGCATCGAACGAGCTCGCGATCGCCAGCGCCCAGCGGATGATCAAGGAGGCCGGCTGCGACGCGATCAAGCTCGAGGGCGGCGGCACCTCGGCCGAACGGGCCGCGGCGATCGTCCAGGCCGGCATCCCGGTGGTCGGGCATGTCGGGCTCACCCCGCAGACCGCGACCGCGCTCGGCGGCTTCAAGGCCCAGGGCAAGACCGCCGCGGCGGCGATCAAGGTGGCCGAGGACGCGATCGCGCTCGATCAGGCCGGCTGCTTCGCGATCGTCTTCGAGGCGATCCCGGAGGCGGTGGCCGAGATGATCGTGGCGAAGCTCGACGCGATCACGATCGGCATCGGCGCCGGCAACGCGACCGACGGCCAGGTGCTCGTCTTCTTCGACCTGACCGGACTAAACGACGGCTTCATGGCCAAGTTCGCGAAGCGCTACGCGGACGTGCGCGGCGAGATGCGGCGCGGAGTCGAGGGCTACGTGAACGAGGTGAGGAGCGGAGCCTTCCCCGCCCCGGAACATGTCTACAGCGTCGACCCCTCCGAGCTCGAGGCCCTACGGCAGCGCCTCAACCGCGAGGACCTGGAGTCGAACTACTCCTGGGACTGGGAACCGCTTTCCTGAAACTCGACCTCGCGGATCACCTTGGCCGGGGCGCCGGCGGCGATCGTTCCCGCCGGGATGTCGGTGGTGACGACGGAGTTGGCTCCGATCACGCAGTGGTCGCCGATCGTCACCCCTGAGGTGATCACGCAGTTCACGCCGATCCAGCAGTTCGAGCCGATCCGGACCGGGCCCTTGGTGGTGAACCCCTGCCAGGTGATCGGCAGGTCCGGATCGTCGAAGCGATGGCTGGCGTCGCCGATGAAGCAGCCGTTGGCGAACATCACGTGATCCCCGATCGTGACCTCGCGCTCGGCCGCGACCATCACGTTCCGGTTCAGCCAGACGTCGTCGCCGAGCCTGACCTTCGCCTGGGGCGACATGGTGATCCACACGCCCGGCTCGAAATGGCATCCTTGGCCCAGCTCCAACCGTCCCGAACGGAGCTGCTCGAGCAGGTCGCCCTCAACCGGGTGACGGGCGTAGCAGCCGCGTCTGGCCATCTCCCGATCGAGCATCAGGCGGCGCCAGGGCCGATGGGGGCGCTCGTACCAGCGGCGTTTGCTCCACCACATTTTCCACCCACGCTGGTCGCTCATGCCAATACCTTCGCAGAGGTGGATAGGGTGCGGCCATGAAGGCGATCACGGGGTTCTCCGATGCTCAGGCGTAAGGTCACCGAGGCCGAAGAGGCGGCCTCCGCTCCGGAGGAAGCCGAGCCCGCACTCGAAGAATCGACTCCCGAGGCGCCTGACCAGGCCGAGGAGGCGGCCCCCGAGCCCGCCGAGGAGACCGTTCCCGATCCGGTCGAGGAAGCCGCCACCACGGCCGAGGAAGCCGCTCCGGACGAGCCGAAGCCACTGCCCGAGCCGGGGCCGATGGCACACCACTCCCCGGAGCCCCAGACCCCGGCGGAACGCCTCACAGCTCAGCAGCGCAAGGACTTCCTCAAGGAGCGTCGGGCCAACTCGAAGCGCCAGCGCGCCGCCGACAAGGCCCAGCGCAAGGCCGAGAAGAAGGCCGCCAAGGCAGCTCGCAAGGCGGCCCGCAAGGGTGGCCCGGAAGGCGGTCCCCTGGACCTCGATCCCTACGCGCCGATCACGCCGGAACGACCGGCCGACTCGCCGCCCGGATCCCCCGGCGCCAGCATCGCCGCGGCGGCCACCGAGCCCCCGGTCGATCCGCCGAAGCCCGACAAGGCGGAGCACCCGCCCGTGCAGCTGCCCCCGATCCATCCTCCGGGAACGCCTTCCCGCCGTACGGCGGCCCTGATCGGCGGGATCGATCTCGGCGGCACCAAGATCGCCGCCGCCGTGCTCGACCCCGACCACAAGGTGATCGCCTACCGTCGTCGCCCCACCCCGGACCGCGGCGGCCCCGCGGACGTGATGCGGGCGATGGCCGCGACGATCCAGGAGGCCGCCCTTGACGCCGGGACCGAGGCGCATCGCCTGTTGGCGGTCGGCGTCGGCTCTCCCGGTTCGGTCGATCCCGAGACCGGCGAGGTGTCGGCCGCCGACAACCTGCCGGACTGGTCGGGTCGTTTCCGCCTCGCCCAGGCCCTGAGCGAGGAGATCGGCACCGGGGTCAAGGTCGGCAACGACGTCCAGGTCGGCACCAGGGCCGAGTTCGAGCTCGGCGCCGGCGCCCCCTACTCCAGCCTGCTCGGTGTCTTCTGGGGCACCGGCGTGGGCGGCGGCATCATCCTCGACGGCCAGCCCTGGCTGGGTCGGGGCCGGGCCGGCGAGATCGGCCACACCCTGGTCCGCCGGGGCGGCGCCAAGGGCCTGAACGGGCTCAACGGCACCGTCGAGGCCTACGCCGGCCGCAAGGCGATGGAGGAGAAGGCCCTGCGCGAGGTCAAGAAGGGCCGCAAGACCAAGCTCTTCAAGCTGATGAAGAAGCACGACAAGACGCACCTGACCAGCGCGATCTGGCAGCGCGCCCTGGACGACGGGGACGAGCTGGCGGAGGATCTGCTCAACCGCGCGGTCGGCGCGCTCTCCGCCGGGATCGCCTCGGCCGTGAACCTGCTCGATGTCGAAGCGGTGGTGATCGGCGGCGGGCTCGGTGTGAGGTTCGCCGACACGCTGGTTCCGCAGATCATCGACGGCATGGACAGGTACCTCCTGAACAAGGACAACCCGCCCGCGATCAAGGTCGCGGCGCTGGGCGACGAGGGCGGCGTGATCGGCGCCTCGCTGCTGGTCGGGGACGCCTTCGAGGCCAACCAGGCCCCGAGCGCCTGATCCTGCTTCTCTTTAGGGAACCAGAGCCAGCTTGCGGCCGGGGCTGCGGGACTGAAGGTCCCATGCCTCGGCCACGTCGTCCAGCGGCATGGCCTCGACCTCGAGCACGAGGTCGCCGCTGATCGCCAACGAGCACATCCGCTCGAAAGCTTCGACCCGGACCTCGCGGGGCGCCCAGAAGTTGCGGAAGCCGAGGATCGACACAGACCCTCCCCGCAGCGGGCCCGCGACCACGGGCGAGTCGACCCCGGCCGAGTTGCCGACCTGAACCAGCCGCCCGCGCGGCTGCATCGCCTTGAGCGCGGCCGCGGCCGGCACTCCCCAGAGACCGTCGATCACCAGGTCGGCGCCGCCGCCCGTCGCCTCGCGGATCCGCCCGGCGAGCTCGTCGACGTCACCTTCCGAGGAGATCGCCTCGTCGGCCCCGAGGTCTCTGACCTTCTCCCGCCCGGACTCGCTGCGCGCCATGCCGACCACCCGGCCGGCGCCCATCATGCGGGCCGCCTGGACGGCGATCTGCCCGACCGAGCCGCTCGCGCCGAGGACCAGGACCGTCTCGCCGTCCTGGAGCCGGCCTCGCCAATCCAGGGAGAGCCAGGCAGCATGCCCGGCCACGCCGAAGGCGATCGCCTGTCGGGGGTCCATCCCGGCGGGCAGGGTGATGCCGCTGCCCTCGCCGATCATCGCCCGTTCGGCCATCGATCCCCAGGGGTGGTGGGAGCCGTCGAACCAGACGATCTCGCCGTCGGCGGTGCGGCCGATCCCCTCCATGCCGGGCACGTAGGGCAACGGCGGCGCTCCCGCGTCGAACTTGCCGGAGGCGATCGCCAGGTCGACCGGGTTGATGCCGGCGACCAGCACCTCGACGATCTCGGCCGGGCCCGCGATCGAGTCGCCGTAGGGCCCGATCTCGCCCGGCGGGTCGAGCTCGGTGAGCTCCGGCGGCGCGCCGTAGGCGGTGAGTCGCGCGGCTCTCATCAGGCCGCCAGCGCCACGGGTTCGAGGGCGCCTTCGAGGAAGCGCCCCGTGTGGGAGCCGGGCACGGCCGCGATCTGCTCGGGCGTGCCGGTGGCGACGATCTGGCCACCGCCGTCGCCGCCCTCCGGGCCGAGGTCGATGATCCAGTCGGCACTCTTGATCACGTCGAGGTCATGTTCGATCACGACCACAGTATTACCGGCGTCGACCAACCTTCCGAGCACCTCCAGCAGCCGCCTCACGTCCCCGAAGTGAAGGCCGGTGGTCGGTTCGTCGAGGATGTAGAGCGTGTTGCCGGTCGCCACCTTCGAGAGCTCGGCGGCCAGCTTGATGCGCTGCGCCTCGCCGCCCGAGAGCGTGGTCGCGGGCTGCCCGAGCCGGACGTAGCCCAGCCCGACGTCGTTGAGGGTCTTGAGCCGGCGCGCGACCTTGGGGATGGACTCGAAGAAGGGGTAGGCCTCCTCGATCGACATCTCCAGCACGTCGGCGATCGACTTGCCCTTGAAGCGGACCTCCAGGGTCTCGCGGTTGTAGCGGTGGCCGTGGCACTGCTCGCAGGGCACGTAGACGTCGGGCAGGAAGTGCATCTCGATCTTGATCTGACCGTCGCCCTTGCAGACCTCGCAGCGGCCGCCCTTGACGTTGAAGCTGAACCGGCCGGGCTTGTAGCCGCGGGCCCGTGACTCCTGGGTGGCGGCGAAGAGCTGCCGGATCTGATCGAAGACCCCGGTGTAGGTCGCGGGGTTCGAGCGCGGGGTCCGGCCGATCGGGGACTGGTCGATGTTGATGATCTTGTCGACCTTGTCGATGCCGTCGATGCCGTCGTGGGGCCCGGGCCGCAGCTTCGCCCGGTGCAGCCGGTTGGCGACCGCCGGGTAGAGCGTCTCGTTGACCAGGGTCGACTTGCCGGAGCCGGAGACGCCGGTGACGCAGGTCAGCACGCCGACCGGGAACTCGACGTCGACGCCGCTCAGGTTGTGCTGCCGGGCTCCCCTGACGACCAGGGCCTCGTCCCACTCGCGCCGGGTCTCCGGGACGTCGATCCGCTCGGTTCCCGACAGGTAGCGCCCGGTCAGCGACTCGGGGTCGGCGGCGACCTCGGCCGGCGTCCCGGAGGCGATCACGTCTCCCCCGTGCTCACCGGCCCCCGGGCCGAGGTCGACCAGGTGGTCGGCGGCCCGCATCGTGCCCTCGTCGTGCTCGACCACGATGACCGTGTTGCCGAGGTCGCGCAGCCGTTCCAGGGTGGCGATCAGCTTCTCGTTGTCCCGCTGGTGCAGGCCGATCGAAGGCTCGTCCAGGACGTACATGACCCCGACCAGGCTGGACCCGATCTGGGTCGCCAGCCGGATCCGCTGGGCCTCGCCGCCGGAGAGGGTCCGGGCCGACCGGGCCAGCGAGAGGTAGCCGATGCCGACGTTGACCAGGAAGGAGAGCCGCTCGGCGACCTCCTTGACGATCAGCCGGGCGATCGCCCGTTCGGTCTTGGTCAGCTCCAGGTCGTCGATCCACTCGCGGGCGGCGGTGGCCGACATGTCGGTGAAGTCGCGGATCGAGAGGCCGCCGACCGTGACCGCCAGGCTCTCCGGCCGCAGGCGGGCGCCGTGGCAGCTCGGGCAGGGCTGCTCCGCCATGTAGTCCTCGATCTTCTCGCGGACCGCCTCGGAATCGGACTCCTGGTAGCGGCGCTCGAGGTTGTTGACCAGGCCCTCGAACTTGACCTGGTAGCTGCGCTGACGCCCCGCCCGGCTCTTGGTCCGGATCGTGTGCCGTTCACCGCCGGTGCCGTAGAGGAAGACGTCGCGTTCCTTCTGGGTCAGCTCCTGCCAGGGGGTGTCGATGTCGATCCCGTAGTCCTCGGCAACCGCCTTGTTGAGCCGGCGCCAGTACCCGGAGTAGCCGGAGCGCCAGGGCTGAAGCGCCCCCTCGGCGACCGAGAGGGTCGGGTCCGGCACGACCAGCTCCGGGTCGATCACCTTCTTGAACCCGAGGCCGGTGCAGGTCGGGCAGGCGCCGTGCGGCGCGTTGAAGGAGAAGATGCGCGGCTCGAGCTCCGGCATCGAGGTGCCGCATTCCAGGCAGGCGAAGTTCTCGGAGAAGGTGCGGCGCTCGCCGTCGATCACCTCGACCTCGACCAGGCCCTCGGCCAGCGACGCGGCCGCCTCGACCGATTCCGAGAGCCGCCGGCGCAGGTCGGTCTTCATGATCAGCCGGTCGACCACCAGCGAGATGTCGTGCTTGTACTTCTTGTCCAGCTCGATCTCTTCCTCGAGCATCCGCATCTCGCCGTCGACCTCGACCCGGGAGTAGCCGTCGGCGCGGAACTGGTCGAAGAGCTTGCCGTACTCGCCCTTGCGTCCCCGGACCACCGGGGCCAGCACCATGAAGCGGGTCCCCTCCTCCATGGTCATCAGCTGGTCGGTGATCTGCTCCTGGGTCTGGCCGGTGATCGGCTTGCCGCAGTTGGGGCAGTGCGGATGGCCGATCCGCGCCCAGAGCAGCCGCAGGTAGTCGTAGATCTCGGTGACCGTGCCGACCGTCGAGCGCGGGTTGCGCGAGGTCGTCTTCTGGTCGATCGAGATCGCCGGCGAGAGACCCTCGATCGAGTCCACGTCCGGCTTCTCCATCAGCCCGAGGAACTGCCGCGCGTAGGCCGAGAGCGACTCGACGTAGCGCCGTTGGCCCT
>JAFKLL010000020.1 GCA_017304845.1 Solirubrobacterales bacterium
AGGTTGGCGCCACCTTCCTGGTCGCCGCACTTTCGTGGAAGTTCATCGAGGACCCGGTCCGCAAGGGCGCGATCGGCCGGCTCTGGAAGCGGTTCCGGGCCGGCGAGTTCAAATGGAAGAAGTTCGGGCCGGAAGGCAAGGGCCTGACCGTCGCCGGAGGCCTGGTGGTGTTGCTTCTGCTGCTGGCGATGGTCGGAATCGCGCCTTCGAGCCCGATCGCCCCGATCGCCGAGACCGGTGGGGCCGGCCAGGAGGCGGTCAAGGAGATTGCCACCGCCGCGCCGGTGGCCAAGACGGTGATCAGCCAGAAGGACCGGAACGAGTTCCCGAAGAGCCTCTGCGACTCGGTCGCCTACATCGGCGATTCGACCTCGGTCGGCCTGTACGGGCCGGAAGCCGACAACTACCTGCCCGACAAGAACGATCAGCTCGACGCCCGGCTCGAGGCGGTCGGGGTGTATGAACAGCACATCGACATTTCAGGCGCCCGCTCCTCCTACGAGGAAGTGAACGGGCAGCCCAACGCCGTCGAGGCGGCTCAGGCGATCGCCGACTCCGGTTTCAAGGGCTGCTGGATCTTCGCGATGGGGACCAACGACACCGCCAACGTCGCGGTCGGCTCAACCGTGGGCATGCGGGAGCGGATCGACAGTCTGATGAATGTGGCCGACGGCAACCCGGCCCTGTGGATCAACGTCCGCACCCTCAACCCCGGCAACCCGGCCTACTCCGAGGAGAACATGCAGGCCTGGGACGACGAGCTGCTGAACGCCTGCAAGGACTATCCGAACATGCGGATCTACGACTGGGCGAACAAGGTCCAGGACAAGTGGTTCATCGAAGACGGCATCCACTTCACCTCCGAGGGTTACAAGGTGCGCGCCCAGGCGATCGCGAACGCCGTGCCGAAGGCCTTCGGCATCTGGTCCAGCTTCTGGAACCAGACCGGCTGCATGGTCGAATAGCCGCGCCGCGCTCTTGCCCCGCTCTGATCAGTCTTCGTCCCGGTCGGTCCGGGGCACGACCATCACCGCCGAGGCGGCGTGGTTGACCACATCCGAGGAGACCGAGCCGAGCAGGACGCGCCGCACCGGTCCGTAGCCGCGGGAGCCGAGGCAGAGCAGGTCGAGCCCTTCCGACGCCTCGGCCAGCCGGATCGGCGCCGTCCCCTCGAGCAGTACGCGTTCCGTCCCGAGGCGCTCGGGGACGATCGGTTCGGCTTCGTCCAGGTAGTTCTCGGCGGCTTCCCGCGTCGCCTCCGCCATCTCGGCCAGCGGGTAGGTCACGCCCCAGCGCCCCCACTCGTCGGCGTAACCGGCCGCGACCGCGATCAGCTTCAATACCGCCCCGTCGGGGGCCAGCTCGGTCGCGACTTCGGTCGCGAGCTTCGACTCGCGCGAGCCGTCGATACCGACCCCGATCCGGGCCAGCTCGGGCCGGTCCCGGAAACCGGCCGGCGGGACCGCGACCGCGCTCGCCCCTCCGGACATCAGCTGTCGCGCCTTGCGTCCGGCGCGGACATGGCCCGGCTTGGCCCGGGAGCTGCTCCCGATCACGACCAGGTCGGCTCCGATCCGGTCGGCGACCGACTGCAGGCCATGGGCGGCGGAGGAGGACTGCTCGAGCTCGATCGCCGGCCCGCCTTCGCCGGCGACGCCCTCCAGGCAGGCCCGGGCCTTGGCCACCAGTTCGGTGTGGCCATCGGCCGGCAGGGCCGGTGCGAAGCTGCCGCCGACCGGGTTCGGCACGACCGAGGCAAGGACCAACTCCGCTCCGGTCCGTTCGGCGACCAGGCGCGCGAGGGCTAGGGCATCATCTGCGTGCTCACCGCCGTCATGGCCGACCAGCACGCGCTTGAAAGTAGCCATGTACCCAATGATCTCGCCCGACTCGCGTCAGCGCAAGCGGGGAATCTACGGATTCAACCTTCTGGCGGCGTGAGTCGATCAGCGGGTCAGGCGCTTGTAGGTGATGCGGTGCGGCCGGTCGGCCTCGGCGCCGAGGCGGTTGCGGCGGTTCTCCTCGTACGCCTCGAGGTTGCCTTCGAACCAGACCACCTGCGAATCGCCCTCGAAGGCGAGGATGTGGGTGGCGACCCGGTCCAGGAACCAGCGATCGTGCGAGATCACCACGGCGCAGCCGGCGAAGTTCAGCAGCGCCTCTTCGAGCGCCCGCAAGGTGTCGACATCGAGGTCGTTGGTCGGCTCGTCGAGCAGCAGCAGGTTGCCGCCGGTCTTCAGCAGCTTGGCCAGGTGGACCCGGTTGCGCTCGCCGCCGGAGAGCACCCCGACCTTGCGCTGCTGGTCGGAGCCCTTGAAGTTGAACCCGCCGACGTAGGCGCGGGAGTTCATCTTGTTCTTGCCGACCGTGATGTTCTCGTCGCCGTCGGAGATCTCCTCCCAGACGGTCTTGTCCGGGTCGAGCGCATCGCGCGACTGGTCGACGTAGGCGAGCTGCACGGTGTCGCCGAGGCGGATCGTCCCGCCGTCCGGCTTCTCGTCGCCGACCACCATCCGGAAGAGCGTGGTCTTGCCGGCGCCGTTCGGGCCGATGATGCCGACGATGCCGGCCGGGGGCAGCTTGAAGGAGAGATCCTCGATCAGCAGCTTCTCCCCGAAGGCCTTGTTCAGGTGCTCGGCGTCGATCACCACGTTGCCGAGCCGGTCGCCGGCCGGGATGTGGATCTGGACCTGGTCCAGCTTGACGTCCTGCTCCTCGGCCAGCAGCTCCTCGTAGCGGGCGAGGCGGGCCTTCGACTTCTTGCGGCGACCCTTCGGGTTCTCGCGCACCCACTCGAGCTCGGAGGCGATCGTCTTTGCGCGGGCCGACTCCTGCTTCTCCTCCTGGGCGAGGCGGGTCTGCTTCTGCTCCAGCCAGGAGCTGTAGTTGCCCTCGAATGGGATGCCGCGACCGCGGTCCAGCTCGAGGATCCAGCCGGCCACGTTGTCGAGGAAGTAACGATCGTGGGTCACGGCGACGACGGTGCCCGGGTACTCCTCGAGATGCCGTTCCAGCCAGGCGACGGACTCGGCGTCGAGGTGGTTGGTCGGCTCGTCGAGCAGCAGCAGGTCCGGCTTCGAGAGCAGCAGGCGGCAGAGCGCGACGCGGCGCTTCTCGCCGCCGGAGAGATTGGCGACCTCGGCGTCGCCGGGCGGCAGGCGCAGCGCGTCCATCGCCGTGTCCAGCATCTGGTCGAGGCTCCAGGCATCGACCGCGTCGATCTTGGCCTGCAGCTTCGCGAACTCGTCGGCGGTCTCGTCCGAGTAGTTCGCGGCCAGCTCGTTGAAGCGGTCGAGCAGGTCCTTGATCTCGCGGACCCCGTCCTCGACGTTGCCGCGGACGTCCTTGGTCTCGTCGAGCTGAGGCTCCTGCTCCAGCATCCCCACCGTCGCTCCGTCCCGCAGCTTGGCGTCGCCCTTGAACTCGGTGTCGGTCCCGGCCATGATCTTGAGCAGGGAGGACTTGCCTGCCCCGTTCGGCCCGAGGATGCCGATCTTGGCGCCCGGCAGGAAGTTCAGCGAGATGTCTTTGAGGACCTCCTTGTCGGGCGGATGGACCCGGGAGACCTGGTACATGGTGAAGATGTAGTCAGCCATCGCCCGGGAGGTTATTCGTCCGGCGGCCCGGTCGCCGCCGGTGCCGCTCGGCATCGATGGGAAGTTTTCGCATCGGCTCGATCGGGCAGGGGTTGAGGAGGGAGCAAACGACGAGAGGTGGATGTGGATTCCGACGAATCGAAGTTTCGGGTCGGCCGGCCCTCACCGGCCATGGTCGTGGCGGTGATCGCGCTGGTGGCGGCGCTCGGCGGAGGCGCCTGGGCGGCGACCAAGCTGCCGCGGGGCTCGGTCGGCACGCCGCAGCTCAGAAGCGGCGCGGTGACCACGGCGAAGCTGAAGGCGAACGCGGTGACCGGGGCCAAGGTTCGGGACCGATCGCTCAGCGCCCGTGACTTCCGGGCCGGGTCTCTCCCGCGCGGCCCGCGCGGGGAGCGCGGGGCGGCAGGGCCGGCCGGATCGATCCAGGGCGCCCCGGCCGGCGGCGACCTGACCGGCAGCTACCCCGACCCGACGCTCGCCACCTTCCCCGCGGCGAGAGCCAAGTCATCGTCGGTGCAGTCGATCCCGAACGCCACCGCGACCCCGGTCGAGCTGGACACCGAGACCTTCGACACGGCGGGGCTCTACGCGCCGCCCGACGACCGGATCGTGGTCAACCGAGACGGCACCTACCAGCTGACCGCCCAGATCGGCTGGGCCGGGAACACGACCGGGATGCGCCAGATCCAGATCAAGGCCGGCGGCTCGATCGTCGCCTTCGACCAGAACTCTCCGGGGACCGATGGCGTGCTGCGCCAGACCGTCACCGGACTGGCCCGGCTCAAGGCCGGGGACGCGGTCGAGCTGGCCGCCCAGCAGAACTCCGGCGGGCCGTTGGACACCCAGGTCAACGCCGGCATGGTCGGCGGAGCCTGGTTGGGCGTGAGCTGGGTCGGTCCCTGAGGGGCTGACCCGAGCCGTCCTCGCGCAGGGCGGCTCGGCCCCGTCGTTACTTGAAAGATTCTTCATCTTGTGAAATGATGAATTTATGCCCGGCACGCCCCTCCATCAAGCCAAGGCCGATCTCTTCCGGACCCTGGGCCACCCGGTGCGGGTCCGGGTCCTCGAGCTCCTGCTCCGGGGCCCGCGGTCGGTGCGCGAACTGTTGGGCGAGATCGAAGTCGAGCCCTCCAACCTCTCCCAGCAGCTCGCGGTCCTGCGACGGGCCGGGCTGGTCAGCTCCGAGCGCGAGGGCTCGACGGTGCTCTACACCCTGAGCAGCCCCGAGGTGGCGGAGATGATGGACGCGGCCCGGGCAGTCCTGACCAATGTGATTTCCGGCCAGCAGAACCTGCTCGCCGAGCTCGAATCAGAAGCGGCCTGAGCGGCGGCGACATGCGGGCGATCTCCACGGCCGGGTCGCGCCTCCGTGCCCTGTTGCCGCAGGTAGCGGACTGGGACGCGGCGCGCCGTTCCCCGCGACGCGACCTGATCGCGGGGTTGACCGTCGCGGTCGTGGCGCTCCCGCTCGCCCTGGCCTTCGGCGTGACGTCCGGGCTGGGGGCCGAGGCCGGCATCGTCACCGCCGTCGTGGCCGGGGCCGTGGCGGCGATCTTCGGGGGTTCGAACCTCCAGGTGTCAGGGCCGACCGGGGCGATGACGGTGGTGCTGGTGCCGGTGGTCCACCAGTTCGGCGCGACCGGGGTGCTGTTCGTCGGCTTCATGGCTGGCCTGGTCCTGATCGGGCTGGCCTGGGCCCGCGTCGGTCGGTACATGCGCTTCCTGCCGGCCCCGGTGGTCGAGGGCTTCGCGGCCGGCATCGCCGTGGTGATCGCGCTCCAGCAGGTTCCCGCCGCGCTGGGAGTGCCCGCCGGCGACGAGGAGCGGGTCTGGGCGGTCGCGTTCGGCGCGTTCGGCGACTACCTCTCCGACCCGAACCTGGCCCCTCCCGCGGTCGCACTCTCGGTCTGCCTGCTGATGCTGGCCGGGAGCCGCTGGCGGCCGGCCTTCCCGTTCTCGCTGCTGGGCGTGGTCCTGGCCACGGTCGCCTCGGTCGTCCTCGGGCTGGATCTGGACCCGATCGGGGATCTGCCGTCCGGCCTGGGCGCTCCCTCCTTCGGCTTCTTCGATCTCGGCGCGGTGGGGACGCTGCTCCCGGCGGTGGTCGCCGTGGCCGCGCTCGCCGCCCTCGAAAGCCTGCTCTCGGCAACGGTGGCCGACGGGATGAGCGTCGGGGAGCAGCACGACCCCGACCGCGAACTGTTCGGGCAGGGCCTGGCCAATCTCGCCGCGCCGGTCTTCGGTGGCATCCCGGCGACCGCGGCGATCGCCCGCACCGCGGTCAACGTGCGGGCCGGAGCGGGATCGAAGCTCGCCGCCCTCTCGCACTCCGTCATCCTGCTGGCGATCATCCTGGTCGCGGCGCCGCTGGTCGCCGAGATACCCCTGGCGGCGCTGGCCGGTGTGTTGCTCGCCACGACGATCCGGATGATCGAGGTCGGTTCTCTCCGCGCGATGGCCCGGGCGACCCGACGTGACGCGGTGGTCCTGCTGCTCACCTTCGCCTTGACCGTGGTCTTCGACCTGGTCACCGCGGTCGTGGCCGGGCTCGCCCTCGCCATCGTCCTGGCGCTCCGCGCCGTGGCCCGCAGCGCCCGGCTGGAGCAGGTGGAGCTCGACCACGGGGACCACTCGGCCGAGGAGCATCGCCTGCTCAGCCAGCACATCGTCGCCTACCGGCTCGACGGCCCGCTGTTCTTCGCCGCCGCCCACCAGTTCCTGCTCGAGCTGGCCGACGTCGCCGACGTCCGGGTGGTGATCCTGCGCATGGCCCGGGTCTCGACCATGGACGCGACTGGGGCGACGGTGCTCGGAGACGCGATCGACCAGCTCGAGAAGCGAGGCATCGTGGTCCTGCTCTCCGGCGTCAGCCCCGAGCACGACGAGGTGCTGCGGACGCTCGGCGCGGCGGCGCATCTGCAGCGGAACGGCAGGGTCTTCGAGACCACGCCGGAGGCGATCGCCTTCGCCCGCAAGGTCGCCCTCGCCGAGCCGGTCTACTGACCGGCCTCAGGCCGGGGCGGCGTCCTCGGCGTGGAACCGGGCGAGAAGGTCCTCCTCCCGCTGCTTCTTCGGGTAGGCGAAGAAGACCAGCACCGCACCCAGGGCGACCGCGACGATGCCGACCGCATAGGCGACGTCGTCTCCGTGGAGGAAGGCGGTCTGGGCCGCGTGGATGATCTGCGGCGCGTACTGCGGGTGCTGCTCGGCGACCTGCGCCGCGCTGCCGAAGGACCTCTCCAGCTGTGTCTGGACCGAGTCGCTGACCTTCTGGCTCGCCTGCGGGTTGCCGGCGATCTGCGAGGCGAACGAGCTCGCGTAGGCCGAGGTCAGCACCGACCCGAGGATCGACTGCATCAGCGCACCGCCCAGGTCCCGCTGGAGGTCGGCGGTGCCGGAGGCCATGCCGGCGCGGTAGACCGGCACGGAGCCGGTCAGCGAGTTGGAGGCCGGCGTGCCGGCCAGGCCGACCCCGATGCCGACCGGGAAGTAGCCGAGGAAGACGTGGATGTACTTCGCGTTCTCGTCCCAGAAGATCAGCATGCAGGCGAAGCCGATCAGACAGAAGAGGAAGCCGCAGAGCAGGGTCACCCGGGAGCCGTGGCTCTGGACCAGCTTGGCCGAGATAGGGGCGGCCAGGATCATGGCGACCGCGGCCGGCAGGATCGCGAGACCCGCGTCCAGGGTCGAGTACTCGAGCACGTTCTGCAGGTACTGCTGGCCGATGAACATCGCCGCCATCAGGGTGCCGAAGACGATGATGCCGGCGGTCGCGGCGACCCAGAAGGTCCGTCTCGCGGCGATCGAGAGTTCGTAGAGCGGGTTCTTGGCCCGGCGCTGGCGGATCACGAAGCCGATGCCGGCCGCGACCCCGATCGCGGCCATCGCGGCGGTGGTCGCCCCGTAGCCCGGCATCGAGACGAAGTTGATCGCCAGCACGACGCCTCCGACCATGATGATCGAGAGGATCCCGCCCAGGTTGTCGACCGGGTCGGTGGTCTCGTTGACATGCGAGGGGATCAGCTTGATGGCCAGGACCAAGGCGATCAGGGCGAGCGGGATGGTGATCAGGAAGACCGATCCCCAGTCGAACTGCTCCAGCAGCGCGCCCGAGATCAGCGGGCCGAGCGCGGATATGCCGCCGCCGATCCCGGACCAGAGCGCGATCGAACGGGTCCGTGCCTTGCCGGACCAGAGCGCGGTGATCAGGGCCAGGGTGGTCGGGAAGGCCATGCCCGCGGCGAGCCCGCCCAGGACCCGGGCCAGGAAGAGCACGTCCACGCTGGGAGCGAAGCCGGCCAGCAGCGCCGCCGGGATCGAGATCGCGGTGCCGAGCACCAGCATCATCCGGCGGCCGTAGCGGTCGCCGAGCGCGCCGAGGTAGAGAACCGATCCGGCCAGCCCGAGCGAGAAGCCGACCGCGACCAGGTTGAGCCCGGTCTGGCTCGCGTCGAGGTCCTTGCCGATGTCGGGCAGGGCCACGTTGGCCACCGCCAGGTTGAGGTTCGCGACGCCCGCGACCAGGATCAGGGTGGTCAGTACCAGTGCCTGATTCGCCGGTGCCTGACTCTTCTCGCTCTCTCCCATCGGTCGCATCCTATGGGCGGGAGGGGCGGGTCTCTAGTGTGGGGTCGGTGAAAGCAGAGATCTTCTCCGACATCGCCTGTCCGTTCTGTTACATCGGCACCCGTCGTTTCGCCGAGGCGCTGTCGGGCATTCCGGACCGTGACGGGATCGAGGTGGTCTGGCGGAGCTTCCAGCTGGACCCCACCGCGGAGCGTCGGGCGGAGGGAGATCTGCTCGACCACCTGACCCGCAAGTTCGGGATCTCGCGGGACGAGGCCCGGGCCATGAACGATCGGGTGATCGCGATGGGGCACGAGTCGGGAATCGAGTTCGACTTCGAGAGCGCCTTCTCGGTCAATACCTTCGATGCCCATCGCATGCTGCAGCTGGCGGCCGCCGAGGGCGACGAGGCGCTGCTCGCCGACCGCTTCTTCGGCGCCTACTTCACCGGCTCCGACGATCTCTCCGACCCGGCCGCCCTGGCCCGGCTCGCGACCGAGGCCGGGGTCGACGCCGACCGGGCCCGGCAGGTGGCGGAGGGCGACGAGTTCGCGACCGAGGTCCGCGGCGACCAGGAGCTCGCCGGCCTGCTCGGGATAACCGGGGTGCCGGCCTTCGTCTTCGACCGCTCGACCGCGATCTCCGGCGCCCAGCCGGTCGAGGTCATGCGCGAGGCGATCCTGCGGTCGATGGCTGCCGATTCCTGATCGATCGCTCCCGATCTCGCCGAATGCGGGATGCTGGGGGCGTTGTGACTCGCCGGGCCACAAAGCTTCAGGCTGCGCTGACCGATCCGCAGACCCCTGCCGACGCCGGGCCGATCCGGGCGCTCCGGCTCGGCATCGACACGTTCATGGCGAAGGACCGGGTCGACATGTCGGCCATGGCCCGGACGCTCGACATCAACCGGGCGACGCTCTACCGCTGGGTCGGCTCGCGGGAGCAGTTCCTGGTCGAGATGCTCTGGCATCTCTCCCTGAAGAGCCTCGACGGGCTGGAGCGGCGGCTCGACTCGACCGGGCCCGACCGCATCATCGAGATGACCATCGAGTACTCGGAGCAGGTGATCGAGAACCCGGGGATGAAGCATTGGCTGGCCGCCGAGGGCGAGTCCGCGATGTCGCTGCTGACCCGCAGCGAGTCGGGGTTCCAGCCTCGGCTGATCGCCTGGGTCGAGGGCGCGATCGGACGGGAGATCACGGCCGGCAACATGGCCCTGCCCGATGAGGTCGAGCCGTACGAGCTCGCCTATGTGATCGAGCGGGTGATGGGCGGCTACATCTACCTCGACCTGATCACCGGCGAGCAGCCCGACGCCCGCCGGGCCGAGCCGCTGTTGAAGATGCTGCTCAGGTAGTCGGCAGCCACTCGGCGATGATCTGGCCGATCTGCTCCCCCTGATCCTCCTGGAGGAAGTGCCCGGCGTTCTCGATCACGGTCAGGGGCTCCGCCTTGGGGAAGAGCATCTGCACGGTCTTGCCGACCGGGTCCATCGGCAGGGCGGGGTCGGAGTCCGCCCAGAGCAGCAGGGAGGGCCGATCGTCCTGGAGCAGGTACTGGGCCGCGGCCTGGCCCTCGGCGGCGCCCACGTCGTCGGGGGTGACCGGGATCATCGGCGGGAAGGTGCGGATCCCCGCCTTGTGGTCGGCGTCCGGGAACGGCGCCTCGTAGGCGGCCACGACCTCGTCGGCGAGCTCGGTCGCGCAGCCGCCCCGGATCGGCATGTCGACCCGGACGTCCCGGTGGGAGGCGATGAAGTCGCGGAAGTGATTCCAGTTGTCGGACATTTTCTGATATCCGGTGAAGAGGCCGGTGTCCATGGCGACGAGGCGCGAGAAGCGTTCCGGGCACTCGATCGAGGCGACCCTCAGGCCGATCGGCCCGCCCCAGTCATGGCAGACCAGGGTGGCCCCGGTCAGGTCGAGATCCTCGAGGAGGCTGACGACCGCGGCGGTGTGGCGGTCGTAGGTGTACCAGTCGTCGTCGGCCGGCTTGTCGGAGCGGCCGAAGCCGGGCAGGTCGGGGACGATGCAGCGGTAACCCGCGTCGAGAAGCGGCCCCATCACCTTGCGCCAGAGGAAGCCCCAGGTCGGCTCGCCGTGGAGCAGGAGGATCGGCTCGCCCTGGCCCTCGTCGAGGTGGGCGAGGCGCATGCCCTCCCACTCCCGGTAGACCGGCTGCCAGGGGAAGTCGGGGATGGATTCGAAGCGGCTCTCGGGCGTTCGGAGGATCTCCATGACGGCAGATTACCTCCAGGATCGATCAAAGTTGACGGAGATCATGTTTTTGTCGACTTCTGATGGCTCGGATAGATTCCCCGGCAATGGCTGAAAAGAAGAGCGGTTACCTCGTCCTAGTCGCAATGATCTTCGCCGTGTCGATGACCTTCATCGACCAGACGATCGTCTCGATCTCGGTACCGGAGATCCAGAAGGATCTGAGTCTCAGCTCGACCGGCGTGCAGTGGGTGATCAACGGGTACCTGCTCTCGCTCGCGGCCCTCTTCGCCCTGGGCGGGAAGCTGGCCGACGTGCTCGGCCACCGAACCATGGTCGTCACCGGCGTGCTCATCTTCGCGATCTCATCGGCCCTCTGCGGAGCCACGCCCGACACCAGCCTCGACGAGGCCTGGCTGATCTTCTTCCGCATCGTCCAGGGCGCCGGCGCGGCGATCATGTTCCCGGCCGCCCTGGCGATCGTCATCAAGTCCTTCCCGATCGACCAGCGCGGCAAGGCGATGGCGATCTTCTTCGGCGTCACCGGCGCCTTCACCTCGATCGGCCCGATCGCCGGCGGCTACCTCTCCGAGTG
Source organism: Solirubrobacterales bacterium (assembly GCA_017304845.1). Classification (GTDB taxonomy): domain Bacteria; phylum Actinomycetota; class Thermoleophilia; order Solirubrobacterales; family 70-9; genus 67-14. Next base: position 10,974 of record JAFKLL010000020.1, read on the forward strand.
GACCTGGCGGGCGATCTTCTGGATCAACATCCCGGTCGCGATCCTCTCGCTGATCTTCATCGCGGTCTCGAAGCCCGAGCAGAGCAAGCGCCCGCAGCCGATCGACTACCGGGGCGCGGTGCTGGTCGCGCTGGGCATGGGGCTGGCCGTGCTCGGCCTGCAGCAGTCCTCGATCTGGGGTTGGGGCGACCCGATCACCTGGGTCTGCATCGTCGGCGGCCTCCTCGTCCTGCTCGGCTTCATCCGCTTCGAGCTGAGGCAGGAGCATCCGCTGATCCGGGTGGCGATCTTCAAGGACCGCGCCTTCGCGGTGGACAACGTGATCCTCTTCCTGCTCTCGATCGCCTTCGTGCCGCTCTTCTTCTTCGCCAGCATGTACTCGCAGCTGGCGCTCGGCTGGGAAGCCTCGGAGGCCGGCCTCTACCTGTTGATCTTCTTCGGCGGGTTCGCAGTCGCCTCGCAGTGGGGCGGGCGGATCCTCGACAGCAAGGGGGCCCGCCCGACCGTGGTCATCGGCAGTCTGCTGGCTGCGGTCGGCTTCGTCCTCTGGGGGCTCAAGCTGACCGACCTGGACGGCGGCTCGGGCGCGCAGTGGCCGTTCATCGTGTTGACCGGCGTCGGGTTCGGCCTGCTGCTCGGGCCGGTCGCGACCGACGCGGTCAACCGCGCCCCCAACACCAGCTATGGCGAAGCGACCGGCATCACCCAGACGGTGAGGAATTACGGGGCCAGCATCGGCATGGCCGTGCTCGGCACGATCCTGATCCTGGAGAACAAGTCCAACGTCGCCTCCCAGCTCGACGGCAAGGTCCCGGACAACGTCGCCCACCAGATCGCCGACCAGGTCTCGAAGGCCGGCAGCGGCGGCGCGGTCTCCAGCGCGCCGAGCGGTGGCAAGGGGGAGGAGATCTTCCACGCCGTCCAACAGGCCTTCGCCGAGTCCAGCCGGACGATCTTCCTCTGCATGGCCGGCGTGATGGCGGTCTGCTTCCTGGTCGCCCTGATCAGCTCACCGGCGGGCAAGATGGAGGAGATCATCGCCGACGAGGACGAGGCCCCCGCCGAGACGCAGGCCTGAGCGGCCGGGCCGCTCAGTGGGTCGCGAAGGGGTCCTGCTCCTCCGGCTCGTCGGGCTGCTCGAGCGCGGCCAGGCCGCTGTAGAGGACGGCTGATCCGCCGACGAAGATCGGGGCGGTGAGCGCGTTGGCGAGGAAGGTCGCGATGCTCGTCCCGATCATCCCGGTGCCGAGCGGGAGGGACACGAGCAGGGCCAGGGCGACCATCAGGAGGCTGAGCAGGGCGAGCGCCAGCAGGTAGAGGAAGACGCGCCAGGCATGGTCCCGCACCAGTTCGAAGCTGCGGGTCAGGGCATCGAACACGCCGGTCCGCTCGACCACCACGGTCTGGGCTCCGACCGACCAGATCGTGAACAGGAACAGGCCGGGCAGGATCAGGGCCAGGCAGCCGAGCACCACGCCGACGGCGGTGATCAGGGTGACCCAGACCAGCCGGGCCAGGACCGGCCTCACCACTTCCCAGAGCTCACCCACCGATTCGGTCCGGCCGGGCAGGCAGATCAGGGCGGTGATCAGTCCGCCATAGATGCTGCCGAGCAGGACGAGGATGCCGGTCGAGACCGCGAATCCGGCCGGGCCGGTGAAGTCGAGCAGGTTCGAGGCCGCGTTGAGCGCGGCAAAGAGAACGGTCAGCCGGACGATCAGCGAACGGTCCTTCTCGAGTGCGACCCGGAGGGCCTGGAGGGTGTCGCCGATCGAGAACTTGGCCGGATTCGCCATGGCCGCCCACCCTACCCGCCAGGCCTCTCTTTATAGTTCCCGGTCTACTTCGCGAGCCAGATGGCGTGGTCGCGACGACGGACGATCAGATCCGCCGCCACGCGCGTCGAAAGGGACCGGATGACTGAACCCGGCAGGAACACTTCCGAGCACAAGATCAAGATCACGCCCTTCGCGGTGGCGGTGGTCGTGGGAGCGTTGCTGGTCGGGATCGGCGCCGGGGCGCTGGTCTACCGCGAGTACCGCAAGAACAAGAACGAGAACCACTCGAAGGGCTCCAAGAAGGCCTCGGGCAAGGACCTCGCCAAGCTCGCCCCGATCGTCGGCAGCGACGAGAAGAGCGATCCGGGCGACAAGTACGACGCCCAGTTCAAGACCTCCTCGATGTGGCCGGCCTTCAACCCGAAGCGCCACTACTACGTGACCCGTTGCGTGCCGGGCCGCGTCACGGTCCAGGTCCGCTCCAACCCGGACGTCAAGGTCAAGGTCTGGGCCAACCCGGCCGCCTCCGGCCGCTATGCCGCCGAGGCGCGGCCGATGCCCGGTCAGGACTTCGAGATCAAGATCACCCCCGACGGTGGCGAGACCCAGAGCTACGAGGTCCGCTGCCTTCCCTCGGACTTCCCGGAGTGGCGCTACAAGCGCTTCCGCAACCCGCCCAAGGGCATGTTCATGGTCACCACCTACCTCAAGCCCGGTGACGTCGGTCGGGCCTGGATGATGGTCTTCGACCAGGACGGCACGCCCCGCTGGTGGTACAGCACCCCGACCAACACGCTCGGCGGCCAGATCCTTCCCGACGGCACGGTTCAGATGCCCCGCGGCTTCGGCGACGGCTTCGGCCAGGACGCCCGCACCGCGACCGAGATCCGCAGCCTGGACGGCAAGCTGCAGCGCCTGGTCAAGTTCAAGGGGGCGCCCTCGGACGGGCACGAGTTCGTCCAGCTGCCGAACGGCAACATCCTGATCAACAGCTACGCACCCCGGTACGGGGTGGACCTGCGCCCGGTCGGCGGCAACGACGACCGCGGCCTGCTGGACGGCGCCTTCCAGGAGCAGACCCCGGACGGCAAGGTCGTCTGGTCCTGGAACTCGAAGGACCACGTGACGATCGAGGAGACCCCGAAGCGTTGGTGGGAGCGCGCCTGGCGCAACCCGCACTACGACGAGAAGGGCCGGATCCGGTACGACCAGTTCCACCTCAACGCGATCGAGCCCTGGCGCGACGAGTACGTGCTCTCGACCCGCCACACCGACTCGGTCTGGGGCATCAGCCGCAAGACCGGCAAGGTGCTCTGGAAGTTCGGCGGCGTCCAGACCCCGAAGTCGCTCAAGGTGCTCGGCGACGACCCGTACAAGGGCTACCCGCTCTCCGGCAACCATGACGTTCGGATGACCGGCAACGTGCTCTCGATCCATGACAACGGGGTCCACATCAAGGGCCGCGCCCCGCGGGCGCTCCGCTACCGGATCGACCTGAAGAACCGCACCGCCACCTTCATCAGCGCCTTCCAGGACAAGGACGCGGCGAAGTCCAGCCAGTGCTGCGGCTCCTTCCGCCAGATGGGTGACGGCTACGTGGTCTCCTGGGGAGCCAACCCTTGGGTGGACGGCTTCACCAAGGACGGCGAGCTCGCCTTCCGCCTCGGCGTCCCGGTCCCGCCCTACCGCGCCGTGCCGGTACCCGCCTCGGTGACCGAGGCCGACCTGGACGCGGCCCTGGACGCGATGGAGACCGAGCCGAAGATCACCAACGTGCCGATGACGCCGCTCTTCTTCAAGGACGACACGAGCAACCTCCAGGACAAGGCGATCCCGGGCCGCAAGCTCGGCTCATCCCCGGACGACACCATGGCCCAGCTCGACGCCGGCAAGAACGTCGAGAACACACCGCCTGGTAACTGACCCGCTCCCCGCCGCTGCCCTTGGCAGACACTCACATTCGAGTCAGGCTTCTCAATCGGTTCGAGTCGAGTTGACCCGATGTCCCGGACCTCGTAGTCAGCTCGACTTGCCTGGATCCGGAAGCCTTCCCCGTTCGTAGGCATCTCGGTGTTCGAGGTTTCCGACTGAAGCCGAAATTCGGTTCACCAAGGAAGCCTCGAACACCGAGGCCAAAGGCAACAGAAAACAGGAACCCCGCTAAGGGCAGGGCCGGTCGGCGCGGGGGTCCGGGATGAACTCGGTCACCGAGGAGAGGGCTCGTTCCATCGCCACCGGCTCGAGCGCGTTCGGCCCCCGGAACGGTTGCTCGAAGACCCCGACCAGGTAGATAGAGCAGAGCAGGAGCAGGGTCACGGGGAGGATGAAGAGGACCTGCCCGCGTATCGGCTCGCGTCCCTTGAGCACGGTGGCGTAGAGGATCAGCATCAGGCCTCCGGCGACCATGAAGACCCAGAACATGGTCGGCAGGAAGGTGTTGCTCTTGAGCAGCCGTGTAGCGCGCGCCTTGTTCAGGTCGCTGACTCGTTCGAGCGAGCTGGAGAGGGCGGAGTTGTCCGGGTTGGTGCGGCCGAGCTTGCCGAAGGACTGGAAGAGCCGGTCGTTGGCGGCGGTGGTCAGTTCCGAGCGGTGGCCGCTGTGGAGCAACGGCCACTCGTCGTCGATCACGGCTCGGGAGTAGCAGATGAGCTCGTGGCCGATCCGGTCGCGGCTCTCGGCGTCGAAGAGGGTGGCGGCCCGGGAGAGGGCGTTGACCGAGTCCGCCTCGGTGCCGGCCGCGGTCTCGGCGGTCTGGTACCCGTCGAGCGCGTAGGCGAGCACGAAGCCGATGACCAGGGCGTAGAGGACGCCGGCGAAGGCGAAGACGGGCTCGCGGCGTTCCTCGTTGCCGCGCAGGCGCTCGGGCACGAAGCGGCGCACCAGCATGATCGAGGTGCCGGTGATCAGGATCCCGAGGACGAGGATCGCGAGGCAGGTCAGGGCCGTGCTCATTCGACCTCCATCAGCAGGGATCGGGGGATGTCGATGGTCCGGCCGAGCACGAGCTGGCCGTCCTCGACCCGGTAGGCGCCGTAGAAGCTGAGGGTGGTGTCCCCGTTGGCGTCGATCGAGTAGCTGCCGAGCGGGGAGGCCCGTTCGGAGATGTCGAAGAACGCCTCTCGGGTCCCGGACCGGAGGGTGGTGATCGGCTCGGTGGCGATGTCGCCGCGGGTGCCCCGGCGGATCGAGTCGAAGACGGCGCGCCCGGCCTCGTAGGCGAAGACGGCCATCGGTTCGGCGGGCCGGCCGTAGCGTTGCTCGAACCCGCGCAGGAACGATTCGCCGCTGCGGGCGTAGTTGCCGGAGGGCAGCATCGGGCCGGTCACGTAGGTGTCTAGTTCGGTGTCGCCGATCGATTCGAGGAAGCTGGTCAGGGAGAGGCCGTCGCCGCCGAAGAGCTTGATCAGCACGTCGCTGCGGTGCACGGTCTCGAACAGTTCGCGGGCGACCGGGAGGTCCGATCCGGCGAAGAGCATCGCGTCCGCTCCCGACTTGGAGATCCGATCGGTGATCTGGGCGATCCGGGCCGTGCCCTTGGCGGTGGCCCGGCCGATCACGTCGATCCCGGTGGCGTCGGCGGTGCGCTCGAAGCGGTAGGCGAGGCCGCGCCCGTAGGAGCTGCCGTCGTCGACCACGAAGACGCGTTCGACGCTTTCCTCCTCCATGAAGAGGGCGAGCGCGACGCCCTGCACGTTGTCGTTCGGCACGACCCGTCCGAAGGTCCGGATCCCGGTCGGGCGGATCTTCTCGCCCAGCTCGGGCGGCGGCAGGGTCAGCTTGACGGCGGTGGAGCTGGAGCTCACCTGGAGCATGCCGGCGCGGTTCAGGATCGGCATCGCGATCTCGGTGGCCCCGGAGTCGAAGTCGCCGATGTAGGCGACGGCCGATTCGTCGTTCGCGGCCCGGCGCGCGTTGCGGCGGACCAGCGAGGCGACCCACTCGCCGGATTCGTCGGCGTCGTTGAGGCCGACCACCTCGATCTCGGCGGAATCGATCCTGCCACCGAGATCGTCGACCGCGATCTCGACCGCCCGCAGCATGTCTTCGCCGCCACGGTCTCCCTTGAGCGGCTGGCTCACGTAGATGCGCAGGGTGCGGCTCGTCTCACTCTCGTCGCTGCTGCCGCAGCCGTCGACGACCAGCGCCGCCAGGGCGAGGAACACCGCAGCGGCAAGCACCGCTTTGAACGAGACGGGCACCTTCAAGGAGCAGGACTATTCCACAGGGAAGGCTCGGATGGTGTATCTTGAGTAACCGACTAGACATACTCATAATTAGTCTATGTCGACTCCACCGGGCGGTGGGCTAGACGGCCCGGCTGGACGCAAGGCATGGGGGCCGGGTCGATCGACCCGGCCCCCGGCCCTCTCCAAGACACCCCTCGTGAGACAGGACCACCCGATGACCGAGAACTCCCTCCACCCAGGATTCACCCCAGACGTCGTCGCGATCGTCGGCAACCCGAGACGTGACAGCCGTACCCTCCGGCTCGCCTCCGGGGTCGCGGACGGCCTCGCGGTCCAGCTCGGCGACGCGCCCGCCGTGGCGATCGACCTGGTCGACCTGCCGCTGGTCAACGGCTCGTTCCAGCCGGAGCTGATCGAGCTGGTCGCCTCGGCCCGGGTCGTGATCGCGGCCAGCCCGACCGTGATGGGGAGCTACGCCGGGCTGCTCAAGATCTTCCTCGACGGCCTGCCCGAGGCGACCCTGCTCGGCAAGACCGCGATCCCGCTCATGATCGCCCGCCAGGCCCGGCACGCCCTGGCCGCCGACGTCCATCTGAGACCGGCGCTGCTGGAGCTGGGGGCGACCTGCCCGACCCCGTCGCTGGTCGCGCTCGAGTCCGAGCTGGCGTCGCTGGGCGCCGAGGGGCTGGTCACCGCCTGGCTCGAACGAAGCGGCGCCTGGCTGGCTGGGATCCCCGCGTGAGCGCACCGGGTGCGGTGTTCAGACGGGTGGCCGCCGCCTTCACGGTCGGCTCCCGGGTGATCTTCACCGGCGCCGACGGCGAGACCCTGAGCGTCGCCGCGGCGACCGTCTCGCCGATCTCCTTCGACCCGCCTCTCGTGATGGTCGGGTTCGACGATGCCGACCGGGTCGGCACCATGCTCGAACAGGCCGAGACCTTCGCCATCACCGGCCCCGGAGGCCGGCTCCACTGCCGGTACGACGAGACCCTGACCGCCGCCGACCAGAAGATGACGGTCGGTCGGGTCACCGAGATCCTCACGGGTGAGGGCGAAGGGGGACGGCCACTGCTCTTCAGCCACAGCGACGATGCCCAGCTGATCGGCCACCTGCCGAGCCAGGCCTCGCCGATCGGCTGGCTGGGCGGAGCGGATGCCGGCGACGAGCCGCCGTCGCGCCCCCTGGCGACGATCGCCGTGGTCGGCGGCGGAGCCTCCGGCACGCTGACCGCGGTCCAGCTCCTGCGCCGCACCGCGCCGGGGCTCAAGGTGATCCTGATCGAGCGGTCCGGCCGCCCCGGCCCGGGCGTCGCCTACGGGACCGAGGAGGAGCATCACCGCCTCAACGGGCCGGCCGCCCAGATGATCGGGCTGCCCGACCGCCCCTACGACTTCCTGGAGTGGGTGCGAAAGAAGGCCCCGGACACCCAGCCACAGGAGTATCTGGCCCGCCGGGACTTCGGGCAGTACCTGGTCGACCTGCTCGAGCGGACGATCAGGGACTCGCCCCACGCCTTCTTCCGGTCGGTGGCCGGCGAGGTCGTCGGGATCGATCCGGGCGAGCCGGGCTCGCGAGCCCGGCTCCGGCTCGACGACGGCCGCGAGATCGAGGCCGACCGGGTCGTCCTCGCCCTCGGCAACGGCCGGCCTCGCGACCCGGCCGGGCTCCCGCCCGAGCTCGTCGAGGGCGACGGCTACGTCCCCGATCCCTGGGCGCCGGGCGCGCTCGACCGGGCGCTCGGCGACGAGTCGGTGCTGGTCGTCGGCACCGGACTGACCATGGTCGACGTGGCGATCTCGCTGGGCGGCTCCGGCGGTCCCGCCATCCACGCCGTGTCCCGGCACGGGCTGCTGCCCCGCGCCCACGACCACGCGATGCCGGTGCGCGGCCGCCCGGTCGCCGTGCCCGACGACCGATGTTCGCTCACCGAGCTCACCTCCCGGCTGCTGACCGAGATCGCGGTCGCGGGGGCGAGGGGCAAGGACTGGCGGTTCGTGCTCGACTCTCTGCGGCCGATCACCAACGACCTCTGGCAGGCGCTCGACCGTCGCGATCAGAAGCGGTTCGTCACCGACCTCAGCCGCATCTGGGGCGTGCATCGGCACCGGATGGCGCCCCGGGTCGCGCTCCAGCTCGAACGGCTCAAGAACGACGACCGCCTGAGCGTCCACGCCGCCTCGATCAGCCGGATCGAGCCGGCCGGCGGGCGCTGGCGGGTCGAGCTCGGCCTCAGCTCCGGCGAGGGGCGGGAACGACTTGAGGTCGATCGGGTCGTCAACTGCACCGGGCCGACCTGGGATCCCCGCAAGCTCGAGCACCCGTTGACCGACGACCTGACGTCTCGCGGGGCGCTACGCCCCGACTGGCTCGGCATCGGCTTCGACGTGGACGACGACGGGGCCCTGATCGACGCCGACGCCCGGCCGAGCGACCGGATCTTCGCGATCGGCCCGCCCCGCAACGGGGTCCTGCTCGAGACCACGGCGGTGCCGGAGATCGGCCGTCAGGCCGAGCTCCTGGCGGAACTTCTGCTGGTCGACCTGGCCGGCGTCCTGGGGCGGACCAGGGCGCTCAGCGCGGCCTGAGCTCAGCGGCGGATCAGCAGCCTGGTCGCCTTGGCCCGGACCGGCGAGCCGGTCGAGCGGAGCCGGAAGTTGATCCGGGCCTTCCACCGCGGGGCACGGCCATGGACGCGCACGGTCATGCGCCGAGTCTTGGTCTGGGCCGGGCGGACGGAACCGAACGAGCGGCAGCGCCAACGCACGAGGAGGCCGATCCCGGGGCCGGTCAGGCAGACCCGGGCGGGCTTCGAGACCTGGTCGCCGACGTTTCGCACCTTGACGGTGTAGGTCACCTTCCGGCCGGCCCGCACCACCCGGCTCCTCGGGTTCACCCGGAGCTGGAGCCGAGGGCCCTTCGGGGGGTTCGTCCCGGGGTCCGTGATGTGCTCGTCCACGGTGCGGGTCAGGGTGATCGCGCTGGGGCCGAGATCGAGGTCGTTCAGGTTGGCGAGCAGCGACTCGAGGTCGAGCCCTCCGAGGTCGGTCCCCGCCGGGATCACGCCCCCGAGGCCTCCCTCGACGAGCTGCGGGAGGTAGTCGAGGATCATCTGGCAGGGATCGATCAGACCGAGGATCTTGGTGCGGCCGGAGAACGGCCCCAGCTGCGACCACTCGGCGGTGATCGCTCCGGTCCCGGCCGTGCCGTCGACGAACCGGGTGCCGGTGGTGAGCGAGGTCGACTCGGTCGTGAAGTGCACGTTCATGGGGGAGAAGCCGCAGGTCAGGTTGCTCAGGAGCGGCTTGATCATCGAGCCGATGTCGAAGCCGCCGGTGCCGCCCGCGCCCGAGATCAGGTCGGCGATGTCGATGCCGGCGAGGTCGGCGAGCGCGGCGACGTCGAGCTTGACCCAGATGCCGGCCGTGGCGTCGAGGTCCAGCTGCCCGGTGGCGCGGTTGAAGGTGCCGGTGGCGGGGCTTTCGATCCCCATGAAGCCGCGGACCGTGACCGGGTCGTCGAGCCCGAGCTGAGGCAGCGTGAAGGAGCCCTTCGGGATGGTGACGTTGCCCGCCTCGTCGATGGTCCCCTGGAGGGAGGAGTCGGAGGCGATCGTGTCGAGCGGCAACTCGCCGATCGAGCCGATCTGGATCTTGCTCTGGTCGAACTGGATCGCGAACGGCTCGTCTTCGGCGCTGGCGGCCGAGGGCAGAGCGCCCAGCGCGCAGACGCCCAGCACCATGGCCAGGACGGTCAGGTGACGGACCAGTTTGGATCGGCTCTCGGTGACCCGCATGTTTCTCCCTTCGATCGCGGGAACTCCCACCGGCGCTCCGCGCCATCTCCCGCTGGTGATCGCACTATATACGGGCTCAGGCACCCCCTAAGCTGTTTCGTGAGTTCACCGATCGACGAGGAGAAGCGATGTCCGAGGCCCAGTTCGAGAAGGAAACCGACCAGAAGGGCGCCTTCGTCCGTCAGACCAGCGCCTTCCGGGAGCGAGTCACCGCCGATGGGTCATCCGGGTTCCAGGCGGCTCCCGGCCGGTACCACCTGTACGTCTGTTACGCCTGCCCCTGGGCCTCGCGCACGATCATCTACCGCAAGCTGAAGGGGCTCGAGGACGTGATCTCGATGACCGCCGTCGACCCGGTGCGGGACGAGAAGGGCTGGCGCTTCATGGCCGACGAGCCCGACCCGATCAACGGCTTCGAGTACCTGAGCGAGGCGTACCGCCTCACCGACCCGGACTTCGACGATCGCGTCACGGTGCCGGTCCTCTGGGACAAGGAGACCGACCGGGCCGTCAACAACGAGAGCAGCGAGATCATCCGCATGCTGGGCACGGAGTTCGATCAGTGGGCCGGCAACCCGGGCCTGGATCTCTACCCCGAGCCGCTGCGAGGCGAGATCGACCGACTCAACGAGCGGATCTACAACTCGATCAACAACGGCGTGTACCGGGCCGGCTTCGCCACCACGCAGGAGGCCTATGAGGATGCCTTCGTGGAGTTGTTCGAGGCCCTCGACTTCATCGACGACCTGCTCGCCGAGCAGCGCTACCTGACCGGGGAGGAGCCGACCGAGGCGGACTGGCGCCTCTTCGTCACCCTGATCCGCTTCGATGCCGTCTACGTCGGCCACTTCAAGTGCAACCAGAGGCGCATCGCCGACTACGACAACCTGGCCGGCTACCTGCGCGACCTCTACCAGCTGCCCGGCATCCGGGACACGGTCAACATGGACCACATCAAGCGCCACTACTACATCACCCACCCGAAGATCAACCCGACCAGAATCGTCCCGATGGGCCCGATCCTCGACCTCGAAAGCGACCCCGGCCGAAGCCACCTCTAGCCACGGCGGGCCTAGTCCCGAATCCGGTGCGGAATCATTCCCTATGCGGATGATTCCGCACCGGATTTGACCTCTTCGGAGGTCATTCATGACTTTGTCGGTCAAGTTTGATAGGTTGCTCGACCTAATGTCGAGTAACTCCATCAAGATTGACGAGAACTTCCCGGAGCGGGACGCTCCAGTGACGCTTGCGGCCGGAGCTACGGCCGGCTCGCAGGCATTCCCCTCGCCGCAGGGCTCGCAGCGGAACGACACCGCGCTCGGCGCCCCGGGTCGAAAGGGCCCGGTGAAAGCGCCCCGTTGGCTCAAGCAGCTCGCGGTGCAGCTCTCCGCGATCACGGTCCTGATCGGGATCTGGTGGGCGGTCGCGGCGGCCGAGATCTGGCCGCCCCTGCTGCTGCCCTCCCCGGCGGACGTCTTCCACCAGCTCTTCGTCATCACCGGCACCCACGACGGGATCCGCGGCTACTCCGGCTACTTCCTCCAGGAGCACCTCTGGCACAGCATGTCCCGGCTCCTCCAGGGCGCCGCCTGGGCGGTCCTGCTCGGGGTTCCTATCGGCATCCTGCTCGCCGTCGTGACCCCGCTGCGCTGGATCTTCGGCCCGGCCATCGACTTTCTCCGCAACCTGCCGCCGCTGGCCTACTTCAGCCTGCTGGTGATCTGGTTCGGGATCGACGAGACCCCCAAGGTCGCTCTCCTCTTCCTCGCCGCCTTCCCGCCGATCGTGATCGCCACGGCCAGCGCGGTGCGCAACGTCCCGGTCGACCGGATCAACGCGGTCAGGATGCTCGGCGCCAACCGATTCCAGACCATCGTCCACGTCACCGTGCCCTCGATCCTGCCCGAGGTGATGACCGGGATCCGGGTCGCGATCGGGATCGCCTTCACCACCGTCGTGGCGGCCGAGACGATCAACGGCATCCCCGGGATCGGAGGCATGGTCAGCGATGCGCAGCGCTACAACGCGACCGACGTCGTGGTGCTGGGAATCATCGTGATCGGCCTCTGCGGGCTGGCCATCGACGGACTGATCCGCCTGGCCGACCGCCTCCTCGTCCCCTGGCGGGGCCACTGACCTTCGCCGGTCTCCGACCGGCTCCACCCAACCAATCCCCTCACCACTGAACCAGGGAGGTTCAAGACCAAAATGAATACGTCTCATCCCAACACTTCGATCCGCAATCTGCGGCTGCTCCTCGTCCTCGCCATGATCGTCGCGGCCTTCGGCCTGATCGCCTGCGGCTCGGACGACAGCTCCGACTCCGGCACCGACGACGCCGCCGCGGCCAGCGCGCCGGCCGACACCGCCTCGAGCGACGCCCCGAGCGAGATCCGCATCGGCTACCAGCTGATCCCCAACGGCGACCTGATCGTCAAGAACGAGGGCTGGCTCGAGGACGCCTTCCCCGACAGCACGATCAAGTGGGTCAAGTTCGACTCGGGCGGTGACGTGAACACCGCCGTCGCGGCCGGCAGCATCGACATCGGCCTGGCCGGATCGGCGCCGGTCTCGAACGGCGTTTCGAGCGGCATCGCCTACAAGGTGCCGTGGATCCACGACGTGATCGGCGACGCCGAGTCGCTGGCCGTCAAGTCCGACTCCGGCGTGACCGACGTCGCCGGGCTGAAGGGCAAGACGATCGCGACCCCGCTCGCGTCGACCGCCCACTACAGCCTCCTGACCGCGATAAAGAACGCCGGCCTGCAGCCCAGCGACGTCAAGGTCGTCGATCTCGAGCCGGACGCGATCCTGGCGGCCTGGACCCGTGGCGACGTCGACGGCGCCTACGTCTGGAACCCGACCCTGGCCGAGCTGGTCAAGGACGGCGGCACGATCATCGAGTCGAGCGCGAACCTGGCCAAGCAGGGCGCGCTGACCGCCGACCTCGCGGTGGTGACCGACGACTTCGCCGGCCAGTACCCGGATGCGGTCCAGACCTGGGTCGACACGCAGAACAAGGCGGTCGAGCTCTACAAGTCGGATCCGCAGGCGGCCGCGAAGGCGATCGCCACGGAGCTGAGCATCTCGCCGAAGGAGGCCCTGGAGCAGACCAAGGGCCTGGAGTTCCTGACCGCGCAGGAGCAGTCCGCGCCCGAGTTCCTCGGCACCGAGGCCGCGCCCGGCAAGCTCGCCGACGCGCTGCAGTCGACGGCCCAGTTCCTGGCCGACCTCGGCCAGCTCGAGGGTCAGGTCCAGCCGGGCCTCTACAAGGATGCGTTGGCGCCGCAGTACGTCAACGCTGTCACGGGCGGTTGAGTACCGCCTCTCCCACGGCGACGGGCGGCGCCGGGTCCCAGCCGGGATCCGGCGCCCCCGGGTCGCGCCCGCATGGGCCGGTGGCCGGCCGGATCTCGCTGGCCGAGATAGTCCACCGCTACGGCGCGGACGATCCGGTCATCGACGGCCTCGCGCTCAACATCGAGCCGGGGGAGTTCGTCTGCCTGGTCGGTCCCTCGGGCTGCGGCAAGACGACGCTGCTCAAGTTGGTCGCCGGCTTCGAGTTCCCGGAGGGCGGCCAGGTAGTCGTCGACGGCTCCCGGGTGAGTCGGCCGGCGGGAGACCGGGCCGTGGTCTTCCAGCAGCCCAATCTCTTCCCCTGGCTGAGCGTGCGGGGGAACGTCGAGCTCGGCCCGAAGCTCTCCGGAGTCTCGAAGGAGGACCGTCGCATGGTCTCCGACCACCTGCTCGAGATGGTCGGCCTGGCCGACGCAGCCGACAAGAAGCCCTGGGAGCTCTCTGGCGGAATGCAGCAGCGCTGCGCGATCGCCCGGGCCCTGGCCACCGACCCCTCGATCGTGTTGATGGACGAGCCGTTCGGCGCCCTCGACGCGATCACCCGGGAACGGCTCCAGGACGAGCTGCTCGAGATCTGGCGCCAGAGCCGGGCCACGGTCGTCTTCGTCACCCACGGCGTGGAGGAGGCCCTGTACCTCGGCACCCGCGTCGTCGTCATGGGCGATCGTCCCGGCCGGATCCTGCTCGATCTCCCGATCGGTTCGTACGGGGCGGAGACGGGCGGCGAGGTCAGGCGCTCGGTCCGCGATTCGGCCGCATTCCTAGATTTGAAACGCCAGGTCCGCGATACGATCGCGGGCGCCCGAAAGGAATTGAGTTGACCCGATCCGATTCAGAATCTCCGCCCCGTTGGCACTGGTTCCTGCCCACGTCGGGAGACGGCCGCAACGTGACCAACGTGGTCGATCGCCTCGGCCAGACCGCGATGCCGCGGCCGGCCGACGTCTCCTATCTGGCCGAGGTGGCGAAGGCCGCCGAGCGGGCCGGGTTCGAGGCGGTGCTCACGCCGACCGGATCGGGTTGCGAGGACGCCTGGGTGACCTGCGCCGCGGTGGCCCAGCACACGGAGCGGCTCAAGTTCATCGTCGCCTTCCGTCCGGACGCGATCCATCCCGCCTGGGCCGCCCACCAGTCGGCCTCGTTCCAGCGCCTGACCGGCGGCCGTCTGCTGCTGAACGTGGTCACGGGCGGCGATCCGGTCGAGCAGCGCTCCTTCGGCGATCACCTCGACAAGGAGTCGCGGTACCGCCGCACCGGGGAGTTCCTCGAGATCCTGAAGCGTTCCTGGTCGGGCGAGATCTACGACCACGAGGGCGAGTTCTTCCACCTCGACCAGGGCGGCCTGCGACGGACGCTCGACGGCGTCGAGATCCCCCGCGTCTACTTCGGCGGCGCCTCGCCGCCCGCTCTCGAGGTCGCGTCCCGGTACGCCGACACCTGGCTGACCTGGGGCGAGCCGGTCGAGACGGTCGCCCAGCGGATCGTCCCGGTCCGGGAGAAGGCCGAGGCCGCCGGCAGGGAGGTCCGCTTCGGCCTCCGGATCCACGTGATCAGCCGGGACACCGAGGCCGAGGCCTGGCTGGAGGCGGATCGCATCCTGGGCGCGCTCGACCCCGATCAGGTGGCGGCCGCCCGGGAGAAGTTCGCGCGGATGGAGTCGACCGCTCAGTCCCGGATGACCGATCTGAGCCATGCCGACGACGGCGCCGCGCTCGACCGCGACGACCTGGTGATCGCCCCGAACCTGTGGGCCGGGATCGGCCTGGTCCGGGAGGGGGCGGGCACCGCGATCGTCGGCAGTCACGAGCAGGTCGCCGAGCGGCTGCTCGAGTATCGGGACGTCGGAATCGACGAGTTCATCCTCTCCGGGTACCCGCATCTGGAGGAGGCCCTCAACTTCGGTGAGAACGTGCGACCGATCCTGGACGCGGCAACCCTGGGTGCGACGGTCTGAGCCGTTGCACCCTCGTGACCCTTACGTCTCACTTTCGTAACATTTGGCTCCCAGAAAGGGAAAACGCCGCCTGCCGTACTAGCCTGCATCGAACACATGTTCGGGAGGATCCATGGCTGAGGCAGACACGAGAGATCAGAGCGACAGCGGTCGGGACGAGGTCACCGATCGGGACCTGGAGCTCGCCGAGGAGATCGCACGTTTCGTCGCCGAACGCGCCTTCGCGTTCGACGATCACGAGTGCCGGGCCTGGGCCCTGACCGATTTCGAGGTCTGGGCCACGCTGGCCGGCAAGGAGCCGGCCCTCCGGCTCATCGAGGAGGACCAGGACTCGGAGCCGCCGCCCGGCGGGATCCCGCTCGGATCTGGTCCTTCGTGATATCGATCGGCTCCAGCTCACTGGCCTCGAGGCGGCCCAGGGCGCCGTCGAGGCCGACGACCCGCTCGTCCAGCGCGATTCGCGCGATCGCGAGGCGGAACTCGGGGAAGCACTCCGGAGAGACGTCGAGGGCGGCGGCGAGCGCGAGCATCGTCCGCGCCGAAGCATGGCGCTCGCCCCTTTCGATGGCGGCGATAAGCGCGACGCTCGTGCCGTGCTGGTCGATGCCGAAGGCGTGGTGGGAGAGGAGTTCGCGGCTCCAACCCCGGTCTCGGCGCAGCTCTCGCAGCAGTTTCTGGATCCCCTTCGGCATTCAGACCATCAAAGAGGTACCGCTACCACTTGACAAGAGCTAACTAGTAAGTCTACATTTCGTATTCCTACAACATGTAGGCATAGCCGCAGGTCGGCGGTGTCGTTCCCGGACGGTGCCTGCCAGACGGGAGCAGGGCGACACCGCCGACTGCCGGCTCGGACTCGACGGGACTTCGCTCAGCGGGACTTGCGGGACCGGGCGCGCGACGCGGTCCCGGCGGCCTTGCGGTCCGCTCCGGACTTGACGCCGCGATGCCCGTGGCGACGGACGTCGGCCTCGGAGACCCGGATCGGTTCCATGCCGGAACGCTCGAGCTGCTTGAGCGCGGCGTCGAGGCCGACCTTCTCCTCGTCCAGCACGTGACGGGCCAGAGCGAGGCGGTACTCGCTGAACTCGGTCGGGTCGATCTCCAGAGCCTTGGCCAGGGCCAGCATGGTTCGGGCCGAGGCCCTTCTCGTGCCGCGCTCGATCGCCGTGATCTGAGCGACGCTGGTGCCCTCGTTGTCGATGCCGTAGGCGTGGTGCGAGAGAACCTCACGGCTCCACCCGCGTTCCTTCCTCAGGCTCGGCAGAAGTTCCTTGATCGGCTTGGCTGGCACGCCGAGCATGAAACGAAAGCGGCTACTACTTGACAAGTAACAGCGCGTACCGATACAAAATAGACCTCTACGTCATGTAGAGAATCCGATCTCGCCTTCACCGGCGGTCTTGAACTCCGGGTCCTTCATGGAGTCCGTCGGGCTTGGGCGAGGTCGGTGTCAACCCGAAGGGAATCGCTCGATTCCCTGGGGCGAGTCGGTCAAGACGACCGGGGCGCACGGCTCTCGCCACCCCCATTGCGGGAACCGTGCGCCCGACTCGCCGAGATCAACTGTCGGGTGATCTCCTCGCGAGGTCGCGACAACACCGTCTCCGTGTCCCCCTCTTCGACGATCACCCCCGCTGACATCACCGCCACCCGGTCGGCCATGCGGGCGACCAGTCGCATGTCGTGGGTGATCAGCAACACCGCCAAGCCGCGCTCCTCGCGGAGCTCGACCAGGAGGTCGCAGAGCTCGAGCTCGATCTCCTCGTCCAAGGCCGTGAACGGCTCGTCGAGGATGAGCAGGGTCGGGTCGGTGACCAGCGCCCGGGCCAGGGCCACCCGCTGCTGCTGCCCGCCCGAGAGCTCGCTCGGCATCCGGTCGAGGAGGAGTGGGTCGAGGCGGGCCGACCTCGCGGCGCGCAGGACCCGCTCCCGCCGATCCGCCTTCTCGCCTTCGCGGCCGGCCCGGAGGGGCGCTTCGATCGTCGCGCCGGCCCGCCGTCGCGGGTTCAGCGAGGAGGTCGGGTTCTGGAACACCATGCCGATCGTCGAACGCTGCTCCCTGATCCGACGCTGGGGGAGATGGGTGATGTCCTGGCCCTCCACCTCGACCCGGCCCCCGGTCGGTTCGGCCAGGCGGGTCGCGCAGAGCGCCAGCGTCGACTTGCCGCTCCCGGTCACCCCGACCAATCCGACGGCCTCGTCCGCATGAACCTCGAGATCCACGCCTCTCACCGCCCGCTCGGGCGGCGACCCGCGTCCGGCGGGGAAGGTCATCTCGAGATCGGTGAGGCGCAGCCTCGGTGCTCGCCCGGTCTCTCGCGTCCGCTCGGTCCGGCGCGTCGGAGGCGAGGACCAGCCCTCGGCGCTGGTCAGTCGATCGCCGGGGATGGTGCGGACCAGCCTGCCGTCGCGGAGCTCCGAGACCCGGTCCGCCCGCTCCGCCAGCTCGCGCCGGTCGTGGCTGATCAGCAGCATCGCCATCGAGCGCCGAGCCTGGATCGAGGCGAGCAGGTCCATGATCCGGTCCCGGGTGATCACGTCCAGGGAGGAGGTCGGCTCGTCCGCGACCAGCAGCTCCGGTTCCGCCGCGATCGCCGCCGCGATCGCCACCCGCTGCTGCTGCCCGCCGGAGAGCTCGTGCGCGAATCGATGCGCGACCTTCTCCGGGTCGGGGAAGCCGACCTCGCCCAGCAGCTCGATCGCCCGCGCTCGACGGTCCGGGGCGGGGGCATGGGCCGAGATCACCTCGGCCAGCAGATCCCCGACCCGTCGCACGGGGGTGAGGGAGGTGCCCGGGTCCTGGGGCACGAACCCGATCTGCGAGCCCCTCACCGACCGCCACTGCTTCGGGGCGAGGCCGATCAGCTCCCGGCCCAGCAGCCTGATCGACCCGGTCGCGTCGAACCGCGTCCCGCCGGGCCCCAGGCCGAGCAGGGTGAGCGCGGTGACCGTCTTGCCGGAGCCGGACGGCCCGATCAGCCCGTGGGTCTCGCCGGGCTCGATCTCGAAGCTGAGGCCCTCGACGAGCGTTTGGCCGGGGTCGCCGGGGTGACCGACCGTGAGGTCCGACACGGTCAGTACCGTCCGGGTTCCACTCGGTCCTTCGTCCTCATGATTCAGGTCTGGCACGAGAGCATGATCCTATGTGCGTCCAGACCCGTAATTTCCAGATACACTTGCGTACATGTTCCGGTGGATGCGTAGAGGATGAGCACCGCCAGGATGGCACTGGGGATTCTGGTTGCGTTTGCGTTGATCGCACTCGTGGCGCCACTCGTGGTGGCGCTGGTCGGTGCCCCGACGCCGGACGCCGTGGACTCCTCCAGCCTCTCGCCGGTGTTCGGGACTCCGAGCGGGCCGGGATCCGCGCACTGGTTCGGGGTCGACTGGCTTGGCCGTGACGTCTTCAGCCGCACGCTCTACGGGGCCAGGGTCTCGCTCTTCGTCGGCCTGGTCACGACCATCGGGGCGGTCGCGCTGGGCGTCGTGCTCGGGCTCGTCGCGGGTTTCAGGGGCGGCCTGCTCGACACCGTCGTGTCACGGATGACAGAGGCCTTCCTCGTCATCCCCTACCTGCTGCTCGCCCTCGGCATCGCCGCGAGCTGCTCCTCGGAACAGGGCTGCGTCAACGGGACGGTGCGACCGGGCATCCCGTTGGTCATCCTGGTCCTGATCGTCACCTCGTGGCCGGCCCTGGCTCGGATCATCCGCAACGAGACCCTCTCGCTGAGGGAACGCGACTTCGTCTCCGCCGCCCGTCTCTCCGGAGCTTCCTCGTTCCAGATCCTCGGTCGGGAGCTGCTCCCGAACCTGTTGCCGGTGATCGCGGTCATGACCGTGGTCCTGGCCCCGCAGATGATCATCGCCGAGGCCGCGCTGTCCTACCTCGGCGTCGGGGTGACTCCGCCCACCCCGAGTTGGGGCGGGATGATCGCCTCGGCCGCGCCCGCCTTCCCCGACGCCTGGTGGCTGATGCTGTTCCCCGGCATCGGCCTGGTCGCGACCGTGCTCTGCTGCACGCTGCTCGCCGATCGCCTCCGTCGCGGCAGGGGCCCTAGTCTGAGGATCTACGGATGAGAGCGCCTAGGTTTCTCCTCTTGGGGTTGTTGATCGCCGCGGTCGGCGTCCTCTCCGCCTGCGGCAACGATGATTCGGCTCCCAGCCAGGACTTCGAGCCGCGGTACACGGCGCCGGCCGGGGCGGAGCGGGGCGGCACCCTGACGGTCCTCTCCAGCTCCGACATCGACTCGCTCGATCCCGGCGTGACCATCAACCAGTTCGGGATGATGATCTCGCAGGCCACGCAGCGCACCCTGCTGATGCTCGCCCCCGACGCCGAGCACAAGCTGGTCCCGGACCTGGCCAGAGAGATGCCGCAGGTCGACTACGAGGGCGGGACCGTCACCTTCCGGATCAGGCCCGGCGTCCGCTTCTCCTCGCCGGTCGACCGCGAGGTCGAGGCCGGCGACTTCAAGTACGCGATCGAACGCTCGCTGCTCCCCGGCGTCGCCAACGGGTACGTCTCGTCCTACCTGAACGGCCTGGTCGGTTTCGGACGGGCCCAGCAGGCGGCGATCAGCAACCCGAAGAAAGCCCCGGACATCGCGGGTGTCACCGCCCCGGACGACCGTACGCTCGAGCTTCGCTTCCACGGTCGCGTCCCCCCGATGGCGATCGCGGTGCTCGCCCTTCCGCTGGGCGCCCCGGTGCCGGCGGACTACGCCAGGCCGTTCGATGCCGAGATCCCCTCGACCTACGACCAGCACCTCGTCGCGACCGGCCCGTACATGGTCCCGAACGACGCCTCGGGCAAGCTCACCGGATATCACCCCGGGGTCGAGACCGAGATGGTCCGCAACCCGGACTGGGATCCCGACCTCGACACCCGCCCGGCCTACCTGGACAAGGTCGAGATCGAGAGCGGGTACAGCAACACGGCCGCGGCCTCGCGCAAGATCCTCAGCGGCGAAGGGCTGGTCAACGGCGACTTCGTGCCCGACCCGCCGATGCTCGAGTACGCGGCCACCGAACGCCCCGACCAGTTGGACATGGTCTCGGCCGGGGCCGCGCTCTACGCGACTCTCAACACCACGATCCCGCCCCTTGACGATCCCGACGTGCGCCGGGCGATCCTCGCGGCCACCGACCGCGAGGCGATCAGGTTGGTCCGGGGAGGCCAGATCGTCGGTCCGCTCGCCACGCATTTCATCCCGCCCGGAGTGAACGGCTTCGAGGACGCGGGCGGCCTCGAGGGATCCGGTTTCGACTTCCTCGGGAACCCGCATGGGAACGCGTCCCTGGCCGCCGAGTACATGAAGCGGGCCGGCTTCCCGGATGGCAAGTACGAGGGCGACGCCGAGCTGAACATGGTCTCGGACTCGACCGCGGTCGGTCGACGGGTGGCGGAGCTGGTCCGCCAGGCGATCGATTCCCTCGGGATCCCGGTCCGGGTCCGGGCGGTCGCCCGCGACGTCATGTACTCGCGGTACTGCAACGTCCCGCGGGCCGAGGTCGCGATCTGCCCGAACGTCGGTTGGCTCAGCCTGCTCGGCGATCCGCAGACCGTCCTGGCCGAGGCATTCAGCGGCGACGCGATCCGCCAGGTCAACAACTCCAACTGGTCCCAGCTCGACGACCCGAAGATCAACCGGCAGATCCGCCGGGCACAGTGGATCGTCGACCCGGCCGGCCGGGCCGAGGCCTGGGGGAGCATCGACCGGGAGATCACGGGCCTCGCGCCGGCGATCCCCCTGGTCTGGAGCAAGGTCCCCTTCGTATTCTCGACCGACGTCGACCTGGTCATAGACCGCACCACCGCCAGCCCGTCGCTGGCCCTGACCTCACTGGCCGGAGGAGGGGACTGAGGCCGTGAGCCTGCGCCGGATGATCGCGGGGAGGATCGCCTGGGGGTTGATCCTCGTTCTCCTGGTCACGGCGCTGGTCTTCGTGATCTTCAACGTCCTGCCCACCGGCGACCCGGCCAACACCCGGACCGGCGCTACCCCCCAACAGATCGAGCAGGTCCGGCACGCGATGGGGCTCGACGATCCCGTCTACGTCCAGTACGGGAACTTCCTTGGCGACCTGGCCCGGTTCGACCTGGGCACCAGCTACCGATACGGGGTGCCGGTGACCGAGCTCGTCTTCGACCGGCTTCCGGTCACGCTCCTGCTGGTCTCCCTCGCGACCATGATCTGGCTGGTGCTCGGGGTGGCGCTGGGGGTGCTGGCCGCGGCCCGCCCCGGTTCCCTCTTCGACCGTCTCGCCGGGGCCGGTTCGATCGTCCTGATCTCGACCCCGGTCTTCGTGCTCGGCTACATGGCCCTGCTCGCCTTCGCCTCCGGGAGCGACTCGTTGGTCCCGCTCCTGCCCGGGATCGGGGCGTACCCGGAAGCCGACGACTTCCCGAACCGGGTCGCCGCCCTGATCCTGCCGGCGCTGGTGCTCGGGATGGGCCTGGTCGGGCTCTACTTCCGCCTGGCGCGAGCGACGATCAGGGAGGAGCTGACCCGCTACTACGTGCTCGCCGCCCGGGCCCGGGGGCTGGGAGAGAGCCGGATCCTCTGGCGCCATGCCTTCAGGGCCGGGCTCACGCCGATGCTGACTCTGATCGGGCTGGACTTCGCGCTGATCGCGGCGGGGAACGTCGTCCTGGTCGAGGCGGTCTTCAACGTGCCCGGGATCGGCGGGCTGATGGTCACCTCGATCCAACGATCCGATCTGCCGGTGGTGGAAGGCGTGGTGCTTTTCACCGCGATCCTGGTGATCGTGGTCAACATCGCGATCGACATCGCCGAGGGCATCCTCGACCCGCGGATCAGGCAGCCCGGGCCTTCGAGGCGCAGGCGCAGTCCGGACGCCGTTCGACCTGTTCGTGATCCATCGACATCGTCCTGAGGTCCATGATCAGGGCCCGGTCCAGGCTGGCCGGGTCGATCTCGCCGGTCAGCAGGTGGATCGCCTCCATCGAGATGATCGAGCCGATCATCCCTGAGGCGGCCCCGAGCGTGCTGGCGGTCGATTCGGCCTCGGCCCGGAAGCGGGCGAGCTCGTCGTACAGGGGGTAGTCCCCCTCGATCGCGGTCTCCTGGCAGTCGAGACAGGCGGTCCGGCCCGGCACCACGAGCGGGCCGACCCGGATCGTCGGCGGGAACTGCCCGGCGCTGATGTAGGGCACGCCGGTCTCCAGCGAGGCCCGGTTGACCCATCGGGCCAGCTCATGGGGCGGCCAGTCGGCGGTCGCGACGAGGAAGTCGGCGCCGTCGATCAGCTCGGCGATCTCGGTCCAGGACCTGACCCGCCGCTGATGGGTGGCGATCTCGATCTGGCCGTCGTTCCGACGCAGAGCCTCGGCCGCGGCCTCGACCTTGGGGCGGCCGAGATCCGGCTCGCCGAAGAGCAGCTGCCGGTTCAGGTTGCTGAGCTCGACGGTGTCGTCGTCGATCAGGCGCAGATGGCCGACGCCGGCGCAGGCCAACCCGCAGGCCGCCCAGCTGCCCAGTCCGCCGCAGCCGAGGATGACCACCTCGGCCTCGGCCAGACGGGCCTGTATCTCCTCGCTGCTGGCGCCGCTGGCGCCGATGTCCGAGAGGTAGATCAGCTGCCGGTCGAACCGCTCCGATCGCTCCGGCGACAGCGGCGTCTCGCCCCCGGTGCTGATCTCGAGCAGGGCGATGCCCTCCAGCTCGGAGAGCGACGTCTCCAGGGTGTCGGGGCTGAGGCCCCTTGCTTCGAGCTCCGCCGCGAGCTCGTCGGCGCTCAGTGCGCGACGTTGAAGCAGCTCGAGCACGGCCCGGTCCTCCGGGCCCGGCTCGTCGACCCGGAAATGCCGGCCCAATCCCTCCTGGATCAGATGGATCGAGCCGTCCGAGGCCGGGAAGACCTCGACCGAACGCTTCAGTCGATGGCGACGCGACGGCCGCCCGCTCGAAAGCGGGCGGCCGTCGCCGTCACTCAGCCACCCTTCTGGATGGCGGAGCGCGGCGTTGCCGGCTTCTTGATCTCCTGCGGCTTCATGTTTCACCTCCCTTCCTCCGTGTCGGTGTCAACCCCTGCGATGTAGATCGCCTTCGTATGGCGACCTTCTTCGAGCGGTTTTTCCAAAACCGCGTCGAAGCCTTGGCCGAAGAGGTCCAGGCATCGGAGCCCGGCCTGGGCGAGCCCCAGGAGTGCCTCTTCGCGAGAAACATGTCGTTGTCGATGGACCACCCGCACCGGCCCGTCCGGCCCGCCGGTGATCTCCATCACCGACTCGGCGTGATCGCCCTCCCCGGCGGTGCCGTCCCCCTGGCCGGTCCAGCGGACCAGGTCGCCGTCGACCTCGACCTCGATCGTCTCCGCGTAGAAGGTGCGGTACGTCTGGACGGTGTTGAGATCGAAGAGGAGCAACCCGCCGGGGGCGAGGTTGCGGGCCAGGCCGCTCAGGGCGGGCGCCAGTGAGCCGGTGACGGCGCAGTAGTTCAGGACGTCCCCGAGGCAGAGGATCAGGTCGTACTCGCCGAGCACCGGCATCACCCGCAGATCGGTGTGCTCGGTCCTGATCCTGCCGCCGACCTTCTCCCGGAGGCGTTCGAGCATCTCCGCCGAGTGATCGCAGGCGGTCACGTCCCAGCCCCTCTCCAACATAGGGATCGAGCTCTTGCCGGTCCCGCACCCCGCGTCGAGCAGCCGATTGCCACTCAGACCCCGGGCCTCCAGGGCCGGGAGGAGAGCGCCCAGCCACACCTCGTAGTCGTGGTGTCCCGTAAAGCCGTCGTAATGTCCGGCCATAAGGTCGTAGGTGACGGCCGATTCGTCGGAAATGCTTTTGATCTGGGGGTCCATATCGATATAGACCCGCTGAGTGGTCAGGAACGTTTCACCTGACGTAACTTGGGACTGGGAGGAGGCTCGAGAGATCTGCCTCAGGGTCGCCCGACGCTATGCGCGAGGGTCGGGCGAAGCGGAGGACATCGCCCAGAACGCGGTGATCCGCGCCTGGCGCTACCAGCACAAGCTGAGGGACGGGGAACGGCGCTCCGAGTGGCTTTCACGCATCGCGCGCAACGAGGCGCTGCGGGCTTTGGAGAGAAACATCCCCGAGCCGTCGGAGGTGGTGGAGCAGGGCGGGGAGGAGGATCATCGGCTCGAGGGAGTGATCGAAAGCGCCACCGTGCAGGCCGCCCTGGCGAACCTCTCGGAGGCCGATCGGGAGCTGATTTTGCTCAGATACGACAGTGATCTGACACAATCAGCAATTGCTGAGCGGCTCGGCATCCCGGAAGGCACCGTCAAAGTGAGGCTTCACCGGGCTCGGGCCAGGCTCCGAAAAGGACCGGAGATCACATGAGCAACACCACAACGAAGAAACAAGCAGAGGCGGACAGCACGGTTGACGTCCGGGTCATGAAGGCCCTGGGTCATCCCCTCCGCCAGCGCATCCTGCAGGCCCTCAACGAGGAAGTCGCGAGCCCCAACCAGGTCGCCCGCAAGCTGGGCGAGCCGTTGAGCAACGTCAGCTACCACGTGAAGATCCTCGAGAGCTGCGATGCGATCGAGCTGGTCGACACGAAGCCGGTACGCGGCGCCCTCGAGCACTTCTACCGCGCCACCATGCGTGCGCGCCTGGAAGAGGAGCATTGGCGCCAGCTGCCCGAGTCGGTCCGTGGCGACCTCTCCAACCAGACCCTCCAGCAGCTTTGGAAGCACGTCAGCGAGGCCGCCGCGGTCGGTGGCTTCAACGATCCCAAGGCCGCGGTGGCCTGGGTCGAGCTCGAGCTCGACGACGAGGCCTACGCGAAGCTCGGCGACGAGATCGTCAACCTCCTCAACCTGGCCACCGACCTCCACGCCGAGGCCGCGGTCCGCCTTGCCGAACTCGATGATGAGGAACGCAAGGAAGCGACCCACCGCACCGAGCTGGGCCTGCTCCACTTCCACCGCGCCGAGTGACGCCTTGACGTAGACCGGCCGTTCCGGTCTACTGAGCCAAAGCCCGAACAAGAGGTTCCGGCGGTTTCATGGGCTAGGCCACCAGTTCGCGGGGAAGGGCCGAGAAGGTCGCAGGAAGTGACCAGCCGGCGGGACCGGAACAGGAAGAAGCATGCGGAGAATCAAGATGATGCTGGCCGCTCTGGCGGCTGTCGCGACGCTCGGCGTGGTCGGAGCCAACGCGGCCCAGGCCGGCGATGGTCACTTCGACACCGATGTAGGTGCCTGCGACGTCACGTTCACGGCCGGCGCTCAGTACCTCGACACGAGCCATCCGGGCTGGGATTTCGCTCGGGATCTCACGGCTTTCGGCGTGGATCCGAACGGCAGCTGTGATTTCTCCGACACCGACGCGGAGCTGCACATGCATTGGGTCACCGCGACGGGCGATGCTCAGGCATACGGCACTCTTGTCGTTTCGGGCTTTGGAGGCCTCGGCCTTTGTACATACGCCGGAACTCTGAATGGAACCTGGGACGGGACCCGTTTCGAGCTCGACGACCCTTCGTCTCAGCCGTTGAGCAAGATCGCGGGCAGCGCCATCCTGTGCCCGGCAGCGGTCATTCATGTCCGGAGCGACACCGCGGGCACGCCGTCCTACTACACATGGCTTCAGCCCTGACCCATCTCTGGTGACGAGCACCGACCTGTTCTGGCGGTCTTCCCGACATGCGGGGGACCGCCAGGTCACGTCCTTTGCCTTGACGCTTGCGGGGTGATCGGTTCTACTGGTCTGAGGCCCGGATGTTGGTCCTGGCGGATTCATGGGTCGTGGCCTGTGTTTTCGCAGGGAAGGCCAAAGGGTTACAAGATGTGGCCGGCCGACGGGACCGAGAGGAGAAATAGGTATGAAGAGAATCAAGATGATGCTCATGGCTGCGGTCGCCGTTCTGGCGATCGGTGCGGTGGGCGCGAGCGCGGCTCAGGCCGGTAGCGGTCATATTGCGACCAACCTTGGCTCCTGCGACTTCACCTTCACCTCAGGGGCTACTTCGAGTCCGGATGTCAATCATTCCTTTGACCACTCCCGGGACCTCACGAACTTCGCCCCGGACAACTCGTCGGGGAAGTCGTGCGAAGCGAGTGATTTCAGTGCGGATCTGCATCTGCACTGGAATAACCCCGTCGCTCCCAGCACCGAGGGCTATGCCGAGGTGACTGGTCCGATCCGCATCACCAGCACCATTGCTACCTGTACCTACAAAGGCACTCTGACTGGGACATACAACCTGGCCGCTGGCGTGTTCACTCTGAGCCCGTCGCCGCAGACCATCAACAAGTTCTCGGGAAACTTCCTCTGCCCGGGCAGCATTCAGGTTAAGAATCCGACCACGCTGACTCCGTGGTGAGCGAGGTTCCGTCAACGGCGGGCTTCATCTAGGCGCCAGAGAGGTGATGATGCCCCCGGTCCTCAGGACCGGGGGCATCACGCAACCAGATTGTTGCCGGTCAGTTGGTCGCCTCGGCGGACTGCTCGGCGCCCCATTCGTTCTTCGCGTGAGTTGACGACCATGAGTCAAGTCACTCCGCCAATCGCCGGTAGCCGGTTCACGACCTTGTAGAGCGTGGTATCGCGTGATTGCAGGCCGCTGAGGCAACCTCCCACGAGCGGTTGGTGTCCTCAGGAGCATCTTGTTACTTGACAAACTTTGAGCAAACGGTTCAAATGACCTTGACCCGGAGAGAGAAAGGGTCCCGGCGGATTTCATGGGTCGTGGCCTGTGTTTTCGCAGGGAAGGTCATATAGGTCACAGGACGTGGCCGGCCGGTGGGACCAGTTGGAGGAGAAGCATGAAGCGATTTAAGGTGCTCTTGGCGGCGGTTGTCGCTGCCTTGACATTCTCGGCAGTCACGGCCAGCGGATCCCAAGCGGGAACGGGTCATTTCACGATAGGCCTCGGAGGCTGTGACGTGACATTCGCCAGCGGTTCCGTTTTGAGCCCGGATCTGACCCATCTGCTCTGGGACCATTCTCAAGAACTGACCGCGTTTACGATTGACCCTTCGGGGTTCTGCGATGGCACGCAGGTCGACGGGGAGCAGCACCTCCATTGGAACGACAACGGTGCGGCGGAGATGGACGGTTGGGTCGAGCTTGACGGACTCTGCACCTATAGCGGGAAGCTGACAGGCACCTTCAGTAGCGGAGCCTTCACGCTCAGTCCGTCATTTCAGACATTGATGAAGACTGCGGGCCCATGGTTCTATTGCCCAGTGAGCACTAGCGTCCAGTTTCCGACTTCCTTTCAGCCGTGAGCGTTGGTCTGCGTTCGACGGGACTGTCCGGCGAAATCAGAATAGGAGGAGGCATGCGGAGAATCAAGATGATGCTCCTGGCGACGATCGCGATGTTCGCGTTCGTCGCTGCGGGCTCTGGCTCGGCTTGGGCCGGTAGCGGCGAGGTCACGACCAACTGGGGTCGATGCGACGTCGTATTCAATTCGGCTTCGGTTGTCAGTCCGGATCCGATCCATCTGGTCTGGGATCATTCTCGGGAGCTCAATGGATTGGCTCCCGACCCGGGTATCGGCAAGTCCTGCGATTGGCCCGATGTCAGGGGTTCCATGCACCTGCACTGGATGAACACCGGCCAGTCCGAAGTAGTCGGCCAGATCCAGATCCCGAGCCTGTTCGGTTGGTGCGCCTACAGCGGTACTCTCGCTGGAACCTACGCCGGAGGAGTTTTCACTCTCAGTCCCTCGCCGCAGACGATTTTGCTGTTCTCGGGATCTCCATGCCCGGCGAGCGCCATCGTTTCGACCCCTACCTGGCTCACCCCGTAGGCAGGGTTCGGCTCAACCTTCGTCAAGGGCGGGCGCTACGGCCTTCCTTGACGAAGGTCGGGCGATCGGTTCTACTGAGTTCAGGCCCGGATTTTGGTCCTGGCGGATTCATGGGTCGTGGCCTGTGTTTTCGCAGGGAAGGCCATATAGGTCACAGGACGTGGCCGGCCGGCGGGACCAGTTGGAGGAAAGCATGAAGCGATTCAAGGCGCTCTTGGCGGGGGTTGTTGCCGTTCTGGCGTTCTCGGCGACGATGGCGACGTCCGCTCAGGCGGGAACGGGCACGATCACGAGCGGTGGTTCGTGTGACGTCATTTTCACGTCGGGCACGGTCTCTAGCCCGGACTCCGCTCATCCGAGTTGGGATCATGGGCAGGAGCTATCGACGATCTTGCCGGATCCGACGGGGGCCTGCCCTCCGGGCAGCCTCGAGGGGGATCTCCATCTTCATTGGATGAATAGTGGGCAAGCCCAGGTGATTGGTGGCCTCAGCGCGCCCGGTCCGTTCGGCTCCTGCACCTACGGAGGGACACTGAACGGCATCTACAGCGGTGGGATCTTCACCCTCTACCCGTGGCCTCAAACGATCTCCCTGACCAGCGGGTTCGTCTGTCCTGGCTCGATGTCCATCACGACCCATACTTCCTTCACGCCATGAGACGGCTGTTGAGGACAAGAGGCGGAATGTGTCGAACGAAGATCGCTCTGATGGCAATCTTCGTGACATGCGCAGCCGGCGCTGTCGGAGTGCCTGCCGCTCAGGCAGGGATCGGTCACCTGGACACTGATAGGGGATCATGTGATTTTACGTTCGAGGTATCTCCCTCGTTCGAGGGGCACCCAGGCTGGGACAGTGGGCTCGAGATCCACTCGGCAGTCGCCTATGGCTATTGCGATGCGGTCGACATGGATGCTCAACTTCACCTTCATTGGACGTACGCTGGTGATGCTCAGGCATTGGGGATCTTCTATGTTCCGGGTCTCTTCTCGGGCTGGTGTGCCTACAGCGGCACGCTGAACGGGACTTGGGACGGAACCACGTTTGATCTCGACGACCCATCCTCTCAGGAGCTCTCGAGGGTGATGGGGTCGTTCATCAACTGTCCGAGCTCCACCATGACGGTGCTCAGCGACACTGTGGTGAGCGGCGAGCACACTTGGCTCACGCCGTAGGCGATCCCGCCTTCTGATCGCGCGAGATGGCTTGCCTGGTCGGGGGCCATTTCGCGCGATCCGCTGTCGGGTCGGCAGGCGCTCGGACTAGCCCCTGTCTGCCCGGCGGCTTGACCCGTGGAGCGCATATTGCGGTTCTCTCGGGCGGCCGTGGCAACGTCTGGGAAACGGCCAGTTTTCTCAGGAACATTTTTTTACTTGACAAATCCTGAGCAATCGGTTCTAATGACCGCGACCCGGAGAGAGAAAGGGTCCCGGCGGATTTCATGGGTCTTGGCCTGTGCGTTCGCAGGGAAGGCCAAAAGGCTGCACGACGTAGCCGGCCGACGGGACCGAGAGGAGATAGAGGTATGAGTCGAATCAAGACGATGTTCCTGGCTATGGTTGCCGTCCTGGCGATCGGAGCCGTTGGCGCGAGCGCCGCTCAGGCGGGCACTGGTCACATCACGACCGACTACGGTGCGTGTGACTTCACGTTCACCTCTGGTGCGATCAACAGCCCCGATCCGATCCACTCTGGTTGGGCCAGTTCCCGTGAGCTGACCAACTTTGCGCCGGACACCAGCGCCGGGAAGTCCTGCGACGCGAGCGACATTGACGCGGCGCTGCATCTCCACTGGAAGAGCGACGGCACTGCCGAGGCCATCGGAACCATCACGATTCCGGGCCTGTTCGGGAACTGCACCTACAGCGGCACCCTGACCGGCACCTACAGCGGGGGGACGTTCACTCTCAACCCCTCGCCGCAGACCGTGTCGCTTTCCTCGGGCTTCCTTTGCCCGGATCCCATCACCGTCTCGAACCCGACCTCGCTCACCCCGTAGTGACGAAGGGTTCTTGGGAGTAAATGGGCGTGTGACAAGTGCCCATGTGGGTGGCGTCCCCGGCCTTGCGCCGGGGACGCCCTCGCTAAATCAAAAGCTTTTTCGAAGTGACCAATAGACCAAGGAAGCAGTGGAAAGGAATCATCGATGAAAGCAGGGAGAGGGACTTCCAACCGCTACTGGCTCGTAGCGCTGGTGCCTTTACTAGGGATCTGTGCCTGGTTCATGGGCTTGACATCCGCGTCCGTGGCGAATGCCGCCGATCAGGTTGTCACCACCAGCGACTATGCCGGGAAATGGAACGGCGTCAATGGCAGTGAACGCACTGGCGACATCGTCGTAAACGCCGGCGACATCAACGACGACGGCTTTGACGACTTCATGACGATGGTCGATGGCGCCGCCAACCGCGGCGTCTACGTCTTCTTCGGGCCTGGGCAACCGACCAGCCCGGATCTTGCCAACCTCGACCCGAGCGACGGCTACCGCATCAAGACGCCTGTCGACGCTCTTTGGCCGACGTCGGTCGGAGACCAAAACAACGACGGCGTGCCAGACATGGTCGTCGCACCCACCCCGAACGGCAGCGTCGCGACCGTTCTCTACGGAGTCAAGAATCCGGCGGCGGACCTGGCGCAGTGCAACCCTCCGAACGTCACCGTCTGTCTGTCCACCGATGATCCCGTTGACGTAGACGGCGATCGGCTCGGTTTCAAGCTCACCAATTCGGTGAGCATGGTCGCAACCTCAGCACGGTGGGACTCTGGGGATTTCGATGGAGACGGCAAGGACGAGTTGCTCGTCCCGACCGGCAACAACGGAAACAGCGGTCGGCAGGCGCTTGTGCTGGCCAACGGGTTGGGCAGTAACTGCCCGGCGTCACCCGGTCTTTGCACGATCGATCTGACGACCCTCTCCGCACCCGACGTGATTCAGATCGCGGGCTTGGCGGCCACGGTTCCATTTGGCAACGCTGTGGTTTCTCCTGGAGACGTGAACGGGGATGGTCGCGACGACCTTGCGATCGCTGCAGGAACCGACGGTTCGGTGCAGCCGGCTCTCTGGGTCATATACGGACAAGACTGGACGGGTCCAGTCGATGTCACCGCGGCGACCAGTGCAGATGGTTATAAGGTTGATCTCCCCTACACCGCCATCTCATCGTTCCCGTTTGCGCCGGGTGACGTGAATGGCGACGGGCTCGCCGACGTGGGCGTGCAGGGGCTTGAGGCAGTGCCGACCCTGGGCACCTTCTTCACCGTCATCTACGGCAAGGAAGGAACCCCAGAACGAACCCTGACCGCCGATCCACCCGCCGTGGGGGACGGCATACAGTTCGACTGGGACTCGTCCTTCCCGACGCCACCGATCCAAGGTACCTCGGCCGGGGCTCTGCCGGTTTCCCTTGGGGATCTGAACGGCGATGGCGCCGACGAGTTCGGCACTAGTGCCCCTAACACCGCGGTCAACAGCAAGGCGAATGCCGGTCGAGTGATCGTCTTCCAGGGCGGTGTTCCGGCGGACATGAACCGGATTGTGGTTGGAGCGGCCACCCCGACGTCCGAAGCACTGATGCTGGGCGGCGACGCTGCGAGTCTCAGGTTGGGCACCGGGCTGGCGCCGGCCGGCGATGTCGATGGGGACGGGGTTGGTGATCTAGCCCTCGGCGCTACCGGCTTCGCCCTGACTACGCCGTCGCCCCTGAGCAACGTGGGGTTGCTGGCAACGGTGAGCTCCGCCCGGTACTACCCGCAGGGCAGCACCGGGATCGCGAGTGTCTCGGGGATCGACGCGGCGACCGTTGGCGGAGTTGCCAACGCCAACCGCCGGGCCTCGACGGCCAGCTTCGAGTACGGCACCACCAAGGCGTACGGTCAGCAGTCAGCTGATCAGCCGATCGGTGCTTCCGGGCTCGGACGCGGTGTCGAAGCGGACCTGACTGGTCTGGACGAGGACACCGAGTACCACTACCGACTCGTCGTCGAGAACGACCTGGGTGTCAAGGCCTACGGTGCCGACCGGACGTTCAAGACCGCGAAGACGCCGGTGGATCCCCCGACGGGCTGTGATCTGGACGACACCGGATACGGGTGCGCCAAGTTCTGCGAGGCTCACCCTGACTCGAAGGACTGCATCGACCCCGTCGCCGGACTGAGCGATCTCATCGCCAGCTCGAGCGCCAGCAAGGCGCGTCGTGGCGGCAAGGTCGTGGTCCGGACCTGGATCACCAGCACCGGCACCAAGGCGGCCAGCGGCGTGAAGGTCTGCGCCTCCGGTCCGAAGCGTCTGGTCCGGATCCAGGGCAAGGCCTGCAGGAGCTTCGGCAACGTCGCTCCGGGTCGCACGGTCAAGGCGCAGTTCACCGTGAAGGTGAAGCCCAAGGCCAAGCGACGGGCCCGAGCGGCACTCAAGTTTGTTGCCACCAGTCAAGAGCTGGGCAACAAGACCGCGCAGGTGAAAGTGGCCATTAGGTAGCTGAAGCCACGCGGACAAGGACGAATTGGTGTCGGCCCGGTTTCCCTGCGCCGGGTCGGCACCAACCTCGTCCGTCTACTTCAGGCAGGGAAACGAGAGAAAGGCAGATTGTGAAAACGTCAAAGAAGATCCTGGGAGCATTGCTGGCAGCCATGGTGCTGTTCGCATTGCCCGCAACGGCCAATGCGGCTCCCTTCAGCATGTCAATCGACAACGCCATCTTGGACCTCGGTGGTCTCAGCGGCGTCCGGGCCATCGACTCGGACCTGTCGGATCCGCCGGCGACGCTCGCCGGTGACCTCACCGGGAACACGGTGAACGTGCCCAAGGCCGGGTTCGTGTTCCCGACCAAGACCACCGAGGTGTCTCCCGGCATCACCGCGAACATCGACATGGAAGCCAACTCGGACATCACGGGTACCTTCGACTCGGGCACCGGGGAGATCAGCATCGACGCCAGTCTCAAGGCGACCGTGGCGGTTCTCGGCTCGAACT
Organism: Solirubrobacterales bacterium; assembly: GCA_017304845.1. Taxonomy (GTDB): domain Bacteria; phylum Actinomycetota; class Thermoleophilia; order Solirubrobacterales; family 70-9; genus 67-14. The sequence goes on from JAFKLL010000020.1 coordinate 43,769, forward strand.
GCGTCATCTCGCCGATCGAGCTCACGCTCTCCAGCAGCAACGCCCATCCGTACCTTGGGCAGGCCTTCACCAGTGGCATCGAAGGCAATGGCGTCATCAGCGCCAGCTGGACCGGCCTGCCGCCGGTCACCGGGGGCGGCTCCTGCGGCGTGGTCGCCGGACTGATCGCCGGCCCGGGCGGAATCGCGATGTCGCATGGCGTCCGCAACTTCCAGACCTGCGACACCGACCCGGGGAATCCGCTCTGCGGCGTGCCTATCGTGAAGCCCACTGCGGCCCCGAAGATCGTGACCTCGCCGCCCGCCAGCACCACCGCGGACGTCGCCTCGTTCTCGTACCAGAAGGGTGACGGCGAGACCTCCGCTGTCACCGGCTTCGAGTGCGTCCTCGACGGCGGCGCTCCCCAGGCATGTGGCTCCGGCGACTCCGGCAGCAAGACCTACACGGGTCTCGCCGAGGGATCGCACACCTTCCAGGTGAAGGCGACCAATGAAGGCGGCGCCGGTCCGGCCGAGACATACACATGGGAGGTAGCGAAGACTCCGCCGCCGCCGCTCACGGCCAAGTTCGGTGCGCTCAGCGTCAAGCCGAAGGCCAAGAAGGTCAAGCGCGGCAAGCGGGTCACGATCGTCGCCAAGGTCAGGAACACCGGCGACGGCGCCGCGAGCGGCGTGAAGATCTGCGTCACCGCTCCGAAGAAGCTCGTCCGCGTGAAGCGCTGCGTCAACAAGGGGGCCCTGGCCGCCGGCGCCACCGCGACCGCGAAGTTCAAGGTGGTCGTGAACCGCAAGGCGAAGAAGGGCCGCAAGGCTGCCCTGAGGTTCGTCGCCACGGGCAAGGATGTGACTTCCGGCAACGCGCTCGCGAAGAAGAGCGCGAAGGCGGTGGTTCGCATCGGTTGATCCTGTTGCCCCGGTGGCCCGGTTGAGCCGCCGGGGCGGCATCGAGTTCGGTCACGGAGGACCCGGTGGAGCCAGCCCCTCAAGACGAGGGTGCTGGCTCCAAATTCCGTCCCGGCAGGGCGAAGAAGTTTCTAGAAGGAATCGAGAAAGGCGGGGAAGATGAAATCGGGAGAGATGATTTACAAGCAACAGGTGAGGAACCTGACGGGTCTGGTGGCATTGATTGCCCTGGTCCTGATGCCGCTGATCGCGACGTCAGCGGACGCCAAGACGAAGCGGCTGCCGAAGGCGCCGCCGATCGCCGGCAAGGCGAAGTTCAAGGCCAGAGGCAACGTCGGCGACGCGACCGTGACCGGGGCCAAGCCCGGCACACGGCTATTGCTCGTCAACGCCAAGGGCCGGATCGCCAAACAGGGAGTCGCCGATCGCTACGGCAGCAAGATCTTCTATGACATCAAGCCCGGTGCGGTCTTCACCGTTCGGCAGCGGAGAGGCAAGAAGTCCCTCTCGACCCCGCGCTTCCGGGTTCTCAAGCCCGGCGCGAATCCGAAGCAGTCCTTCTACGACAAGAAGACCCTTCACAAGGGCCTCAACTACGTGACCATGCGTGACGGGACCGAGCTGGCGATGACCGTTCGGCTGCCGATGGGCGCGGACTCCCTCGCCGACGGGCCCTTCCCGACCTTCATCGAGTACTCGGGCTACCAGACCGCCGCCCCGCATGATCTGCTCGGCACGATCATCGCGTCGCTCAGCGGTGGTGGCGGCGATAGCGACCCACTCGCTCCGGTCACGTCCACCGCGGTAGGTGCGGTCGTCGGACCGTTGCTGAACTTCGCGGTGGTCAGCGTCCAGATGCGTGGCTCCGGTTGCTCCGGTGGCGCCTTCGACCTGTTCGGTTGGCCCACCACGTACGACGGATACGACGCGGTCGAGACCGTCGCGGCCCAGGACTGGGTCAAGGGCGACAAGGTCGGCATGGGTGGCATCTCCTTCTCGGGAATCACCCAGCTGTTCACGGCCGGCACCAACCCACCGCACCTTGCCGCCGTCTCGCCGATGTCGGTGACCGACGACGTGTACAGCGGCACCGGCTTCCCCGGTGGCATCTTCAACAGCGGGTTCGCCTACTCGTGGATCACCGAACGCATGGAAGACGCCGAGCCGGCGCCCGAGGGCGGTCAGCTCTGGTCGAAGATCATGTCGACCTCCGGTGACCCGGACAGCGACACGGCGACCCGCGAGTCCGACATGCAGCACTGCCTGGACAACCAGAAGCTGAGGCTGCAGACCAGGGACGCGAACAAGCTGATCAAGCACAACCCGTTCCGGACCCCCGGCCTCTTCGCCAAGCGTTCGCCGGGCGCCTGGGTCAAGAACATCAAGGTGCCGATCTTCTGGATCGGCCAGTTCCAGGACGAGCAGACCGGCGGGCACTGGCCCGAGGCGATCGCGAACCTGCCCAAGAGCAACAAGAAGGTGTGGGTCACGCTCCAGAACGGCGTCCACGTCGACTCGCTCGGCCCGAGCACCATCACCCGCTGGGCCGAGTTCATGAACCTGTACGTGGCTGACCGGATCCCGGTCCTCCCGTCGTTCATCCTCGGCCTCGGTGGCGAGCTCTACAAGTTCCTCGCCGATGCCGGGTCGACGCCGATCCAGCAGACCAGGTTCGCCGACATGGCCGACACCCCGGCCAACGTCGCCGCGGCCAGGGCCCAGTTCGACCAGGATCCGCGGATCCGGGTCCTGATGGACAACGGCGCCGCGGTGCCCGGCGACCCGGGCGCGATCGGTGCCAAGTGGGAGGCCGACTTCAACAATTGGCCGGTCCCCGGCCTGAAGGCCACCTCCTGGTACCTGGGCAAGAACGGCACTCTGACCAACGGCAAGCCGGCCGCCGGTGCGGTCAGCTACAAGTCGGATCCGTCGGCCCGTCCGGCCAAGACCCTCGGCGAGAACGCCCAGGGTGATTCCTGGCTGGCGCAGCCGCCGTACAACTGGCAGCCGGTGGCCGCCGGCAAGGGCCTCGGGTTCATCACCCCGGCCCTCGGTCAGGACACCTTCGTGGCCGGTCCCGGCAGCCTCGACCTGTACCTCAAGTCGAACATGCGGGACACCGACCTCCAGGTGACCGTCACCGAGGTGCGTCCCGACGGCAAGGAGACCTACGTCCAGAACGGTTGGCTCCGGGCCTCGCACCGCAAGGTCGACCCGAAGAAGTCAAAGGCGTACAACCCCGTCCAGACGCAGCTGAAGAAGGATGCGGCCTGGCTCAAGAAGGGCAAGTACAACTACACCCGGGTCCAGATCTTCCCGTTCGCCCATGTGTTCAGGGCCGGCTCGAAGATCCGGATCAACATCCAGGCGCCCGGTGGTGACCGGACGATCTGGGACTTCGACACGATCGAGAAGGGCAAGACCCGCAACACGATCGGCCTGGGTGGAGCGGTTCCCTCGAAGCTGGTCCTCCCGGTCGTCCCGGGTCAGACCTCGGAGGGCAACCCGCTGCCGCCGCCGACCGCGCTTCGCGGTCAGCCCAGCCGGGACTACGTGCCGGCATCGAACGGAGGTTGATGACAGGGACGTTGAAAGGCGATTCGAAGTGATCGTCAACGAATGAAGACTGGGCCCCGGGATGCGTCCCGGGGCCCTCGAAGCGGCCCGGTCCCTGCTCTTCTCCCTTTGAGCGCGAACCGGCCGACCGTGGAACGAGATCTTCCCTGGACTCGTTCCACACTGGTCACGGACTCCTGCCAAGCCGTGACCAATGGACTCGCGGTTCTCCCTGTCCGCGGGCCCTCCGGATTGACGCGGCCCCTGGCTCCCTCCAGCAAGTTGTCGGGGGTCGCGTCAACTCCGTCATTCCGCCCCCGGCGCGGCGATAATCGCCAAGAGCCGCCGTGAGCAAACTGATCAACAACCCGGTCCGGCGCTACGACTTCGTCCAGAAGCTCGAATGGTTCCTGATCGCCGCGGTGACGATGATCCTGATCATCCGCACCCAGCTCTGGCTGACCAACTACCCGCAGCTCGGCGGCAGCGGGCTGCACATCGCCCACCTGCTCTGGGGCGGTCTGTTCATGGTGATCTCGATCTGGTTCGGCCTGATCTACCTCAACCGCTGGAGCCGCACCGTGCTCGCCATCCTCGGCGGCATCGGCTTCGGCTTCTTCATCGACGAGCTCGGCAAGTTCATCACCTCCGACAACAACTACTTCTTCAAGCCCGCCGCCGGCATCATCTACCTGATCTTCATCGTCATGTTCCTGGTCATCCGGGAACTTTCACGGCGACAGGAACTGAACCCGCGGACCGCGCTCGCCAACGCGCTCGCGCTCCTGCCCGGGATCGCGATCGGCGAGTTTCGCCAGGAGGAGGCCGAACGGGCCGGAAGGCTCCTCGATCAGGCCGATCCCGACGACCCGATCGTCGGCCAGGCCCGGTCCATCCTCCACGAGGCGACGATCGCCCCCAGCCGCGAACCGTCACGGCTCGATCGGACGGCGGAACGGTTCCGGGCCTGGATCGGCCGCCTGACCACCCGCCCGCACTTCGAGAGCGCGGTGATCTGGGTCGTGATCCTCTGGGCGCTCTCGTCTCTGCTCTCGGTCCTCGCCATCGATCTCGACGTGGGAGGGATCCAGGACGAGCAGGGGCCGAACGTCGACTCGGGTGTGATCGGATCGCTCGAATCGATCTCGACCCTGGCCTCGATCGGCTTCGTCGCCTACGGCGCGTGGGCGATGGCCCTGGGCCGGCATGCCGTCGCCTACAGGAACTTCGGCCGGGCGCTGCTCGTGTCGATCCTCGTGACCCGGGTCTTCGTCTTCATCGAGTCCCAGTTCGCCGCCGTGTTCGGTCTCGGCCTCGACCTCATCCTCTTCGCGGCGATCTCGATCCTGGCCAGCCGGGACGAGCAGAGAGAGTTCCGGTTCGGCGGGCTGGGGGAGGCGGACCTGGCCGAGTCGGCCGACTCGCGTCGCGAACCCTGACGTTCAGGGAATCCGATGTTTCCCGTATAGTTCCGGAACCAGGGAGTGGAAGCTCGACTTCCACAGGGGGCTGGCAGTGCCCCCGAACACAGCTGAAAAAAGGGATGGAGGAACGCAGCATGCGCAGCATTCGGGTGTATCTGGCCGCGATGGCCACGGTCCTGGCAGGTCTTTTCCTGCTCGGAGGGATGGCCACGACCGCCGGCGCCAAGCCGAAGCAGAAGCCGGCCAAGCACAAGGTTGTCAAGAAGAAGGCGTCGAAGCTCAAGACGGCCCCCAAGATCACCTCGGGTGCGCCCTACCAGGCTCGAGGCAGCGTCGGTGACGCCTACGTCAAGAACGCGGCGCCCGGCACCAAGCTGCTGCTCGTCAACGCGAAGAACAAGATCGTCCGGACCGGCAAGGCCGACTCGTACGGATCGAAGGTCTTCTATGACGTGACCCCGGGCGCGATCTTCACCGTCCGCACCCCGAAGGGCAAGGGCGCTCAGGGCACCAAGAAGTTCCGCGTGCTCAAGCCCGGCGCCAACCCGCCGCAGTCCTTCTACAACAAGAAGACCCTCCACGCGGGCCTCAACTACGTGACCATGCGCGACGGCACCGAGCTCGCCATGACCGTCCGCCCGCCTTGGGGCAAGACCCTCGACGAGGGCCCCTTCCCGACCTTCATCGAGTACTCCGGCTACCAGACCGCGGCGCCGCACGACCTGCTCGACTCGATCATCGGCCAGATCGGCGGCGGTGGCGGAGGCAGCGATGATCTCGCGCCCGCGACCTCGACCGCGGTCGGCTCCGTGATCGGCCCGCTGCTCGACTTCGCGACCGTCAGTGTCCAGATGCGCGGTTCCGGTTGCTCCGGCGGCGCCTTCGACCTGTTCGGTTGGCCCACCACGTATGACGGCTACGACGCCGTCGAGACCGTGGCCGCCCAGCCCTGGGCCCAGGGCAAGGTCGGCATGGGCGGTATCTCCTTCTCGGGGATCTCGCAGCTCTTCACCGCCGGCACCAACCCGCCGCACCTCGCCGCCGTCTCGCCGCTCTCGGTGACCGACGACGTCTACCAGGCCACCGGGTTCCCGGGCGGCATCTTCAACAGCGGCTTCGCCTACAGCTGGATCACCGAGCGGGCGAACGACGCCAAGCCGGCCCCCGCCGGCGGCCAGCCGTGGGCGCGGATCATGTCGACGACCGGCGACCCGGACGTCACCGACCCCGCCCTCCAGGCCGAGCAGAAGCAGCACTGCATCGACAACCAGAAGATGCGGCTCCAGACCCGCAACTACAACAAGCTGATCGAGACCAACCCGTACCGGACGCCGCAGCTCTTCTCCAAGCGTTCGCCGGGTGCCTGGGTCAAGAACATCAAGGTGCCGATCTTCTGGGTCGGCGCGTTCCAGGACGAGCAGACCGGCGGCCACTGGCCGGAGGCTGTGAAGAACCTGCCGAAGAACAACAAGGACGTCTGGGTCACCATGCAGAACGGTGTCCACGTCGACTCGCTCGGCCCGAGCACCATCACCCGCTGGGCCGAGTTCATGAACCTGTTCGTCGGCGACGGCCGGATCCCGGTCGTGCCGCCGCTGGTTCTCGGAGTCGGTTCCACCCTGTACGACTTCCTCGCTGACGCGGGCGCGCTTCCGATCCAGCAGTCGCGCTTCGCCGAGATGGAAGACACCCCGGCCAACATCGCCACGGCGCGGTCCGAGTTCCGCAAGGACCCGCGGATCCGCCTGCTGATGGACAACGGCGCCGCCGTCCCCGGCGACCCGGGCGCGATCGGCGCCAAGTGGGAGGCCGACTTCAACAGTTGGCCGATCGCCAGCACCAAGCCGACCAGCTACTACCTCGGCAAGGGCGGCACGCTGACCACCAGCAAGCCGAAGGCGGGCTCGGCGGCCAGCTACAAGTCCGATCCGTCGGCCCGTCCGGCCAAGACCCTCGGCGAGAACGCCCAGGGCGATTCCTGGCTGGCGCAGCCGCCGTACAATTGGCAGCCCGTCGCCGCCGGCAAGGGCCTCGGCTTCATCAGCCCGGCGCTCGGCAAGGACCTGTTCATGGCCGGTCCGTCCAGCCTCGACCTGTACCTCAAGTCGAACATGGCCAACACCGACATCCAGGTCACCCTGACCGAGGTGCGTCCCGACGGCAAGGAGACCTACGTCCAGAACGGTTGGCTCCGGTCCTCGCACCGCAAGATCAACCCGAAGGCGTCCACCGCCTACAACCCGGTCCAGACCTGGTTGAAGAAGGACGCGGCTCCGCTCAAGAAGGGCAAGTACAACTACGAGCGGATCCAGATCTTCCCCGCCGCGCACGTCTTCCGTGCCGGCTCGAAGATCCGGATCAACATCCAGGCTCCCGGTGGCGACCGGACGATCTGGGACTTCGCCACGATCGAGAAGGGCAAGACCAAGAACACCATCGGCCTCGGCGGTGCGATCCCGTCGAAGCTGGTCCTGCCGGTGATTCCGGGTCAGACCTCGGAGGGCAACCCGCTGCCCTCGCCGACCGCGCTTCGCGGTCAGCCCAGCCGGGATTACGTGCCGGCCGGCAACGGCGGCTGAGGAAACCCGCAGCCATAGCAGTTCGCGAAAGGGCCTCCCTCCGGGGAGGCCCTTTTCTTTGCCCTTGAGCATGCGGAATTCGCCGGTTAGGGAAACACGATGTTTATCGGTAGCGCCTCCGGGGAAGAAAGAGGCATCCCTCTAAAAAGGTGTGCAGGGAGTACACCCCGATGACGAAATCAACGGGAGGTTTCGCCGAATGCGAAGGATTCATGTGTCTCTGGCCGTGCTGGCGGCCGCAGTCCTAGGGCTTGGCCTGATCGGTGGCAGCGCCGCCGCGGGTGCCGCCCAGAAACAGGCAGCGAAGAAGCACAAGGCAGCGAAGAAGAAACCCGCCAAGAAACGCCTGAAGACCGCGCCGCGGATCACCTCGGGCGCTCCCTACAAGGCGCGCGGCAGCGTCGGCGACGCCTACGTCGAGGGCGCGAAGCCGGGCACCAGGCTGCTCCTGGTCAACGCCCGCAACAAGATCGTCCGCAGCGGAGTCGCCGACTCGTTCGGCTCGAAGATCTTCTATGACGTGACCCCCGGGGCGCTCTTCACGGTCCGCACCCCGAAGGGCAAGCGACGGGCTCAGGGGACCAAGCGGTTCCGGGTGCTCAAGCCGGGCGCCAACCCGCCCCAGTCCTTCTACGAGAACAAGCCCCTCCACGCGGGCCTCAACTACGTGACGATGCGCGACGGAACCGAGCTGGCGGTCACCGTGCGTCTGCCGTTCGGCAAGACCTCGCTGTCGCAGGGATCGTTCCCCACCTTCATCGAGTACTCCGGCTACCAGACGGCGGCCCCTCACGATCTCCTGACCAGCGTCATCGGCGGTCTCGGCGGGGGCGTCATCCCGGAGGACCCGCTCGCCCCGGCGACCTCGACCGCGGTCGGCGCGATCATCGGCCCGCTGCTCGATTTCGCCACGGTCAGCGTCCAGATGCGTGGCTCCGGCTGCTCCGGCGGCGCCTTCGACCTGTTCGGTTGGCCCACCACGTATGACGGCTACGACGTGATCGAGACGGTCGCGGCCCAGGACTGGGTCGCGGGCGGCAAGGTGAGCATGGGCGGCATCTCCTTCTCGGGGATCTCGCAGCTGTTCACCGCCGGCACCCGTCCGCCGCATCTGTCCGCGGTGGCGCCGCTCTCGGTCACCGACGACGTCTACTACGGGACCGGCTTCCCGGGCGGCATCTTCAACGACGGCTTCGCCTACAGCTGGATCACCGAGCGGGCCAACGACGCCAAGCCCGCCCCTGAGGGCGGACAGCCCTGGGCCAAGGCGATGACCACCGACGGCGATCCCCAGGTCACCGACCCGGCGCTGCGGGAGGATCAGAAGCAGCACTGCATCGCCAATCAGCGGATGCGGCTGCAGACCCGCAACTACAACCACCTGATCGAGACCAACCCGTACCGGACCCCGGCTCTGTTCCAGAAACGCTCGCCCGGCGCCTGGGTCAAGAACATCGACGTGCCGATCTTCTGGGTCGGGGCGTTCCAGGACGAGCAGACCGGCGGCCACTGGTCGGAGGCGGTCAAGAACCTGCCGAAGTCCAACTCCGACGTCTGGGTGACGATGGAGAACGGCGTCCACGTCGACTCGCTCGGCCCGAGCACCATCACCCGCTGGGCGGAGTTCATGAACCTGTTCACGGGTGACGGCAGGATCCCGCACATGTCGCCGATCGTGATCGCGGCCGGCCCGGTGCTCTACCAGTTCCTGGCCGATGCGGGTTCGTTGCCGATCCAGCCCTCGCGCTACCAGCTGTGGCTCGACACGCCACAGAACCTGGCCAAGGCGAAGGCGGACTTCCGCAAGGACCCGAGGATCAGGGTGCTGATGGACAACGGCGACGCCGTGCCGGGGCAGCCCGGCGCGATCGGCGGCAAGTGGGAGACCCAATTCTCCGACTGGCCGGTGCCGAGCCTCAAGCCGACCACCTGGTACCTGGGTCGCTACGGCACGCTCTCGCCCCAGAAGCCGGGCAAGAACGCGTCCGTGAGCTATCGCTCCGATCCCTCGGCCCGTCCGGCGAGGACGCTCGGGGCGAACGCCCAGGGCGACTCGTGGAAGGCACAGCCGCCCTACAACTGGAAGCCGGTCGTCGCGGGCAAGGGCCTCGGGTTCGTCACCCCGGCCCTCGACCACGACGTCTTCATCGCCGGCCCGTCGAGCCTCGACCTGTATCTCCGGTCGAACATGCGCAACACGGACATCCAGGTGACCCTGACCGAGGTCAGGCCCGACGGCAAGGAGACCTACGTCCAGAACGGTTGGCTCCGGTCCTCGCACCGGGCGCTCAACCGGAAGGCGTCGACGCCCAACGACCCGGTCCAGACCTGGTTGAAGAAGGACGCGGCGCCGCTCAGGAAGGGCAGGTTCAACTACGAGCGGATCCAGATCTTCCCGGTGGCGCATGTCTTCCGGAAGGGATCGAAGATCCGGCTGAACATCCAGGCGCCGGGCGGTGACCGGACGATCTGGAACTTCCAGACGATCGAGAAGGGCAAGACGGTCAACACGATCGGCCTCGGCGGAGTCATCCCGTCCCGGCTCGTCCTGCCGGTGATCCCGGGCCAGGACGCGCAGGGCACGGCGCTGCCGGGCGCGACCGCGCTCCGCGGCCAGCCCAGCCGGGACTACGTTCCGGCCGGCAACGGCGGCTGAGGGCGAGGAGAAGAGAGATGGAAAGGGGCCGCCCTCGGGCGGCCCCTTTCGTTGCCTGGCATCCTGTGTCCGTGGCGAAGAAACGCAAACCGAACCGTCGGAGCCGTGAGAAGGCGACCACCTCGAGCTACACGGACAGCGAAGGCAACGTCCTGGTCCTCCGCGACTCGCTCAGCCCCGGATCGATCGCCAAGGTCGGTGAGCAGATCGACAATCAGGCCTACTCGGTCGATGACGTCTGGCAACGCCGGACCGAGCTGATCTTCGAGCGCCTCGCGGTCTCCTGGGAGATCGCCGGCCTGCCCCTCGACGACCAGAAGATGCTGCTCGGCCGCTACCGCATGGCCGACCCGGAAACGAGGCGCTGGGTCCGGGAGACCCTGGACCAGCACGTCCGGGCGCACATCCCGGAGTTGGCCTAGGGCTTCAGCCGGTGCCCGGTGGCGAAGAGGATCTGGGCCCAGGCGAGTAGGGCGATCGTGATCGCTCCGACCACTCCGAGCGAGAGCCAGGGGGATACGTCGGCGGCCCCGAGGAAGCCGTATCGCATCGCCTCGACCACGTAGAAGAGCGGGTTGAGGTGGGAGATCTGCTCCCACGGACTGCCGAGTCGGTTGACCGAGTAGAAGACGCCGCCGAGGAAGATCAGGGGCAGGATCACGATGTTGTTGATGAAGGACTGGTTGTCCCAGGATTGCGCGTAGATCCCGACGATGATGCCGAGGGCGCCGAAGCCGCCGATCAGGAGCAGCACCGAGAGGAGCAGCGCCAACGGCTGCTCCAACGGGGCGCCGGTGATCGGCAGGGCCAGCGCGGCGAGGACCACGCCGATGATCAGCGAGCGCATCGCCCCGCCGGCCAGGTAGCCGAGATGGACCTGCCAGGCGCTCATCGGGGCGGAGAGGATGTCGTCCAGGTAGCGGTCGTTGCGCGCCTGGAAGATGGTGCTCGAGTTGTTCGAGTAGGCGGACTGGGCCATGGCCATCGCGATCAGGCCCGGGACGATGAAGACCCGGTACTCGAACCCGTTGACCTCGGCGATGCTGTCGCCGAGCGAGAGGCCGAACACGACCATGAACAGCAGCGAGGAGATCACCGGGGCGAGGATCGTCTGCTTCCAGAGCTTCAGCACCCGGTGGCATTCGCGCCGGGTCAACCAGGCGAGACCGCGCCACGGATGTGGCTCCACATCGACCGGCGGCAGTGGGTTCATTCGGTGTCGCGCTCCGCTTCCTCGCGCACGATCTCGATCACGGCCGAATCGTCGAGCTCACCGCGCCCGGTCTCGACCAGGCGCTCCAGCGCCCGCCTTGCCACGTCGAAGGCGGCGATCGGGGTGCCGGTCTCGGCCGCCATCTTCTCCACGATGCGGGCGTCCTTCGCGTGCAGCTCCGACTTGAATCCCGGCTCGAAGGTCGAATCGACCATCCGCTGCCCGTGAACCTGGAGGGTGCGGCTGTCGGCGAAGCCGCCGGTCACGGCTTCGCGCATCACCGCCGGGCTGACCAGGCCGCTGCGCTCGGCCAGCACCATCGCCTCCGCGATCGCCATCAGGTTGCTGCCGACCAACAGCTGGTTGCAGGCCTTGACCATCTGGCCGGCTCCGGCCGGGCCGACGTGGGTGATCCTCTCGCCGATCACCTCCAGCAGCGGCAGCGCCCGGGCGAAGTCCGACTCGCTGCCGCCGGCCATGACCGACAGGTTGCCCTCGATCGCGCCCTTCTCGCCGCCGGAGACGGGTGCGTCGACGAAGCCGATCCCGCGCTCGGACAACTCGGCCGCGATCTCGACGGTCCGGCCCGGGTCGATCGTGCTCATGTCGATCACCAGCCCGTCGAATCCGGGTGCGGAGGAGACGCCATCCTCACCGAAGAGGACGAGGTCGACGTCCGGGGTGTCGGGCAGGTTGAGGAAGACGAAGTCCGAGGCCGCGGCGACGGCGGCCGGCGAATCGGCGTAGGACGCGCCGGCCCGGGTCACGGGCTCGGCCCGGCTCGCGGTGCGCGTGTTGACGGTCAGCTCATGTCCCGCGGCGATCAGGTTCAGCGCGGCCGGACCGCCCATGATCCCGAGCCCGACGTATCCGATCCTGCTCACTCGACCTCCTCCATCACGTCGAGCGCGATCCGGCCACCGGCCACGGTCCGCAGATATACCTCCTCGAGAGTGTCCACGCCGTAGGTGCGCTTGAGTCCCTCGGCCGAGTCGCGGGCGACGATGCGGCCGCCGCTGATCAGCGCGATCTCGTCGCAGAGCGCCTCCGCCTCCTCGAGATAGTGGGTGGTGAGCAGGATCGTGGTGCCCTGCTCGTGGAGAGCGCGGATGTAGCGCCAGAGCTCGTGGCGGAGCTCGAGGTCGACGCCGGCGGTGGGCTCGTCGAGGATCACCAGCCGTGGCCTGTGCAGCAGCGCCCGGGCGAGGAGCAGGCGGCGGCGCATGCCGCCCGAGAGCTTCGGCGCCTCGACGTCGCGCTTGGCCCGGAGGTCGAAGGCGTCGATCATCTGCTCGGCCCGTTCCGAGGCCTCGCTCCGGTCCATCCCGTAGTAGCCGCCGTGGTAGAGCAGCGTCTCGTAGACCGTGAGGAACTTGTCCAGATTTGGCTCCTGCTCTGCGATCCCGATCATCCGACGGGCGGCCATCCCGGTCCCGGGCCGGCCGAAGATCTGGATCTCACCGCCGCTCAGGCGGATCAGGTTGCAGACCGCGCCGATCAGGGTCGTCTTGCCGGCCCCGTTCGGGCCGAGCAACCCGAAGAAGCTCCCGGCCGGGATCTCGAGGTCGAGATCCTCCAGCGCCAGCGTGCCGTCGGCGTAGCGCTTCGTTAGTCCGGAGATCGAGAGAGCGGGAGGCGAGGTTGCGGGTGAAGACACGGCAACAGAGGCTATAGAGCGTTCATCCTTGGCCTCGACCTGTGATGCCGGGTCGGCATCCTCGTGGGACTTCTCTATGTACGAATGCTAGAAACTCAGATCGGTCGGATGTTTGATGTCCACCGTGGACGGGCAGAGTGTGCCAGCCGTGCGGACGAACGTCTGAGGTGAAGCCCCGAGAGTGAAACCAGTAGAGCTGCCCGTGCCGGTAAGCGTTCCTGAGAAGCTGCAGGGGTCCAGGATTCCCGGGACGGTGAATGTTCCAATTACCTCGGCGTTCCCCGTGTAGTCCTGATGCACATGGAAGTTCACCACAAAAGACGTGGTGTCACAGTAAAAGCCAGGAAATGTGCCGGGGAAGGTTCCGGTCAGGGTCCGGAACTCATCCCAGCCCGAGTGAGAGTCGGAGCTGGGAGCACTTGACATGAAGGTGAAGTCGCAATCACCCAGGTTCGTGCTGAAGTGTCCGGTTCCAGCTTGGGCCGTCGCGGTTCCCGCCGTGCCAAAGGCCAGAAGCATGGTCAAGGCGACGAGGATGAGCCTGATCTGTTTCACGTTTTCTCCTTGTGGCCAACGGCTGGACGCAAGCTGTTGCCGCTTGACCAAGCTTTAGTCGATTGCTCAGGGATTGTCAAGCAATGGCTGGCTGAGGAAGCCTGGGCGAAAAGCACATCAATGGCAAACTGCTGTGTTATGGACCTGGTTCAACTTCAGACGACCATGGCCGAGCTCGGTGAGCCCGGCTACCGGACCGGGCAGGTCTGGGAATGGCTGGCGCGCGGCGTCGGGTCGTTCGACGAGATGACCAATCTGCCCGCCGGTCTGCGCGAGGAGCTCGACTCGAAGCTGCCGATCTCGACCCTTGAGGTCGACGCCTCGGCGAAGTCCGTCGACGGGACCGAGAAGGCGCTCTTCCTGACCGCCGACAGCAGGCCGGTCGAGGCGGTGCTGATGCGCTACCGCGACGGCCGGCGCTCGCTCTGCCTCTCCAGCCAGTCCGGTTGCCCGCTCACCTGCACCTTCTGTGCCACCGGCACGATGAAGTTCGGCCGCAACCTGACCGAGTCCGAGATCCTCGACCAGGCGCTCCACTTCCGTCGGATCGAGCCGGTCAACCACGCCGTCTTCATGGGCATGGGCGAGCCGATGATGAACCTCGACAACGTGCTGGCGGTCTGCGAGCGCCTGCCCGAGGTCGGGATCGCCAACTCCCACACGACGATCTCCACGGTCGGCTGGCTGCCCGGCATCGAACGGGTGACGAAGGAAGGACCGGCGGTCCGTCTCGCACTCTCGCTCCACGCGCCCAACGACAAGCTGCGCTCGGAGATCATGCCGGTCAACGACCGCTACCCGATGGAGGACGTGGTCGCCGCCTGCCGCGAGTGGCGTCACACCCGCAAGCGCAAGGTCTTCATCGAGTACCTGATGCTGGACGGGGTCAATGACACGGTCGAGCTGGCCCACGAGCTGGCCGACCTGCTGCTGCCCAAGAACGACTTCAAGGTGAACCTGATCCCGTACAACCCGAGCGGGACCGGCTACCAGGGCTCCCCGCGAGAATCGATCGACCGATTCCGCGACACCCTGATGTCACGCGGCATCCACGCCACCGTCCGCCTCACTCGAGGACGGGACATCGACGCCGCCTGCGGCCAGCTCGCCGCCAAGGCCGCCGCAGCCTAGCCAGCCCCCGAGCCCGCGAGATGCAGATTCGCGCCACATGGCGCACCGAATCTG
>JAFKLL010000021.1:0-56288 GCA_017304845.1 Solirubrobacterales bacterium
AGACCTCGTTCTGGATGATCGAGTCGGTCGGATTGACGTTGTCGAGCAGGGTCGGCCCGACGTAGGACGAGCCCTCCGGGGCGTCCGGCAGCGGCGTGCGGCCGTCGAGCAGCACCTCGGCGCCTTCCTGGATCGCCTTGTCGATCCAGCCGCCGATCCGGTCCTGCGCGTCGCAGGAGATGACCGGCCCGACGTCGGTGCTCTCGTCGAGACCGTTGCCGACGTGGAGCTTCTTCGACTCCTCGACCAGCTTCGGGATCACCCGGTCGTGGCCGGAGCCGACGGTGACGATCACCGAACCGGCCATGCAGCGCTGGCCGGCGGCGCCGAAGCCGGAGCCGATCAGGCCGTTCACCGTGGGGTCGACCACTGCGTCGGGGCAGATCACCATGTGGTTCTTCGCCCCGCCGAGCGCCTGGACCCGCTTGCCGGTCTGGGCGGCGCGTTCGTAGACGAGCTTGGCGACCGGGGCCGAGCCGACGAAGGAGATCGCGTCGATGTCGGGATGGTCGAGCATGCCTTCGACCACCTCACGGCTGCCATTGACGAGGTTCACGACGCCTTCCGGCAGGCCGAGCTCGTCGATGATCCCGAAGACCATCTGCTGGGTCATCGGCACCTGCTCCGAGGGCTTGAGGACGATCGTGTTGCCGCAGGCGATCGCGAAGGGAAGGAACCAGAACGGCACCATGGCCGGGAAGTTGAAGGGGGCGATGATCCCGCAGACGCCGACCGGCTGGCGGATCGTCTCGGCGTCCACGCCGCGGGCCACGTCCTCGAGAACCTTGCCCTGCATCGTGGTCGGGATCGCGGTCGCGGCCTCGACCATCTCGATCATCCGGCCCACCTCGGCGGTGGCGTCCGGCAGGGTCTTGCCCATCTCGGTCACGACCACGCGGGCGATCTCGTCCTTGCGGGCGTCGAGCTTCTCGCGCAGGGTGAAGAGCAGGCGGGCCCGGGCGATGGTGCTTACCCCACGCCAGGCCGGCAGGGCGTCCTTGGCCGCACGGACGGCTTCGTCGAGATGCGCCCCGGTCGAGAACGGAACCTTGGCCAGCACGCCGCCGGTGGCCGGGTTGATCACGTCGTGGAGCTCCGCGCCATCGGCCTCGACCCATTTTCCGCCTACGTAGTTCTTCAGCGTGCTTGTTGCGGTCTCGGTCGTGACGGTCATAGAGCCTCCTGGGGGAATACTGGACAGTTTCAGGCTAGCTGGGTCGAATCGAATTCACGATCCGACATGTCGTCATATTTGAAAGCAGTTTTTGACGAGACGTAAAGCCAGTCCCGAAACCGCGCTTGGTTACTTGCGAACGAAGGTCAGCTCGTCGTCGCCGATGGTGAAG
This sequence comes from Solirubrobacterales bacterium, assembly GCA_017304845.1. Taxonomy (GTDB): domain Bacteria; phylum Actinomycetota; class Thermoleophilia; order Solirubrobacterales; family 70-9; genus 67-14. Next base: position 1,347 of record JAFKLL010000021.1, read on the forward strand.
ACCAGGTTCTCCGCCTCGTCGAAGGCGTAGGGGACGAGGCCCATGAGGTACCCGATCCGCTGCCTGCGCTCCTGCCGCTCGACGGGACGGCGACAGCGGCCGTAGGAGCCCCGATTGGCCATGAAATCCACGACGCCGGCGCCGATCGCCACCCCGCCCGAAACGGAGGTGCAGGCAGTCTTGATCTGGAAGCCCTCCTTGGTGAAGCGCAGCGCGGGCGCGGGATCGGTCCCGAACCGGCCCGGCACCGTCCCGGAGGGCCCGGTGGTCGACTTCAGCTTCCAGGCCGTCCCCGGCAGCCGCGGCTCGCCCTCGGGCTGGATCATCTCCTGGAAGCGGAGCAGGTGCCCCTTCCACTCGAACTCCAGCACGCCGCCCCCGTACCGGACTTTCGGGACACGGGTGATCATCGCCATCAAGGCGTTCTCCAGGCGGTCCAGCGGCTTGCAGAGAACGAGGGTCGTGTAGAAGAGCGGCGTGTACATGCGGCCGTTCTTGAGCCTGTAGGCCCCGCCCATCCCGTTGCACCCGGCCGACAGCCCGAACGGCCTGGCCCGGATCTTCCGCTTGCCGAAACGCATCGTCATGAACCCCTTGCCGAAGCCGATCCGGACCCTGACGCCCGGACCGAGCCACGGCCGACGGACCTCGTCCGTGACGAACTCCTTGCCGACGAGCATGCGTGCCGTCGCCGGCCGCAGCGTCGTTTCGCCGTTCGGCGCGGCGACATCCGCCGAGGCGTTTCCGACGCAGCCCACGACGAGCGCGAACAAGACCGCGACCGCCACTCCCCAACTTCGAGTCTTCCCTGACATGGGCCGATCCTAGCTCGACCGACGCCGGGGGCGTCGCCCCCTAGCCCTGGCTGTAGATCAGCGTGATCTTGCCCTTGGTGAGGTTCAGGTTGCCGGCCTTGATCGTGTACGTCGCCTTGCCCTTCAGGACCCCGGTGACGATCTTCTCGATCTGGTTGATCGTGGCATCGCAGGATTTCATGGTCATCGCGATCGGACCGAACACGATGTCCGCGTCGCCGACCTCAGCCGACCCGGATCCGGTGTTGCAGCCGGCGAAGACCTCCACCTTGCCGTCGTCGAACCGGACCGTCGGGGGATCGACCCCGCTGGGCAGCCCGGTCGCCCAACCGTCGCTGGAAGCGATGTTGAGCAGCTGCCAATCGATCCCGGTCACCGCGTTGGAGGGCTGGTCGCCGTCCGATCCGTCGGAGTCGGAGCCCGAGCCGCAGGCCGCGAGGCCGACGCCGAGAACGAGGACCGTGAGCAGCGCGAGAAACCTACCCTTCCAGTTCATGCGGGAAGGGTACATCCGGGACGGGTGGGTACGTTCCCCTGGTGGACGCCACCCCGGAGAAGGTCCAGCGGGTCTACCTGACGTTGATGCTGGGCAACACCCTGGCCGCCTCTTTCATCTGGGGGATCAACACGATCTTCCTCCTCGACGCCGGGCTCTCGAACCTCGAGGCCTTCGCCGCCAACGCCTTCTTCACCGCAGGCATGGTGATCTTCGAGATCCCGACCGGGGTCGTCGCCGACACGATCGGGCGCCGGGTCTCCTACATGGCGGGAACGCTCACCCTGATGGCGACGACCCTGCTCTACGTGATGCTGTGGGAGATCAACGGGCCCTTCTGGGCCTGGGCGCTGGTCTCCCTCCTGCTCGGGCTCGGGTTCACCTTCTTCTCCGGCGCGGTCGAGGCATGGCTGGTAGACGCGCTGGACGCTACCGGCTTCACCGACGACCTGGAGCAGGTCTTCGGCCGCGGCCAGATCGTCACCGGCATCGGGATGCTGACCGGCTCGGTCCTGGGCGGCTACGTCGCGCAGATCACCAGCCTCGGGGTGCCTTTCGTGATGCGGGCGGCGGTGCTGGTGGTGATGTTCTTCTTCGCCGGCTGGGCGATGAGGGACATCGGCTTCACGCCCCGCAAGAACGAGAGCACGATCGGCGAGATGAAGACGATCACCGCCAACTCGATCGAGTACGGCTGGCGGGTCCCGTCGGTGAAATGGATGATGCTCGCCGCGCCCTTCACCTCCGGGGTCAGCATCTACGCCTTCTACGCCCTGCAGCCCTACCTGTTGGAGTTGGTCGACGATCCCAAGGCCTACGGGATCGCCGGCATCACCGCCGCGCTGGTGGCCGGCTCGCAGATCGTCGGCGGCCTCCTGGCGCCGCGCATCCGCCGAGTCTTCGCGCTGCGGACCTCCGCCCTGCTCGCCGCGGTCGCCGGTGGCGCGATCGCGCTGGCGCTGATCGGGGTGATCGAGGACTTCTGGGTCGCGGTCGCCCTGATCGCCGCCTGGGCGATGCTCTCCTCGGCGGCGATGCCGATCCGCCAGTCCTACATGAACGGGATGATCCCGTCGCGGCAGCGGGCGACGATCCTCTCCTTCGACTCGATGCTCGGATCCAGCGGTGGCGTGGTGATCCAACCGGCGCTCGGCCGGGTCGCCGACGCCTCCGGGTACGCGACCTCCTACGTCTACGGCGCCGTCCTCACCGTCTTCGCCCTGCCCTTCATCCTGGCCTCACGCCGCCAGAGGGCGCCGGCCGACCTCGGAGGCGGCGAGCAGGCGCCGCCGGGGCAGGCCTGACCCTCAGGCCCGTTCCAGCACGACGACCGGGATGTTCCGGTCGGTCTTCGCCTGGTACTCGTCGTAGGCGGGCCACTGCGCGACCATCTGCGGCCAGATCTCGGCCTTCTCGTCGTCGCCGGCGGTCCTGGCCCGGGCGGTGAACTTGTCACCCTTGATCTGCACGTCGACCTCGGGGTCGGCGCTGAGGTTGAGGTACCAGGCCGGTGGCTCGTCCGCCCCGCCCTTCGAGGCGACGATCGCGTAGCCGTCGCCGACCGGGTCGAAGATCAGCGGCGTGGTCCGCAACTGACCAGACTTCCGCCCCTTGGTGCTGAGGAGCAGGATGTGAGTGCCGTTCCACTCGTACCCCTCCTCACCATCGGTGGCCTGATAACGCTCGACGTGCTCCGGTCCGAAAAGCATGTCCCGATCCTAACCGCGCGGACTCATCCCGTGGCAAGGAAAGTTCCGGCCAGCAGGGCGACCGCGGCGGCGAGGCGGATCCGGTCGATCGGGATGCGGGTCAGGCCGAAGGCGCCGGTCCGGTCGAGGACGAGCGAGCCGATCATCTGGCCCGCGACCAGGGCCGAGGTGAGGCCGGCGGCGCCGATCACGGTGACCGCGGCCAGTGAGGCGACCACCACGATCACCCCGATGACCCCGCCGAGGAAGTACTGCGGCTCGGCCTCGCGGATCCGGCCGAGGCCCTTCCACCGCCCGGTGGCGACCACCACGATCGTCAGGACGGTGAGGCCGGTCAGGAAGTTGACCAGGCCGGAGGGGAAGTCGCCGATGCTCCCGGCCAGCTCGCTGTTCAGGGGATGCTGGATGCCCACCGCGATCGCGGCCAGGAAGATGCCGACGCAGATCAGCAGGCGCTCTCGGTTGGCCCCGCCTTCGAACATCCCGCCCACGCCCTTTTCCGCGTCCAATCCCTCCGTCGCCTCCTCGCGGCTGTAGAGCATCGCCATCGCCCCGACCAACAGCAGGACCAGGCCGAAGACCCGGGCGGGCGTCACGTCGTGGATCTCGATCCCGAACCAGCCGAAATGGTCGATCACCACCGAGCAGAGGAGCTGGCCGGTCACCGTCACGGCGGCGATCACCCCGGCGCCCACCCGGGAGATCGTGATCGCCGCGATCGCGACGTACGAGGCTCCGATCGCCCCGCCGAGCAACTGCCAGAAGGGCACGTCGCCGATCGCCGAGAAGCTGCTGATCTCGCCGCTCACGACGCAGATCAGCAGCAGGATGGTCGCGCCGACCGAGAACGAGACCAGCGCCGCCGCCAGGGGACCGACGGTCCGTCCCAGCCCACCGTTGATCGGCGCCTGTGCGGCGTACTGGAAGCCGACCAGGACGATCAGCAGGGCGACGACGGGTGTGCTCAAGCTATTTCGCTGCCAGCCAGCTCTCGCCCACGCCGGCATCCACTTCCAGCGGCGGATCGAGATCGAAGGCTCCCACCATCTCCCGGCGGGCCAGCTCGACCACGGCGTCGGCCTCCTCGGCCGGCCCCTCGAAGAGCAGTTCGTCGTGGATCTGGAGGACCAGGCGACTGGAGAGCCCCTCTTCCAACAACGCGTCGTGGGTGCGGATCATCGCGATCTTGATGATGTCCGCGGCGGTGCCCTGCACCACCGTGTTCATCGCCAGGCGCACTCCCTGGGCCCGGGTCTGGGCCTGGTTGGAGCGCAGCTCGGGCAGCGGCCGTCGGCGACCGAGCAGGGTCTTGACGAAGCCGGTCTCGGTGGCCTCCTCGACGATCCGCTCCCGGAAGGCGGTGACCGCCGGGAACCGCTCGTGGTACCGCTTGACGAACTCGTCGCCCTCCGCCCTGGGGATGTTCAGGCGATCGGCCAGGCCGAAGCCGGTCAGGCCGTAGACGATGCCGAAGTTGACCATCTTCGCCTTCGAGCGCTGCGACTCGTCGACCTCGGACGGATCGATCTCGAAGACCTGCGCCGCGGTCGCGGCGTGGACGTCCTGCCCCTCCCGGAAGAAGCCCTTGAGGACCTCCTCGTCGGCGACGTGAGCCAGCACCCGGAGCTCGACCTGGCTGTAGTCGGCGGAGACCAGCAGGTTGCCCGGCTCGGAGACGAAGCAACCTCGCAGCGGCCGGCCGACGTCGGAGCGGATCGGGATGCTCTGCAGGTTGGGCTGGATCGATGAGATCCGCCCGGTCGGCGCCGCGGTCTGCATGAAGGTCGTGTGGACCCGGCCGGTGGTCGAGTCGATCGCCGCCGGCAGCGGCTCGAGATAGGTGTTCTTCAGCTTGGTCAGCTCGCGCCACTCCTCGATCAGCGCGACGATCTCGTGCTCCTCGCGGATCTGGGCCAGCACCCGGGCGTCGGTCGAGAACCCGGTCTTGCCCCGCCGCTTGCGGGTCAGGCCCAACTCCTCGAACAGCACCTGCCCGACCTGCTGCGGCGAGCCGATCGTGAACTCGCGCCCGGCCAGCCGGTGGATCTCGCCCTCCAGCTCGATGATCCGCTCCTCGAGGCCGGAGGCCATCTCGGCCACCTTGTCGCGGTCGAGCTTGAGGCCGATCCGCTCCATCGCGGCCAGCACCCGGATCAACGGCTGCTCGATCTGCTCCAGCAGATCCACCAGCCCGGCCTCCTCCAGCTTCGGGCGCTGATGCTGGGCCAGGTTCCAGACCGTGGCCGCGATCTCGGGGGCGATCGAACCGGAGTCGTCCTCGGCGATCAGGGACATCTGGCCGTCCTCGTCATCGAGCCCGGAGGGCGCCAGGCCGGCCGCCACGGCCAGCTCGTCGAGGTGATAGTTCCGACGCGCCGGTTCGAGCAGGTAGGCGGCGACCAGGGTGTCGTGGCTGATCGCCGGCCCCTTCTCGGTCGCCTCGAGGGCGGCCAGGAGACCGACCCGTTCGCCGCCGATCGCCTTGATGTCGTGGCCGATCAGGGGCCGCCCGGCGACCATGTCCGCGAACTCCTGCGCGGTGCCCTCGCCGCCGACCACCTTGGTTCCGTCGGTCGCGGCCCATCCTCCGTAGAGCTCTACCGCGATCGGGCCGTCGGCCAGGTCCTCCACCCCGCCCTCGGTCAGCTCGACCTCGGCCGGCGCCGGGGCGTCCTCGGAGACCCCGGGGATCTCGCCGTCGCCGAGCGCCTCCTCGAGCCGGTTCATCGCGGCCCGCAGCTCGTACTCGGTCATGAAGGCCCGCAGGCCCTCGCGGTCCGGGACCGTCGCCATCAGCTCGTCGATGTCGATGCCGGTCTCGACCTCGAAGTCCATGGTCGCGAGCTGCTTCGAGATCCGGGCGTCGTCGGCGAACTCGGTCAGGTTCTCCTTGCGCTTCTTGCCGGAGACCTGGTCGACGTTGGCCAGGATCTCCTCCAGCGAGCCGAACTGGTCGAGCAGCTGGGCGGCGGTCTTCTCGCCGATCCCGGGCACACCGGGGATGTTGTCGGAGGTGTCGCCGCGCAGCCCCATCAGGTCGGTGACCAGCTCCGGGTAGACGCCGTAGCGCTCCTTGACCGCCTCGCGGTCGTACAGCTTGGTCTCGGTCACGCCGCGCGAGGTGCTCATCACCTTGACCGTGTCGGTGACCAGCTGGTAGGCGTCCCGGTCGCCGGTCACCACGACCACCGGGATGTCGACCGCGGTGGCCCTGCGGGTCAGGCTGGCGATCACGTCGTCTGCCTCGTAGCCGTCGACCTTGACGTTCGTGTAGCCGAAGGCCTCGACCATCTCGAGCAGATGCGGCCACTGCTGACGCAGCAGGTCCGGCTTCGGCGGACGGTGCGACTTGTACTCCGGGTAGACGACCTCGCGCCCGGACATGCCGGCGTCCCAGGCGACCGCGATCTGCTTCGGCCGGTAGTCGGAGATCAGCTTGACCAGCATCGACGCCAGGCCGAAGATCGCGTTGGTGGGACGTCCGTCGGCGGTGGCCATCGAGTCCGGGAGGGCGAAGAAGGCCCGGTAGGCCATGCTGTTGCCGTCGATCAGGAAGAGCTCGGGGCCCGGCGTTGAATCACTCACTGGTCGATCATATGGGGCCGCCCGCCCGGTTAGTCTGCTCTGCATGGGAAGAGGGAATGGCAGACTCACGCTGGCCGGAGTGTTCACGCTGATCGTCCTCGCGACGACCCTGATCGCACCGGGTGGCGCCGGCGCCGCGGTCCCGGAACGCTCCTTCACGGTGAAGACCCCGCACGTCGAAGGCCCGGCCCGCTACGACCGGGCCTTCGTCACCGCCTACGGCAGGCGCTCGGCCCCCGACGTGCTGATCCTGATGCCCGGCACCTTCGGCGGCGCCGGCGACTTCACGCTCGCCGCCAGGTACCTGGCCGGTCGCAACCCGAACCTGCAGGTGTGGGCGCTCGACCGGCGCGAACAGGCCCTCGAGGACACCTCGGTCTTCGAGCGGGGGCTGAAGGGCGAAGCAAGCCTGGACGACGTCTTCGACTACTACCTGGTCGACTCGCTGAGCGGGGCCGGCTTCAAGTTCCTCGACACCACCACCATGGGCTACGCCCGCAACTGGGGCATGAAGACCGTCCTGAACGACACCCGGGCCGTGGTGAGCAAGGCCCGCCGGGCCGGGCGCCGGGTCGTCCTCGGCGGGCACTCGGTCGGCGCTTCGCTCGCGATCTCCTACGCGGCCTGGGACTTCCACGGTCGTCCCGGCTACAAGGACCTCGACGGCCTGGTCCTGATCGACGGCGGCCTGCTCGGCAGCTTCGACCCCTACAACCTGCCCCAGGCGAAGGAGGCGATGGCGCGGATCGACGATCCCCAGATCGGCCCCTTCTCACGGCTGATCGGCAACCTGCCGCCCGAGACCGCCGGCCTCTTCGCCGGGGTCGGTGGCCTCTACGCCGAGAAGGCCGCCCATGAACCGGCCACCCGGCTGGAGAGCTACCCGCTGCTTCCCCCCGACCTCAAGCCTCCCTACCCGGCGACCAACCAGGCCCTCTTCGGCTACGACTTCGACCGCGACACCTCGCCGGCCGATCTCTCCTCGCTGCACGTGAACGCCGGCCACATCGCGCCGGAGAACCCGTCACCGGCCGACTGGGTCGACGGCGGGATCACCTCGATCCGCAGCCTCGCCTACACCTTCTCCCGCCAGCCCGTGAACGCGGTCGACTGGTACTTCCCGACCCGGATCACCGTCGACGCCAACGGAGCCGACCAGATGCGCATGAACCCGGTCGCCAAGTACCTGGGCCTGCGTCTCTTCCACACCAGGCAGGTGCGTCTCCCGTTCTACGTGGTCCAGACCGACGACACCGGCGGCGACGTGATGAAGGGCGCCCGCAACTGGATCAAGCGGACCCGGACCACCCCTCGGCAGTCGGTCCTGGTCAACGCCGACCCCCGGATGAGCCACCTCGATCCGCTGCTCGCGACCCCCGTCAAGAACGTGTTCCTCAAGACCGTCACCCCGTTCCTGAAGAAGGCCTTCGCGACCCGGGGCGACCGGGTCAAGCGACGGTGATCGGCGGTTCCTTTTCTATAGTGGCTGAATGCCTCCCGTTTCAGCCCAGTACAGCGTCACCGTCCGCGTCGAACTCGATGCCCGTCAGGAGCCTCTCGGCAAGCTGACCGCGGCCATCGCGGGAGCCGGTGGTCAGCTCGTAGGCGTAGACCTCATTCCGGGGGCCGGCGTGGAAGGCAAGCGGGTCCGCGAGTTCACCGTCGACGCCGTCGACCAGGAGCACTGGGAGCGGATCCTGCGCGGGATCGGCGGGGTCCGCGGCGCCCGGGTCATGGAGTACACGGACCGCACCATGCAGATGCACCGGGGCGGCAAGGTCTCGGTCGAGAACAAGTACCCGCTGAAGACCCGCGACGATCTCTCGATGGCCTACACGCCGGGCGTCGCCCGCGTCTGCACGGCGATCAACCAGGACCGCCAGCTCGCCTTCGAGTACACGATCAAGAAGAACACGGTGGCGGTCGTCTCCGACGGCACCGCCGTGCTCGGGCTCGGCGACATCGGCCCGGAGGCCGCGATGCCGGTCATGGAGGGCAAGGCGATGCTCTTCAAGGAGTTCGCCGGCGTCGACGCCTTCCCGATCTGCCTCAACACCACCGACACCGACGAGATCGTCCGTGCTGTCGAGATGATCGCCCCCACCTTCGGCGGCATCAACCTCGAGGACATCTCCGCCCCGCGCTGTTTCGAGATCGAGGACCGGCTCAAGGAGTCGATCGACATCCCGGTCTTCCACGACGACCAGCACGGCACCGCCGTCGTGACCATGGCCGCCCTCTTCAACGCGCTGAAGATCATCGACAAGCCGATCGAGGAGCTCCGAGTGCTGATGGTCGGCCTCGGCGCCGCCGGCATCGCGGTGACGAAGATGATGCTGGCCGCCGGCCTGACCCACGTGGTCGGCTGCGACCGGGTCGGAGCCCTCTCCACCACCCGCGAGGATTACCAGGCGGGCGAGCTGACCGGCATCAAGAAGTGGTTCGCCGAGAACTCGAACCCGGAGCACCTGCTCGGCACCCCGGACGAGGTGATCGAGGGCATGGACGTGTTCGTCGGCCTCTCCGGGCCCGGCGTGATCAAGGCCGAGTCCCTGGGCAAGATGAACCGGGACGCGATCGTCTTCGCGATGGCCAACCCCGACCCGGAGGTCGCCCCCGAGGAGGCCGCCAAGTACGTGCGGATCATGGCCACGGGACGTTCCGACTACCCGAACCAGATCAACAACGTGCTCTGCTTCCCGGGCATCTTCCGGGGCGCGCTCGACGCCGGCGCCCCGCAGATCACCGAGGAGATGAAGATGGCCGCCGCCCGCGGCATCGCGGACGTGGTCGGCGACGATCTCGCCGAGGACTACATCATCCCGTCGGTCTTCGATCGCGATGTCGCGCCCCGGGTCGCCGAAGCGGTGATCCAGGAGGCGAAGCGAGCCGGTGACGCCCGCTTCGCGATCGAGACCGGGTCCTTCGCCACCCTGGGCTGAGTCGTCTACCCGTCGCGGCGGGCTTCGTCGATCGGGATCCGGTCGACGCGATGGAGAGTGCCGATCTCCGACCACTCGTTGCGGCCCAGACGGGCCAGCGGAGCCAGCCGCTCGATCTCGGGGTGACCGTCGACCAGCACCCGCTCGCTGATCGCCAGGTGGACGACCCGCCCGAAGACGACGACTGAGTCGTAGAACTCCTTGGTCGCCTCGGTCCGGCACTCGATCGCCACCGGAGAGCCGGCGACCCTGGGCGGCGCCACCACGACCGACGGCTCCCGCTCGATGCCGAGCGCGGCGAACTCGTCCTCGTCGGGCGGATAGGCGGTCCCGGAGGCGTTCACGGCCTCGAAGTTCGGCAGGTCGGCGAGGTTGACGACGAACTCGCCGGTCTCGACCGCGTTCCGCAGCGAGTCCTTCCGGCCGATCGAGGTGAACTGGAGGATCGGCGGGGTCTCGCTGGCCACCGTGAAGAACGAGTGCGGGGCGAGATTGTCGACTCCGGCGGTGGAGCGGGTCGACACCCAGGCGATCGGCCGCGGCACCACCACGGACTTGAGCAGCCGCAGGAAGGCGCGGTCGGCCAGCGCTTCCGGATCGAACTCCCTGCGCCCGTCACCGCCGGGGACCATCAGAAGCCGCTCAGCCCCCAGCCCCAGATCACCTTGTCCTTGCGGTCGGCGATCACGCGGTTCCTGTGCCCGCCGTCGCCGGTGGTGATCGTGTCACGACGCCCGTTCTTGCCGTCCAGGGTGTCGATGCCGCCACGTCCCAGCAGGCTCGACTTGCCGTGCTGGCCAGGCAGGCGGCGGCCGATGATCAGGTGGTCGTCGTGCTCGCTGCCTTCCAGGCTCTCGACGTTGCCCTTGATGCCCATCGGGGTCGAGCAGCCGCCGGCGAGGCGGGCGTAGCCCTTGCTCAGATCGGCCTCCACCCCGCGCGGCGAGCCTGCGAAGACGAGGTTGTCCGTGCCGGGCCCGCCGTCGGCGACGCCGCCCCAGCATGGGTTCTGGGTGTGGATCGAGTCGTGGCCGGGACCGCCCTTCGCAATCACGGCGTCGAAGTGACGGATGTCGTCGGAGCCGGCCCGCCCGTCGAGGATGCTGCCGGCGCTGCCGGGCTCGCTGGAGATCTGGTCTCGGCTGCGGCCTCCGAGCACCACGTTCTTGCCGGTCCCGGCGTTGATCGTGGTCGTGATGTTCGAGGGGATCGAGTAGTTGACGGTGATGCGGTCGTCGCCACGGTTGCCGTAGGCCAGGATCCCGTTCATGCGGTTCACGTCGACCGGGCAGTAGACGGTGCGGTCGGCCTGCTGGTTCGGCGTGAAGCAGTCTCCCGACGGCAGCCCGGGCTGATCGAGGGTGATGACGTAGCGGCTGCCTTCCGACGCGTAGCCGATCTCCATCGCGTCGGATCCGTTGCTGCCGATCACGAAAAGGATGCCGGCCGGATCGATGTGGACCACCGGGCGGCGATTGTCGCCCCCGCCCGGTGAGCTCTCGTTGCAGTTCTGCTCTTTCCGCACGCCCTGGCAGACGTTCTGGCCGAGGCCGCCGTCGAGGTCGTCCTCGTCCCGGAACTGGCCTGTGAGCGTGTCGTCGCCGAGGCTGCCGTCGATCGAGTTCCGCTGGCCGGGCTTGCCGAGGATCTCGTCGTCGAAGGCGGATCCGGTCACGTCCTCGATGTTGGAGAGCTGGTCGCGGGCATGGTCGCCGACCGCGTAGCCCTGGGCCAGGTCGACGTAGACGCCGCTGCTGCCGCGATAGCCGGGCGGAGTGTGGGCGGCGTAGGAGATCCGATCCTCTCCGCCCCCGCCGTCGACCCGGGCCGCGGCCCGGGAGGTGGCGATGATCAGGTCGTCGCCGCCGCCGGCGTTCACCTTCTTGATGCCGGACTGGTAGAGGATCGTGTCGGCCTGGTCGGAGCCCCGGATCCAGTCGTCGCCGGCGCCGCCGTCGATGTAGGCGGGCCCGTTGTTCGGGGCCCGGTCGGCGTAGAGCCGGTCGTTGCCCCGCTCGCCGAAGAGCCGTTCGACCCGGCCGCCCTCGGCCCGGCCGCCGTTCGAGTAGATGAAGTCGGTGCCCTTGCCGCCGAGCAGGGTCGACACGGCGTTGCCGAGGCTGTAGATCCGGTCCGACCCGGTGTCCCCCTTCAGCACGTTGCCGATCCCGGAGTAGTCGAAGATCCGGTCGTTGCCGCCCCCGCCGTCGATCTCGTCCCGATCGTCGGCGCCGCCCGGGTTCCTCTTGGGCCCTCCGTAGAGGAAGTCATGTCCGTTCGAGCCGATGATCACGTCGTCGCCGAGGCCACCGTAGGCCTTGTTCAGGTTGCTCTTGGGGTGAAGCACGATCTTGTCGTCGCCGGGCCCGGCGTCGGTCTTCGAGAGCCCCTTGCCGGCCCTGATCACCTGCCGCCCGGAACCGGCGCAGATCCGGCTGTACGGCTTGCCGACCACGGTGACGTTCTGCCCCGAGACCCAGACCACGTCTTTGTACTTGAGCTTGACGGTGCGGTTGTTGGCGTTGACCACCTTGTTGATCCGCTTGCCGAAGCACTTCTTGGGCCGGGCGTCGGCGTTCGGGCCGGCGACGGCGAACAGGGCGAAGGACACGGAAAGGAACGCCACGAGGGCGACGACTCGTCTGGGAAGGCTGTGCGCGCGCATTGAGGGCATTGGTCGAGGAACGGGCTCGATAACTCGGGAACCCGTGTCGCCCCTGTGTAAACAGCGATACGAACGGTTTGTTTCCCCGGCCAACGAGAACTCTAGACTAAGCCTGGATGTCTGCTTCACAACGGCCGTCGCGCCGCATTCTCGTCACGGGTGGCACCGGATTGATCGGATCCACCCTCTGTAACACGCTGCTCGACCAGGGCGACTCCGTGGTCGGGCTCAGCCGCGACCCGGAGCGCGCCTCCCGCACCCTCCCCAGGGTGGAGTGGCACGGCTGGGAGGCGGTCCGCGAACGTCCGCCGGAGGCCGCCTTCGAGGGCGTCGACGCGGTCGTCAACCTCGCGGGCGAGCCGATCAACCAGCGCTGGAACGAGGAGATCAAGGACCGGATCGCCCGCAGCCGCATCAAGGCGACCAAGAATCTCGTCGCCACCATCGCCTCGCTCTCGGACCGCCCCAAGGCGCTGGTCTCGGGGTCGGCGATCGGCTACTACGGAGACCGCGGCGACGAGCTGCTCTACGAGGACGCCAGCCCCGGCGACGACTTCCTCTCCGGCATCGTGGTCCGTTGGGAGGAGGCGGCCCAGTCGGCCGAGGATCATGGCCTGCGGGTGGTGAGGATCCGCTCCGGCCACGTGCTCGACCCCCGTGGCGGCCTGCTCAAGGAGCTGCTGCTTCCGTTCAAGATGGGAGTCGGCGGGCCGATCGCGGGCGGCCGCCAGTACATGTCCTGGATCCACCGCCACGACGAGGTCGGGATCCTGCTCTGGGCGCTCGGCAACGACGCGGTCAGCGGCCCGGTCAACGCGACCGCGCCGAACCCGGTCACCAACAAGGCCTTCTCCAAGGCCCTCGGCAAGGAGCTGGGTCGGCCGGCGGTCCTGCCGCTGCCCGGGTTCGCGCTCGACATCGTCAAGGGCAGCGGGGTCGGTCACGCGGCACGGGAGGGCCAACGGGTCTTCCCTCGCAAGGCGACCGAGGGCGGCTACGAGTTCAAGCAGCCGGACCTCGACGGCGCCCTGGCGAACCTGCTCGCCTGAGCTTCAACGCCGCCGCAGCGGCCGGGGCGACGCGAGCTTGAGCCAACGCCGTTCGACCGCGGTCTTCCAACCGCTGCCGTCGAAGACGTTGACGCTGATCTCGACCGCCGCCCGCCGGAACCGGGCCAGGCGACGATACGGCTGACGGAAGATGCCGGTGCGGAAAGTGCTGCGGCCGGCCTTGACCGGCCCGGTCACCCGGCGCTGGGTCCCGATCAGGACCAGCCCACGGTCGATCGGCCTGGGCCGTCCCTTGATGCCGAGACGTCGCGCCTGACCGGGGCGCATCCGCACCGCGAGCGAGAGGTAGCAGCCGCGGTCGCAGTCGACGGTCACCGGCAGCCCCCGGCGGAGGAAGGTCCGCAGCGAGGTCGACGGGTAGCCGAGCTCGTAGTGGAGGACCTGGCGCTCGCAGCGAGGCGAGTTGTCGGGCCGGCGCACGTCCGCGCGGCAGAAGTAGTCGGCCAGCCTCGAAGGAGCAGAGGACATGATCCCCTGGACGCCGGACTCGACCAGGTGGGCGTAGGCGTCGTCGTTCTCGCTCGAGAACGAGTCGGTCCAGGCGTGGACCGCGTAGCCCTGTGAGGCCACGTCCAGGTCCTGAAGCATCTTCGGGACGTCCATCTCGCCGATCAGCATCGGCACCTGCATCGCGACCGGGGTCGGCGAGATCGGGGTGCCCGCGCCGAGGAAGGCGATCATCGCGGTCAGGCTCGCCGAGACGTCGACCTGGGGCGCCAGCTCGTGGAACTTGTCGATCGCGTCCTGGTCCAGCGAGGCGATGATCACCCGGCGGCCCTGGTTCTCGGGCCGGTTCATGACCTCGGCCAGGAGCGAGGCGACCCGCAGCGACTCGGCCGGCTCCCCCGGGACCGACTTGATCTCGATGTTGAGCGGCACGTCCGGGAAGGCGGCGAGCACCTCGTCGATGGTCGGGACGCGGAAGTCATCGGCGCTGAACCCGTCGGGCGGGGGCCGCTCGCCGGTGCGGACGCCGCGGAGCGGATACTCGGCGGCCGGCAGGGTGTGATCGAACTGGCCCTCTCCGGGACTGAACCAGTAGGCGGCGTCGAGCGCCTGGACCTGAGCCATGGTCAGGTTCCTCACCTGGGCGTCGAGCGGCGTGATCTTGGTCGTGTAGTAGTCGTGCATGACCATCAGATGCCCGTCCGAGGTCGCGTTCACGTCCATCTCCAGGCTGTCCGCGCCGCGGTCCTGCAGGGCGGTCCGGAAGGCGTACATGGTGCTGGAGGGAGCCTCCATCTCGCCGCCCTGGTGGGCCATGTTGAGCACGCCGTACTGCGGGCTGAGCCAAGGATTGTCGATCGGCTGGGGCGAGGCGGCCGCGGTTCCGGCGGCAGCCGTGAGCGCCACGCAGAGCGCCACCAGTCCCAGAATGAGCTTCTTGCCCTCTCCCATCTAGCCGAAGAATACTTCGGCTTCGGCGTAAAGCGAAGAGGGAACCGTCTTCAACTCGTCGACGGCTTCGGCCAGGGTGACCATCTCGATCCCGGTTCCCTTCAGAGCGGCCATCGTCCCCCAGTTCCCCTCGCTGGCCGCGGCGACCGCATGCAACCCGCATCTGGTCGCCAGCACCCGGTCGAAGGCGGTCGGCGAACCGCCCCGCTGGATGTGGCCGAGCACGGTCGCGCGGGCGTCGCGCCCGGTCCGTTCCTTCACCTCGCGCTCCAGCCATGCTGCGACCCCGCCGAGCCGGACGTGCCCGAAGGCATCGGTCGAGTCATCGGCGGTCTCGGGGAAGCCGCCGATCGGCATCGCCCCTTCGGCCGCGACCACGATCGGCGCGTGGCCGGCCGCGAAGCGGTTCTCGACGTGACGGCAGACCTCGTCCACGTCGAACTCCCGTTCCGGGATCAGGATCACGTCGGCGCCCGCCGCCATGCCCGTGTGGAAGGCGATCCAGCCCGCATGCCGGCCCATCACCTCGACGATCATCGCCCGGTGGTGGCTCTCCCCCGTTGTGCGCAGCCGATCGGTCGCCTCCATCGCGATGTTCACCGCGGTGTCGAAGCCGAAGGTGTAGTCGGTCGCGCCGAGGTCGTTGTCGATCGTCTTCGGCACGCCGATGACCTTGATGCCGACGTCGGTGAGCGCACGGGCGACCCCGAGCGTGTCCTCGCCGCCGATCGCGATCAACCCGTCGATCCCGGCGGCCGCCATGTTCTCGCCGATCCGGTCGATGCCGCCGTCCTCGGCCAGCGGATTGGTCCGCGAGGACCCGAGGATGGTGCCCCCGGTGGCGAGGATGCCCTCGACCCGGTCGGGCGTCAGGTCGAAGCGATCGTCCTCGAGCGGACCTCGCCAACCATCTCTGTAACCGACTATCTCGTGACCCAGGGATGCTCCCCGGACGACGACCGCGCGGATCACGGCATTGAGGCCGGGACAATCGCCCCCGCCGGTCAACGCCCCGATCTTCATGGGGTCAGTCCTTGGAACCGGCCCTGAGCGCCTTGCCCTTCTGGATCAGCGGGTCGCAGACGTGAATCAACACGCCGACGAAGAGCACGCCGAAGAAGACGAGGCCGGCAACCGGGCCACCCTGGCCCTGCGAGTAGGAAAAGACGGCAAGGGCGGCAGCGACGAAAAGTGTGACCGGGATCAGCATTTGCGCGAATCCTAGCGGACCGAGGGGCGGGCCGAAGCCAGGGCCGCGGCGGTCTCGGCCATGAACTCGCCGACCGCCTGCGGAGCCTCTCCGGGAGCGGCATCGGCGGCGATCCTGACCAGCTTCGAGCCGATGATCACGCCATCGGCGATCCGCCCCACCGTGGCCGCATGGTCGGGCGATCCGATCCCGAATCCGACCGCGACCGGGACCTCGGACTTGGACTCGACGTCCTCGACCAGCTCCTGGAGATGGGTCGGCACCTCGCTCCGTTCCCCGGTGGTGCCGACGCTGGAGACCACGTAGACGAAGCCGCCGGCGATCCGGCAGATCTCGGCCCGGCGTTCGCCCAGGGTGGTCGGCGCGACCAACGGGACCACGGCCAGGCCGGCCTCGGTCAGCTCGGACCGGACCGACTCGTCCTCGCCGAGCGGCAGGTCGGGCACGATCACGCCGGCCGCGCCGGCCGCCACGGCCCGGGCCGCGAAGGCGGCGGTGCCCTGCCCGCCCAGGATCGTGTTCGTGTAGACCATCAGCACGACCGGGATCCGGTCGGAGACCTCACGGCAGATCGCGAGCACGTCGTCCAGCTTGGTCCCGGCGTCCAGGGCCTGGGTGGCGGCCGCGTGGATCACCGGGCCGTCGGCCAGCGGGTCCGAGAAGGGAACGCCCAACTCGATCAGGTCGGCGCCGTTGTCGGCGTAGGAGCGGGCGATCGCCTTGGAGGTCTCGACGTCGGGGAAGCCACCCATCATGTACGGCATCAGGGCGGCCCGACCCTCTTCGCGGGCGGTCTCGAAGGCGGCCTTGATCCGATCGGATCCGGCGCTCATTCGACTCCCTCCATGCCGAGCACCTCGGCCAGGTCCTTGTCGCCCCGGCCCGAGAGGCAGATCAGGTCATAGCTGTCGTCGGCGGCGCCGATCCGGCCCTCGCCGAGGATCCAGGCGATCGCATGCGAGGACTCCAGGGCGGGGATGATCCCCTCCAGGCGGCTGAGCCGGCGGAAGGCGGCCAGCGCCTCGCGGTCGGTGACCGCGACGTAGCTGGCCCGGCCGATGTCCCGCAGGTGGGCGTGCTCCGGCCCGGTGCCGGGATAGTCGAGACCGGCGGAGACCGAGTGGGCCTCGAGGATCTGTCCCTCCTCGTCGGTCAGCACCGCGGAGAGCGAGCCGTGGAGCACCGAGGTGGTGCCGGCGGTGAGCGAGGCCCCGTGCTTCTCGGTGTCCAGGCCGTGCCCGGCAGCTTCGACCCCGATCAGCTCGACCCCGTCGTCCGGCACGAAGGCCGCGAAGGTCCCGATCGAGTTGGAGCCGCCGCCGACGCAGGCGACGACGCGGCTCGGCAGGAAGCCCTCGGCCTCGAGAGCTTGGGCCCTGGCCTCGTCACCGATCACCCGCTGGAGGTCGCGGACCAGATCCGGGAACGGCGCCGGCCCGACCGCGGAGCCGATGATGTAGTGGGTGTCGGCGACGTTGGTGACCCAGTCGCGGATCGCGGCGCTGACCGCTTCCTTGAGGGTCTTGGCGCCGGCCTCGACCGGCACCACCTCGGCCCCGAGCAGCTTCATCCGCTCGACGTTCGGACGCTGGCGGCGGATGTCCTCGCTGCCCATGTAGACGACGCATTCCAGGTCGAGCAGCGCGCAGGCGGTGGCGCTCGCGACCCCGTGCTGGCCGGCCCCGGTCTCGGCGATGATGCGGGGCTTGCCCATCCGCTTCGCGAGCAGCGCCTGGCCGATCGCGTTGTTGATCTTGTGGGCGCCGGTGTGGTTCAGATCCTCGCGCTTCAGGTAGACCTTGCGGCCCGCCTCCTCGCTGAGCCTGGTCGCCAGGTAGAGCGGCGTCGGACGCCCGACGTAGTCCCGCATCAGGCTCGAGAGACGATCGTTGAAGGCGGGGTCCTGCCGAGCCTCGGCCCAGGCGGCGGTGAGCTCGTCCAGGGCCGGGATCAGGGTCTCGGGAACGTAGCGTCCACCGTAGGGACCGAAGCGGCCCGGAAGCTCGCCGGCCGTGGACTCCGCGATGTTCTCGCTCATGCGCCGGCCACCGGCGTGTAACGGGCCGCCTGGAAGAAGCTGCGCAGCTTGCCGTGATCCTTGATCCCCGGCGTCTTCTCCACCCCGGAGGCCACGTCGACCGCGTCGGGGCGGACGATCCGGATCGCCTCGGTGACGTTGTCGGGGTCGAGGCCGCCGGCCAGGATGAACGGGATCTCGGAGTGATGGTTGGCCAGCAGCTCCCAGTCGAAGCTCTCGCCGGTGCCGCCCCAGGTCCCCTTGCGGGCCGTGTCGTAGAGATGGAAATCCGTGAAGCGGTAGGCCGCGCTCTTGCGGACGTCGGCGGAGTTGCCGACGTGGAAGGCCTTGATCACCTTGAGCCCGGTCCGCCGGGCCACCTCGGTGCAGAAGTTGGCGCCCTCGTTGCCGCTGAGCTGGATCATCGTCATCCGGGCGTTCTCGGCCGAGGAGATCACGTACTCGAGGGTCGGGTTGACGAAGACCCCGACCACCTCGCATCGGCGGCGGAAGGCCTCGCCGATCCCGGCCGCCATGGAGGCCTTGACGAAACGGGGGCTCTCCTTGTGGTGGATCAGCCCGATCGCCCAGGCGCCGAACTCCACGGCTGCCTCGGCATCTTCGGGATTGGTGATTCCACAGACCTTGACCTTCATTGATCAAGGGTATGACAACGGCCCGCCCGGTGGCCTGGAAGGCTCCCGGACGGGCCGTGTACCTGGAGAGAGAACTGCGTTACTGGCCGAACTCGGGCAGCGGCGTCTGTTCGGAGCCGCCGCTCGAGTCGCTCTGGGTGGAAGTGTCGTCAGGTCGCTTGCCGAGCGTGACGGTGACCGTCTCGGTCTTGCCGTCGCGGAGCACCTCGAGGTCCATCTTGTCGCCGACCTTGGAGTCGTTGACGGCGGCGATCAGGTCCTCCATCGAGCTCAGCGTCTCGCCGTTGGCCTTGGTGATCACGTCACCGCCGGTGAGCACCTTCTGACCGGCGATGGTCACCGCGGTGGTGCCGGCCTTGATCCCGGCCTTGGCGGCCGGCCCGTCCTTGGGTGCCTCCTGGACCAGGACGCCCTGATCGGTGCCGAGGTTCAGCGCGTCGTCGACCTGGGAGTTGATGGTCGCGGCGCTGATGCCGAGGTAGGCGTGCTCGACGGTGCCGCCGTTCTTGAGCTGGTCGACCACGTCCTTGACCGTGTTCGAGGGGATCGCGAAGCCGATGCCGACGTTGCCGCCGCTGCTGCTGCCGCTGCCGGTCGCGATCTGGGAGTTGACCCCGATCACGTTGCCGTTCGAGTCGATCAGCGGACCGCCGGAGTTGCCCGGGTTGATCGCGGCGTCGGTCTGGATCACGTTCGAGATCGCGTACTGGTTGAGGCTCGAGATCTCCCGCTGGAGGGCCGAGACGATGCCGGTGGTGACCGTGCGGTCGAGGCCGAAGGGGTTGCCGATCGCGACCACCGGGTCCCCGACCTTCACGTCGGAGGAATCGCCGAGGCTCAGCGGCTTCATCATGTCCTCGGGAGCGTCGACCTTGAGCAGCGCCAGGTCGGTCGAGGGGTCGGTGCCGACCACTTCCGCGTCGAAGACCTCGTCCGAGTCACCGAGGGTGACGGTGATCTTCTTCGCACCCTCGATCACGTGGTTGTTGGTGACCATGTGACCGTCGGTATCGATCAGGAAGCCGGAGCCGGTCGCGGTCCCGGTGCCCTGCTGGCCGTAGGGGTCGAAGGGGTTCGAGGAGCTCGTGGTGATCCCGGAGGCCGTGATGAACCCGACTCCCGCGCTGTCCCGGTTGTAGATCTGGTTGACCAGATTGGTGTCGCTCTTGTTCGACGCCGGTGTGGTCGAGGTGGCCGTGATCGACTGGACCGTGGTCTGCTCCTTGCCGATCCAGCCCGCGGCGATCGCCACGTAGCCGGCCAGCGCGACGACGAGGCCGCCCATCAAGGCGGCCAGAAACACGGAGCGCACAGAGCGCTTGGGGGATGCGGAAGTCTCGTTCATGCCGAGAATCCAACCCGACCGGCTTTCGCTCAGCCTAAGCCGAAAAGAAAGGTTTTCTAAACCGGCGGGGCGAGCGACCACGGCTACTCCAACGCCTCGACCCTTCAACGGTTAGGTCGCGAGATGCAGATCCGCGCCATATAGCGCACCCAATCTGCATCTCGCGAAATCGGGGGCCGGCTCGAGCGGGCGGTTCGCAGGGGCCTCCAGCCGTTCGACTGGCAAGGAGACAGGCCGGAAATGGCCGCGATAGTACGCGGGTACGTGAGCTGCCGTTTCCGGCCGACGACGAAGCCAGCGGGCGGCTGGTGGTTCCTGCGGGCGCCCGCTACGGCAGGAAGTGCTCTGAGGTGGCGTCGCCCATGCCGGCGAGGAGCTTGACCATCTCGGCCGGGTCCTCGGAGCGCATCAGGCTTTCGCCGATCAGGGCGGCGTCGACCCCGACCCGTTCCAGCTCGACCAGCTCCTCGCGGTTCGAGATGCCGCTCTCGGAGACCACGGTCTTGCCGGCCGGCACGTCGGTGATCAGGTCGTAGGTGGTCTGGATGTCGACCACGCCGGTGTCGAGGTTGCGGTTGTTGATCCCGATCACCTCGGCCCCGGACTCGAGGGCCCGGTCCAGTTCCGGCTCGTCGTGGACCTCGACCAGACAGTCGAGGTCGAGCTCGGCGGCCCGGAGTTGGAAGTCGCGCAGACGGTCGTCGCCGAGCACCGCGACGATCAGCAGCACGGCATCGGCGCCGTTCACCGCGGCCTCGTAGAGCTGGTACTCGTCGACCACGAAGTCCTTGCGCAGGATCGGCAGGCCGCAACTCGCGCGGGCGGTGGCGAGATCGGCCAGGTCGCCGTCGAAATGGGTCTCGTCGGTGAGGACCGAGAGCGCGGCGGCGCCGCCGGCCTCGTAGGCGCGGACCTGGTCCGGCAGCTCCACCCCCGGCGCGATCGCACCGGCGCTGGGCGACTTGCGCTTGTACTCGCAGATCAGGGACATCCCCGGACGGGTCAATGCCTCGCCGAAGGGACGGTCATGGTCACGCTGGCCCAGCCTGGCCTCCAGATCGGCCAGTGGCACCTGCTGGCGGCGGGCCTTGACGCCCTGGCTCGCGGCCGAAATCAGTTGCTCGAGTATTCCCACAGTGTGCCCAGACCTTACTAGGCCTGGCCGGTGAAACTCACCAGGCGAGCGAGCATGGCCGCCGCCGCCCCGGAATCGATCGTCTCCTGGGCCACCGCCATCCCGGCGGCGAGATCGTCGGCCTTGCCGCCGACGTAGATCGCGGCCGCGGCGTTCAGCACGACGAGGTCTCGCCGGGCCGACTTCTCGCCCTCCAGAACAGCCCGGGTCGCGGCCGCGTTCTCCTCCGGCGTGCCACCGACCACGTCGCCGAGCTCGGCTCGCTGGAGGCCAAAATCGCCGGGCGAGACGAACTCCTCCTGGGTGCCGCCGTCAACCACTTCGATGATCCGGGTCGGGCCGGTGATCGAGATCTCGTCCACCCCGTCGTCGCCGGCCACGACCAGCGCCCGCTCGGTGCCGAGGCCGACCAGCGCCTCCGCGATCGACTCCTGGTAGCGACGATCGGAGACGCCGACGAGCTGGCGCTTGGCGCCGGCCGGATTGGTCAACGGGCCGAGGAAGTTGAAGATGGTCCGGACCGCGAGCTCCTTGCGCACCGGGATCACGTGGGCCATCGCCTTGTGGTGGCGCGGCGCGAACATGAACCCGAAGCCGGTCTCGCCGATCGAGGCGGCCACCTGCTCCGGGCCCAGCTCGATGTTCACCCCGAGCGCTTCGAGGAGGTCGGCGGAGCCGCTGAGGCTGGTGTTGGAACGGTTGCCGTGCTTGGCCACGGCGCAGCCGGCCGCCGCGGCGACGAGGGCCGCGGTGGTCGAGACGTTGAAGGTGGAAGGTCCGCCGCCGGTGCCGGCGGTGTCGACCAGGTCGCCCGGCACCTCGACCGGCTCGGCCAGCGAGCGCATGGTGCGGGCCAGGCCGATCAGCTCCGGCACGGTCTCGCCCTTGGTCCGCAGGGCGATCAGGAAGGCCCCGGTCTGGACCTCGCCGGAACGCCCCTCCATGATCTCGGCCAGCACCGCGGAGGCGTGATCCGCCGTCAGGTGGTTGCCCGAGGCGGCGGCGTCGATCGCCCGGGTCAGGATGTCATTCGGCATTGGCGTTCCCTTCCGCTCCGGCCGGGATCCCGGCGGCAGCCTCCTCGATTGACAGTTCGACCCCGATGAAGGTCGCGATCATCCGCTTGCCGTACGGGGTCAGCACCGACTCGGGATGGAACTGGACGCCCTCGGCCGGCAGCTCGCGATGCCGGACCCCCATGACGATGTCGCCGTAGCGGGAGGTGATCTCGAGCGAGTCGGGCACCTCCCCGGCGATCAGGGAGTGGTAGCGCCCGACCGTGAGCGGGTTCGGCAGGCCGTCGTAGATGGTGCGGCCGTCATGCTCGATCTCGGCGCTCTTGCCGTGGATCGGCTCGCCCTGGACCACGGTGCCGCCGAAGGTCTGGACCATCGCCTGATGGCCGAGGCAGACGCCCAGGACCGGGATGCCGGCCTCGGCGAAGGCGGGGATGACCTCGAGCGAGATGCCGGCGTCGTCCGGCGTGCACGGGCCGGGCGAGACGACCAGCCGATCGTGGCCCTCGGCCAGCAGCTCCTCGACCGGGCGCACGTCGTTCCGCACCACCTCGACCTCGGCCCCGAGCTCGCCCAGGTACTGGACCAGGTTGTAGGTGAATGAGTCGTAGTTGTCGACTACCAGAACTCTCATCAGGCCCAATCCGGGTTCTCGCAGGCGACCTCTACGGCGCGGAACATCGCCTTCGCCTTGTTCACGGACTCCTCGTACTCGTAGGCCGGCTTCGCGTCGGCGACGGTGCCGCCACCGGCCTGGATGTGGACCTTGCCGTCCTTGATCAGGGCCGTCCTGATGTGGATCGCGGTGTCGAGGTCCCCGTTCCAGGAGAGGTAGCCGACCGCGCCGCCGTAGGAGCAGCGCTTGACCTTCTCCATCTCGTCGATGATCTGCATCGCCCGCACCTTGGGCGCCCCGGAGAGCGTGCCGGCCGGCAGGGCCGAACGCAGCACGTCCAGCGCGCCCCGGCCCTCGGGCAGGCGCCCGGAGACGCGGCTGACGATGTGCATCACATGCGAGTAGGTCTCCACCACCATCAGCTCCTCCACCTCGACCGTGCCGTACTCCGCCTCGCGGCCGATGTCGTTGCGGGCCAGGTCGACCAGCATCACGTGCTCCGCCCGCTCCTTCGGGTTGGAGATCATCTCCTCGGCCAGCCGCCGGTCCTCCTCCTCGGTCGCGCCTCGCGGCGAGGTGCCGGCGATCGGCCGGATCTCGACTCGGTCGCCGTTGACCTTGAGCAGCGGCTCCGGGGAGGCGCCGGCGATCTGGAAGTCGCCGAACTCGAAGAAGTACATGTACGGCGAGGGATTGATCGAGCGCAGACCACGGTAGATCGAGAGGGCCTCGGCGCGCTGCTCCGCGGTGAAGCGCTGCGAGGGCACGACCTGGAAGGCGTCGCCGGCGTGGATGTACTCGACGATCCGCTCGACCATGCCCTCGAACTCCTCGCGGGTCACGTTCGACTCGAAGGCCGGGGCCTCGACCGGGCCGGCCTCGGCGGCCTCCGGCATCGGGCCGCGCAGGCGGCTGCGGACCGACTCGATCCGGGCGGCGGCGGCCTCCCATGCCTGGTCGAGGTTCTCGTGCTCGTCGGCCCAGGCGCAGCTGATGATCGTGAGTTCGTTGTGGAGGTGATCGAAGGCGAGCAGAACGTCGGTGATCATCAGGGCCAGGTCGGGCAGGCCCAACGGATCCGGGTTCGGCTCGCCGAGCGGCTCGATCGCCCGCACCAGGTCGTACCCGAAGAGACCGACGGCACCGCCGGCGAAGGGCGGCAGGCCCGGCGTCTCGGCGACCCGGTAGCGGTCCAGGTACCGCTTGACCGCGTCATAGGGGTCGGGGGTCTCGGTGCGTTCCAGGACCTCTCCCTCCCCGTCCATCGACTCGCCGGGGAACTCGGAGAGCGTGCCCTCCGACCAGCGGATCACCCGGTGCGGGCTGACCCCGACGAAGGAGTAGCGGCCGACCTGGCCTCGCTCCGCCGATTCCAGCAGGAAGCAGGGGCCGTCCTGGCGCAGCTTTAGCAGGGCCGAGACCGGGGTCTCGCAATCATCCGTGTAGCGGAGCGCCACCGGGACGACGTTGGACTCCGGGACCAGTGCCCGGGCGTCCTCGAGCGTCGGCGTCAGCCGGGAGGCGAGGTCAGGCGCGACGCCCATTGAGGACCTCCCCCACGTCGGCCAGCGTGATCCCGCGCGAGCGGATCAGGGCGGCCAGGTGGAAGAGCACGTCGGCGGCCTCCTCCGCCACCCGGTCGTCGCTTTCCTCGCGGACCGCGCGGCTGACCTCCTCGGCCTCCTCCATCACCTTCTCGCCGGCGAAACCGGGATCGTCGAGCAGCTTGACCACGTAGCTGCCCTCGGGCCGCTCGGCCAGGCGCGACTCGATCGTCCGGGACAACACGGCCAAGGCCTCCCCGGAGACGGGATCGGGACCCTTGCCGGTCTCCAGGTCCCGGAAGAAGCAGGTCCGCTCGCCCGTGTGGCAGGCCGGCCCGGCCGGCTCGACCAGGGCGACGATCGCGTCCCCGTCGCAGTCGATCCGCAGGGCCCGGACCTTCTGCACGTTCCCGGACTCCTCGCCCTTCTTCCAGAGCTTCTGGCGGGAACGGCTGAAGTAGTGGATCTCCCCCGTCCGGCGGGTCAGCTCCAGCGACTCCGCGTTCATGTAGGCCAGGGTCAGGACCTCGCCCGACTCGGCGTCCTGAGCCACGCAGGGAACGAGACCGTCCTGGTCGAACTTCACTTCCACCGCCATCTCAGCCTTCGCTTCCGCTCGAATCCGAGCTCGAGGCCGACGTGTCATCGGTGCTGAGCGGCAGGTACCACTTGCCGCCTTCCTTGATGAAGATCGCCTGGCCCGACTTGTCGGCGAACTCGACTTCCGCCTGGTCGCCGTCGACCTTGATGTTCTCGACCTTCACAGCAGGCTGATCGCCGGCCTGGACGAGGATCGCCTTCGTCTCCTTGACGCAGCGCCCCTTGCCGTGGAAGGTGCTCTCGACCTGGCTGGGCAGGATCACGTCGCAGAAACCGGCGGCGTCCTTCTCCGCCGTCACCCGGTTCAGCTCGTCGACCAGGGCGTTGATCGCCTGGCTGTCCGCATCCGAGGTCGAGTCGTCGGAGCCGCCGCAGCCGGCGGCTACCAGCGTCGTGGCCATCAGGGCGCAGATAGCGATCTTTCGCAGCATGCGCCCAATCCTACGGAAGCCGTCAGGACGCACGGGCACACGGACCCGCTCGGCGCCTCTACGCTGCAGCCCATGAAGTGGAAACGGGGGCAGGGCAACGACCGCAACGTGATCGACATCCGGGGATCGAAGCGACGTCGCGGCTCGGGCGGCGGCATGGGTGGCATCGGCGGTCTCGGCGGTGGCGGCGGTGGCGGCCGCCTCCCGATGCCCGGTGGCAAGGGCAAGGTCGGCGGCGTGGTCGCGGTCGTGATCGTCCTGATCGTGATCGGCACCCAGTTCCTCGGCGGCGGTTCCGGATCCGGCACCGGATTCGACATGGGCTCGATGTTCCCCGGCATGGGCTCGGTGCCCGGGGCCGAGAACCCGGCGCCCATCCCGGCCGGCCAGGACCCCGACCGGGATCTCAAGGAGTTCTCCTCCTATGTCTTCAACGACGCCCAGGACGTCTGGAGCCGGGCGTTCCGGAAGGACGACCGGCCCTGGCGCGACGCCCAGCTCGTGCTCTACTCGGACGCGGTCAGCACCGGCGGCTGCGGCAACGCCAGCTCGGCGGTGGGGCCGTTCTACTGCCCGGCCGACCACCGGGTCTACCTGGATCTGAGCTTCTACCGCCAGATGGAGCGACAGCTCGACGCCGGAGGCGATTTCGCCTGGGCCTATGTGATCGCGCATGAGATGGGCCATCACGTCCAGAACCTGGGTGGGATCTCCGATCAGGTCGCCCGGGCGAAGCGCGAGCAGAGCGAGTCGCGCAACGAGATCTCGGTCCGCAACGAGCTCCAGGCGGACTGCCTGGCCGGGGTCTGGGCTTCGACCGTCTTCGATCAACTCGAGCCCGGCGACCTCGACGAGGCGATCGGCGCCTCCGAGGCAGTCGGGGACGACCGGCTGCAATCCCAGGGCGGCGGCAACGTCAACCCGGACTCCTTCACCCACGGCACCTCGGCCCAGCGCCATCACTGGTTCCAAGCCGGATTCGAGTCGGGAGACCCGGCCCAGTGCGACACCTTCTCCGGCGACGTTTAACCGCAGTCGGGCGAGTCTGCGCTCGCCCTCCCAGCTAAACCCGCCCCTCCCACGCGAAGTAGGTGATGGTTGGGAGGGGCTCCGCTATCTGATTCGCCTGAAGCTTCCTCTTTGGAACCAGACGAACTGACGGTCCACCCGGCGTAGCTGGGTCAGGATCAGGTTCATGCGGCGGGCACAGTACGAGGGTGCGTCCTCGACCCGGACCTGGACGATGAATCCCCGGCGGGAGCCTCGCAGCCGCTCCAGCGCCGCCTCGGAACGGCGCCGGGCAAGGCGGTTGATCCGCCACTCGTCGGCGGCCGGTTCGACCCGGGTCGAGAAGCTCCCGACCTGGCTCCCCTTCCGATCATGCGGGAGACGCTCGAAGAACACGAGGCTCACGCGCGCAGCCGCGTTCGCCCGGTAGCGAACCACCATGCGGATCCGGTGACGGCGCTTGAAGACGAAGAATCGCGACCGGAGCGCGCGGATCCGGCAGGCCGGCGGCGGCGCCGAGCCCTTGCCGTGCCAGGCGAGGTCGATCGAGGTCGCCGAGCCCTGTAGCTCGTCCCCCGCCCCGCTCGGGAGCGTGACGTCGAAGACGTAGCGGCGGCGTTCGTCCGGCTGGAGCACGCCCATCGCCGAGTCCAATCCTGTGAAGGAGCCCTCGTAGAGCGAGCCCGATCCGTTGCGGGTCACGCGCAGGCGCAGCGCGTCGGCGAGAGCCCCGGGGGCCGTCACGTCGCCGTTCAGGAGCAGCTTCATCGGGATGTCGCCGGTGTTCCCGATCACCACCGACCCCGACACCGTCTGGCCGGGAACGAGCCCCTCGGCCGAGAGCACCGACTGCCCGGACCGTGAGTTCGACATCGAGACCGCTCCGCTCGCCCTCTCCACGCTGACGGGATCGCCGCCGGCGCCAGGATCGGACCCTGACCAGGCGATGGCGAGCGCGAGAGCCACTGCGGCGATAACCAGCAACGTCGTCCCGATCCGGACCAGGGTGTCGCGCCCGATCATGGGCCCGGCTCCGTCCCCACCGGGCCCTCGGGGGCCTTCCAGATCGACGTGAGCAACCAGGCCGCGAGGACCAACGCCGGCAGGACCACGGCGAATAGCAGGGCGATCCTGGTGTTGAGGCGGCCCAGGACGAAACCGATCTTCGGCACCCGCGCGACCACCTTCCCCACCTCCTGGCCGGCCGGGACGCTCCAGCGTTCGGGCGCGGTGTTGGCATCGCCGAGGGTGACCACGTGAACGCCGTCCGCGCCTTCCACGATCGATTGGACCCGGTGGTTCAGCAGCCGGCCCGAGTCCGGATCGTCGAACACCGCGATCTGCCCGGGTTCGAGCTGCTCGACCGGCTCCGGCATGACGATCACCTCGTCTCCGGTCTCGACCGCCGGGGCCATGGAGCCCGAGAGTACGGCCATGCTCTGGCCGCCCATCGCGCGCGGCAGAGCCAGGATCAGCAGCAGACCTCCCAGGAAGGAGATCAGGGCCCAGAGCAGCGCCGTGACGACCAGGCGCCTCATGGCCAGCCACCGCCGGGCTCGAGTTGGAAGTCGAGCCGGCCGGTCACGTCCTGGCCGGCGTAGAGGCCGGGATCCTGGCCGCCGATCCAAGCCCGGAAGCTCAGGTCCGCCTCGCGTCCCGGTCCGAGCCGGGTCAGGGCGGTGCCACGGATCAGCCCCGGGATCGTGGTGTCGGCCAGGACCGTCCGCCCGCGGGCGACCCTGACCCTGATCTGCGCGGCGGCCAGCGTGCGGGCCTCGCTCTCGGAGAGCGGCAGCACGAGACCGACGCGCAGAGGAAGATCGGTGATGTTCCTGACCTCGAGACGGCCGGCGGCGACCCGGCCGGCGACGAGATCGGCGGAGATCACGGGCAAGGGGTCGACCCGGGAGATCTCCAGTTCGCCGCGATCGACCACACCGAGGTCGAGTGACACCCCGAGACGGGGCTCGCGGCTCTCGGGACGGGAGACCGCGAGCAGCAGGAGCAGCGAGCACAGTCCGACCACCACGCCGACTGTCCTCGCCGCTGCCATGCCGCTCCTCAGGCCCCTGTCACCTCGTCCACCCTCCCGTCGGCTACGGCGCCACCGACTGGGCGCCCCAGGTGAAGCTGTGGGTCCCGGTGCTCGCACCCTGGGCCGAGTTCGGCGCCGAGGCGCTCAGCGTCGCCCGGAACCTGTAGACCACGGCGTCGCCGTTCGCCCAGGAGGTCGCGCCCGAAGGGTTGGTGAGAGCGATCCCGGAGGCGTAGTCGGTGTAGTCGGTCCCGAAGGTCTGCAGGGTCCCGTCGTAGACGTCACCCGCGGTGGTCGCCGGGGTGAATCCGGTGCATGTCTTGAAGCTGGGCGAGGCCTGCGTGCCCTTGGTGATCTCCAGGTTCACGTAGGGCGAGAGGGCCGCCGAGGCGAGCGCCGAGGTCGGCGTGAACAGATGCACTCCGGCCGCCGAGGTGCCGGTGTACTCGACGTTGATGCACGCCTCGTTCGCCGGGTTGCTCTGGCCGGGCGCCGCGTTGGTCACCTGGTAGAGGAAACCGCCCGCGTCGTTGTCCGAGATCGCGACCGTTCCGGCCGAGAACTCGTTCCCGTCGTTCGAGGTCTCGGCCGAGAAGGCGCCGAACACCCCGAAAGCGGCCACCGAGCCGAGAACGGCGACGGTGACCAGGCTTGCCATGACTTTCTTCTTCTTGGTCCAGATCATGCTGTGCTCCTCCTTGCTCGCGGCTCCCACCGCGAAAAACGCGAGACATCCCGCCTCGCCTTGATTGACAAGCTCGTCTCCCTGTCTTCAAAGGCACACATAGAGCAGCCCCAGTACGTTCGCGGTGACTGCCTTCGTCGTCTCCTGCGAGGTCCAGTTCCAGGCCGTCACCTGGGCCCGGAGGTGATAGGTGCCGGTCAGCAGCGGCGTCGTGTTCTTCAGCTGGTACTGGGTCGCCGAGGTGTTGGTGACGACGCCGTTGGGGTCGGTCACCCGATAGCTGACGGTCGCTCCCGTCACCGTGACCGGGTCCCAGACCAGCCGCGGGTTGAGCAGGTTGAGGATCCCGGCACAGGCAAAGTTCTGCGGGACCGGGATCGTCAGCGCCGTGACCTGGTTGGAAGCGGTTCCGGTCGAGGTCGAGAAAGCGGCCAGCGCGGTCCCGCATACGGCGACGAGGACCAATACCGCGGCCGTCATGGCCAGGGCAAGCCGACGCATCGATTCGCTGTGAATACTCCGACTCATCCCTCCTCCGTGAATGGGATGGCAGTGCGCTTCACACCTCCGATCTCAAGCTATGCCGGTCGGTCTCTCCCTGTCAAGGACCGAATGAGGACTGCCAGGAGCCTCTCTCGAGGGCGGCTTCAGTCGATGCCGAGGCGGTCGAGCATGTCCTCGTCCCGCCGCCACTTGCGCCGCACCTTGACCTGGAGGTCGAGGTGGGTCTTGCCGCCCAGCTCGGCCTCGATGTCCTTGCGGGCGCCGGTTCCGATCTCGCCGATCTTGAACCCCTTCTTGCCGATCAGGATCCGCTTCTGCGAGTCCGACTCGACCCAGATCTCGGCTTCCACCGTCCAGAGCCCGTCCTCGCGCTGGTCGACGTGCGTGACCCTGACCTCGACCGAGTGCGGGATCTCGTCTCGGGTGCGGATCAGGGCCTGGCCGCGGATCAGCTCGGCCAACAGCAACTCGCGGGGCTGGTCGGAGCGGTCCTCGGGCGGGTACATGTAGGGCCCCTCCGGAATGATCTCGGCGAGATGGGCCGCCAGCTCCGGCACGCCCTCGCCAGTCAGGGCGCTGACCGGGAAGACCTCGTCCACCCCGGCCAACTCCGCCGCTTCGATCAGCACCGGGACGATGTTCCGGCCGAGCCGGTCCGCCTTGTTGACGACGCAGACGATCGGCAGCTCACCGGCCGCGGCCCGGGCGCCGAGCAGCCCCTGGGCGATGAAGCGGTCACCGGGGCCGACGCCCTCCTCGCCGTTGATGACGAGCAGCGCCACGTCGGCGCCGGAGAGCTCCTGCTCCACCTTCTGCTGCATCCGGGTGGTCAGCTCGTCGCGGGGACGCTGGACCCCCGGAAGATCGATCAGGACCAGCTGAGTCCCGGCCTCCAGGTCGGTCGCCACGCCGCGGATCGCGCGCCGGGTGGTCTGGGGCCGGACCGAGGAGATCGCGACCTTGGCGCCGACGATCGCGTTGACCAGCGTCGACTTGCCGACGTTGGGACGACCGGCGAGGCCGATGAATCCGGAGCGGTTCCCCGCCGAGTCGATCTCACTCATCGCCACCCTCCGTCTCGACGGTCATCGCCGGCTCCAGGCCGAGGCCGGTCACGATCCGGTCCTGCAGGTCGAGCATCTCGCCCTGGTCGGTCTCGTGGTCGTGGCCGCAGAGGTGGAGCACCCCGTGGACCACGGCCTCGACCTCGCTGACGCAGAAGGCCGGGCAGAGCACGACGTCGCCGAGCTCACGCGGGCCGGGGCCATCGTCCTCGTCGACCGGGAAGGAGAGGACGTCGGTGGCCTTGTCGCGATCGCGGAACTCGCGGTTCAGATCGCGGATCCGGTCCTCGCTCACGACCTCGACCGCGAGGTGGCCCTGGTCGATGCCGAGGGCTTCCAGGGTCGCGGTGACCGCCGGCCTGAACTCGGCCGGCACGTCTTCGAGCTCGAGACTCAACTGCCCTCGCCCGTGCCCGGCCGTGATGGCGTAGAGGGGCGGTCCTTGTCGCGTTCCGCGTACTCCCCGTAGGCGGCGACGATCTGCTGGACCAAGCGATGCCGGACGACATCCTTGCCGCCGAAGCGGATGAACTTGACGTCGTCGATGTTCGTGAGGATGTCGCGCACGACGACCAGGCCGGAATCGCGGTCGCGGGGCAGGTCGATCTGGGTGACGTCGCCGGTCACCACCATCTTCGAGTTGAAGCCGAGCCGGGTGAGGAACATCTTCATCTGCTCGGGGGTGGTGTTCTGGGCCTCGTCGAGGATCACGAAGGCGTCGTTGAGCGTGCGGCCGCGCATGAAGGCGAGCGGCGCCACCTCGATCACGCCGCGATCGAAGTAGCCGTTGACCCGGTCCGGGTCGAGCATGTCGTAGAGCGCGTCGAAGAGCGGCCTGAGGTACGGGTCGACCTTCGCCTGGAGGTCGCCGGGCAGGAAGCCGAGGCTCTCCCCCGCCTCGACGGCGGGCCGGGTCAGGATGATCCGCTGGACCTCGCCCTCGATCAGCGCCGCGGCGGCCATCGCCACCGCGAGGAAGGTCTTGCCGGTGCCGGCCGGGCCGATCCCGAAGGTGACGGTGTTCTCACGGATCGAGTCGACGTAGAGCTTCTGGTTGACCGTCTTCGGCACGACCCGCGTGTTGCGGTTGTGCCAGACCACGTCGTCCAGGACCTCGGCCGGACGGCGCGAGGACTGGATCGCGTTGGTGACCGAGTCGACCGTCGCGGGCTCGACCTCGTGGCCGCCCTCGATCAGCTCGATCATCTCGTCGACGAGCTTCGCCGCCCGATCGTTCTCGGCGTCGTCACCCTCGAGCGTGAGCTGGTTGCCACGCAGGTGGACCCGGCTGGTGGTGCGATCGCGAAGCGCCCGAAGGACGGAATCCTCGGCCCCGGCCAGGTCGGCCGCGACGTCGTTGTCCAGGGTCAGGGTTCTACGAGCCAAGCTGCTCCCGTACCTCCGTGCTCACCCGCTTGCCGTCGGCACGGCCACCGACGCGCTCCTTGAGCACGCCCATGACCTGTCCCATCTGCTTCGGCTCGGATGCGCCGGTCTGCTCGATCGCCTCCTTGACCAGCGCCGACAGCTCCTCGTCGCTGAGCTGGGCGGGCAGGTAGGCGGTGATCAGCTCGGCCTCGAACCGCTCGTCCTCGGCCTGCTCGTAGCGGCCGGCGTCGGCAAAGGCCTCGGCCGCCTCCATCCGCTTCTTGCGTTCGCGCTGCAGCGCTCCGATCTCGTCGCCCTTCCCAAGCTTGTTTTCTTGTTGCAGGACGTCCTGGATCATGCGCAGCGCCGAGGCACGCTTGCGGTCGCCATCCTTGAGCGCGGCCTGCGCGTCCTCTCTGATCTGGTCGGCTGCTGACATGTGACTAGCGTACCTGCCCCGGCCCGGGACCCGGCTCGCAGCCTGTGAAACGCGGGCTCAGGGCGGGTCCGCGTGGGAGGTGCGGGGGCCGAAGGCGGCGTAGAAGACGATTCCGCCGGTCAGCACCACCGTGCCGTAGAGGAGCATCAGGACGTAGGTGCCGTTGACGATCCCGAGACAGATCAGGGTGACCCCGATCCCGGCCACGAAGGCGAAGAAGTAGCGCGGCGAGCGGACCCCGAGCACGACCAGTACGACGGCGAGCAGCACGGCCGGGATCCAGTCGAGGAAGCCGATCGGGGCGATGCAGCCGACCATGAACAGGACTCCGACCGCGGCCCAGCCGAGGAATCTGGCCAGCGCGCCGTTGCGGGTGTTGTGTTGATCGGTTGCCATCAGACCTCTACTTTCTCAGCCCGGCCGCTCAGGGGGAGCTGAAGGAATCGGGTGCCGACCTCGGCGAAGGCGTCGACGTCGCCGGTGACCAGGAATCGGTAGTCGCCCTCGATCCGGCCCTCGGCCAGCTCGTCCCGGCCCGCCAGCTCCCGCTGGATCGCGGCGGCGATCGCGTGGCCGGCGGTGACGAGGTTGACGTCCCTCCCCAGCATCCGCTGCAGCATCGGGGCGACCAGCGGGTAGTGGGTGCAGCCCAGGATCAGCGTGTCTACCTCGGCCTCGCGGAGCGGAGCGCAGTAGCCGCGCACCGTGTCGAGCACGGCTTCGTCGAAGCTGGGGCCCTCCTGGATGATCGGGGCCAGGTCGGGGGCGGCGACCTCGGTCACGGTCAGCGGACGCCCCAGGGCGTCGAGAGCGCGCCTGTAGGCGCCGCTGGAGACCGTGGCGGGGGTAGCGAGCACGCCGACCCGGCCGTTGCCGCTGATCGTGGCGGCGATCTCCGCCTCCGGGCCGACCACGGTGACGACCGGCACGCCCGCCTCCGCGCCCAGCCGTCGGATCTCATCGCCGGCCGCGGCGGTGGCCGAGTTGCAGGCGATGACCAGCATCTTCACCCCGCGGTCGAGCAGATGGCCGGCGACCTGCTCGGCCCGTTGCCGCAGCTCGTCGGCCGGCTTGGTGCCGTAGGGGAACTGGCCGCTGTCGCCGAGGTAGACGAAGTCCTCGCCGGGCAGCGAGATCAGGCACTCGTGGAGAACGGTCAGGCCGCCCACCCCGGAGTCGAAGACCCCGATCGGGTCGCTCCGACTCAAGCGGAGCCCTCCCGGACCAGGACCAGCGACCCCCAGTCGCCCATCGCCCCGCGCCCGGTCTCGACCAGGCCATGCGGCCCGAAGGCGGCCATCACCCGGTCGTACTCGGTGTTGAGGAGGCCGGAGCAGATCAGGGTCTCCGGCAGGTTGCCCGGGGTCAGGCCGGCCGCCACCGCCTCGAGCAGAGGAGCGGTCAGGTTGGCGACCGTGGTCGGCGCCAGGGTCGGCAGCCCGGCCTTGAGGTCGATCCGCTCGAACTTCGCTTCGACCCCGTTGACCTTGGCGTTCTCACGGGCCGCCTCGACCGCGGCGACCTCGTTGTCGCAGCCTTCGAGCGGATCCCAGCCGAGCTTGCCGGCGGCGATCGCGAGCACGCCCGAGCCGCAGCCCAGGTCGGTCAACGGACCGAAGGGGCCGCCGGTGCGGGCGATCTCGATCAGGGCCTCGATGCAGAGCCTGGTGGTCGGGTGAGCCCCGGTGCCGAAGGCCTGGCCCGGATCGACCACGACCTCGGCCAGGTCGGCGCGCTCCGGCTCCCAGGGCGGACGGATCCAGACCGCCGGCCCGAGCTCCGGATCGCCGACCAGCAGCGGCTTGTGGAAGGTGCGCCAGCGGTCGGCCCAGTCGTCCGCGACCTCGCTGGCCGAGACCGCGACGGTGCCGCCGGCGATCACGGCCTCCTCTTCGCCGAGGTCGGGCAGCTCGCCTTCGGCCCCGTAGATCGCGAACTCGACGTAGCCGTCGCCGGCCACCTCCTCCACCCCGCCGGGGGCGAGCACGGTGAGCTCGGCCAGGACCAGTTCCGCCTGCTCGGGCGCGCAGCGGACCGCGAGGCGGATCAACCGAACGCCCTGCGCATGCGCGAGAAGATCCCGGATTCCTTGGGCTCGCGGTTCTCGTCGGTGAGCGACTCGTCCAGCTCGGTCGCCAGGCGGAGCTGCGCCTCGCTGAGGTTCGCGGGGACGACGACGTTGAAGATGAAGCGGTGGTTGCCGCGCCGTCGGGAGGTGCCGAGCCGTGGCAGGCCCTTGCCCTTGAGCTGGGTCTCGGCCCCGGGCTGGGTGCCGGCGGCGACCTCGATCTCGTCCTCGCCGTCCAGGGTCACGACGTCGAGCGTGCCGCCGATCATCGCGGTGGTCGCGTCGATCGGGACCACCGTGATCAGGTCCTGGCCGTCCCGGGTCATGCCTTCCCGCTCGGCGACCCGGACTTCGACATAGAGGTCGCCGGGCGGCGCCCCGGTCTCGCCGGCATGCCCCGCTCCGGCGATGCGGATGCGCTGGCCGGACTCGATCCCGGCGGGGATGTCGACCCGGTGGCGCTTGGTGGTGTGGCGCCGACCCAGACCCGAGCACTCCTTGCAGGGCGTCTCCGGGATCCGGCCGTCGCCGCCGCAGCGGTCGCAGGGCATCGCGCGGACCATCTGCCCGAAGGCGGTGTTGGCGACGGTCCTCAGCTCGCCGGTGCCGCCGCAGCGGTCGCAGGTGTTGATCGGCGTCCCGGGCTCGGCCCCGTTGCCCTTGCAGTGCTCGCAGTTGGCGACCGCCTCGAACTCGATCTCGCGCGAGGTTCCATCGAGCACGTCCTCGAGCTCGATCTCCACACCGACCCCGATGTCGGCGCCCGGCTGCGGGCCCCTGGAGCCGCCGCCGAAACCGCCGCCGCCGAAGAAGGCGCTGAAGAGGTCGTCGATCGACCCGAAGCCCTGGGCCTGCGACTGGTAGCCGCCGGAACGGAGGCCGTCGTGGCCGAACTGGTCGTAGGTGCCGCGACGATCGGCGTCGGAGAGCACCTCGTATGCCTCGGCCGCCTCCTTGAACTTCTCCTCGGCGTCCGGGTCGTGGTCGTTGACATCGGGATGGAGCTCACGGGCAACCTTGCGGAATGCCTTCTTGATCTCCTGTTCATCGGCCTCCCGGGAAACCCCGAGGACCTCGTAATAGTCGCGTTTTTCGCTCATGCGTCGTAGACGAACTCGAAGTAGCGGGAGAGCTCACGGGCCGCCTCGGACACCGCTGAGATCGCGTTCTCGTAGTCCATGCGGGTCGGGCCGACCACGCCGACCGAACCCAGGTTTCTGTGCCCGAGACCATAGTTGGCTCCGATCACGCTCACCGTTCTCAGCTCGGGCTGCGGGTTCTCGGCGCCGATCCAGAGGAAGACGGAACGCTCGTCGATCGCGGAGCGCATCATCCGCAGAACCGTCGCCTTCTCCTCAAGGGCGCTCATCAGCTGGTCGATCCGGGGCAGGTCGGAGGCCCGGCGCTCGTCGAGGAGACGGGCGGTGCCTTCGACGTAGACGGTGCTCTCCGGGCTCTGTTCTAGGTCGACCAGGGCCGGCGCCAGTTGGCGGACGAATGCCGCCTCGGTCGGGCCGAGATCCGGGTCGCTGAGCTTGGAGGCGATGCGACGGGCGCCCACGTCGATTCCCGCGAGGGACTCGTTCAGGTAGCTGGAGGCCCACTGGACCAGGCCCGGGTCGACCGGGGCCATGAAGCTGAAGGCGCGCTTGGTGACGTCGCCGGCCGAGGTGATGACGATCACCATGACCAGGTCGGGCTGCAGCAGGAGCGCCTCGACCCGGTGGATGCGGGCGGTGCCGAGCGGCGGGGCGACGACCAGAGCGAGCAGGTCGGTGGCCTGGGACAGAGCCGAGGTCGCCTCGCGCATCCCCTCGTCCACCTCACGGCGGAGCTGGGTCACGTCGAGCTCGGCCGGAGCCTGGCGTTCGACCGGCTGCGGGGTGAGCGCCTCGACGTACTGGCGGTAGCCGCGATCGGTCGGGACGCGCCCGGCCGAGGTGTGGGGATGGGTCAGGTACCCCTCGGTCTCGAGCGCCGCCAACTCGGCCCGCACCGTGGAAGCGCCCCATTCCAGGCTGGCGTTCTCGACGATCGCCCGCGACCCGACCGGCCGCCCGGTCTCACGGTACGCATCGACCACCAGGCCGAGAATCAGTTCTTGACGTTCAGAAAGCATCAACGACCCCGAATTGTATGAAGCGTCCACAGCGGGCGGATTCGGGGGGCCGACGACGACGTTTCGGGCCGAGGAGGCGGTTCCCCGGATCCGGCCGCCTCGCTACGCCACCGTGACGTCGGCGGTCGCGTTGCGGATGACCTGGTTCTCGCCCTGTGTGGCGACCAGGTCGAAGGTGACGTCTGCACCGTCCGCCTCGATCACCTCGCCGGTCACCTCGATCTCCTGCTCCGGGAAGCTCATGCCCCGGAACTGGACCGAGAGCCGCTTCAACGCCCGCGGGTCTCCCCCGGCCTCGTCGTTCGCGGCCTTGGCGACCAGGCCCATCACGTACAGCCCGTGCAGGATCGCCCCGGGCAGCCCGACCATCTGGGCGAAATCGGCGTCGATGTGGATCGGGTTGAAGTCCCCGGAGGCGCCGGCGTAGCGGTGCGGCACGTACTTGTCCGGCGTGACCTTCAGGCCGGCGATCTTCTCGCCCTTGGCTGTAGCGCTCATTCCTCGACCCCCCTGACGATGTTGGTCCAGGTGGCCCGGCAGACCAGGTCACCGTTCTGGTTGACGGACTCGGTCTCGAAGACGTAGAAGCCCTTGCCCGCCTTGGCGTAGATCTCCTTGCAGGTCGTGGTGGTGGAGATCAGGTCGCCGGAGACCACCGACTCGCCCCACTCGAACTCCTGCGCCCCGTGGACCATGGCGGCGAAGTTCAGCGCCACGTCGGGATCGAAGAGCACCGGCCCCATCGCCCCGGCCGTGTAGACCACGACGAACATCGGCGGCGCGACGACGTTGCGGAATCCGGCTGCCCGGGCGGCTTCGGCGTCGAAGTGGACGGGGTTGTCGAACCCGATCACCTGCGCGTACTCCCGGATCTTCTCCCGGCCTACTTCGTACTCGTGCGCGGGCCATGACTTGCCCACCGCATCGGTCTTGATCGCCATGCCAGAAATCTACCCACCCCTCGCGAGATGCAGATTCGCGCCACATGGCGCACTCAACTTGCATCTCGCGCCCTCTGGGGGCTGCGTGGGTCGGCGAGGTCTACTCGTCGAGCTCGAGGACCGCCAGGAAGGCTTCCTGCGGCACTTCCACCCGGCCGACGTTCTTCATCCGCTTCTTGCCCTTCTTCTGCTTGTCGAGCAGCTTGTTCTTGCGGGTGACGTCGCCGCCGTAGAGCTTCGCGGTCACGTCCTTGCGGACCGCCTTGACCGTTTCGCGGGCGAGGATGTTCGCCCCGATCGCGGCCTGGACCGGGATGTCGAACTGCTGTCTCGGAATCGTCTTGCGGAGCCGGGCGACCAGATCCTTGCCCTGGTTGTAGGCGAAGTCCTTGTGGGTGATGACCGAGAGCGCGTCCACCTTCTCGCCGGCCAGCAGCACGTCGACCTTGACCAGGTCCGAGGCCCGCAGGCCGATCGGCTCGTAGTCGAGCGAGGCGTAGCCCCTGGTCGAGGACTTGAGCACGTCGAAGAAGTCGAGCACGATCTCGCCGAGCGGCAGGTCGTAGCGGATCTGGACCCGGGTCGGGCTGAGGTAGTCCATGTCGACATGGGTGCCGCGCCGCGACTGGCAGAGCTCCATCACCGGGCCGACGAACTCGGTCGGGGTGATCACCGTGGCCCGGATGTACGGCTCCTCGATCCGGTCGATCGAGCCGGGGTCGGGCATCTGGTTCGGGCTGGAGATCTCGGTCATCTCGCCGTTCGTCGTGTGGACCTCGTACCGCACGGTCGGGCTGGTCGCCATCAGCTCGAGGCCGTACTCGCGCTCCAGACGCTCCCGCACGATCTCCATGTGGAGCAGGCCGAGGAAACCGCATCGGAAGCCGAACCCGAGCGCCTCCGAGGTCTCCGGCTCCCAGGAGAGGGCGGCGTCGTTGAGGCCCATCTTGTCCAGCGCGTCGCGCAGGTCCTCGTAACGGTCGGTGTCGATCGGGAAGAGCCCGCAGAAGACCATCGGCTTGACCTCCCGGTAGCCGGCCAGG
Source organism: Solirubrobacterales bacterium (assembly GCA_017304845.1). GTDB lineage: Bacteria > Actinomycetota > Thermoleophilia > Solirubrobacterales > 70-9 > 67-14. Next base: position 39,871 of record JAFKLL010000021.1, read on the forward strand.
GCTTCCGAGGCCTGATTCTCCAGGTTGGTCAGGGTGTCGCCGACCCTCAGTTTCGAGACGTCCTTGATGCCGGTGATCACGTAGCCGACCTCGCCGGTGCCGATCCCGTCCACAGGGGTCATCACCGGCCGGAAGAAGCCGATGTCGTCGAGCTCCGCCTCGGTGCCGTTCTGCATCGCGAGGACCTTCCCGTTCTTCCTGAACTTGCCGTCGACCATCCGCACGTAGGCGATCACGCCGCGGTACTGGTCGAACTCGGAGTCGAAGATCAGGGCGCGGGCCGGCGCCTCGGGGTCACCTTCCGGCGGCGGGATGCGGTCGACCACGGCCTCGAGCACGTCGATCACCCCTTCCCCGGTCTTGGCCGAGATGCGGAGGATGTCGTCGGGATCGACCCCGATCAGGTCGGAGACCTCGGCCGCGACCCTGTCCGGTTCGGCGCCGGGCAGGTCGACCTTGTTCAGGACCGGGATCAGCTCGAGCCCGTTCTCGATCGCCAGGTAGGTGTTGGCGACGGTCTGGGCCTCGACGCCCTGGGCGGCGTCGACCACCAGCAGCGCCCCCTCGCATGCGGCGAGCGAACGGGAGACCTCGTAGGAGAAGTCGACGTGGCCGGGGGTGTCGATCAGGTGGAGGTGGTAGGTGACGCCGTCGGAGGCGGTGAACTCGACCCGCACGGCCTGCGCCTTGATCGTGATCCCGCGCTCCCGCTCGAGATCCATCGAGTCCAGCACCTGGGCCTGCATCTTGAGCGGATCCACGGCCTTGGTCAGTTCGAGGATGCGGTCGGCCAACGTCGACTTGCCGTGGTCGATGTGGGCGATGATCGAGAAGTTTCGGATGAGTTCCATGCGGGAGAAGGCAGTATGCCGAGGCGCGGGCGCCGGGGTCAGCCGGCGCAGGTCGAGAGGCTGAGCGGACCGTCCAGCCGGACCACCCCGCCGCCCTCGGCCACCTGTACCGGCCGGACCGCCGGGTCGTCGGCGATCCAGCTCAACTCCCGTGGCTGCTTCAGTTTCTGGCCTTCCCGATCCATGGTCAGGACCAGGTAGTCGTAGCCGCCCGAGTTGGCGGCAGCGATGAACTCGGGGCAGGTCTCGGCCTCGACGAAGCCGCCATGCGGGCGTTTGATCCCGATGAACTGGACGTGGTTGTCGAGATCCTTGCCCCAGAGCGGGTACTGACGGGTCGCGTTGGTGCCGATCCTCAGCTCCGTGGTGTTGTGACGGGCCCAGACGAAGGCATCGGCGAGGGCCGGGATCGTGAAGTCGGGCGAGGCGTACCTGTGATCGAAGTAGTAGCGCTGCACGCCCTGGCCGCAGAGCAGCAGGAAGAGCAGGACGGCGGCCGCGCTCCAGGCGATGATCCGGTGGGTCGAGCGGGCCGCGAAGCGATGTTGGCGGCTCCCTACCCGCCAGATGCCGAAGACGGCCAGCGAGGCCAGCCAGAAGACGGCCCCGGCACCGAAGGCGACCAGCCAGTCCTTGACGTCCCAGCCGTCACCCAGGGCGATCGTGAACGGGGCCAACAGGAGCAACAGGCCCATGGTGAGCCATCTGGCCCGTCCGCCCCGTTGCCCGACCGCGCTGCCCAGCAGGGCCAGGCAGACCGCCAGGGCCGGCGCGAGATAGCGCAGGCCGGAGACGAATCCGTTCGGCTCCCCGGTCGGCCCGGAGGCCGAGGTCGGGGCGACGAGCCAGGCCAGCACCAGCGCCAGCCCCACCGCGGCCCCGGTCCGCCGCGCGGGGCCGGAGTCCCGGCCGAAGCAGAGCACCAGGCCGGCCAGGGCAAGGAGGCCGAGCAGGATCCAGCCGGAGCCGAAGCCGTCCCCGAAGCCGGGGAAGAACCAGTGCCGGATCACGTCGGTGTCGGTCAGGTAGCCCCAGACCGATCCGGCGTCGCGTCCGCCGACGTCCTGGTCGGGGCCGGGCAGCTGCAGCGGCCCGACGTGGTTGATCCAGGGCAGCGGGTTCCCGGATTGGACGAGGTTGCGCAGGTACCAGTAGCCGCCGCCGAGGATCAGCGCCCCGACGCCGGAGAGCGTCGTGCGCAGCCGGCGGGCGGGCTCGGCCAGGACGACGGCGCCGGCCAGCAAGGCCAGGGCGGCGGGGATGAAGTTGACCTTGGTGCCGGCCGCCATGCCGGCGGCCAAGGTGACGACGAGGGCGGGCCCGAGCGTGATCCTCCTCCCCCCGGCCGAGGCGTTGATCAGGACCGCGAGCGCGGCGAGGATGAAGAAGGTGCCGACGATGTCGTTGCGGGCCTCCCCGGCCTGGTCGGACATCGCGATCGAGCCGAGGATCAGAGCCACGCCGGCCAGCGAGATCGGCGCCGCGCCGTAGGGACGGCCGATGCACCAGGCGGCGAGCAGGCAGGCCAGGAACCAGCCCAGGTTGAGGAAGATCGAGAGCAGGTCGTTGCCGAAGGACATCATCCCGAGGGCGTGGATCACCTCGGAGTTCTGGGGGTAGAACCAGCTCAGGAACTGCGGAGCCAGCTGGTGGAGAGTGAAGGTGTCGCCGCCCTGCGCGATCCCGGCCGCGAAGGGGCCGTGGTACCAGGTGGAGTCGAAGCCGGTCATGCCGGTGCCGAGCCGGATCGCGATCCCGGCGACGAAGGATCCGAAGGCTCCGGCCGCGATGCCGGTGCCGACGATGGTCAGGCCGGCCGAGGCGGGAACCGAGACCAGCTCGGGACGGGCGCCCGCGGCCGGGATCCGTTCGCGCCAACGCCAGGCGGCAACCGCCAGCAGCGCGGTCAGCAGCAGCCAGCTCCACCCCGTGAGCAGGCCGAAGCTGCCCAGGATCAGCGCGGGGCCGATCGCCGCTCCCACCGCCAGCAGCCCGGCCACGAGCCAGGCCACGGGCCCGGTCCAGCCGGGCACGAGGCGGGATCGCAGGACGCCGCCGATCACCGAGACGGCGGCCAGTCCCGCGAACAGGCCGACGCAGCCGACCAGGTACTGCCCGAAGCTCACGAGCGCCGCCGTCGGACCAAAGCCAGCACCTGATCTAGCTCCGGCACCCGCAGCAGTTGGCAGGCCGCCAGGTAGGCGAGGCCGCCCAGCCCGAGCCCGGCGCCGAGCGAGATCACCTGACCGGCGAGGCCACGCCCGAGCGCATGGTCGAGCAGGTCCCAGATCTCGTACGAGACCGCGGCCAGGATCACCGAGGCGATCAGGATCCGGCCACCGGAGAAGAGGAACCGCCCGAACTCGATCCCGCCGAGACGGGTCCGCAGCATCACGGTCTGGATCGCGACCGAGACGGCGGTCGCGATCGCCGTGGCGGCGACGATGCCGGCCACCCCGAACGGCTTGTAGAGCAGGAACGACCCGATCGCCGTGACGGCCAGGTTGGCGCCGGAGATCCAGGTCGGGATCCAGGGCTTCTGCAGGCCGAAGAAGGTGCGGCTGAGCAGCAGGTACATGCCGTTGGTGGGCAGCGAGAAGGCGAACCAGTAGAGCGCCGTCGCGACCACCGCGGTCTGGTCGGCGCCGAACTCGCCGCGCTCGTAGACGAGCCGGATCATCGGTTCGCTCAGCACCAGGATCGCGGCGCTGGCCGGGATCAGCACGAAGATGATCTGGCGCATGCCCTTGGCCAGGGTGAAGCGCAGCGAGTCGAAGTCACGGCGATTGGCGAAACGGGCCAGGGTCGGGAAGAGCACGGTCGCGATCGCCACCGAGAAGATGCCCTGCGGGAGCTGGTAGATCCGGAACGCCTTGTCGATCGCGGCGGGGGCGTTGTCGCTGACCAGAGAGCCGAAGAAGCTGTTGACCAGCAGGTTGAAGTTGATCAGGCCGAGGCTGAGCGTGACCGGGATCATCATGATCAGCACCCGTCTCACGTTCGGGTCCTTGAAATCAACCTTGAAGGTGAAGCGGAACGGCGTGTGCTTCAGGTCCCAGGTCGGGATCAGGAGCTGGACCAGGGTACCGGCGACGACGCCGATCGCGTAGGCGTAGATCTGCTTGTCCTCGGGGAAGAGCGGGACCGTCGCCACCACCACGGCGATGATGGTCAGGTTCCAGAACAGCGGCGAGATCGCGAAGGCGCCGAAGCGGTCGTAGCTGTTGAGGATCCCGACCACGACGCCGGTCACCCCGAGCAGGATCAGGATCGGGAACAGGATCTGCGAGAGGACCACCATCAGGTCCTCGGTCGCGGCCGAGAAGCCCGGGGCGAAGATCGGCATGACCAGGCCCGCGGCGAGGATGAAGAAGGCGGTGATCGCGCCGAGGATCATGGTCACCAGCAGCAGCAGGGTCGAGGCCATGCGGAAGGCCTCGCGGTACTTCCCCTTCTCGATCTGCTCGGTGAAGATCGGTACGAAGGCGGGCTGGAGGGCGGCGTCGGCGAACAGCGCCCGGATCAGGTTCGGGACCTGGAAGGCGACCGTGAACGCGGACATCGGCCCGGAGATCCCGAAGTAGCCGGCGGCGACCACTTCGCGGCCGAGGCCGGCGATCCGGGAGGCGGCGGTGGCGATCGAGAAGAGCGCGGTCGAACGCGCCAGGCGGCCGGCCTTCGCCGGGGCCTTCTCGGTAGGTGCGGTCGGCGCGGCCTCCGCTGCGGCGGCCGGCGCCGTGGTCGCGGGGGCCGGGACGGCGCCGCCGACCCCTCCCTCCTCGCTGAGCTCGGCCGCGACCTCGGCCATGGCCTCTTCCCGATGGATCACCGGCTCGGGCAGGACCAGCTCGCCGGTCATCGGCTCGTGATAGGCCGGAACCGGCGCGTTGATCAGGCTTTCGGCCCGTTCCGTGGTGGAACGGATCGCTTCTTCCGCCGCTTTTGCAGCGGCTTCGAAGGGGTCGAGGGTGGGGTCAGAGGACGCGTTCAAGCTGGCAACGGTATAGTCGCTGGCCGCTCGTCGGCGGCGATCCTCCGCGAGCACACCAAATAAATCATGGCCAACATAGCCTCACAGAAAAAGAGAATCCTCCGCACCGAGCGCGAGCGCGTCGAGAACCGCCGCCTCACTTCCGCGGTCAAGACCTACTTCAACCGCCTCGAGAAGGCCGTCTCCGACGGCGATGCCGATGGCGTCCAGGCCGAGCATCGCGCTCTGGTCTCGCGCATCGACAAGGCGGTTCAGAAGGGTGCGATCCATCGCAACAACGGCGCCCGCAAGAAGGCCCGCGCCGCGCGCATCGCATCCGGCTCCGGCGCCGACGCCTAACCAGCCTCTTTTCCCAGCTTCGAAATGGGTTTCTCGCCTCGGCGGGAAGCCCATTTTTTTGTTCTACTCCGTGGCCGCCAGCAGGGCCAGATCCAGCGCCAACTCGTCCGGGTACTCCGCCCCGCCACGGGTCCAGAGCTCAAGTTCGGCCATCGCGATGGTCGCGTCGCGGATCCCCTCCACCGAGGTTCCCGAGAGGGAGTTGATCAGGCGCCGCGCCAGGAACGGCGGCATGCCGAGCTGCCGTTCCAGCTGGGACGGCTCGACGCCCGCCTCGAGCTTGACCAGGGCCTTGTGGGCACGTCGGATCGAGGTCGAGGTCGAGTAGACCGTGCTGCCGGCGGTGCTGCCCTGGGCAAGCAGACGCTCGGCCACGGCCAGCACCTCGGCCCGGTCCCCGCCGATGACCGCGTCACCCAAAGCGAAGGTGCTGGTCTCCGAGGTGTCGGTGACCATCTCCTCCAGGTCTTCGACGTCGACCATGCCGCCCTCCCCCGCCCAGAGCGCCAGACGGTCCAGCTCTGAGTTGAGACGGGGCAGGCTGTCCCCCATCCGCCCGATCATGAAGCGGGCCGCCTCCGGCGTCAACTCGAACTTCCGCGCCGCCGCACCCTCGATCAGGTGAACCGGGAGACGAGCCGCGTCGGGCGCGTCGTAGGTCAGCGTCTCGCCACCGACCTTCTTGACCGCCTCGCCGATCTTGCCGGGGATCTTGCCCCGGGCGATCAGCACGATGGTGGTCTCGGCCGGCGCCGAGAGCACCGCGTCGGTCACCGTCTGGGCCTGGTTCTTGCCCCATTTCTCGATCCGGTCCGCGAGCAGATAGCGACGGCCGGGAATCAGGGAAAGAGACCCGATCGCACCGGCCAGGGCGTCGGCGTCGGGACTGCCCTTGCCCTCCGCCGGCTCGAAGACCTCGAGGCTCCCGGCACCACCCTCGGACTCGGCCCGGCGCCGCAGCCGAGCGCGCGCCTCGTCGATCTTGGCGCTGTCGGTACCGTGGATCAGGTAGGCGGGCTTCACAGGTGAATCTTCCCCGATCGCCCGGCGGAGCGCCTTCCCGCGGCCGACCATCACGCCCCCGTCTCGATCTGCCAAGAGCCACCGTCGAGCACGATCGAAACCGTCCCGTCGCGATCGGTCCGCATCGTCCGGACGCCGTCCTCGGAAAGAGCCGCCAGCACGGAATCGACCGGGTGGCCGTAGCGGTTCCCCTCCCCGACGGATATCACCGCCGCCCGGGGCGAGCCATGATCGAGAAGGGACTCCAGGCCCGAGTCCTCGCTGCCGTGATGGGAGACCTTGAGCACATCGATCGGCCCGGCTCCGATCGGCACCGATTCCGCCTCCGCGTCGCCGGTCAGCAACATGCGGAAGCGCCGGTACTCGAGCAACGCGACGATCGAGCGCAGGTTGGTCTCGGCCGTGTCCGGACCGGCCGGACTCGGACCTCCGGCGGCCGGCGGCCAGATCAGGTCGAGCCGCACATCGCCGTCCCGCAGGACCTGTCCGGCCTGGGCCCGGAGCATCCTCGCCCCAGAGGCACGGGCCAGGTCGATCAACTCCGGAGGCGCCCGGTCGTAGACGAACCGCTCCACCGGGACCAGGCCGAACAGCCCCATCAGGCCGCCGTAGTGGTCGAGGTCCGGATGCGTGAGCAGCACCGCGGCAAGCCGGTCCACGTCGGCGGACTCGAGCGCCCCGGCCAGATCGCCGTCCGGCGGTCCACCGTCGATCAGCAGCGGATCCCGGTTCCAGGGCCTGATCAGGATCGCGTCCCCCTGCCCGACGTCGAGCACCTCGACCCGCGCCCCGTGCGCCGGAGGCGCCGAGAGATGGCGCCGTCCGCCGCCGATCAGCCCCGGCAGCAGAAGGACGCCCGCCGCCAGAGCCAACGCCGCGCCGACGGCCAGGCCACGAGCCCCGATCGCCCGGCCTCTCTTCCAGATCCTCAGACCGGCCAGCACGGCCGCACCGACGATCCCCCAGACCGCGATGAGACCTACCGGACCTCCGATCTTCACCCCCACGGTCGCCCACCCGGGCCGGCCGAACCACTCGGCCACCTGGGCGATCCAGGCCAGGCAGACCGACCCGAGCAGATTGAAAGGCGCCGCCAGGACCGGGTCGATCTGGCCGACCGCGACCGAGATCATCCCCGCCCACATGGCCGGGGCGACCGCCGGCAGCGCGACGATGTTGGCGGGGACGACCCCGACCGGGAGCTGCTCGAAGTGCAGGGCCGTCAAGGGAGCCGTGGCGATCGTCGCCGCGAACGTGACCGCGACCGCTTCCGCGAACGAGCCACGCCAGCCGTCGCCGCCGACGAGACCGGCCAGGCGGGTCTGGAACGGACGGGCCATCAGCATGATCCCCACCACCGCCACGAAGCTCAGTTGCCACCCGATGTCCGCCGTCGCCCGCGGGTCCAGCCCGAGAGTGACCAGTGCCGCCACCGCCAGCGCGTAGACCCGTGACGGCGCCCTGGTCGCAAGCGCCGCGATCATGCCCGCGACTCCCATCGCACCGGCCCGTTGGATGGAGGGCCCACCGCCCGCCAACGGGACGTAGAGCAGGATCAAACCCGCGACCACGACCAGTCGGGCTCGCGGACCGATCCCGGTCACGGCCAGGAAAGGCATCGCCAGCACAGCGAGTAGCACTACGTTCTGTCCCGAGACGGCGAGAAGATGGGCCAGGCCCGACCGGCGGAAATCCTCCTCCGTGCGTTCGTCGATCCCGTCGTCCTGCCCCAGCACGAAACCCCGCGAAAGCGAAGCCTCCCTCACGGGCACGCCGACCCCGAGCGCTTCCGCGGCCCGGTCGCGCATCCCGTCGATGACTCCGGACAGGCCGCCGCGACGGCGTCCGGTCGGTCGCATCTCCTCCGCCCTCAGGACCCGGGAGATGCCCATTCGCCTCAGACTGCCGGCCAGCCAGTCCGGGGGATCCGCGACATCGCCCCTGACCTCCAACCCGAGACCGACCCGGGCCCTCGGCTCCTCCCCGGCCGGAGCTTCGACCAGGACCCGACCGCGGTCGGTGGCGAACTGGAAGCGCGTGACGCCACGCGAGGTCGACGGTTCCGCCACGACGAAGCCACTCAGACGAGCGGCACCGTCACCGTCATAGGCCCGGCCGTCGATCGCGTCGAGCCGCGCCTGCCCGACCAACACGCCGACCAGGGCCGCGGCCAACCCGAGCAGGAGCAGGCCGGACCAGCCGACCCGTCCCCGCTCGATCAGCGCCAGCCCGACAAGACCCGCCGTCACGGCCGGTCGCAGCCACCCGCCGTTCCAGCCGACGAACGGGGACGCCGCCAGCCCGACCGCCCCTCCGACCGCCGAAGCGACACGCCAGTCGGCGAGCGCCCTCATGGCGCCAGGGCCGATCGCAGGGACTCCATCGTGACCGGGCCGATCCCGCTGACCTGATCGAGGTCGTCGACCGACCCCAGCCCGCCCTGGGATTCACGGAACTCGAGAATCTTCTGAGCAGTGACCGGACCGATCCCGTCGATCTTCTCCAGCTGCTCCTGCGTCGCGGTGCCGAGACTGATCGGCGCCTCGGCCCCGGCACCACCACCGGAGCCCGCCGCTGCCGCCTCGGTCCGCGACGGCACCACGACCTGCTGCCCGTCGCTCAGCGTCGCCGCCCTGTTGATCGCGCCGGTGGTGGCCGCCCCGGTGATCCCGCCCGCCCGGGCTATCGCGTCGATCACCCGAGCGCCCTGCGGGAAACGGTAGACGCCGGGGCGCCTGACCGCCCCGGCCACGTCCACCACCAGGCGGCGGCTGCCGCCGCTCGCCGAGAAGCCCTGCCGTTCGCCACCCTCGGCGGCGACCCTTGACGAGCCCGCCGCGAAAGCCGCCTGTTCGTCCTTCTCCCCCCGGATCGAGCTCAGGCCGACCAGCAGCAGGACCACTCCCACCGCCACGTAGACAGCTATCTGACCGTTGATCCGGGGCATGCCCGGACCGTGCCAGCAATCAGCTCACATGTGTTTCGACAGGCGCAACAATTGTGTTACGCCGCTCGGTTCAGGCCGGCTTGACCACCAGGTTGACGAGCTTGCCGGGGACCACGATCTCCTTCACGATGGCCATTCCCTCGAGATGACGGGCAACGTTCTCGGCGGCCTTGGCGGCGGCCAGGATCTCGTCCTCCGGCGCGCCGTCCGGCACCTCGATCCGGTCTCGCACCTTGCCGCCGACCTGGACCACGATGGTCACCGTGTCGCTTCTCAGCATCTCCGGATCGGCCTCGGGCCAGGCGACCTCCCAGACCCGCTCCCCGGTCAGCTTCTCGTAGACCTCGGCCGAGAGATGCGGCGCGAAGGGCTGGATCAGCGAGGCCGCGGTCGCGGTCGCGAACCGGACCGCCTCCGCCCCGTCGCCACCTTCGGCGATCAGGCCGTCCTTGACCCGGTAGATCTCGTTGACCAGCTCCATCACCGCGGCGATCACCGTGTTGAACTGGAAGCCGCGGCCGAAGTCGCCGGTCGCCTTGTCGATCGCCCAGTGGGCCTTGGCGCCGACCTCGCGGGCCTCTCCTTCGAGGCCGTCCGGCAGGACGACCGGACCGGCCGCGCCGGCCGACAGCTCCTCGCCGAGGCGCCAGAGACGGGAGAGGAAGCGATGAACGCCCTCCACTCCTTCGTCGGTCCAATCACCGGAACGCTCCGGCGGGCCCATGAAGCAGACGTAGGTGCGAGCCGCGTCGGCCCCGTGACGGGCGACGATCTCGGACGGGCTGACCGTGTTGCCCTTCGACTTCGACATCTTCGCTCCGTCGCGGGTGATCATGCCCTGCGTGAAGAGGTTGGCGAAGGGCTCGACCACGCCGACGTGGCCCATGTCCTTCAGTGCCTTGGCGAAGAACCGCGCGTAGAGCAGGTGGAGGATGGCGTGCTCGACCCCGCCGATGTACTGGTCGACCGGCATCCAGTGATCGGCCGCCTCCCGGTCCCAGGCCGCCTCGGAGTTCTGGGCGTCGAGGTAACGCAGGAAGTACCAGGACGAGTCGACGAAGGTGTCCATGGTGTCGGTCTCGCGCTCGGCCGCCGCCCCGCACTTGGGACAGGTCGTCTCGACCCACTCGGACGCGGCGGCGAGAGGGCTCTTGCCCTTCGGCGCGTAGTCGTCGATCTCCGGCAGCCGGACCGGCAGCTGGTCCTCGGGCACCGGCACCATCCCGCACTCGTCGCAGTAGACGATCGGGATCGGGGCGCCCCAGTAGCGCTGACGAGAGACCAGCCAGTCGCGCAGGCGGAAGTTGACCGCCGCGTCGCCCCGGCTCTCCAACTTCAGCCAGTCGACGATCTCGCCGTAGGCCTCGCGGTTGTTCATGCCGTCGAAGCGACCGGAACCGACCATCGGGCCGTCGCCGGAGTACGGCAGGCCGTTCGCGTCGCCCCCCTCCTCCGGCTCGCCCTCGATCACCCGCTTGACCGGCAGGTCGAAGACCTGGGCGAACTCGTAGTCGCGCTCGTCGTGGCCGGGCACCGCCATGATCGCGCCGGTGCCGTAGTCCATCAGCACGTAGTCGGCGACGAACATCGGGATCTCCTCGCCGTTGACCGGGTTGGTCACGGTGCGACCCAGCGGCACGCCGGTCTTGGGACGGCCCTCGTCGCCGCGCTCGGCGACCGAGGCGCGGGCGACCCCGTTGACGTACTCGCGGACCTCGTCCTCGACCTCGGTCCCCTCGATCAGCTGATCCAGGTAAGGGTGCTCCGGGGCCATCACGAAGAATGTGGCTCCGAAGAGAGTGTCGGGACGGGTCGTGAAGACCGGGAAGTCGAGGTTGGCGGACTCGCAGCGGAAGGTGACCTCGGCGCCCTCGGAGCGGCCGATCCAGTTCTTCTGCATCGTGATCACATGCGGCGGCCAGGACTCGAGCTCGTCGAAGTCGTCGAGCAGCTGCTGCGCGTACTCGGTGGTCTTGAAGAACCACTGCCTCAGGTTGCGGGTCTCGACCTCGGTGCCGCAGCGCTCGCAGCGACCGTCGACGACCTGCTCGTTGGCGAGCACGGTGGCGTCCTTCGGGCACCACTGGACGGGGGCCTGGGTCCGGTAGGCGAGCCCGCGCTCGAAGAGCTGCAGGAAGATCCACTGGGTCCAGCGGTAGTACTCGGGGGTGTGGGTGGCGAGCTCGCGCGACCAGTCGATCGAGACTCCCCAGTCGGCGAACTGGCGGCGGAACGAGGCGATCGAGCGCTCGGTGGCGACCAGCGGCGGCTCGCCGGTCTTGATCGCGTTGTTCTCGGCCGGCAGCCCGAACGAGTCGAAGCCCATCGGGTGGATGACCTCGTATCCGTTGCGGCGCCGGAAGTGGGCGATCGCGTCACCGAGCGAGTAGCACTTGAGGTGCCCGACGTGAGGCTCGCCCGAGGGGTAGGGCAGCATCTCGAGCACGTAGGCCTTGGGTTTCTCCGGATCGAAACCCTCCTGGCCGGGGTTCGGCACCTCCCAGGTGCCTTCCTCGGACCAGACGCGCTGCCATCTACCCTCGATCTCGCGAGGCTCGTATCGACTCATGGCGCCGGATTCTATGTTTCGGGCGGGCAGCCGGTCAGGCGCCCGACGGACGCCACTGGCGGATGTCCGGCAGCGGCCTCAGGTTCGGCTCGACCTGCTCGCGGACCGCCTCGAAGTCGGGTGGCAGGGAGAGCCGCTCTCCCAGCGTGTCCGGAGACTCGTCGGTGGCGAATCCGGGGCCGATCGTCGCGAGCTCGAACAGGACCCCGCCCGGCTCGCGGAAGTACAGCGCCCGGAAGTAGAAGCGGTCGATGACCGGCGTGATGTAGAGCCCGGCCGACGCGACCCGCTCCCGCCACTCGGCGTGCTGATCCATCGAGGAAGCCCAGGCGATGTGATGAACGGTCCCGGCGCCCTGCAGAGCCCGCTCGGCCGGGGCCTCGTCCAGGTAGTAGAAGCCGTGTCGGGCCTCGAAGCCCTCGCCAGCCTCACCGGCCAACTCCCAACGACCCTCGCCCTGGTCGGTGAAGCCGAGCACCTGGCCCAGCACCTGTTCGGTCACCTCGCGGTTGCCGGAGAAGGCGCGGGCGCCGTGGAATCCCTGGATCGCATGCTCGGCCGGGATCTCGACGTGGGCCGGGATCAGCGGCGCGTCCGGCCCGTCGTAGACGAGGATCTCGTGGGTCAGGCCCTCGGGGTCGCTGAACATGAGGGTGTCGCCGTCCCCCGTCGGCCCGACCCCGTGGGAGACGGCCGCTGCATCGGAGCTGCGAACCGTGGTCACGCCGGCCCCGGCGAGACGCTCCGCCCAGTAGTCGAGCGACTCGGACGAGCCGACCCGCCAGAGGATGCGGTGGATCATCCCGGCGCCCGCCCGGCCCGGACGGGCGCCCGGGTACTCGAAGAAGGTCAGGTCGAATCCGGGGGTGCCCTTCTCGTCGCCGTAGAAAAGGTGATAGACGGAGGGATCGTCCTGGTTCACCGTCCGCTTGACCAATCTCATGCCGAGCAGACCGGCGTAGAACTCGACGTTGCCGGGGGCGTCCCCGGTGATGCAGCTGATGTGGTGCACGCCGTTGAGGCTGAGATCCGTCATGGACCCAAGATACCCGGCCGGTCAACTCGGCTCGAAGCGTCAGGACGCGGGGATAGCATCCGCGCATGGGAATCCTTGAAGCCTCACGTACCGTCGAGATCGACGCCCCGAAGTCCAAGTGCTACGAGATCATCTCCGACCTCGCCTCCACCCCGGATTGGCAGGAATCGATGAACTCGCTCGACGTGCTCGAGACCGACTCCGAGGGCCGTCCCAGCCTGGTCGAGATCAAGTCGGACGCCAAGGTCCGGGAGGTCTCCTCGCGGGTCGCCTTCGAGTATCAGCCCGAGGACGGCATGACCTGGGAGCAGAAGAAGGGCGACCTCAAGTGGATGAAGGGAAGCTGGACGCTCGAGGATCTGGGCGACGGGCGGACCCGCGCCACCTACGCCCTCAAGGGCGACACCGGCCGCATGCTGGGCCTGCTGATCAAGGGCCCGGTGCAGGACAAGCTGAAGGAATGGTTGACGAAGGACGCGGCGGACGGGCTCAAGGCCCGCGCCGAGTCCGCCTGAACGCGAATCCTGCGCGGAAACGTACGCCGGGCGTACGTTTCCGCGCTGGATTTCTCTAGCCCTTCCTCACCCGGAGGTGGTGGAAGGCGACCGGCCGGCCGTGGGTGCGGTGCTTTGAGCGAATCCGCAGCCGCAGCACGATGGTCTTGCGCTTGACCTTGGAGAGGCGCTGCAGCCTCGCCCGGAAGGCGGGCTTGACCACCAGGGCCGCCCGGCGCCACTTGCCGGTCCGGACCCGGACCTTGAGCGGGCGGGTCATCGCCCGGCCATGGTTGCGCTTGGTCAACGCGACCGCCCTGACCGAACAGGCCGGACGGAAGCGCCTCGGGCAGAGCACCCGCACGAAGAGGCGGTTGCCGCGCAGGACGCCAGCCCCGTTCGGGACGTTGGGCGGGCCTCCGGCCTGACCACGCGGTCCTCGCGGACCGGCGCTGCCGGTCGGGCCGACCGGGCCGCGGTCACCCGGCGATCCGGTGGCGCCCGTCATGCCGGTGGATCCGGTCGCGCCGGTCGCGCCGGTGCCACCGCTGGATCCCGTGGCACCCGTGCTCCCGGTCCCGCCCGTCGCACCAGTGGACCCGGTGCTGCCGGTCGTCCCGGTGGTGCCGGTGACCCCCGTGGTGCCGGTGCTGCCTGTGGCTCCCGTGACGCCGGTGACCCCGGTCGTGCCGGTCTCCCCCGTCGCCCCCGTGGTGCCGGTAGCCCCGGTGGTCCCGGTCGCCCCGGTCGTGCCAGTGGCTCCGGTGGCTCCGGTCGGGCCGCCCTCGGAGAACGTCGTCGCGGTGATCAGCACGTTGTCGAAATCGGCCGTGCCGGTCAGGCTGACGATGGTCAGGCCGCCGATCGTCACCGTGATCTGGGCGCGGTAGCTGCTGCCGACCGTCAGGGCATCGGGCGCGAACCGTTGGTCGAACGCCGTGGTCCAGTTCGCGGTGCTGCCGATCGAAGTCGGCGCGACCACCGTCACATCGGGCCCGCCCGACTGGTTGAGCAGCACCACCGAGTAGGTCACGGTGACCCCCAACGACAGCAGCGACCCGTAGCCGGAACGCTTGTCGAGACTCATGCTCAGACGATCGGGGATCTGACCGTCGACTCCGTCGTAGACGAAGGACGGGCTGGTCCAGATCGAACTCGCCGTCTCGCCGATGTTCGCCACCGCGATTCCCGACTGGGACCGGATGAATCCATCCGACGCCCCTCCGGTACCGCCCGACGGCTGCCAACTGCCCGACATCGTCGGACAGGTGACCGCCGGCACGCAGAGCCCGGTGTAGTTCTCGGTCTCCGCCCAACCCCCGACCGACGTCCGGAACGTCGTCGAGTCACCTCCGATGTAACCGACCGAGTGATCGGCCTTCGCCATCGACACCGGCACCAGGGCCAGCATCGTCGTGAGCATCGCCAGGGCCACCGATCGGCCGAAGCGCATCCGTGTCGCTCTCATCTCCACCTCCTTGTGAGTCGGAGCTGAAGCCGATCCTCGCCGAAGCGAGAGAGACCTCCCGCCCCTCGTCATCGGTTGACTGACTACACAGCCAGCCTAGCCCGGCCCCTAGGACGAAGCAAGCGGCCCGTAGGTGTCGGGCCGGCGCGTGGTGAGGAAGGGGAACAGGGTGAGCCAGTCCTCGCGCTGGTCCAGGTCGAGGTCGGCGATCAGCACCGAATCCTCGTATCGCGAGGCCTGAACGAGCACCCGGCCGTAGGGATCGCTGATGAAGGAGGAGCCGTAGAAGGTGAGCGGGCCCTCGGTGCCGATCCGGTTGACGGCGATCATGAAGGTGCCGTTGGCGATGCCGTTGCCGACGATGACGCGTTCCCAGAGCGGTTCGGTGTCGAAGTCCGGATGGTCGGGCTCGGATCCGATCGCGGTCGGGTAGACGATCACCTCCGCACCGGCCAGCGAGTAGGCCCGCGCCAGCTCCGGAAACCACTGGTCCCAGCAGGTCGGGAAGCCGAAACGGGCCTCGCCGACGCCGACCACCGGGTAGCCGGTGTCACCGGGCCGGAAGTAGCGGTCCTCGTAATACCCCGCCGTGATCGGGATGTGGAGCTTCCTGGTCCGGGCGACGAGCTCGCCTTCGGGCGAGTAACAGATCGCCGTGTTGAAGCCGATCCCTCCGTCCTCGGCCTTCTCGTAGAGCGAGGCGTGGACGTGGGCGCCCGTCTCCGCCGCCATCTCCCGCGCGAGATCGCTGGTCGGGCCGTCGCCGATCACCTCGGCGTAGGCGGCGGCCTCCTCGACCGCATCCTCGGTGATCGCGAAGTAGGGCGAAAGCGTGAGCTCCTGGAGGCAGACGATCTTCGCGCCCCGCGCGGCGGCGATGCGGATGCCGTCGGCCAGCCGCGCCCGATGGACCTCGGGATCGCTGTACCACTCCATCTGGACCGCGCCGACCCGGAACGGCTCCCGCTCCGGAGGCTCGACTCTCGCCATCGACTCGGGGACTGGTCCGGTCGCGTCAATGACTTCGAATCGATGCTCCATCCGGCGAGTGTACCTCCGAGTCTTTCCTGGCCCGGCCGCTCAGACGGCCGGCACCTGCTGGGTGATGCAGTGGATGCCGCCCCCGCCGAGCGCCAGGGTGCGGCCGTCGATACCGACCGCCTCCCGCCCCGGGTAGAGACGGCCGAGCAGCTCCAGCGCCTGGGCGTCCATGTCCGGGTCGATCCCGCTGACCGGGACGATCAGGGCGCCGTTCGCGACGTAGAAGTTCGTGTACGGGACCACCACCTCCTCCCCGTCCTCGCGCCGGATCCGCGGCAGGAGGTCGAGCTCCACAACGTCGATCCCCGCCCCTTCCAGGATCGCCGCGTTGGCGCGGGCGTTCTCGAAGTTCGGGTCCCCCTCCGGGGCGGTCTGGAGCAGAGCGCGGCCCGGCTCGACGAAGGCGCAGATGTTGTCGACGTGACCGTCGGTGTCGGCGTCCTCGATCAGGCCCTGGCCCAGCCAGACCATCCTGTCTACGCCGAGCGGGCCCGCCACCTCCCGTTCGATCTGGTCCCGGTCGAGACCGGGGTTCCGGGTCGGAGCGAGCAGGCATTGCTCGGTGGTGAGCAGGGTTCCCTCACCGTCGACCGCGATCGACCCGCCCTCCAGGACCAGATCGGACGGGATCCGCTCCACGCCGAGGTGATCGAGGATCC
>JAFKLL010000021.1:56294-67500 GCA_017304845.1 Solirubrobacterales bacterium
GAGGATCCGGGCCGCGATCGCGGCGTCGTCGTCATAGGGGCTGAAGGCCTCTCCCCAGGCGTTGAACCGGAAGTCGACCGCGGCCCGAGCGGCGCCGTCGGTGACGAAGATCGGTCCCGAGTCCCGCAGCCAGGAGTCGTCGATCGGCGCCTCGAAGATCTCGACGTTGTCGGAGGGAACCCGCGACCGGGCGTCGAACGCCTGCGAGGGATCGGCCACCAACAGCACCGGCTCGAACTCGGCGATCGCGCCGACCACCTCGGCGTGGGAGTCGCGCGCGTCCTCGATCGTCGCTCCCCGCCACGCCTCCTCCCGCTGTGGCCAGGCGACCAGGGTCATCTCGTGCGGAGCCCACTCGGCGGGCATGCGAAAGCTCATGGCCCGAGTGTAGCCGCGCCGATTTGCGCCACCCGCCCGCTGAGGGTAGGCTCGCGCGAGCCGGAACGTCCGGCCGTCAGCCAACGAGAGGGAGACATGAATCCGCGCATCATCCGACGCATCACGCCTGGGGCCCTGGCCGCTTTCGCCGCCGTCCTCTGCCTAGCCGCCATCGCCCTGATCCCCGCCGCGACCGGCCAGGCCCAGCCGGCCAAGACCTCGGCCGCGAAGTCAGGCGTGCTCAAGGGCTGGCCGAGCAAGCAGCGGCTGGCGACCGAGTTCCTGCGCCTGCTCGAAGCCAAGGACCAGGCCGGGCTGCGACGGTTCCTCGATCCTGCCTTCCTGCTCCAGCGCGGCGACGGCAGCTACCTGACCAAGCCTCAGTACCTGAAGGATCCCTCCCAGGTCGACGCGTTCCAGGTGCGCAACATCGTCACCACCCACAACGGCGACGTGCGGGTCGTCCGCTTCGAGGCGAAGACCGACCAGATCGTGGACGGTCGCGAGGTCCCCGGAGTCTGGATCCCCCGCCTCTCCACCTTCAAGCGGACCAAGGGCCTCTGGCGCCTGATCTCCCACGCCAACTTCCTGCCGCCGACCTCATAAAAAAGCGCCCCGTCTTCGCCGGGACGCCACAGAAACCCGCCCCTCCAGCGAATCCAAGAGTGATGGAGGGGCTCCGCTATTGATGTTTTGAGGAGTGGAGCTACCCGGGATCGAACCGGGGACCTCTTGCATGCCATGCAAGCGCTCTGCCAGCTGAGCTATAGCCCCTCAGGGACGAATGATCTTACCTGGATCAGGCGGCCGAGGCGGACTCGGATGGGGTCTGACCCAACTCGAGCTCCAGCTTGGGCGCTTCGTGCCAGAGATCCTCGAGGTCGTAGCGCTCTCTGGCCTCCTCCGTGAAGACGTGCAGCACGCAGTCGAGGTAGTCGAGCACGGTCCATCCGACGTCGCCGGAACGGTCGGGATTGATCGGCAGCAGAGAACGATCGTGCTTGAGACGCAGGTGGACCTCATCGGCGATCGCCTCGGCCTGCCGCTCGTTGCGGGCGGTGCAGATCACCAGGTAATCGGTGTAGGTGACCAGCTCCCCCATGTCCAGGGCGACGATGTTCTCGGCGAGCTTTTCGTCCACGAGCCCGGCTATCTCCCGGGCGAGTTCTTCACTGCTTTGTGCCATACAACTCCTCATTCTGGATCATTTCGACTGTTTCGCGCGGCACGAGGTGCTTCCAAGGCCGTTTCGACCCGATTCGTTCGCGAACCAGAGTCGATGAGATCTCGATCCTGGGCATCTCGAAGAACTCGAGCCGGTCTCTCGCGCCGAGCGACTCGAAGACCTCCTCGACGCCTTCCCGGGCGACCTCGGATCGCGGTGCGACGGCGAATGAGGCCAGTTCCAGAACCCGTTCGGGGCGATGCCATCCCCCAACCCCGAGGGCCGCGTCGGAGCCGGCGAGGAAGATGATCTGGCTGTCCGGGTTGGATGATCGGATCTCTTCCAGGGTGTCACATGTGTAGGACGGACCCGTCCGGTCGATCTCCGCGGCCGATACCTCGACCCCCGGCAGCCCGCCGAAAGCGGCCTCCGCCAGGGCGTGCCGGACCCGTCCTGACGGGGCGCCGTCGGCCTGCTTGTGCCAGGCTTCGCCGGTCGGGACGACGATGATCCGATCCAGGGCGAGCCGCCAGCCGGCCTCCGCCAGCAGAACCTCGTGGCCCAGCGTGGGCGGGTTGAAGGACGAGCCGAAGACCCCGAGCCGGGTCACTCAGCCGCGCACCTGACCGTCGCCCCGGACCACGTACTTGATCGTCGTCAGCTCCCGCAGACCGACCGGGCCGCGGGCGTGGAGCTTCTGGGTCGAGACGCCGATCTCCGCGCCCATCCCGAACTCGAAGCCGTCGGTGAAACGGGTCGAGGCGTTGACGTAGACCGCGGCCGAGTCGACCCCCTGGGCGAAGAGATCCGCCGCCTGGGCGTTGTCGGTGATGATCGCGTCCGAGTGGCCGCTGCCGTGCCGGTTGATGTGCTCGATCGCCTCGTCGAGACCGTCGACCACGCGGACCGCGAGCTTCAGATCGAGGTACTCGGTGTCCCAGTCCTCGGGCGTCGCGGCGCCGACCGGGGTCTCGCCGGCGTTCTCGCGGGTCGTCTCGTCGCCGACCAGTTCCACCCCGCCCCCGGCCAGCTCCGCCAGGGCGGGCGGTAGGAAGGCGGCGGCGACCTCGGCGTCGACCAGCAGCGTCTCGGCGGCGTTGCAGACGCCGGGCCGCTGGATCTTCGCGTTGTAGGCGACGGCGCGACCCATCTCGAGGTCGGCGTCGGAGTGGACGTAGACGTGGCAGATGCCGGCGGCGGCGAAGATGACCGGCACGGTCGCCACCTCTTCCAAGGTCTTCTTGAGCCCTTCCCCGCCACGGGGGATGAGCAGATCGACGACGCCGTCCTGGGTGGCGAGATCGGCGATCGACTCCCGGCCGCCGCCGACCGACATCACGACCGCGTCCTCGGGCAGGCCGGCCTCGACCAGCCCGGAACGGACCACCTCGGCGAGGGCGGTGTTGGTGCGCTCGGCGTAGCTGGAGCCCTTGAGCAGGATCGAGTTGCCCGACTTGATGGTGAGGGCGGCGCAATCGATGGTGACGTTCGGACGGGCCTCGTAGACGACCGCGACGACCCCGAGCGGGACCCGCACCTTGTTCATCTGGAGGCCGTTGTCGAGGGTGCTGGTCTCGAGGACTTCGCCGACCGGATCGTCGAGCGCCGCGACCTCGCGGACGCCGGCCGCCATCGCCTTGACCCGCTCAGGGGTCAGCGTGAGCCGGTCGGTCAGCGCCTTGCTGAGGCTACGGGCCCGCTCGTCGGCGAGATCGGCCTGATTGGCCTCGAGGATCGCCTCGACCGAGGCGCCCAGACCGTTGGCGATCGCCTCGAGAGCGCGGTTCTTCACCTCGGTCGGCGCCGCCGCCATCGCCCTGGCGGCGCTCTTCGCGGTGAGGGTGTCTGCGGCTATGTCGGTGGCGGTCGCTTCCATGCCCCAAGGGTACCGGCTCGCCTGGCCCGCCTTGACCGCGGCGGGCCGGGCGGTTAGCGTCGGAACAACACTGCTGCTCCCGGGGGAAGCATGCAAGTAGTCGGACACAGTTCGAGGTTGAGGTTTCCGGTGGCTTCGCTGGTCATCCTGGCGGCGCTGCTCGTCTGCGCGTCGCATGGCTCGGCCGCCCTGGTCCCCCGTCTGGCGCTCGACGCCTCTCCGGGCCCGTCGGCGTCCTACCCCTACGACCCGACCGTGCTCGGCGACGATCTGGTCTTCGCCGCCACCATCGACCGTGGCTCGGAGCTCTACGCGACTGACGGCAGCCGGGTGAGGCTGGTCAAGGACCTGGTGCCGGGCGAGGAAAGCGGCGATCCGGGAGATCTGGTCAGGGCCGGTGGCCTGGTCTACTTCCTGGGGTATCTGCCCGACTTCTCCTACGAGCTCTGGAAGACCGACGGCCAGACGGCCTCGCAGGCCGCGGATCCGGCCCCGGGCCCGGACCCGTCCCAGGTCAGCGACCTCACCGCGCTCGGTGACGAGCTCTACTTCACCGCCCAGAATGCCCTCACCGGGGAAGAGCTCTGGAAGACCGACGGCACCACGGCCACCATGGTGCAGGACCTGTACCCGGGATCGGACGATTCCGACCCGGACAACCTGACCCCCTACAAGGGCGAGCTGTACTTCACCGCCGATACGCCCGCCACCGGCGAAGAGCTGTTCCGCACCGACGGCAGCACCATCTCCCTGGTCGCCGACATCGAGCCGGGAGCCTCGGGCAGCAGCCCGGACGAACTCGAGGTGATGGGCGATCACCTATATCTCGCCGCGTACAAGACCGGGCCCTCGCGAGAGCTCTGGCGGACCGACGGAACGACGACCACGCTGGTCGCCGACATCGACCCCGGCGCCGGGTACGGCAGCCCCGACGAGTTGACCGCCGCCGGCGGCCGTCTCTTCTTCGCCGCCGACGACGGCGTCACCGGGGACGAGCTCTACTCGACCGACGGCACCACCACGGCCCGGGTCGCCGACATCAACACGGGCGCCTCCTCCTCCGACCCGGAAGAGATCACCGCCTTCGGCGACGGGCGGGTTCTCCTTCAGGCCTGGGACCCGACCCATGGCGACGAGCCCTACGTCGCCGATGCGACGGGCGCGAGCCGGCTCGGCGACCTCCAGCCCGGCGACGGCGACTCCGACCCCGAGGACTTCACCGACGTCGACGGCACCGCCTACTTCAGCGCGGTCGGCGACAACATCGGCCGGGAGCTCTACTCGACCGACGGCAACTCGGCCAGCCTGGTCGGCGACCTGCTGCCCGGGACCGACGGTTCGTCGCCGCGTGCGTTCACGCCCTTCCGGGGCGCCACCTGGTTCACCGCCGACGACGGGCTGCACGGCCGCGAGTTCTGGAAGCTGGTCCCGCCGGACACGACGGTGACCGTGAAGACGCCGGCCAAGCTCAGGATCGGCCCTGGCGGCAAGGCGAAGCTGAAGCTGACCTGCCCCGCGACCGAGGAGTCCGGGCCCTGCTCGGGCAGCTTCGCCCTGTCCACCCGCTCGAAGGTCCCCTTCCGGGGTCGGAAGCGGATCGTCCGTCTGGCCAAGGGCAGCTTCAAGGTCAAGGCCGGAAAGTCCCAGACCCTGCGGATCAAGCTGGGCAACCCGCAGCGGCGACTGCTCCGCAAGGTCCCGGCCGCCCGCCGCCTGCGCCTGGTCGCGAAAGCCCGTGACGCCGCCGGCAACCGGGCCACCGTCAAGCTCGAAGTGAAGGCGGTGCTCGGCAGATGAGGCGTCTCGCCCTCCTTGCCGCAGCGATCGCCGCGACGCTCGCCCTCGCCGGACCGGCCCGGGCCGCCCTGCCCCAGGCGGATCTGTTCGAAGACTTGAACCCGGGACCGAGCGGCTCCTACATCGAGGACTTCCTGCCGTTCGGCCAGCAGCTCTGGACCTCGGCCCGGAACGCGAACAGCGGCTACGAGCCGTTCCTGCTCGGCAGCGGCTCGCTGCGCCTGATCTCGGACATCTACCCCGGCCCCGACGGGTCCGAGCCGGGGATCAGCGCCGAGCTCGGCGGCTTCACCTACTTCGCGGCATCGGATCCCACCCATGGCCGCGAGCTCTGGCGCTCCGACGGGACCACGACCGAACTCGTCGAGGACATCCTTCCCGGGCCGGACAGCTCCTCGCCGGAGGAACTGGTCACGGTCGGCAACCGGATCTACTTCACGGCCGGGAACGCCGCCGACGGCCGCGAGCTGTGGAAGACCGACTCCGGGGGAACCGCCCTGGTGGCCGACATCTACCCAGGCGGGACCAGTTCGATCCCGACCTACCTGACCGCCTTCCAGGGCAAGGTCTACTTCAACGCGCAGGATCCCACCGGCGGCGCCGAGATCTGGTCCAGCGACGGCACCCTGACCAGCCGGGTCGCGGACATCTACCCCGGCGGGACCAGCTCCTTCCCGAGCGAGCTCACCGTCGCCGGTGGTCGCCTGTTCTTCAGCGCTCTGAACCCGGCGACCGGGGACGAGCTCTACTCGACCGACGGCGGGGCACCGACTATCGTCACCGACATCGAGCCCGGCATCTCCTCCTCCAACCCGAGCCAGCTCGAGCCGTTCGGCTCGAAGGTGGTCTTCCGGGCCTTCAACGGGGCCAACGGGATCGAGCCGTGGGTGGCGGACGGCGGCGGCGCGACCCGCATCGGGGACATCGTCCCCGGTCCGGACTCGTCGTACCCGTCGGGTTTCACCGAGCTGGGCGGCGCGATCTACTTCGGGGCCTTCGACGAGACCAACGGCACCGAGCTGTACCGCTCCGACGGCGTCACCACGTCGATGGTCGGCGAGCCGATCACGGGCAAGGCGGAGAGCAACCTGGGCAGCTTGACCGCGATCGACGGGCGACTCTACTTCGCGATCTACACGCCGGGCACGGGCATCGAGCCCTGGATGTCGGACTCGACCGGCAAGCATCTGGTGCGGGACGTCCTGCCCGGGCCCGACGGCTCCTCCCCGACCGCCTTCACCAAGTTCGGGAACTCGGTGATCTTCGCCGCCGACGACGGCACGCACGGCTCCGAGCCCTGGACGATCCACCCCGACCGCGAGATCAGGGTGGCCCTGATCGGCTCGCGGGCGGCGGTCGGGCGGCGAGGCTCGGCCGCGCTGAGGCTGACCTGTCCCGCGACCGAACCGAATGGGCCATGCACCGCGAAGCTGACCCTGGTCACGCGGAAGAAGGTCCGGGTCGGAGGCAAGAAGCGGAAAGTGGTGCTGGGCCGGAAGACCCTGCGGATCGAGCCGGGCGAGACCGGCACCGCGAAGCTGACCTTCAGCCGACGCAACCTGGCTCTGCTCAGGCGCTCGGCGGCAGCCCGGGCGACCACGGTCGTGATCAAGGCATCCGACCAGGCCGGCAATCGCGCCACCACGAAGCGCAGGTTCAAGTTGGCCCGCCCGGCCCGCTGAGGCTCAGGCCAGCACGAAGTAGTCGCGGTGGATCAGTTCCTGCTCCGCCTGCGGCATCAGCTCGAGCACCTCGACGCTCTTCAGGCCCTTGATCCGGTCGGCTTCGGCGGCGGAGTAGTTGACGATGCCCTTGCCGATCACGTCGCCGTCGGCCACGACCTCGACCGCGTCGCCGGCCTCGAAGTCGCCTTCGATCGCGGTCACTCCCACCGGCAGGAGGCTCGACCCGCTCTTCCGGAGCACACGGGCGGCGCCTTCGTCGACCCGGATCAGCCCGGCGACGGGCTTCGCGTACCGGAGCCACTGCTTGAAGGCCGGCGCGTCGCTGCGCAGGGCCCGGAAGGCGGTCCCGCCGGACTCGCCCGCGGCGGCCCGGGCGAGGGTGCCGTCGACGGTCCCGTTGCAGATCCGCACCTCGATCCCGGATCCGCTGGCCATGCCGGCGGCCGCGACCTTGCTGCGCATGCCGCCCGTGCCGAAGGCCGAGGTGCGGTCGCCGATGTCCATCGCCGCGAGCTCGTCGGGATCGGCGACCTCTCCGATCAGCTCGGCCGAGGGATCGCGCGAGGGATCGGCGGTGTAGACACCGTCGGTGTTGGTCAGCAGGACCAGGAGCCGCGCCTCCAGCATGATCGCGACCTGGGCGGCGAGGAAGTCGTTGTCGCCGAAGGTGATCTCGTCGGTGGCGGTGGTGTCGTTCTCGTTGATGACCGGGACCACGCCCCAGTCGAGCAGCCGGCGCAGGGTCTGGCGGGCGTTGACGTAGGTGGTGCGGTTGGCGACGTCGGAGGCGGTGAGCAGCACCTGGGCCGCGGCCGCCTCCCCCGCTTCCAGCCGGGTCTCGTACTCGCGGAACAGCGAGCCCTGGCCGACCGCGGAAGCGGCCTGAAGCTCGTCGATCGCCCGAGGGCGCGCCTCGAGCCCGAGCAGGCGGATGCCGCGCGCGATCGAGCCCGACGTGACCATGACCAGGGGCTCGCCGGCCCGGCGCAGCGCCGCCGCCTGCGAGCAGACCGAGTCGAGCACTTCGGTGCGCAGGCTGCCGTCGTCAGCGGAGACGATGGAAGAGCCGAGTTTGACCACGAGCGTCATCGAGACCCAGACTACGGCGTTCTAATACAGCTCGAACTCGTACTCGCCGACCCGAATCTCGTCGCCCGACTCGAAGCCGGCCCGCTTCAGTTCCGACATGACCCCGATCTCGGTCAGGCGCGTCTCCAGGTAGGCCAGCGCTTCCTCGTTGTTGACGTCGAAACGCTCGAAGAGGACCTCGATCCCGTGGCCGTGGATGCGGAAGGCGCCGTCGTCCTCCTCCTCGACCGAGTAGCCGCCCTCGCCCTTGGGGCGGTAGGTCAGGTGCTCGGCCTCGAAGTCGACCTCGATCCCCTCGCCGTTCCGGGCGGCCGGCGCCTCCACGTGATCGGGCACGAACCGGACGATCGCCTCCTTGAGGCGCTCCAGGCCGGCTCCGGTGGCCGAGGAGACGGGGATGATCCCGAGCACGCTCTCACCCAGCTCCCGATCCCAGTCCTCGACCTGATCGGCGATGTCGGCCTCGGTCCAGAGGTCGGACTTGGAGAGCACGAGCAGCTCGGGGAGCTCCTCCAGCCCGGCGCTGTGAGCGGCCAGCTCGGCCCGCACCGCACGATAGTTCTCCAACGGCTCCCCCTCCGAGGGGGCGAGCTCGACGACGTGGATAAGCATCGCGCAGCGCTCCACGTGGGCAAGGAACTCGTGGCCGAGACCGGCCCCGTCGGCGGCGCCCTCGATCAGGCCCGGGATGTCGGCCAGGACGACCTGACGGTCCGGGGTCTCGATGGTGCCGAGGGCGGGCTCCAGGGTGGTGAACGGGTAGTCGGCGACCTTTGGGTCGGCTCGGGTGAGGCGGGAGAGCAGCGAGGACTTGCCGGCGTTGGGCAGCCCGATCAGACCGGCGTCGGCGAGCAGCTTGAGCCGGAGCTCGACCCAGCCGGACTCCCCGGAGGTGCCGTTCTCGGCGAAGCGCGGCGCCTGGCGGACCGAGGTCGAGAAGCGCTTGTTGCCGTGGCCGCCCCGGCCGCCGCGGGCGAGCACGGCGGTCTGGCCCGGCTCGGTGAGGTCGATCAGGGCGCCGTCGACCGAGGTGGCCTGGGTGCCGGGCGGCACCGGGATGACGAGATCCTCGCCCCGGGCGCCCTGCTTGTTGGCGCCTTCGCCGTGGTGGCCGCGTTCGGCCCGGAAGTGCTTCGACCGAAGCACGCCGAGGTCACGTCGTGAGGAGTCGCACTCGAGCACCACTCCGCCACCGTGGCCGCCGTCGCCGCCATCGGGCCCGCCTCGGGGCACGTGAGCCTCACGTCGGAAGGAGATGCAGCCGTTGCCGCCGACCCCGCCTTCCACGTAGATCTTCGCCTTGTCGTAGAGCACTCGACAAGGGTACGGCCCCAAGGCCCTGTAAGGTCCCGCGCCGCATGTCTCACCGCAGCAGAATCGGCATCGCCATTCTGGTCGCCGTCTCCGCCCTGTTCGTGGCGGCCCCGACCGAGGCCCGGTTCATCCCGCGCCTGAACCAGGTCAAGGCCGACAAGGGCGAGATCTACCGTCACGGCTGCATGGCCGGGCACGACGAGGTGAGGTCCGGGCCCTGCCGGTTCGGAGACCTCCGTTCCCGGCGCAAGGTCGTGCTGTTCGGGGATTCGCATGCGCTGCAGTGGGGATCGGGGCTGATCCGCCTGGCCAAGAGGAAACGGTGGCAGGTGATCGCGCTCACCCGGGCCAGCTGCCCCGCGTCGCTGGTCGACACGGACCCGATCTGCGACCGCTGGCGACGGAACTCGTTGCGGCGGATCCGCCGGATGCGCCCCCGCCTGGTCGTGGTCTCCTCGGCCGCCAACGACGAGGCGTACAAGGTCTACGTCGACGGCTGGAAGCTGAGCCGGGAAGAAAGCCAGCCGTACCTGGTCGACGGCATGGTGGATGTGCTCAGGAAGCTGAGGCGCTGGTCGAGGAGGACGGTGGCGATCGACGATCCGGCGCTGACCCCGTTCAACGTGACGATGTGCCTGCGCGCCCACTCGACCCGCCCGGGCCGCTGCGGCTTCCACCCCGACCGGCCGCGTGGATGGGACTACGTCCGCGCGGCCGCCATGCGGGTCCACCGGGTCCCGCTGATCGACCCGATGCCGATGCTGTGCCGGGACGACTGGTGCCGCGCGGTCGAGAGGGACCATCTGGTCTACCGCAGCCAGGGCCACCTCAGCGCCTCCTTCGTCCGCTGGAAGTACCGCTGGCTGGGCCGACGCCTCGGCGTCCTGCCAAGACCGTGACGCAATAGTGCGAATCTAGGGCAGCAATGCGTCACGGGCGAGCATCCGCCTGACCGCGGCCACGAACCCGTCACTGTCGTTGACCACGTCGTCCCAGGTGAATCTCGCGACGTCCAGCCCCGCGGCCCGCAGCTCGCGGTCCTTGGTCCGGTCCCGCTTGAAAGCGGCCAGATCCGAGTGGTACGCGTACCCGTCCAGCTCCACCGCCACTCGCTGCTCGGCCCAGAAGAGATCGATCACCCAGCGGCCGCAGGGCACGTTCACCGCCGGGACGGGCAACCCGGCCTCCGCCAACAGCCAGAAAGCGCGTTCCTCGAGCTCAGACGCCGCGTGCTCGATCTCACCTGACCAGATGGTCATCGCCGCTCGCAGATGCCGCACTCCCTTTCTGGTCCGAGACCGATCGGCCATGTCGCGAAGCCGCTCCCAATCGACCTTCCTCAGCCTGAGCGCCCGGGTCAGCGCGGACCTGATCTCATGCCCGGTCAGTTCGGCCGCCGCGTCGATCAGCGCGCGTTCCGCGATGACGGTCGGGATGCCGTCGACCAGGCAGCGGTCCCGCTCGGGCAAGTGCCGGGTACGGCGCACGCGCACCGACCACCCGTCGCGGCTGACCCGCCGGTCGAGACCACGGCCATGACGGCCGGAGACCCGCATCACCTTCATCTGCCCCTTCTCCTCCAGCAAACCGTGGAGGGCCAGGGACGAGCGATCGGCGAGGACCGCCCCCGGACCGGCCTGCAGCACGGCCGCGTGCCATCTGCCCTTCTCCCCCAGCCGCGCGCCCTCCAGGCGGTAGACCCCTGCGAACACGGCGACCAGCCGTCCCGAGTCGAGTCGACTCCGGATCGAGTTCGGATGGGTGCCGATCTCGAGCAGGCGCCTTCGCGAGACCGCCCCGTGGCCTCGCTCGATCTCGGCCTTGACCGTCTCCCAACCCGGGTTCGCTCTCCTCACCCCACCGAGTCTGCGACGAGAACGCTCACGGGTGGCTCGACAGGCG
>JAFKLL010000022.1:0-55640 GCA_017304845.1 Solirubrobacterales bacterium
ACCGTCGACGTCGACGGTGCCGAAGGCGTCCGGGCCGGAGCGGAGGCCCTCGACCACCAGGGCCCGGCCACGCTCGACCGCGGCCCCGGTCGCGGCGCTGAGGAGCTGGATGAAGTAGTCGAAGTCACCGAGCCCGAAGGGCGTCTCCTGGCTGGACGAGACGACGATCCCGAGCAGGCCGGACTTGCCGGAGACGAGGTTGCGGGCGTTCACGTTGGGGCGGTAGCCGAGCTCTTCGGCGATCGCCGCGATCCGGCTCCTGGTCTCGTCCGGCAGCCGTCCCTTGCCGCTCAGCGCATGCGAGACGGTGGTCGGCGACACCCCCGCTGCGGCGGCCACGTCCCTGATCCCGACTCGTTCGATTCCAGTTTCGCCCACAGCGAGATCATAGAACCAATCGCTTGACACGGAAAAACGTTTTTGTTAGAAGTTTTCTCAGAGGGCGCAAAAACGTTTTTCTTTGCGCATTTAGAGAAGGAGGAGCAATGAGCGGGACCGAGGCGAAAGCGATCGGCAATGACGACCCCACCATGTGGAGCAGCCTGCTCCACGCCGGACTGAGCAACTCGTTCCTCCGGCTTCCACACGTCCCGGCCCAGGCCGAGGCGTTGCGCGAGTACGGCGCCAAGGCCGCGATCTACGGGATCCCGTTCGACGCGACCAACATCAGCCGGACCGGAGCCAACTACGGGCCGCGAGGCATCCGCGACGTGTCCTGCCAGTTCCTGACCTTCAACGCGACGCTCGGCTTCGACCTGCTCGAAGCGCTGAACCCGGTCGACGCCGGCGACACCGACATCGTCCTCGCCAACGCCGAGAAGACCTTCGCTCGCGCCCAGGCGGACCTCGGCGAGATCATCGCCTCCGGGGCCCTCCCCGTCACCCTCGGCGGCGACCACTCGATCACCATCCCCGCCGCCCGGGCGATCTCCGCCGCCCACGACGACCCCGGTCTGGTCCTGGTCGACATGCACCTCGACACCGCCCCCGACGTCGGCGGCGAGCTGCTCAACCACTGCTGCCCGATCACCCGCGCCGTCGACGCCGGCTTCGACCCCGAGAAGATCGCCCTGGTCGGCATCTCCGGCTGGATGAACCCGAAGACCGAGCTCCAGTACTGCCGCGACCACGGCATCACCGTGATCTGGCTCGAGGAGATCTGGGAGCACGGAACCCGCTGGGCCGCCGACAAGGCCCGCGAGGTGGCCGGGGCCGGCGACGGGATCTACCTCTCCTTCGACGTCGACTCGCTCGACGCCGCCCACGCTCCCGGCACCTGCTGCCCGAGCCCGGGCGGGCTGACCAGCCGCGAGGCGATCGAGCTGGTCCGCGGAGTCTCCTCCGGCGGCCTGCTCGGAGTGGACGTGGTCGAGGTCGCCCCCAGCCTCGACCCCACCCCGGCGACCGCCCTGATCGGCGGCCGGATCGCGCTGGAGGCCATGGCCTTCCACGCGGGAGCGTCCGAGCTCCGATGAAGGTCGCGCTTGCCCAGCTGAACCCGGCGTCCGACGTGGCGCGAGACAGCGATACGGCAGGCGCCGTGATCGACTCCCTGCCCGGGACCGATCTGATCCTCTTCCCGGAGCTCTTCCTCGGCGGCTACGACACCGAGGATCCGGGATCCCATGCCGCGCGGCCGGACGGCCCGGAGCTGGCCACGGTGGGCGCGGCCTGCGCCCGGGCCGGAGCGGCCGCGGTGATCGGCTTCACCGAGCCGCTCGGCGAGGGCCGCTTCGCCAACTCGGCCGCCTGCTTCGAGCGGGACGGCAGCCTGGCCGGCGTCTACCGCAAGACCCACCTCTTCGGGGCCGCCGAGCGGGCCACCTTCGCCGCCGGCGACTCGATGAACGTGGTCCGGCTCGCCGACCACCGGGTCGGGCCGCAGATCTGCTTCGACGTCGAGTTCCCCGAGCCATCCCGGCTGATGGCCGTGAGCGGCGCCGACCTGCTGGCCACGATCTCGGCCAACATGACCCCCTACGCCGCCGATCATCGGCTGGCCGCCCGGGCGCGCGCGCTCGACAACCGTCTCCATCACCTGTACGTCAACCGGATCGGCCATGAGTCCGGCTTCGACTTCGTCGGCGAGTCCTGCGTGATCGACCCGACCGGCACGGTCGTGGCCGAACTGGGTACCGACGAGGGCATCCTCGAGCACGAGCTCGAGGACGTGAGCGTCGGCGTCGATTCCGCCTATCTAGACCACATCCATCCCCGACTGAACGTCATCGTCCAAGACAACGCCAACGGAGGAGAGGTATGAGTACCGAAAGCGGAGGGTCCCCGGCTCTC
This sequence comes from Solirubrobacterales bacterium, assembly GCA_017304845.1. Classification (GTDB taxonomy): domain Bacteria; phylum Actinomycetota; class Thermoleophilia; order Solirubrobacterales; family 70-9; genus 67-14. The sequence continues at coordinate 2,293 of JAFKLL010000022.1, forward strand.
TTCACCCGCAAGGCCACCGGCCTGGTGCGAGAAGCGAAGACCCGGGATGCGCTGTTCTACAACCTGCTCTGGTCGAGCGTCGCTCTGACCTTTGCGTTCTACTGGCTGTTCTTCGCCTTCTATCCGGGGGCCAACCCGTACCTCGGCATCCTGATCGCGGCCGGCCTCGGCCTGCCGGGCTCGTTCCTGTACGCGATGCTGACCCAGATCATGCCCCGCACGGGCGGCGACTACGTCTTCAACAGCCGCGCCCTCCACCCCAGCATCGGGTTCGCCGGGAACTTCAGCTACTGCTTCTGGCTGGCGATCGTGATCGGCGTCTACACCACGTACTTCGCCGCCTACGGGATGGGCGCCTGGGGCCGGATGATGTCCGGCTTCACCGGGGCCGACGGCTGGCTCAGCTTCGGCGACTGGTTCTCGACCGACTGGGGCCTCTTCATCACCGGCACGGTCGCCCTGCTGCTCTCCGCCGCGCTCTTCATCCGCGGCGGGACCCGGCTCTTCTTCAAGGTCCAGGCGATCGGCTTCGTCATCTACGTGGTCGGCGCCTTCCTGCTGCCGATCCTGGTCGGCCTGTTCCAGAGCCAGACCGGCTTCCTCGCCGCCTTCAACGACTACGGCGCCAACCTCGGTGTCAGCGACGCGGTCGGCGCGCTCAAGACCTCGGCCAACGACGCCGGCTACGCCTCCTCCGGATTCGATTTCGAGGCGACCGTGAAGTCCGTCTCGATCTTCTGGTTCATCTTCGGCTTCATCTACTCGAGCAACTACTTCGCCGGCGAGATCCGGGTCACCAGGGGCACCCACCTGAAGTCGATGCCGGGCGCGGTCCTGCTCGTCGTCATCGCCCTGCTGCTCCTGCTGCCGTCCTTCCTCGGCCTGATCGACTACGACTTCAACGGCATGCTCGGCTTCGCCGATCCGGCCGCCTACGGTTTCACCGCCGGCGCGCCCGCATACCCGGAGTTGATGGCGATCGCCTCCAACAGCCCGGTCTTCGGCACGGTCATCATCCTCGGCTTCGCGCTCGGGCTGCTGCTCTGGCTGCCGCAGACGCTGCTGCTGGTCTCCCGCAGCATGTTCGCCTGGTCCTTCGACCGGATCATGCCCGAGAAGCTCTCCTACGTCGAGCCGCGCTCGCGCTCGCCGCTGGTGGCGATCGGCGTGATGCTCCTGCTGAGCATCGGCAGCACCGCGATCTACGCCTTCACCGACTGGTTCAGCGCGGTCTCGGTCCTGCTCGGCCTCTCGCTCACCCTGCTGATCACCTCGGTCTCCGGGATCCTGCTGCCCTTCCGGCAGCCGGCCATGGTCGAAGGCTCGCCCTACAACCGCCGCGTGCTCGGCGTCCCGCTGATCTCCCTGGTCGGCTTCCTCGCCCTGCTCGGGTTCGGGACCGCGATCGGGATCATCCTCTGGGACGAGGGTTCCGGCGCCAGCCTCAGCGCCAACCCCGGCAAGTTGAAGCTGGCCCTGCTGGTCTACGTGGTCGCCTTCGCGATCTACTGGATCGCCCGTGCCGTCCGCAAGAGCCAGGGCATCGACCTCTCGCTCTCCCACCGGGAGCTGCCGCCCGAATGAGCCTGGCCACCCGACAAGCCGCGATCGACAGCGAGAAAGGAGCCTGATGGGTCTGTTCGGAGGAAAGCGCTCGAAGGAGAAGCCGGTGCGGCTGTTCTACGCATCCGACATCCACGGCACCGAGGTGCTCTGGCGGAAGTTCCTCAACGCGGCGCGCTCCTACGAGTCGGACGTCCTCGTCATGGGGGGTGACCTGACCGGCAAGGCGGTCATCCCCCTGGTCGAGAAGGAGGGCGGCTACGAGGTCGAGCTTTTCGGCGAGCGCCAGTGGGTGCAGGGCGAGGAGGAGGTGGCCGAGCTGGAACGCCAGGTCCGCGGCAAGGGCATGTACCCGCACCGGATGACCTCCGACGAGGTCTCGCGGGTCGCCGCGATGTCGGTCGACGAACGCGAGGACTGGTTCGCGGTGGTGATGCTCGAGACCTTCGAGCAGTGGCTGGCCCTGGCCGGCGAGCGGCTCGAGGGCACCGACGTCCGCTGCTTCGTGATGCCGGGCAACGACGATCCGCCGGGCGTGGCCGAGGCGATCGTCACCTCCCCCGGGGTCGAGGCCTGCGACGGCGAGCTGGTCGAGTTCAACGGCTACTCGATGGTCTCGCTCGGCTACTCGAACCCGACCCCGTTCGACTCCCCGCGCGAGCTGCCGGAGGACGAGATCTACCGCCGGGTCAGCGCCCTGGCCGACCAGGCGCCGGACATCTCGCGCTGCGTGTTCAACCTCCACGTGCCGCCCTACGACTCCCAGCTGGACACGGCGCCCGAGCTCGACGAAGATCTCCAGGTGGTGATGGCCGGATCGGAACCGAAGCAGATCCCCGTCGGATCGACCGCGGTGCGAGAGCTGATCGAGGAGTACCAGCCGCTGCTCAGCCTCCACGGCCACGTCCACGAGAGCGCCGGGGCCACCCGGATCGGGCGCACCCTGGCGATCAACCCGGGCAGCGACTACCACACGGGTCGCATCTCGGGCTGCCTTCTGGCCCTGCGCGGCGAAGACGTGAAGCACCAGTTCGTAAACGGATGACGGGAATGACGATGACGGCCGAGACGATCCAGGAAGACATTCAGCTCGAGGCGCGACGGATCTTGGACGCGGCCGCCGAGCGTGGCTTGCGGGTGAAGCTGCTGGGCGGGGTCGCGATCCGGATCGCCCTGGGCGACCGCTTCCCGGCCGCCCTCGATCGCGAGTACGGCGACATCGACCTGTTCACGACCAAGAGCCACTGCTCCGGGGTCGAGTCGATGCTGGCCGAGATCGGCTGGGAGCCCGCCGCCCAGTTCAACGCGATCAACGGCAGCCGCCGCCTGCTCTTCTCCGACCCCGGCTCGGAACGGAAGATCGACGTCTTCATCGACGACTTCGAGATGTGCCACAGGTTGCCGCTCAAGAAGCGGTTCGACCTGCCCGGCGACACGCTCGACCCGGCCGACCTGCTGCTGACCAAGCTCCAGATCATCGAGCTGAACGCCAAGGACCGGGGCGACGCCTACGCGATCCTGAGCGTCTTCCCCGTCACCGAGGGAGCCGAGGGGATCGACCTCGGCTGGATCGGGGATCTCACCGGCAAGGACTGGGGGCTCCAGCACACTCTCGAGCTGAACCTGGGGCGCCTGCGCGAAGGTCTCACCAGCTCGCCGCTGACCGACGCCGAGCGGGCGACGGTGGCCGCTTCGATCGACCGGATCGAGGCCGGCATGAGCGAGGCGCCGAAGTCGCGCTCGTGGAAGCTGCGGGACCGGGTCGGCGAACGCAAGAAGTGGTACGACGAGCCCGAGGAGATCGACTGAGCGGTCGGTCCCGGGCCGCGCTCAGCGGCCGATGTGGAAGCCGATCAACTCCGGGATGCGGCTGATCGTGGCGCTGATCGGATCGGGCTGACGGCCCTCCATCTCGGCGTCCTCCTTGCGGCCGATCGCCTCCCGGATCACCGTGCCGCCGATCCAGCGGAACGGCTCCGGCGGGACCTTGGTCAGCGCTTCGACCGGCTCGACGAAGGGCAGGGTGCCGTAGCCGTCGCGGCGGTCGAGGACCAGCGAGGCGAGCGTGCGGCCGACCATCTGCGAGGGGCCGACCCCGTTGCCGGTGTACCCGAAGGCGGCGAAGGCGCGCCCGGAAGGCAGCGAGACGACATGCGGAAGGTGGGTCGCGGAGGCGTCGATCGGCCCGCCCCAGGCGTACTCGATCCGCCGGTCGGCGAGGGCCGGGAAGTACGTGCGCAGGCTCTCGATAACCCCGGCGATCACCTCGGGGTCGACCTCGGCCCGGCCGAAGCGGCGGGCCCCGGCGACGATCCTGCCGCCGCCCCAGCCGAAGGCGATCCGCCCGTCGGGGGTGGTGCGGAAGTAGTTGAGCAAGGAGCGGCAGTCGCTGATCGCCTCGCCGCCCGTCCAGCCGATCTCCTCGACCACGTCGGGCACCGGCTCGGTGATCACCATGTGGCTGGAGGCCAGGGTCACGTTCTGGCGGAGCGGCGAGCCGTGGCCGGCCAGGGCCGGGCCGTTGGCCAGCACCAGCCGATCGGCCTTGATCCGCCCGCCGGGGGTGGTCGCGACCACCCCCGGCGGGCGATCCTCGATCCGGGTCACCGGGCTCTCCTCGAACAGCGAGACCCCGCTGCGGAGCAGGGCCGCGCGGATGCCGAAGCCGAGCCGGGCCGGCTGCACCGTGGCCGCCATCCGGTAGTGGACGCCGCCCCGGAAGGCCGGGGAGTCGCAGATCGCCTTCATCGCCTCGGCGTCGAGCACGGTGATCTCGTCCTCGATGCCGACCGCGCGGATCGCCTCGACGTCCTTGTCCCAGCCGTCGTCCTGGAACGGCGCGGTCGAGACGTTTACGTATCCGGCCAGGCGATACCAGGCGTCGACGCCCTGTTCCTCGCAGAACTCGCCGATCTGGACCACCGAGCGCTCGGCCGCCCGGGCCAGGTCCAGCGCGGGCCCCTGCCCGTACCGCTCGACCAGGCTGGCGAAGCTGATCCACATCGCGTCGGCGAAGCCGCCGTTGCGCCCGCTGGGGCCGTGGCCGATCCGCTGCGCCTCGACCAGCCCGATCTTCAGGTCCGGGTCGCTCTGGGCGAGATGCCAGGCGGTCCACATGCCGGTGAAGCCGCCACCGACGATGAGCACGTCGAAGCGATGCTCCCCGCTGAGCGGCGGTTCGGGGTCCGGGGATCCGGCCTCGTGAATCCAGTATCCGTACGCCTTGTGGATCACGTAGGCCCCAGGCTACCCGGTCGCCCGGCCGGGCAGATCAGGCCGGGCGCAGGCGCCTCGAGTCGCGGGTCGCGATCCACCAGGCGCCGAATGCCGCGACCAGCCCGGAGACCGAGGCCAGGGCGAGCGCGAGACGCGGGTCGGCGGACTCTGAGATGAAGCCGACCAGCGGCCCGCCGATCGGGGTCGAGCCGAGGAAGACGACCGAGTAGAGGGCCATCACCCTCCCCCGCATCTCGGGGGTGACCGCGAGCTGGATGGTCGAGTTGATCGCCGCCGCGAACATGACCGAGGAGGCGCCGAGCAGGGCCAGGACCGGGATCTCGGCAGCCAGGCTGGGCATCACGGCCGCCGCCATCGCCAGGCCGCCGAAGGCCAGGGCCGAGGCGCCGATGACGCCCATGCCGGTCTTGCCGCGGGCGCCGGTGACCAGCGCCCCGATCACGGAGCCGAGCCCCATCGAGGAGACCAGGACCGCGTAGGAGCTGGCCCCGCCCTCGAAGGTGAGGCGGGCGAGCAGCGGCAGGATGACCTGGAAGTTGAGCCCGAGCGTGCCGACCACGGCCATCAGGAGCAGCGGCATCGCGAGCTCCGGCGTGTCGAGCACGTGACGGACCGCCTCGCGGACCCTTCCCGGCTGGCGATCGACCTTGGGCGGCTCGGCCAGGCGCCGGGGATCCATGCCGTGGAGGGCCCAGATCATGACCAGGAAGGTGAGCGCGTTGAGCCCGAAGCAGGGGACGACGCCGACCGTGGCGATCAGGATGCCGGCCAGGGCCGGCCCGGCCACGCGGGCCGAGTGGACGATCACGCTGTTGAGGCTGACCGCGTTGACGATCCGGTCGGGGCCGACCATCTCCATGACGAAGGCCTGGCGGGCCGGGTTGTCGACCGCGAGCAGGATCCCGCGGATGAAGATCAGCACGAAGACCATCGCCGGGGTGACGACGCCGGTGGCGGCCACCGTGAACATCAGCAGCGGCGGGATCATCATCAGGGCCTGGGTCACCATCAGCAGGTCTCGCTTGGCGAAGCGGTCGGCCAGCGAGCCGCCCCAGGCTCCCAGCACCATGATCGGCAGGAACTGCAGGGCGGTGGCGATGCCGACCGCGAAGCCGGAGCCGGTCAGGCTGAGGATCAGCCAGACCTCGGCCACGGTCTGCATCCAGTTCCCGGAGAGGGAGACGACCTGTCCCTTGAAGTAGCGGCGGTAGTTGGGGACCGAGAGGGAGTCGAAGGACCGCCGCAGGGCCGCGGTCAACTGCCCTCCCCGGTCTCGGCGCCACCGGGGAGGCCGATCTCGGCCGTCCGATGGCCCTCGAGGGCGCCGGAGAGGATCTGGGCGGCCCGCGCGAGGGTCTCGGCGTCCTCCTGGGGCAGCTCCTCGATCAGATCGGCCAGCCAGGCGCTCTTGCGCGAGCGATGCTCGGCCAGGTAGGTGCGACCCTGGTCGGTCAGGGTGAGCAGGGCGGAGCGACGATCCTCGGGATCCTCGCGGCGCTCGATCAGGCCGTTCTCGAGCAGGCGGTTGACCACCCGGGTCACGGTCGGGCGCTGAACGCCCTCGATCCGGGCCAGCTCGCCGGGCGTGACGACCTTGTGACGCTCGATCGAGGCCAGGGCGGCCACCGCGGTTGGCGAAAGGCCACCGCCGGCCTCCTGACGGAGACGTCTGGCGGTGCGAGTGATTGCGAGGCGGAGGGCATCGGCTTCGCGAGAACGTGTCCGAATTGTCTGACGCTCTGTCTGACTATCCATATGACAGTCCGTAATTTGGCTTTGTAACTATCATTGGGGCTCCTACTCGATTCCGGGAGCTCAACCTGCGGACGAACCTGAGGGAGCCTCACCGGAAGAATGATTTACTGTGCTAATTAGTTTAGGGAATTACTTTTCGTAAGTCAAATGGCCAAGCCGCTGGCTCGGTCCGGGAGGCTCCCGCGCGCGGGCGTCGAATACGGCGCCGATGAGCCCAGAGAGCGGCGACGAGCCCGAACATCACCTGCGGTCGGCCTTCAAAGCCGAGCTGACCGGCGGCACCCAGCCCGACAACGGGGTCGAGGGGCCGCGCGCGATCCGGGCCGAGCGGATCATGAACGGTCCGTTGATGGTCGCCGCCGCTCTGACCCTGCCCAGCGTGGCGCTCAGCGAGGCGCATGTCGGCGGGCTCCTCGAAACCGTCGCCCAGATCCTCAACTGGGGGATCTGGATCGCCTTCGCGATCGAGTTCGTGGTGATGCTGGCCCTGGTGCCGGATCGTCGCAAGTACCTGCGCCACCACCCGGTCGAGGTGGTGGTCGTCTTCCTCACCCCGCCGGTCCTTCCCCCCGGCCTCCAGAGCCTGCGGGCCGTGCGGCTGCTCCGCCTCCTGCGGCTGCTCAAGCTGGCCCAGCTCTCCAATCGCGTCTTCTCCAACGAGGGCCTCCAGTACGCCGCCCTGCTCACCCTGCTCGCCACGGTGGCCGGAGGTTCGGTCTTCCGGGCCTTCGAGGCGTCGCATCAGCACCTGAGCGAGTGGGAGAGCATCTACTGGGCCTTCACCGCCATGACCACGGTCGGCTCGGAGTATTCCGCGACCACCCTCGGAGGCCAGATCACCGAAGTGGTCATCCTCCTGGTCGGCATCTCCTTCATAGCCATGCTGACCGGAGCCATCGCCCAAAGGTTCCTGAGGCCACAAGCCCCCAAGGAGTGACCCCCGCTCCGGGATCACCCAACCCCATCCAGAATCCGGGTGCGGTCGAAAATGGCATCAGGCGGTGGATTAGCGACCGCACCTGGAGAGGTTTGGGGCGGCGCGGAGAGGCAGGGGGGCTTAGAGGCCCGAGGGGTGGCGGGCCGTGAACTGGGAGGTGTCCTCCCAGCCCAGGTCGCTGGACCAGCTGGGCCCGGAGCCGCCGGTGCCCGAGGTATCGAGGCTGATGCCCGCGACGTGCATGAAGGCGTGTCCGGAGTTGCCGTAGACGGTGATCCAGTTGCCTTCGCCGGGCTCGCCCCAGGTGGTGAGGCCGGTGGAGTCGAGCGGGCTGGAGATCAGGCCGCCGCCGTGGAGCGCGTAGCTGACGGTGCCCGAGCAGTCGTAGCCGGAAGATTCGAAGGATCCGTGACCGCCGCCCCACACGTAGGGCAGGTCGATGATCTCGTTGCCGGCCGCGATCACGTCCTTGACCGCCTGCGGGGCGTCGGCCGGGGGCGACGCGGTGCCGTCGGAGTTGATCACGGCGACCGAGCCCGCGACGGGCGGGGTAGCCCGGGGAGACGAGCTGGAGGCCGGATCGTTGGTCAGGTCGGGCAGCGAGTCCTCGAGATTGCCGGCCTTCGCCTCGAGGGCGTCGATCTTGGCCTGGCGGCTGGCGCTGGAAGCCTCGAATGAAGCCTTCTGGGCCTCGACCGCGTCACGGGCCTGCTCGGCCTTCTCGGTCTCGGCGGCGATCTCGTCGCGGGCGGCCTGGAGCTTCTGCTCCTGGACCTTCATCTTCTCGACCATCGCCGTGATCTCGTTGCGGAGGGTCTCGACCCGGCGGATCACCGACTCGTTGCGATCCTGGATCGCGTCCGCGTACCCGGTGCGGGAGACCAGATCGGACCAGTCGGAGGCGCCGAGCACCATCTCGGAGACGTCCGGGGTGCCGGACATGTAAAGCGTGACCAGCTGATCGCGCAGCACCTTCAGGGCGCGCTGCAGCCGGGCCTTGACCTGGGCGAGATGCTCGCGCTCACGCTTCAGGTCGGCCTCGACCTCGTCCAGGGCGGCCTGCTTGGCTGCCAGCTCCTCCTCCAGGGCGGAAGCCTTCGCGCGGAGGCCCGAGAGCTCGCCGATCAGGGCGTCGATCTGACGGTTGTCCTCGGCGATCTGGGACTTGAGCTGATCGACCGACCCGTTGATGCCGTCGATCTTGGCCTGGGTCTGGTCGAACTTCTCCTGCGGCGTCACGGCATCGGCCGGCCTCACCCACATGGCGAGGGCGGTGACCGCGATGACCACGATCAGGGCCGTGGTGAGGCTGAGGCCGCGAGCGCGGCCGCCGGATGTGTTCGGGAGTCTTGTTTCCATGCGAGCTCGCCGGAGAGAACGGGCGAGCGAGGGGGACAAGGTAGCGGCCCCGGTGGGTGAGGCCTGCCCGGCGGCGAACCGTGGGAAATACCGTGCAGAGAGAGGAATTCGGCTCTAGAACTCGATACCGGCGACGAGCTCGTAGGACTTGAGCCGGTCGGCCTGGTCGTGGACCATGGTCGAGACGATCAGTTCGTCGGCCCCGGTCTTCTCGACCAGATCGAGCAGTCCGGCCCGGACCGTCTCCGGGCCGCCGAATATATGGCCCTTGGCGATCGACGACACCACGGCCTCCTCGTCCGGGGTGAAATCGTGCGCCGCCGCCTCCTCCGGGGTCGGGAAGCGACCTGGCCGTCCGCTGCGCAGCCGGGCGAAGGCGAGCCGCGACGGGCCGGCCAGCCAGCGGGCCTCCTCGTCGGTCTCGGCGCAGATCACCCCCACCCCGATCATCACCCGCGGCGCATCGAGATAGGCGGACGGCTCGAACCGGGAGCGGTAGAGCTCGACCGCGGCCTCGGTGTTGCCGGCGCTGAAGTGGTGGGCGAACGAGTAGGGCATGCCGAGCAGCCCCGCCACCTGGGCGGTGTAGCCGCTGGAGCCGAGCAGCCAGATCTCAGGCATCGCGCCCTCGCCGGGGACCGCGGTGATCGAGGAGTATGGGTGACCGGACGGCCACTCGCCGGTGAAGAAGCCGAGCAGCTCACCGAGCTGGCGCGGCAGGTCCTCGTCCGACAGCGGGTCGACCCCGCGCCGGAGCGCGGCCGCGGTGACCTGGTCGGTCCCGGGGGCGCGGCCGATGCCGAGGTCGATGCGTCCGGGATGGAGCGACTCGAGCGTGCCGAACTGCTCGGCCACGACCAGAGGCTGGTGGTTGGGCAGCATCACCCCGCCCGAGCCGACCCGGATCCGCTCGGTGGCGGCCGCCAGGTGGGCGATGATCACCGCCGGCGCGGAGCTGGCGATGCCGACCATGTTGTGATGCTCCGCCACCCAGTGACGGTGATAGCCGAGCCGTTCGGCCGCACGGACCAGTTCGGTCGAGTTGGACAGAGCGGTCGCCGGGTCGGAGCCCTCGACCACCGGCGCGAGGTCGAGCACCGAGAGCCTGGGTTGGGTCATCTAGAAAGTCATCCTTGGAAAAGCCACTGGCCCCGGGCCAGTTCGCCCTGGGCACGCTTGCCCTCCGGACTGTAGTCGACGTCCAACTTCTCCTCGGGCGAAGGATCGGCGCGCCAGCTCCACCAGCTGATTCCCTTGAGCCAATCGGAGCCGCTCAGCGCGTCGAAGGTGGCGCGGTAGGCCATCGCCTGGATCGCCTGGTCGGGCGGCTGGTCGGTGACCTCGTACGGCTTCGCGGTCGCCCCGACCTGGCTGGGGTAGCCGACCTCGGTGATCAGGACCGGGCGCTGCCACTGCTCGGACTTCGCCCGGAGCTGGTCGGCCACGGACTTCCAGGCGGAGACGAGGCCGGCGGCGGTCGGGGTCGGGCCGCCCTCCTCGGAGAGCGGGTAGTAGGCGTCGACGCCGATCGCGTCGAGGTCGTCCCAGAACTGGACCTGATCGACCTCGTCCCAGTTCGCGGCGTAGGTGACCGGCCCGGTGTAGCGGCTGCGGATGGTCTGGATCACGGTGCGCCAGGGCTCGGTGTCGCCCGACATGGTCTTGAGCTCGGTCCCGGCGACGAAGAGGTCGATCTGCTTCGAGGCGGCGTACGAGGCGAAGTGGTCGATGAAGCGGTCGTAGGAGCGGAACCAGACCTGACGGTCGGAGGGTTGGATCTCGCCGCGGTAGCTGTCGTCGAGGACGTCGACATGCGGCTTGAGGATCACCGAGAGGCCGGCGGCCTTGGCCCAGCCGATCACCTTGCTCAGGCTCTCGTCGGTCGGGGTCTTGCTCGCGTCGGGCTGGATCCGGTTCGCCTGTGGGGAGCGCATGTACCAGGTGGGCACCAGGGTGATCGCGGTCGTGCCGAGCCCGACCAGCTGCTGGATCGCCTGGTGGACCGAGGGCTGCGCGTAGCCGTCGGCCGTGTAGGCGGTCAGGTTGACGCCGAGCAACGGCCCCTCGATCGGCTGCGGCACGACCTGGACGTAGTCCAGCGTGGAGCCGGTCTCGCCGGTCGTCGCGGTCGGCCCGGTGGTCCCGGAGTTCGGCCCGTTCTCGCTCTCATCCGTGTTGAACACGGTCAACGAGAGGACCACCCCGGCCAGGGCCACGAGCACCGCGAGCACCGCGATCATTCGGAGGGGAAGCCGCACGCCCCCACCCTACGCTGATCGAGCCCACCGCCAGGCAAAAGGAAAGGGACCGGGAATTATCGCCCAATAAGTGGGGCGGTCCCGGTCCCTTTCTCAGTCGAAACTGATGAGGCTGGCTGTCAGCCGAGGATCTTGGTCTTCATCTTCGCGTACTCCTCGTCGCTGAGGCCGCCGCTCTGACGCAGCTGGTCGAGCTTGTGCAGCTCGTCGACCGGCGTGGTCTGGGCGGTCTCACGGACGTACTCGTCAAATTGTTTCTTCGCGTCCGCCTGTTCCTTGATCGCGCGGTCCCGCATCCCGGAACCACGGGCGATCAGGTAGATCAACGACGTCAAGACCGGGATGAAGATCAGGAAGAGGCACCAGACCGCCTTCCACCAACCCGAGAGCTCGTGATCCCGGAAGAGGTCCATCAGGATCGTGATCACGATCCAGACCCAGATCACGAAGAAGAAAATCGCGAGCGTGGTGAGAAGCGCTTCACCGAGCCCGTAGTCAGCAAGTACCAACTGAATTCCTTTCAACAAGCAGAAGGGGGACGAACACGATCAGAATACAGCGGATCGGCACGTCCCCCTTCGTTACCTGACATGTGTCAGGTATATGAGTCTCCGCTCAGCGGGTGCGCTCGGCCAACTTCCAGGCGGAGGGCATCAGGACCGCGCCGATCGCGGCCTTGACCAGACCGCCGATGATGAAGATGGTGAAGCCGTTGTGGATCACCCACGACCAGTCGTTGCCGGTGTTCGCCTTGAGGACGGCGAGACCGAATCCGAAGACGACGATCTGGGCGAAGATGAACGACGCGAAGGCGGTCGCGAACTTGCGGTCGCTGCCGCGCTCGGCCAGCCGGCCGACGATGTAGGCGGCGACGGCGTAGCCGAGGAAGTAGCCGCCGGAGGTGCCGACCAGGACGTCGAAGCCCTGACGACCCTCGGAGTAGACCGGCAGGAACAGGCCCAGCATCAGGTACAGGACGATGGCCGAGGCGCCACGCTTGGAGCCGAGGGCCGAACCGATCAGCATCACGGCGAGCGTTCCGCCGGTGATCGGCACGGGCGACGGCGGCACCGGGATCGAGATCTGCTGGAAGAGAGCCATGAAAAGAGCTCCGCCGAGTACCAGGACGGCGTTCTTGATCCAGGTGTTGGCGAATAGATCGGCGAGAACGGGGACACGGGGGGTTGCCACCGTGTTGGAAAGCGTGGACATCGAGACCCTTTCTTAGGCGGGAAGAACGGCTGCAGCCTATCCGGATGCGAAGCTATAGCGATGCCCGGGTCAACCGCCTCCGAACTCGATTCGAGCCTGCGCCAGGTCAAGGCGATCAGGTACGTCACGCCTCTGCGCGAGGGCGGCTCGCTGCCCGGTCTGGTCGAGGGCGACGACGACGGCACCTGGGTGGTCAAGTTCCGCGGGGCCGGCCAGGGCCCCGGGGCGTTGGTGGCCGAGGTCGTGGCCGGGGAGCTGGCCCGCCAGGCCGGCCTGCCGGTCCCGGAGCTCGTCATCGTCGACGTCGCACCGGAGCTGGGCCAGGCCGAGCCGGACCCGGAGATCCAGGAGCTGATCGAGGCGAGCCCCGGACTCAACCTCGGCATGGACTTCCTGCCCGGCTCGCTTCCCTTCACGCTCGAGCCGGACGAGGCCTTCGACCCGGAGCTGGCCGCCGACGTCGTCTTCTTCGACGCGCTGGTCACCAACATCGACCGCACGCCGCGCAACCCGAACCTGCTGACCTGGCACGGCCAGACCTGGCTGATCGATCACGGCGCCGCCTTCTTCCGCCAGCACGGCGCCGCGCCGCTGGCCGAGACCGCCCTCAACCCCACCCCGATCCTGCGCGACCACGTCCTCCTCCCCGCCGCCGGCCCGCTCGCCGAGGCCGGAGAACGCCTCGCCCCGAAGCTGAGCGAGGCGATCGGGCCGGCCCTGGAGCTGGTACCCGACGAGTGGCTCGACGGGGAGCCCGAGGCCCGCCGGGAGGACTTCCGACTCCACCTCGACCGTCGCCTGGCCGGCCGGGACACCTTCGTCGCCGAGCTGGAGGAAGGGCGATGAGCGAGTCCCGCCCGTTCAGCTACGCGGTGCTCCGCGTCGTGCCCTGCATCGAGCGCGGCGAGCGGCTCAACGTCGGCCTCGCCCTGTTCTGCCGGCAGCACGACTTCCTCGACCTGCGCACCGGCCTCGACCGCCGGCGCCTGGCGGCGATCGCCCCGGACCTGGATCCCGAGCCGGTCGAACGGCGGCTGGAGACGATCCGCCGGGTGATCGAGGGCGACCCCGCCGCGGGCGCCTTGGCCGAGCTGGACCCCTCCGACCGTTTCGGCTGGCTGACCGCGCCCTCCTCGACGATCATCCAGAGCTCCGAAGTCCACACCGGCCTGACGTCGGACCCGGCCGCCGAACTCGAACGGCTCTTCCAGAGCCTCGTGCTTTGAGCCTCCTCGCCGGCGCCTTCGAGGCCTTCCGCGACGACCCGTCGCGGCCCGCCGTGATCGATGACGAGCGGACCTGGAGCTGGCGCGAGTTCCTGGCCGAGGTCGAGCGGATCGCCGCCGACCTGGAGGGCGGTCCCGGGGGAGGGCCGGTCAACATCCTCCTCCCCTCCGGCACCCGGTTCCTGAGCACCTTCCTGGCTGCCGCGACGCTGGGACGGCCGGCCTGCACCCTTCACGCGGACTGGGCCGAGCCGGAACTGGAAGCGGCGATCGCGGACGTCGGGAGGTTCGAGCCCGAGAGCCCGGGGTCGGACGACCCCGTGTTCTACATCGGCTTCACCTCGGGGACCAGCGGACGGCCCAAGCCCTTCCTCCGGCGGCAGCGCTCCTGGTCGTCGAGCTTCGCCCCGGCCGGCGAGCTGTTCTCGGTCGAGGCGGGCGACCTGGTCTTCCTGCCGGGCTCGCTCCAGCACTCGCACTTTCTGTTCGGCGCGGTGTTCGCCCTGAACCGCGGGGCCGGGGCCCGGCTCTTCGACCGCTTCGACGCCACGCTGCTGGCGCGGGAGCTCGGCCAGACCTCGCGCGGCGTCCTGTACCTGGTCCCGACCATGCTGCTCGGCCTGGACGAGCTGGGGCGGTCCTTCCCCGGGGTCCACTCCGTGGTCGTCTCCGGGGCGAAGATGGAGCCCCATCACTGGGAGATCGCGCGTCGTCTCTTCCCCGAGGCGACGGTCGGCGAGCTCTACGGGGCGTCCGAGCTCAGCTTCGTGAGCGTGAACACCGAGGGCGAGCGCCCCGCCGACCCCGGCTACGTCGGCCGGCTGTTCCCCGGGGTCGAGCTGGAGATCAGGCCGCCGGGCGTCGTCTTCGTCCGCAGCCCCTACCTGTTCGAGGGCTACCTCGAAGGGTCGGAGATCGACACGCCGGTGGGCGAGGACGGATTCATGACCGTCGGCGACATGGGCGCGCTGACCGAGGACGGGCTTTCGCTCTCCGGCCGCGCCTCGAACCTGCTCATCACCGGCGGCAAGAACGTGCATCCGGAGGAGGTGGAGGCGCAGCTGGCCGATCACCCGGCCGTCAAGGAGTGCGTGGTGATCGGCGTCCCTCACCCCCACTGGGGCGAGGAGCTGGTCGCCTTCCTGGTCCCGGCCGAGGACGGCCGTCCAGAGCCGGATTCCCTGCGAGCCCACCTGAAGGAGCGGGTCGCCTCCTACAAGGTGCCCAAGCGCTGGTTCCTGGTCGAGGAGATCCCGCGAACCCGGGCCCAGAAGACCGACCGCTCCCCCGATGGCCTCTTCGAACGGGCCGTCGAGCTCTGACCGGCCGGGTCAGGCCGGGCGGCAGTCCAAGACGACCTTCCCGACCCCGGTCCGCGCCTCCACGGCCCGGTGCGCCTCGCCCGCCCGGGCGAGGGGAAGGACCGGGCCCAGGGTCGGGTTGAGACGACCCGACCGGCTGAGCTCGAACAGCTCGGCCAGGATCTCCTGGAAGGAGAGCGAGCCCGGATGCCCGAGCCACAGCCCGGAGACGTTCCAGCCGTTCTTGAGCAGGGCGCCGGTGCTGATCTTCGTCGGGGTGCCGCCGGCGACCCCGTAGACCACTGCCCGGCCCCCCGGCCTGAGCTGCCGGAGCATCGCCTCGAGCGTCTCGCCCCCGACCATGTCGATGACCAGGTCGACCTTCCGCTCGAGCTGGTCGGCGAGCCGGTCCCGAAGCGAGCCGTCGCCATCGGACAGGACCGCCTGGTCCGCACCGAGCCGAAGCACATGGGCGGCCTTCTCCTCGCTGCTCGAGACGACCGTGATCTCTCCCGCGCCGCGTTGGCGGGCCAGCTGGATCAGCAGATGAGTCACCCCGCTGCCGGCTCCGCTGACCAGGATCCGTTCGCCGGGGGACAGCGTTTCGAGCAGCCGCCACGCGGTGGCCCCCTGGATCACCATCGCCAGCGCGACCTGATCGGAGATGTGGCCCGGGACCGGCGCCACGTCCTCGGTCGGCGCGGCGACCCGTTGGGCGTATCCGTTGCCGTCGAGCAGGGCCGCGACCCGGTCGCCGACCCGGAAGGGGCCCTCCGGATCAGCGGTGGCCACGGTGCCGACGACCTCCCATCCGGGCACGACCGGCAACGCCCTGCGGCCGAAGTACTCGCCCCAGCGCACGAGGACGTCGCCGAAGTTCACCCCGGCGGAGTCGACCTCGATCAGCGTCCGTCCGGGCCCGACGACGGGTTCCGGAACCTCGACACAGGCGAGGACCGACGGATCCCCGAACTCGTCTACTCGAACGGCCAGCACGGGCCGCAGGCTACCCCAAGGCTTCTGGCAGGTCCGCGATCGAGTCGACCGTGAGGGTCGGCTCGATGCCGGACTCGGCGACCCGTTCCGGCTGGTACTTGCCGGTCCGGACCAGGACGGAGGCGATGCCGGCGTTCAGGCCGCCGCCGATATCGCCCTCGATGTCGTCGCCGACCATGACCGTGCGCCCGGCTTCGGCGCCGACGTCGGCCAGCGCCATCCGGAAGAAGTCCTTGGAGGGCTTGCCGACCACGATCGCCTCCTTCTCCGCCGCGTACTCGAGCGCCGCCGAGAAGGCGCCGACGTCCAGGACCAGGCCGTCCTCGCGCTTCCAGTAGCGGTTGTGCTGGAGCGCGATCAGCTCCGCCCCGTCCATCATCTGGCGGAAGGCGTGGCTCAGGGTCTCGGCGGAGAACATCGGCCCGAGGTCGCCGAGCACGATCGCGTCGGCCTTCTGGTCGGTGCCGACCACGTCGATCTCCTCGAGATCCTCACGCAGCGAGCGGGCCACCATCAGGTTCACCTTCGAGAAGCCCTTCTCTCGGCAGTAGCGGACCGCCATCGCGGCCGGGGTGAGGACCTCCTCGTCGGCCACGTCCAGACCGGCCCGCCGGACCCGGGCGATCACCTCCTTGCGGGAGATCGAACTGGTGTTGGTCACCAGCCGGATCCCGCCGGCGATCTCCCGCAGCCGAGCGAGCGCCTCGGGCGCGCCGTCGATCACGTCGCCGTGGATGTAGAGCACCCCCTCGACATCGAGCAGGACCGCATCCGGTTTCGGGGGAAGTTCGCTCATACGAAGAATGTATTCCCCGAGGCCCGCCCGAAACCTGTCCCGCCGGACAAGACCGTCCGTGGCCGGCTGTCCCGCCGGTTTCAGGCCCGGTCGACGTAGAGGATCTGGGAGGCCGAGCCGCAGCGGCCCGTCCCGTCGTAGAGCGTGGTGGTGGTCAGCCCGGACCCGCCGGGATCGACGTCGGTGCGCGAGTCGAGGCCGATCCACTCCCCGTCCGGTTCGCGGAGCAGGGAGAGGTTGAGGTCGCAGTTGACGAAGAGGAACTCGCCGAAGGCGACCGGGTGGGCCAGCCCGTTGCCGAAATCGGCGGCCGCCGCGGCCCGCTGCGCCCCGCTCGGGATCTCGCCGGGAACCAGGGGGAAGTCGAGACGGAACCATCCCGACCCGGTGGGGCCGACCCGATCGGGGCCGCCCTCCAGGGCGAGGACCGTGTTGGTGTTGCGGTGGAAGGCGTCGCCCTCGCCGTCGGCCCAGAGGCTGCGGTCGACCTCGCGGGCCGTCTCCGGCCCGGGCAGGCGCTCGGCCGCCGGCGCCGCGCCCTCGGGGAGGTCGACCCGGCCCCGCCGGATCAGGATCGCGCGCGCGTCGATCACCACCCGGCCGTCGCTGATCAGCCGGACCGCGACGACCCGCTGGCGCCGCCCGGGCTTGACGGTCTCCGACTCGATCCGCACCGGGCCGAGCAGGACCGGGCCGTAGAAGCTCATGTTGAGCGAGGCGACCCGGAGCGCGCCCCCGTCGGAATGGGCCTCGGCCGATCGCACGATCAGCGCGGCCGGAGCCCCGCCGTGGGCGGCGTCCTCCTGCCAGGGGCCGCGGGCCAGCCCGGTCAGCTCGAGCTCCTCCACCAACCCGTCCCCCGGATCACCCGCGCCGATCGACGGCAGCGCGACCGCCTCCTCGCTCAAGCTCGGCTCCGTTCGGCGGCCAGCAGCAGTGCCGCGCCGAGCGCGCCCGCCCCGGCCACACCGGCGGTGATCGCCACCCCGCGGGAGCCGATCTCGTTCCGGCCGATCAGGGTCGCCGCCGCGTCGCCGAGATCGGAGATCATCGAGACGGCCAGCCAGTCCGAGGCGTCCCCGCGGAGAGCGGCGGCCAGGGTCCCGGATCCGAGCGCGATGTCGCGGAGACCGAGCGCCCGCAGGATGACCGTGGCCCCGGGCCGTTCGGCGTCGCCACCGACCCAGGTCCGTCCCATGCGGGTCGGTGCGCTGCTGGCGAAGATGCCGAATCCGATCCGCGCGAGGCCGTAGCCGGCGTTCAGTGCTCTTCCGCTGTCCATGCCCGAAACCTACCCAGTTGCCCCGCCCGGGATCGCGGCGTAGAGTCCCGCCCATGCCGATCACGGAGAAGGTCACGCTCCATGCCCTGCCGCCGTCCCACCCCTGCGCGGCGGTCGCCGCCGCGCTGGACCTGAAGGGCGTCGAGTACGAGTGGGTGAACCTCGACTACGGGACCCACAACCAGCAGATCGAGGAACTCTACGGCGAGGGGGCGAAGACGGTGCCCGGGCTCAGCGTCGGCGACGAGCGGATCCACGGCTCGACCGCGATCTTCCGCCGGCTCGAGGAACTGGTCCCCGAGAACCCGCTCTACCCGGAGGGGATCGCCGATCGGGTCCGCGAGGCCGAGCTCTGGGGCGACGGCGCCTTCCAGGACCTGGGTCGACGGCTGCCCTGGGGCGCGCTCTACTTCCGCCCGGAGCGCCTGGGCCGTTTGAACGGGGTCGACGAGCTCGACCCGGCCGGGACCGACTTCGCGATGAAGTTCATCCGGGCCACCTGGAAGTACCACAGCCTCAGCTCGGTCCGGATCGCCGAGGACCTGAAGGGGCTGCCGGCGATGGTCGAGGAGATCGAGGGCTTCGCCGCCGACGGCCTGATCGACGGGGACGCCCCGACCGCGGCCGACCTGCAGATCGGCGCGACCGTCCGGGTCCTGCTCTCCCTCGGCGATGTCGCGCCCCTGTTCGAGGGAACCGCCGCCGCCCGGATCGCGGAACGCAACTTCGAGCTCTACGGGGAGTTCGTCCCGGCCGGCGCCTTCCCGGCCTCCTGGCTGCCCGCCTCCTGACGGGCCCGGGCGCCCGGCTTCTCCAGCCGGAACTGGAAGTCACTGTTGCGTCCTGACCGGAAGCCGCCCTCGGCCACGCATAGATAGAGCACCCACATCCGTCGGAAACGCTCGTCGTAGCCGAGCTCTTCCAACCGGCCGGCGGCGGCCAGGAAGCGAAGGCGCCACTCGGCGAGGGTCTCGGCATAGTCGAGCCGCAGCTCGTCGGACCAACCGATCTCGAGGTCGGTGCCGTCCAGGCAGCGACGGATCTCGGCGACCGAGGGCAGGCAGCCGCCCGGGAAGATGTAGCGGCTAATGAAGCTGCGCGAGGCCTTTTCCAGATCGTAGGCCTCGTCGGCGACGGTGATCGCCTGGAGCAGCATGCTGCCGTCTCGCTTCAGTAGCCGGGAGCACTGCTCGAAGTAGGTCGGGAAGTCCTGCCAACCGACCGCCTCGATCATCTCGATCGAGACCAGCCGGTCATAGGCGCCGGTCAGGTCGCGGTAGTCGACCTCCAGTACTTCGATCCGGTCCTCGAGGCCGGCGGCGGCAACCCGCCGACGGGCGAGGACGGCCTGTTCCTTCGAGATCGTGGTGGTGGTGATCCGGCAGCCGGAACGCTCTGCGAGATGAACCGAGAGACCGCCCCAGCCGGTCCCGATCTCCAGCAGATGAACCTCAGGCGAGAGGTCGAGCTGGTCGCAGATCTGATCCATCTTCGCCAGCTGAGCCGATTCCAGGGTCTGGCCCTCGCCCTTCCGGTAGAGGGCGGCCGAGTAGTTCATCGAGTCGTCGAGGAACAGCGAGAAGAGATCGTTGCCGAGGTCGTAGTGGGCGGCGATCTGCCTCCTGCCGCGAGAACGCGTGGTGCGCGGCATCAGCAGGCCGAGTCGCTGCGCCGGCCAGGTCAGAAAGCGGAACCGGCGGCGCAGGTCGTCGAGCCGGTGCAGATTGAGCCCGGCGATGGTGGCCAGGGCGACCAGGTCGTCGCAATCCCACTCACCGAGCATGTATCCCTCAGCCATCCCGGTGCTGCCGCGCAGCATCCGCCGCCACGCCCGAGGCGAGTGGACCGTGACCGTCGCGGCCAGTTCAGCCTGCGGGTCGCCGATGAAGGTGGCGCGGCCCTGCCCGACGAACTCGATGCGAGCGGTCCCGATCCGACCGATCACCGCGAGGACGAGACGGCGCCACATGGCGACAGACTCCCGCTTTTGGGTCCCGGCGGCAAGTCGGGGTTCCCTCCGCCCCCTGGGTGCCGGTGATATCGGGCCCCGGCCAGCCAGGTCCGGGCCGCCTCCAGGTGGATCCCGCCCAGCACCTTGACCGGCATCGGCACGCGGGTCGCCAGCAGACAGCCCAGGAGCCGGCGGCTCAGCTCCCGCCGCTTCAGGTTGAGGGTGGCATCGAAGTGAAGCTCACCCGCAAGCCGGCTCTCCATGTGGACCGAGAGGGTCCTTCCGGGGTCGGCGAAGACCAGCTCGTAGCGATGGTCCATCCCCATCAGCGGCGAGACGTGGAGCCGCTTGGCGACCTCGGCGGCCAGCACCCCGGGCCGTCTGGGCAGGTCGACCAGGTATGTGTGCCGCTCGTTCCAGGGAGTGTTGTGCACCTCGGCCAGGACAGTCTCGACCCGAGCGCCGTCCGGGTCGAAGCAGTAGTAGAAGGTGACCGGGTTGAAGCAGACGCCCCAGTACCGCAGGTGGGTGAGCATGCGGATCGGGCCGGCAGGCCGGCGGCTCGTCCGGTCCTCGACCAGGTCCCGGACCGCCTCGCCCAGCGGGCGGCCACCGGGTCCGAGGTAGTCGGCCCGGCGGAAGCGGGCCGGTGAGCGGGGCCGGGTCGACCAGAGCGGGTGGATGCCCATCACTTCGTCCAGTTCGTCCAGATCGAGGTAGACCATGAAGATCCGGTACTCGAACTCACGGGCGACCGGCTCGAAGCGACGGTGCCTGATCCGGCCGTCGTAGATGGCGCTTTCGTGGGTCGGTCTCATGCCGCCTCCGCCAGGACCGGCCGTTGCCCCTGCGCGGCGAGGATCTGCTCCGCCGCCTGCCGTCCGGTCACCGCGCCGTCCTCGTGGAAGCCGTTGCGGAGCCAGGCCCCCGCGAAATGGATCCCGTCCGCGCCGCTGACCTCGGGCCAGCGCCGCTGGGCGGCCACTGCCTCGGGCGTGAAGACGGGATGCTCGTAGGTGAAGCGGGCCAGCATCCGCTCGGGGTGGATCCGGTGCGCCACGTTCAGGGAGACGAAGAAACGACGCCGGCACCCCAGGTCCTGCAGACGGTTCATGTCGTAGGTGAGCGCGGTGCGGCCGCTCCCCTGCTCGCCGAGGTGGTAGTTCCAGCAGGCCCAGGCGGCACGACGGATCGGCATCACCGTGACGTCCGTGTGGAGCACCGCCTCGTTGGCCTGGTACGGCACCGCGCCGAGCAGGGCCGCCTCGTCAGCGGTCGGTTCGGCCAGCATCCGCAGCGCCTGATCCGAATGGGTGGCGATCAAGACCCGATCGAAACCCTCCGGGGACCGGCCCGCGACCTTGACCAACACCTGCTCGCCGAACCTGATCACCCTTTCGACCGGGCTGTCGGTGCGGATCGTCTCCGCGATCGGCGCGGTCAGGGCGTCAACGTAGGTTCGCGAGCCGCCGTCGACCGTCCGCCAGCGCGGGCGCTCGCGGAGCGAGAGCAGTCCGTGGTTGTCCAGGAACCGGGCCAGGAAGCCGGTTGGAAACTCGTCCATCCGGGCCGGGTCGGCCGACCAGACCGAGGCGACGAGGGGCACCACGATCCGTTCCGTCAACTCGGGCGAGAAACCCTCCTCGGCCAGGAAGCCGGATAGCGGGCGGCCCTCCTCCCCGCTCCGCGAGAGCTCCCGAAGCCTCTTCTGAAGCCGTGGCACTTCGAGCAACATCCCCAGGAAGCGCGGATCGACCAGATGGCGAGGTCGGGCGAACAGCCCGCGCGCGGTGCGTCCCGTGAACTCGAAGTCGCCGTCGCTGACCGAGAAGCTCATCGAGGAGGGGCGGCTCGCCACCCCGAGCTCTTCGAGCAGCCCCGAGAACTCGGGGTAGTTCCGTTCGTTGAAGACGATGAAGCCGGTGTCGATCCTCTCGGTGCCGCGCTCCGACTCGACTTCGACGGTGTTGGCATGCCCGCCGGTGCGAGAGTCCGCCTCGAAGACGGTCAGGTCGAGACTTCCAGAACGATGGTGCCGGCCGAGCAGATGGGCTGCCGAAAGCCCGGCTATGCCGGTGCCGATGATCGCGACTCTCATACCTCCCGATACGAGTCAGGAGGCTGCCTGGATCAGCGCCTGCGCACGACCACCCTGATCCCGGTGCGAGTCGCCCGGAGGCCGCGCCCGGTCGCCCGAATGAGGAACTTGCGGGAACCGGCGCGCACGCCGTGGCGGAGCCGCAGGCCAAACCTCCGCCTCACGAATCGTCCGGGGCCGATCGACTTCACGGTCTGGCAGCGGAGGTTGCGGACGATCCGCGAGCGCACCGGACAGATCCGCACGCCGCGGGCTGCGGTCTGGCCGGTGTTCCGCACGATCACGGAAACCCTTCGGGGGTGGCCGGGACGCAGCACGACGCGCCTCGGCTTGGCCTTGAGGGCGAGCCGAGCCGGTCGCGGAGGGTCGACGATCGGCGCCGGATCGGTCGCGGCGCCGGTCGTGGCGCCGAGCGGTTCGTCGACCTGCCGGGAGCGCAGCGCGGCAAGCGCGGCCCCGGCTTCGGGACCGTCGAACCAGGTGCGGCGAACCGAGGAGAAGTGGCTGACCGGCAGCTCCGGATAGCTGTCGGCGATGGTCGGGTCCGAGTTGTTCAACGGGGTGGTCATCAACGGACCGGCGGCCCCGTAGGAGTGGTCGTCGCCGGAGCAGAGCATCGAGCTGTTCGGGGCTGGGGTCGCCACGTCCTGGTAGTAGGAGCTGATGTCCACGTCGGTCAGGTCGGTGCTCAGCCGGGCGACGTTCGTGACCGTGCCCTGCGGGCCCGAGAACTGCTCCCAGTCGAACCGACCCGGGACCACCGAGTCCTGGACGCCGTCGATCGTCACCCCCGCCGGGTTGCGCTGGTTGCGGTACGTCATGCCGATCGCGTCCTCCGACATGTCCATCGCGGTCACGAACTGGTTGATACCCGGGTGGACCCGCAAAGTGGTGCGATTCTCGAAAAGACCCTCGTAGAAGACATACTCGCGTTGGGTGAAGGTGCCGCTGTTCGCCCCGATGAAAGAGCGAATCGCCCGGACCGGGCCGTCGATGTTGGCGATGAAGCCACCGCCGCCACGACTGAAGGTGAGCTCGTTGCGGCCGCAGCCGCTGGTGCCGACCGTCGACTTGTCGCCGTCGAGGATGTCGGCGCCGTCACCGGCGGCGATGGTCAGACCGTCGATCTGCCAGCGGGACGGGATCCCGACCGAGTAGCGGCCGGTCTCGACCACCGAGTCCTCGGGGTTGATCGGCGGGCCGTCGGCGTTGTCCCCCAGGCTTCCGAAGTTGTACGCGGTGCGGTAGGGACCGGGCAGGACGGGATCGAACTTCTGCTCGTATCGGACGAGATCGGCGCCGGCCGCCGGGTCGAGCCCGGTCGTCGTGACGAACAGGTAGAGGAACCGGGACTCGCCGGGGTCGAGCGGGTCGGTGACCCTGACCGGCGTGCGGGTATCCGGGTCGACTCCGGCCGGTGCGGGCTCGCCGGCGGCCGAGCCGGCCGCGTCTGAGGCCATCATCGCGACCTCATCGTTCTCGTCCAGCATCGGATCCCCCGCGGTGCCGGGTATCTCCGCGCCGCTTCCCTTGGGATTGGCGGTCATGGTCTGCGGCACCCCGTCGGCCTCGGCCCAGGTGTCCGGGTCGGCGTAGGCCATCGCCTTGAACTCGCGAGTATTGCCCTGGAACTGCCGAACCGGCCGGTAGTCGATCAGCTTGCGCTCGTCGACCTGGACCGGCACCTGCCGCCACCCGTCGGCGTAGTTGAAGGCCACGATCGATCCGGGCCGGGCCCCGACCAGAAGCGGCGTGTCCGCCCCGGTCAACACGATCGGCTCCGAGTCCCGGTCGTCCAGACCGGCTGCCGCTGCGCCGGCAGGAATCATCAGGCCGAGGGCGACCAGCCCGGCGAGGAACGGATTGAGTACAGCGCGACGAACGGCCATCGTTGGCTTGAACAGCGTCCGGGCCTTGAGGTTGCGCCGACTCAACCCGATGGGTCGGTGCTGACCGCCCGGACCCGAGGGCCGACCACGAAGCAGACGATCAGGAACCCGACCAGGGCGGCCGCCGCGTTGAACCGGAAG
This sequence comes from Solirubrobacterales bacterium, assembly GCA_017304845.1. GTDB lineage: Bacteria > Actinomycetota > Thermoleophilia > Solirubrobacterales > 70-9 > 67-14. The sequence continues at coordinate 26,294 of JAFKLL010000022.1, forward strand.
GCGACGTGGAGGCCGCCGATCAGCCCGTCGGCCGAGGCGAACAGGGTCGTGGTCAGCGCCAGCCCGACCGAGCCGCCGGCGACCTGGAACATGTAGATGATCCCGCCCGCCAGGCTGGAGCGGGACTCGTCGACCGCGGTCACCCCGATCGTGGTCGCCGAGGAGTAGAAGAGCCCGACCCCGATGCCGAGCACGATCAGCCCGGGCACGATCCCGGCGATCGCCCCGCTCCCCTTGACCCCGAACGAGAGCAACAGCGGCCCGGCCGCGATGCAGGCCGCGCCCAGGGTCACGATCGAGCGCCCGCCCACCCGGTTGTAGAGCGGCCCGGCGACGAAGGAGGTGAGGGCGAAGACCCCCATGAAGGGCAGCAGCCCGAGGCCGGACTCGAAGGCGGAGAAGTCGGCCGCCCGCTGCAGGTATTGCGGGATGTAGAACAGCGCCGAGAAGAAGGTCGCGGAGACGAAGAGGATGGCCAGGCAGATCGCCGTGAAGGCGGTGTTGCTCATCACGTCGCCGGGCACGAGGGCATGCGCGCCGGCCCGCCGCTCGACCCGGAAGAACGCGAAGAGGAAGGCCAGGGCGACCACCATCGAGCCGATGATCCGCGGGTCCCCCCAGCCCAGGTCCACGACCTGGTCGAGCGCGACCATGAGGGTGACCAGGCCGAGCGAGACCGTGGCGATGCCGGCGTAGTCGATCCGGCGGTCATCCGTCTCGGGCCTGGGTTGGTGGATCAGGAAGTAGACCGCGGCGATCGCGATCAGGGCGATCGGGACGTTGAGGAAGAGGATCGCCCGCCAGCTCACGAACTCGGTCAGGGCGCCGCCGATCATCGGGCCGAGCGCGTTGCCGACCCCCGCCACCCCGAGGATCAGCCCGCCTGCCAGCCCGGCCTTCTCCTCCGGCAGCAGGGCGAAGGTCATGCCGAGCACGGCCGGCCACATCAGGGCGCCGCCGATTCCCATCACCGCCCGGGTCGCGATCAGCCAGGCCTCGGTCTGGGCCACGGCGGCGGCCAGCGAGGCGACGAGGAAGACCGACGCCCCGACGAAGAAGGCCTCGCGGCGCCCGAAGAGATCGGCCAGGCGCCCGCCGGTGACGATCAGCACCCCGAAGACCAGCGCGTAGGCGTTGACCACCCACTGGACGGTGGTGACGCTGGTGTCGAAGTCCTTCTCGATCGCGGGCAGGGCGACGTTCATCGCGGTGATGTCGTTGGCGATGACGAACACGCCGAGGGCCATCGCTCCCATGGCCAGGACGGTGGACCGAGTCACGGTCCCACCCTATTCCCTGAACCCGGATTGATCCACTGCCCGGCGGCTCACGTATGCCCGATTGACGGCGCAACCACAACGAGGAGGCGACATGCCGGCAGCCAAGAACAAGCCAACGGAAGCGGGCCGGGAGGAGCGCGGCTTCGGGAGGAGCGGGGTCTCCCGCCGCCAGTTGATGTCGATGGCGGGAGGATCGGTCGCCCTCGGCGCGCTGTTGGCCGCCTGCGGCTCGGATGACTCCGATTCGGGCGAGACCGGCTCAACCGGGCCCACCGGGTCGGCCATGGCCGACGACAGCACCGCCCAGTTCGGCAAGGGCGACGTCGGGATCATGAACTACGCCCTGACTCTCGAGTACCTCGAGACGGCGTTCTACGACGACGTGGCCAAGAGCGGCCTGTTCAAGGGCGGCGATCTGGAGACGATCCGCAAGTTCGGCGGCCAGGAGGCCGAGCACGTGGCCGCCCTGACCGCCGCGGTCAAGCAGGCGGGCGGCAAGCCGGCCCCGAAGCCGAAGACCGAGTTCCCGCTGAACAACGCCGGTCAGGTGCTGCGCCTGGCAGCCACGGTGGAGAACCTCGGGGCCGCGGCCTATCTCGGCCAGGCGGCTCGGATCCGGAGCCCCGAGGTGCTCGCCGCGGCGCTCTCGATCCACAGCGTCGAGGGCCGCCACGCCGCGGTGCTCAACACCCTGCTCGGCAAGACCCCGGTGCCGGATGGCCCGTTCGCGGAGCCGGCCGCCGCGGGCATGGTCCTGAACGCGGTCCAGCCGTTCATCGTCAGCTGACGGTCGGCCGAAAGAAAGGAAAGTCACATGACTGAGATCAAGACAGAGAACGAGATGGCCCACCCCGAACTGGCGGCGGTGGAAGTCGAAGGCACCGAGCGCAGCGACTTCCTGCTCAAGGGCGCCCTGGCCGCCGGAGCGATCTTCGGCCTGGGGGCGGTCAGCCCCTTCGTCCGGGGCGCGATGGGCGCCGGTGGAGGCAAGGGAGACGTCGGCATCCTCAACTACGCGCTGACCCTCGAGTACCTCGAGTCGGCCTTCTATGCGGAGGCTCTCAAGAAGCTCTCGCTCAAGGGCGGCCTCAAGGATCTGATCACCACCATCTCGACCGACGAGGACGCTCACGTCAAGGCGCTCTCCCAGACGATCAGGGATCTGAAGGGCAAGCCGGTCAAGGCGCCGAAGGTCGAGTTCCCCTACTCGGACGTGGCGGGCTTCACCAAGCTGGCCGAGACGATCGAGAATGTCGGCGTCAGTGCCTACAACGGCGCCGCCCCGATGATCAAGTCGAAGGAAGTCCTCTCGGCGGCCGGCAGCATCGTCCAGGTCGAGGCCCGGCACGCGGCGGCGATCGCCCTCCAGAACGGGAGCCGGCCCGCACCCGACGCCTTCGACAAGACGATGACCCAGGCCCAGGTGCTGAAGGCGGTCCAGCCTTTCCTGACCGCTTGATTCAAGGCGGGAAAACAGGGGATTGAGATGGACATGGAACGAGTCCCCGCGCAGCCCCCGGACGAGGTGCTGCTCGTCCGAGCCGGCAACCGCGACAAGGATGCGTTCGAGTCCTTCTACGACCGCTTCGAGCGACGAGCCTTCTCGCTCGCCTACCGGATCGTCGGCGACCGCCAGCAGGCCGAGGACGCGGTTCAGGACGGGTTCCTCGCGATCTGGAAGAACGCCGGCCACTACGACCCGGCCCGTGGCAGCGCCGGCGCCTGGGCTCTCGGAATCGTCCGCAATCGGGCGATAGACGTGCTCAGGAGCCGTGCGAGCCGCACCCCGGACCTCGATCACGACGACGACGCGGCCCTCGAGAGTCGCGCGTCGGAGCTGCGGACCGAGGAGCAGGCGTTGCGGCGCGAGACCGGCCGCGAGATCCGTTCGACTCTCTCCACCCTTCCGGAGAACCAGTCGCGCGTGATCGGGCTCGCCTTCTACGGTGGATTCAGCCAGACCGAGATCTCCGATCTGCTCGAGTTGCCGCTCGGCACGGTCAAGGGCAGGATGAGATTGGGCATGGAGAAGCTCAGGGGCGAGTTGAGCTCTTACGAAGGAGACCAGGCATGAACAGCGGGCACGAGAGATTCAAGCAGCAGCTCCCGGCCTACCTACTGGGCTCGCTCGGCCAGGCCGAGCGGCTCGATTTCGAGCACCACCTGCGGGGCTGCGCCGAGTGCCGGGCGGAGCTCGACTGGCTGGAGCCGGCGGTCGACGTCCTGGCCGCCGACGTCGAGCAGGTCGATCCCTCCCCGGATCTGAAGCGGAAGGTGATGGCCTCGGTCGAGGCCGACCTGGCCGAGACAGCTCCCTCGCCGGCGTCCGGTCGGCTGAGTGTCCTGCTGCGGCCGGCGGTACTCGGCGCGGTCGCGGCAGCGCTCTTCCTCGGGCTGATGGTCGGCTACCTGGTGGACGGCGATGGAGGCCCCGACGGCCCGACCCGCCAAGTGGTCACCGGCAATTCGACCATCGGGGCCGACGCCGTGATGATCGCCTCGAACGGCACCGGCACCTTGAAGGTGAGCAATCTGAAGAAGCCGGGCCCGGGCCGGGTCTACCAGGCCTGGATCCAGCGCGGGCAGGAGATCGAGCCGACCGATGCGCTCTTCGTGCCCCGCGGGGACGGCACAGCCGTGGCCAGCATCCCGGACATCCGCGGGGTCAGCGCGGTGATGGTCAGCGCCGAGCCGGATGGCGGCAGCGAACAGCCGACCACCGCGCCGGTGATCACGGTGACCATGCCGAGCTGAGAGAGTGGCCCGGGTATTCTGGGCCGCATGACTGATTCAGAGGAGAGCGGCGAGTCGATCACTGCCGAAGGCCTGGCCCAGCTCGAGACCGAACTGGCCGAACTGGAGGGCCCCGCCCGCGAGAAGATCGCCGAGCGCCTCAAGGTCGCCCGCGAACTCGGTGACCTGAAGGAGAACGCCGAGTACCACATCGCCAAGGAGGACCAGGCCCATCTGGAGACCAAGATCCAGCGTCTGCGGGAGCGGCAGCGCAACGCGGTGGTGGTCGACGTCGACGCGTCCAGCGACGCCTTCGCCTTCGGCCGGACGGCCAAGGTCACCGACGACGCCGGTCGCACCCATCGCTGGACCCTGGTCGGCTCGACCGAGGCCAACCTCGCCGAGGGCAGGCTCAGCGCCGAGTCCCCGGTCGGTCAGGCGCTGCGGAACCACCGGGTCGGAGAGACGGTGAAGATCGCCACGCCGAAGGGCGAGCGGACCTTCACCATCGACTCCGTCTCCTGAGCTACTTGATCCGGGTCACCGTGACCCGGGTCTCGATCGTCCAGCACTTGCGGAAGCCGGTTCCCGCGAGCGCGGGGCAGCGATCCGTCTTGACCGGCTGCCAGCCGGTGGTCTCGTCGCGGATCTCGCCGAACTCACGCGAGCCCCTCCAGACCTGCCGCTGACCCTTCTTCAACTTCGAGATCAACTCCAGGCCACGGCGGAAGTGGCCGTCCCTCATCTGGTCGACCGAGTCGAAGAACGGATTCGACTTGCCGCAGAAGTCGTGGTTGCTCTGGCTGAAGCCGTACCTGAGGAAGAGGGTGCTGCCGGGCTTCTCGTCGTCGTACTCGAGCTCGAAGGGCAGCCGGCCCTGTTTCCGGCACTGCTTCTTGACCGTCTTGACGCCGCTCGGCTCGGTGCCGTCGCACTCACCCAGCTCACCGCCGCAGGCCGGCACGTAGTTGTGCTTGTCGGTCACGTTCTGGCGGTTGGTCGTCTTCGCGATCGTGCCCCGCAGCGGGTAGAACTGGAAGCCCGGATCCTCGAAGCCCTTGGGGAAGTCGCCGGTGAAGCGGGCCCCGCGGAAGAGGATGCCTCGATTGGTGGTGAACCCGGAGGTGATGTTTCCCCTCGTCTTCGACCAGACCCGGTTGCCGGCCGGGTAGTTCTCGCTCTGCTCATGCCAATCATGGACGTAGAGGCCGTCGAGCTGCACCCGGTAGGTCATCTGCTCGAGCTTGACCTTGCCCTGGGCGAGCGAGCCGGCGGCCAGCCCGAGGAAGAGGACCGAGAGCAGGGCCAGGACGAAACGGCGGAATGTCTTGATGTCTGCGTTCATGGAGGGGAGGCTCGCGAACGCCCCTTGCGGCCGGATTGCGTCGACCCGCAAGGTTCGAGGCCGTATCCTCTTGCCCATGGCCAAGAGCTCGAAAGCGAAGAAGGCCGGGATCGCGGTCGGCCTCGCCGGCCGCGCCTGGGAGTACGGCAGGAAGGTCGACTGGCCGGCGGTCTGGATGCGGGCCAAGTGGCTCAGCCACCACAGTCAGCGGCTCTACAACAACCTCACTCCGGCCGAGCGCAAGGAGTTCTTCGAGATGGTCGTCCCGACCAAGGCTTCCCGCCTTGTGGCCAAGGAGGACCGGGCCAGGGTCACCGAGCTGGTGACCAAGGCCTTCACCGGCAAGTAGCCGAGGCCGGAGCCGGACGCCGACCGGACCGAGGCCCGGCCGACGTCCCACTCCCTACTGCTTCAGCCGCCGAGCTTGGCGAGGAGGCCGTTCAGATTCAGGCCTCCCAGCCCGCCCAGCTTGCCGAGGATCGACGAGAGATTGAAGCCATCCAGGCTCAGTCCGCCGGTGTTGCCGTTCGCCAGAGCCTTCAGCTTGGCGATGAGGTCAGCGGTGCTGCCAGTGCTCGGAACGCCCGAGCCGATGATACCCTTGGCCGCTGACGCGAGGCAGCTCACCAGACCCTTCGAGCTGGTCTGCTTGCTACATCCGTCGTAGGCCGCGACCGCCTTCGAGCAAAGCGACTTGACCGTCGCGTTGCCACTCTTGGCGCAGAGCGCGCTCAGCTCGGACGAGCTGGGGAGCTTCGGCGCCGGGGCGGCCTGTGCGGGAGCCGAGCCGATCGCGCAGGCGACGGCAGCGGCGGCGATGAAGGCACCAACCTTGGCTTTCAACTTCATGTACCTCTCCTCTGGGTGTATCGGTTCTCCCTACCCGAGGACGAAACTAGCCGATTCGCGAACATCCGTTTCATAAAACTTTGCGTCTCAGGAACCGCCCTGTACCAGCCTCCGCCGGACCGGCCGGCGGCATGCGCGTTCGCGGAACCGAGGTCGTCGGCTTCATAACATTGCCGGTGGCTGCCCCAGAAAGGAAAACTTGAGTCCTCGCACTCCGATCGTCGCCCGGGTCCACTCGACCCGTCCCCTCACCCCTCACATGATCCGCATCGTCCTCGATTCCGAACAACTCCGGGGGTTCCCGGTCGGTGAGTTCACCGACCACTACGTCAAGCTCCAGTTCCCGCCGCCGGGCGCCTCCTACTCCCCGCCCTTCGACCCGGCTCAGATCCGGGAGAGCCTCGGCAAGGACCAGTGGCACCGTCAGCGCACCTACACCGTGCGCGAAAGCGACCCCGAGGCCGGCCGGATCACGATCGACTTCGTCACCCATGGCGCGACCGGCATCGCCGGTCCCTGGGCGGAGGCGGCGCGGCCCGGCGACCTGATCCAGCTGGTCGGCCCCGGTGGCGCCTACACGCCCGACCCGACCGCCGAGTGGCATCTGCTGGCCGGCGACGAGGCGGCGATCCCCGCGATCTCGGCCGCCCTGGAGCGGATCCCGGAGGGAACCGCCACCCATGTGATCATCGAGGTCGAGGACGAGAGCGAGCGCCAGCGGCTGCCGGTCCCGGCCGGCGTCGAGCCACTCTGGATCCACCGCGACGGCGAGCCCCACACCGACCGCGCCCGGGTCCTGGAGGCGGTCACGCGACTCGACCTGCCCGAGGGCCGGGGCCAGGCCTTCGTCCACGGCGAGGCGGACATGGTCCGCCAGGTACGCCGCCACCTGGTCAACGACCGGGGCATGGAGCTGGAGGACCTCTCCGCGACCGGCTACTGGAAGTACCGCCGCACCGAGGAAGGCTGGCGAGAAGACAAGCCAGAGTGGAAGCGCCTCGCCCAGGAGGACGTGACGGCCTAGCCCCAGCGCCCGCCACGCCCACCCCCCACCAGAAATCCTGCTCAGAAACATACGCCGGGCGTATGTTTCTGAGCAGGATTTCTCTATTTGGCGAGCTTTTCGGCCTGGCGTTCGGGGGAGATCCGGACCACCTTGCGGGCCAGGCCGAGCTTCTCCATGGTGGCGATCACCCAGGCGCTGGGGTCCAGCTCCCACTTCTTGAGGCCGTGCTTGGCCGAGCGGGGGAAGGCGTGGTGGTTGTGGTGCCAGGCCTCGCCCAGCGAGGGCAGGGCGAGCCAGAAGACGTTGGTGGACTGGTCGTCGACGTCGAAGCGGCGTGAGCCGAGGAAGTGGCAGACCGAGTTGATCGACCAGGTGATGTGGTGGACGAAGAAGACCCGGACCAGCCCGCCCCAGAGGAAGCCACCGGCGGCCCCGGCCAGGGTGCCGGTGACCAGGTAGCCGAGGAAGGCCGGGATCAGCAGCCCGAGGACGACCCAGAGCACGAACCAGTCGCTGATGAAGCGCATGCCCCTGTCCTCGTAGAGATCCCGCGCGTACTTCTGCTGGTCGGCCTTGCCGTGGTCGGTGAAGGTCCAGCCGACATGCGCGTGGAACAGCCCGGCGAGCACGCCCTTGACGCCGCCGTCATGGCCGACGTGGGGGCTGTGCGGGTCGCCCTCCTGGTCGGTGTGGGCGTGATGCTTGCGATGGTCGGCGACCCAGGTGTTGACCGGGCCCTGGACGGCCATCGAGCCCAGGATCGCGAACAGGTACTCGATCGGCTTGAAGGTCTGGAAGGAGCGATGGGTGAGCAGGCGGTGGAAGCCGACCGTGATGCCCAGTGCGGTGATCAGGTACATGACCACGAGGATGACCAGATCGGCCGCGGTGACGATCTTGTTCCAGAACAGGATGATCGCGGCGATGGTCGCCAGGAAGGGGATCACCACCGCGAAGAGGTTCACCACCTTGTCCAGCGTGGGCATCTCATTCTGAGTCATGCACGGGAACCCTATGGTCACATAACTCATATTTCTTGGTCTGGGCCAAAGTTGTCTGCCGAAGTTGTTATAAGTTTTCTTATAAGAACTCCACGCCAAGAGCCCTGGAGGGACCTGAATCCCGGAGTCGCCGACGTGATCGAGCCCGAGCTGTCGGGCATCGCCGGCGAGATCGTCGAGTCGATCGGCCGCGAGATCCCCGAGTACGCGCGGCCGCTGGAGGGCTCCTTCGGGCGCGGCGTGTACCGCGGGACGGGCGAGGCGCTAGACCAGTTCCTCGGGCTGATCCGGGATCCCGACGCCGACCGTCGGGCCAGCCGGAAGGTCTACGTGATCCTCGGCCGGGGCGAGTTCCGCAACGGCCGTTCGCTCGACTCGCTCCAATCGGCCTACCGGATCGGCGCCCGCATCGCCTGGCGCCGGATCGCCGCGGCCAGCCTCGAGGCCGGGCTCGACGGCAAGACCCTCAGCCTGCTGGCCGAATCGATCTTCGTCTACATCGACGAGCTCTCCGCCGACTCGACCGAGGGCTACGCCAGCGCCCAGTTCAAGCAGCAGGGCGCGCGGCTCCGGCGAGAGCGTCAGCTGGTCACCCTGATGCTCCGCAAGCCCTTCCCGGACCGCCCCGAGTTCGAGCAGGCGGCCCGGGCCGCGACCTGGGAGATCCCGAAGTCCTTGGCGGCGCTGGCCTGTCACGAACGCGACCTGGCCGAGATCATCCGAGTCCTCCCCATCGGCGTGATCTCGGCCACGGTCGACGGACTCGGCTGCGTCCTGGTCCCCGACGCCGGCGGGCCGGGCCGGAGGAGGCAGCTGGCCGAGGGCATGGGCCGTCGGCTGGCCTGCCTCGGCAGCGACGTCCCGCCGACCGAGGCGGCCGAGTCCTGGGCCCTGGCCAAGATCGCCCTGACCGCGGTCGAGGCCGAGGCGCTGCCGGGCCCCGGGCTGATCCGGGCCGAAGAGCACCTCGTCGACCTCGCCCTCTTCAACAGCCGGGACCTGATCCGCAGGCTGCGCGCCCAGACCGTCGGCCCGCTCGACGACCTCACCCCCAAGGCCCGCGACCGGATGTCGGAGACCGCCCTCGCCTACGTCGAGCACGCCGGCAACGCGTCGGAGATGGCCCGCGCCCTCAACATCCACCCCCAGACCGCCCGCTACCGGGTGGCCCGCCTGCGGGAGCTCTTCGGCGAGGACCTCGACAGCCCCGACCGGCGGCTCGCGCTCGAGCTCTCGTTGCGGGCCCCCTGAACGACGAGAGGCCGAGCCCGAAGGCCCGGCCTCTCTCGACACGCGGTGTCCGTTACTGGACCGGGACCACGGTCAGGGTGCCGCTGGCCGCGCCGTTGGTGTCCTCCATCCCGCAACCCAGCGAGATCGAGGTGACGGTGTCGGTCGTCGTCACGTAGGTGATCGGGAGAGCGTTGCGCTGGTTGGCGCCGTTCGAGGTCCAGCTCGACGTCTCGCTGCTGCCGCCGCCGCTGTTCGACGAGACGAAGCACTCCATCCGTCCCGACCCGAGAGCGAAGCCCCGGACCGTCGCGGTGATCATGTACTTGCCGGCCGGGACGTTGACCGTCCCCAGCCCGAGCTCGCCGCCATCCGGGATGTTGACGCTCCCGAAGTCCTCGAACTCGGGGCTGACGACTCCGTTCGCGCCGGGCGCGCCCTGATCGCCCTTCGGTCCCTGGGGGCCGGTCTGGCCGGTCTGCCCGCGCAGCGACTTGATGGTCGCCGGCGCGATCTTCGCCTTGGTGATCGTCTTGTTCTTGAGCTTCTTGCCGGGGATCGAGTTGTTCTTGATCTTCTTCCCGTTGATCAGGCCCGAGGCGGCGGTGGCGGTGCCGCCGAGGGCGATCATCAGGGCCAGCCCGGCCAGGACGGTCGCCAGACGGGGCCGCTTGATCTGCTTCAGGTGTTGCATTTTCACTTCTCCTCTTGTTTCTGGTCGGTTTCGCTGTCGTCCCGTGCCAGGGTCATCAACCTCGTGGCGAACTCGGTCCAGCCGCTGAACGGCAGCGATTTCCCCTGCCGGTCGCTCATCTCGCCGTGGATCGATTCGCGTTGCGGATCGATCTCGCAGCGGAGCTCGATGTGGTGAACTCGGGACATGGGGGCAGCCTGAAGCGGAACCGCCCGGACCTCATGGGGGTGGGTACCCCTGTCTTCACCCCTGGGGGAGTCTGCTCCGCTCTACAGAGCGGCGGCGAGATCGCGCCTCGAGGCGATCCCGAGCTTGGCGTAGACCCGAGTCAGGTGGTTCTCCACCGTCTTCGGGGTGACGAAGAGCTCCTCGGCGATCTCCCGATTGGTCCTGCCGCCGGCCGCGTACTCGGCTACCCGGCGCTCGGAGGCCGTCAACTCGTCGAAGGCCAGCCTCCTGGGCGCGGCGCCCGAGACTTCCAGCTCCCGGGCGGCGACCGCCGCGGTTAGCCTGGCGCCGGCCGTGCCCGCCACCTCCAGCCCGGCCTCCAACTCGGCCTGGCCGTCTTTCTTGCGGCCCGACCTGAGCAGGGCGATCCCCAGCTCGACCCGGGCCTTGGCCTCCTCGGTGGCCAGGGACGAACCGGCCAGGGTCTCGACCGCGGCGTCCATGCGCTCCACTCTCGACTCGACCGGGCCGGCCAGGGCGAAGGCCCGGTGGGCGATCCCCATCGCGCCCGGGCGCCCCCACCACTCGGCCCACTCGAGATGCTCGGTCGCCAGCCGGTCGGCCTCGTCGCTGTAGCCGCCGCGGGCGATGCTCCGGGCCAGCAGGGCGCGCCAGGAGAGCGCCTTCATCGAACGCCCCGAACGGTCGTCCTCCTCGAGCGGCGCGACGTCGACCCGCACCGCCTCGAGATCTCCCTGCGCCTCATGCAGCACGGCCCGGCCCCACGGCACCCAGCGCAGCACGGTCGGCCCGCCCGGCCCGTGCTCGATGCCGCCCGCGACCAGTTCCTCCTGCGCCTCCTCGAGCCGGCCCTGCTCGGTCAGCGCCCGCACCCTGAAAGAGGCGTTGACCGGGACCATGATCGGCGGGATGCCGCCGGCTGCCGCGGCCCGGGCATCGACCTCCGCGTCGCCCGGCCTACCCTCGTTCATGGCCAGTACCGAGCGGCAGCCCAGCGCGCCGGCCCGGGCGAAGGCGGAACCGCGCCGGCGGCCGTCGGCCAGGGCCTGCTCGATCGTCGTCCTCGCCTCCGAGAACGCCTCGCAGGTCAGCAGCGAGTAGGTCGCCATGTACCAGGCCAGGGACTCCGAAGTGTCCTCGGCGATCATCCGCCCGTTGCCCAGGGCGCGGGTCGCCAGCTCGATCACCTGGTCGGGATGCGCGCCGGTCGCATGCTCCTCCTGCGAGAGCAGCCCGAGGATGGTGCGCTCGGCCGGGGTCCGCCCTTCGACCCCGAGATGCCGCTTCAGGTCCACCCCCGAGTCCGAGCCGGTCAGCCAGGCCAGGGTGGCGAGATCGGCCTCCAGCTGGAGCGCGCCGTCGCTGTCGCCGAGCTCGGCCAGCGCCGCGGTGACCAGGTCCCTCGCCCCGTCCATGCCGCCGGAGGCGAAGGCGGCGAAGGCCCGGTCGCGGTGGACGTCGATCCGCCGCTCGGCCCCGGTCAGCCCCTGGAGCGCCTCGTCGAGATGGCGCATGCCGGTCGCGAAGTCACCGCCACGGACCTCGGCCCGACCCAGCTCGGCCACCACCTTCGGCCGTTCCGCCGCGGTGGGCGGCTCGGCCAGGGCCCGCCGCAGATGGCCGGCCGCGGTCTCGGGAGCCCCGCTCAGCCGGGCCCGTTCGGCCGTCCGCCGCAGCAGCGACACGGTCTCCGCCTCGCCGTTGGGCTCGCCGTTCAGCGCATGGACGAGCAGGGCCTCGTCGGAGGCTCCCTCGGCGGCAAGGATCTCCAGGGTCCGCCGGTGCAGGACCGCCCGGGCCGAGGCCGGGATGTCGTCCGAGATCGCCGCCTGGACCAGGGGGTGGCTCAGCTTGATCGGCCTCACCCCGTCGACCAGCCCCGAGGCGATCAGGGTGTCGGCCGCCCGCTCGGCCTCGTCGGTGTCCAGGCCGGCGATCGCCATCGCGTGGCGGAGCTCCCCCTCCCCGCCGAGCGTGGCCAGGGCCTGGGCGAGCCGACGGGGCGGGTCGCCCAGCGCGCCGAGTCGCATCAGCAGGGTGCGGCGGACCGCGGTCGGGTCGGCGTCCAGCACCTGGTCGGGCGAGAGCGCGGTCGGGTCCTCATGCGACCCGGCCAGCTCGCGGGCCAGCTCCGTCGCGAAGAACGGGTTGCCGGCGGTGGCGCGGAGGGCCGCCTCGGCCAGCTCCGGCGAGACCGTCTCGACCCCGAAGGCGTCGGAGAGGACCTGGCCCACCGCCTGCGCGGAGAGGGGCCTGGGCCGGACGAACCGGGCGCCGGCCTGCTCGAAGACCGGCCCCATCACCTGGGACTTCGAGAGCGGCTCGTCGTCCCGCACCCCGGCCAGCATCGCGATCGGATGACCCTCGACCCGATGCGCGAGATAGGCGGAGGTGGCGAGCGAGGCGCCGTCGCCCCAATGGGCGTCGTCGAAGATCGCCAGGATCGGGCCTCGCTCCGCCAGGTTGACGGTGAGCCAGTAGAAGCCGTGGAGCAGGTTCTCCGAGCCGTCACGGCCCGGCCCGGGGTCGGCGGGCAGGTCGGAGAAGCCGAGCGCCGCCCCGGCCGGCGCCGCCGGCCCGGCCAGCAGACGGGCCCGTTCGTCCGGGTCGGCCTCGACCAGGACCCGCTCGACCATCTGCCTGACCACGCCGTACTCCACATCCTGCTCGAGGACCCCGCCCCGGCCGGAGATCACGGTCATGCCCCGCTTCCGCGCCTCGGCGATCGTGGCCCTGATCAGGGTCGTCTTGCCGATCCCGGCAGGCCCCTCGACGACCAGCAGCGAACCGAATCCGTCGCAGGCCTGATCGAGCTGGGCGGTCATCTCGCCCAACTCTCTCTCCCTCTCCAAGAGCACCCGCCCGACCGAAGACATCAGGCCCCAATACTAAGCCGGGGGGTCCGCACCCATTTTTCTACACCTGTACGGTTTCTCTTGAGTGGAACCGAAGGCCGCCGGGTAGCAGGAGGAGAACCGGGCCACAGGCAAAGGAGGAACTCAGATTGACCCGATTGGCAGCCGGGCGCAGCACCCATTTGGAACCGGAAGAGATCGCAACCGAGACTCTCAGGCTTTTCGACGAGGGTGGCGATCCGAGCATCAGACAGTTGGCGGTCGCGTTGAACGTGACCCCGTCGGCGATCTATCACCACTACTCGTCGCGGGCCGAGATCGTCCAGGCAGCGGTCGAGCTGGTCTGGCGCGAGGTCTTGACCGAGGCGACCGCCCAGCTGGGCAACCCCTTCGAGGCCGATCCGACCGAGGTCCTCGTGACCCTCGGGATGGTCGCGAGGCAGGCTTTCATCCGCCATCACTCGATCACCCCGTACATGGCCGCCATCCCGCGCTCGGACGAGCTCTCGGCCGCCGGCATGTCGATCTTCGCCAACGTCTTCGAACGGCTCGGCGTCTCCGGCCCGGAGGCCGGTGAGGCGTTCCACTACTACGCCAGCTACTGCCTCGGCACCTCGCTCTACGCAGCGAGCCGGCTGACCGCCAACGAGTCGTTGGGGACCGGGCGTCCCGGTCACGAGGAGCTGGAGGAGCATCGGGTCAAGGCGGGGTTGGATTCGACCTCGAGCCCCGAGACCCGGGCCGCGCTGGACGCGATCCTCGACCTCTCCGAGATCGACCCCGAGCGGGACGACGCCCTCTTCGAGGCGGGCCTGCGGCAGATCCTCGGCGTGTACGCGAAGGCCTGAGCCATGCCTCTCGTCAGCATCGATCGCGACGGCCCGATGGCCGTCATCACGCTGGACAGCCCGCCGCTCAACCTCTTCGACCAGGCGATGACCGGCGAACTGATGGCCGCCCTGGAGGAGATCCACGACGACCCGCCGCGCGGGCTCCTGATCCGGGCCGAGGGGCGCGTGGTCTCCGGAGGGGTGAACGTGGAGGAGTTCCGCGGCCTCACCCGGGCCGACGGGACCCGTCTCTGGGAGAGCCTGCTCGGCCTGGTCGACCGGGTCGAGTCCCTGCCCTTCCCGGTCGTCTTCGCCGCCCACGGCCTGACCCTGACCGCCGCCTTCGAGCTCTCGCTGGCCTGCGACCTGATCGTCGCGTCGGAGTCGGCGAAGTTCGGGCTGGTCGAGATCGTGGTCGGGCTGACCCCCTCGATGGGCGGCCCCCAGCGCCTGGCCGAACGGGCCGGCTCGGGACGGGCCCGGCAGCTGGTGATGACCGGCGAGCTCTTCGACGCGACGACCCTGGAACGCTGGAACGTCGTCAACGAGGTCGTCCCGGATGCCGAGCTGGACCAGCATGCCCGCGCCCTGACCCGGCGGCTGGCCGAGGGGCCGACCCGCGCCCACGCGATGACCAAGCGGATCGTCCGGGCCTGGCGGGACGAGGGCATGGCCGGAGCCGACCGGGTCACGCGGCGTGACGCGGCCGAGCTGTTCGAGACCGAGGACCTCGAGAACGCGGTCCGGTCCTTCCTCGTGGAGGGCCCGGGCAAGGCGACCTACGAAGGGCGCTGACCCGGTAGGACGGCCCAACCGGGCCTATGATCTGCCCCATGTCCGATGGGGTTTCCCGGAGGAGGATGTGGATCACGCTGGTGGCGATGACGATCTCCAGCGCGATGATCCTCGTCGACCAGACCTCGGTCCCGCTCGCCGTCCCCCACGCGATCGAGGATCTCGACGGAACCACCACCACGTCGCAGTGGATCCTGACCGCGAACATGCTGCCTCTCGCCGCCTTCATGGTGCTGGGCGGCCGGCTCGGCGACATCTTCGGCCTGCGCCGCATCTTCGTGATCGGGGCGATCGTCTTCAGCGGCGCCTCCGCCCTGGCCGGCTTCGCCCAGGACGTGCCCTGGATGATCGCCGCCCGGGCGGTCCAGGGGGCCGGCGCGGCGTTGATGATGCCGACCGCGGTGGCGATCGTCTCCGCGACCTTCCCGCGTGACGAGAAGGGCAAGGCGCTGGGCCTGCTGGCCGGCTTCGCCGCCTTCGCGGCCGCCATGGGCCCGGTCATCGGCGGCTCGCTGGCCAGCCTCGATTGGCGCCTCGTCTTCCTCGTCAACACACCGCTGGCGATCGCGACCATCTTCCTCACCCTCGGCTCGACCCCGAAGCTGGAGCTCAACCAGGGCGGCTCCAAGAACCTGGACCTGCCCGGCGTGGCCACCTTCGGGATCGGCATCGTCGGGTTCGTCTACGGGCTCAGCCAGGGGGTCGCCCTGGGCTGGACGAACCCGCAGATATTCATCTCGCTCGGGGCCAGCCTGATCGGCTTCGTCGCCTTCGGCTTCGTCGAGGCGAGGAGCGACAACCCGATGATCCAGTTCCGGCTGTTCCGGCACCTCAACTTCCTCGCCTCGAACATCAGCCAGTTCCTGGCCGGCATGATCGAGCTCGGGACCGCCTTCCTCCTCCCCTACTTCCTGCTGATGATGATCGGGCTCAGCCCGCTCGCCGCCGGGGTCGCGCTGATCCCGGCCACGGTGCCGATCATGCTGGCCGGCCCACTGGCGGGGAAGCTCTTCGACCGGGTCGGCGGCCGGATCCCGCTGGTCGTCGGCTTCCTGGTCCTGGCCGCCTCGGGCGTCGCCTTCGCGGTCGCGGTGAGCGAGCGCGAGTACGTCTACCTGCTGCCCGGCCTGCTGCTGCAGGGGATCGGCCTCGGCATGGTCCTGACCGTGAACGACCCGACCGGGCTGGACGCCGTGCCCCTGGAGGATCAGGGCCAGGCCTCGGGGATGATCAACACCAGCGAGCAGCTCGGCGGCGCGGTCGGCATCGCGTTCCTGAGCGCGGTGCTGGTCGGCATGTCGATCCACCGCACCGACGAGTCGCTGGCCGACAAGGGGATCAGCCCCACCGCGACCCAGGTCTCGCAGTGGAAGGACTTCATCCTGACCATCGAGCAGAAGGGGCTCGGGCACATCGACATCTCGAACCAGCCCTTCGCGATCAAGTACGCCCTGACCGACGTGCTGAACGCGCATGTGGCGGCCTACGAGACGGTCTTCACCCTGACCGCCGCGATCTCGGTGATCGGGGCGATCTGCTGCCTCTTCCTGGTCCGCAAGACCGATCGGGTCGAGGGGCAGCGGATCTTCATCCGGCGCTCCCGCTGGGTGACCTCGAACACGGGCCGCACCCCGGCCCTGACCAAGCATCCCGACCCCGGCGCGCGGACGGGGCCCGGGCCGGACGGGTCGGCCTGACTACTCCTCGACCGTGACGTGGAGGTCGGTGAGGTCGGCCAGGTTGGAGTTCAGCGCCTGGTCGTCGCGGGAAGCGACCGCCGGCGCTAGCACCGAGCTCTCGTAGCCGATCGAGACCGCGTCGGTCAGGGTGGCGCGGACGCAACGGGACAGATCGACGCCGCAGGCGACCAGCTTCGAGACGCCCGCCTCGCGCAGCTTCAGGTCGAGGTCGGTCCGGAAGAAGGCCGAGTAGGAGGGCTTGACCAGGATCAGGTCGTCGCTCTTCGGCTCCAGGCCCGCGACCAGGTCGGCGCCCTCGGTGCCGGATACGGCGTAGGGACGGCGCTGGAACTCGGGGCGCCTGGCAGCCTCGACGTTCGAGCCGTCGGCGGAGTAGGCGCGCACGGTCCAGACGATCAGATCGCCCTTCGACCGCATCCGCTCGACCGCGGACGCGACCGCCGGCACGACCTCCTTCGCGCCGGGCACGACCTTGGGCCCGCCCGGCTCGACGAAGTCCCTCTGCATGTCGATCACGAGCAGGGCAGTACGCGACCCCTCCGGCAACGGAGCCGAAGCTGAAACTCGTAGCGGAGCCGGCAATCTCTCGGCGGCATACATCGCTTTCTGCTTCCTCCCTAATCGAACAACGTGGAACTGCGCGGACCCGACACTACCCCAAAGAACAGCCCCACGAAAGCCGGAGGACAAACAGATTTGCGTACGGTATTGGCTTTGGAAAGCCGAATCCGAGGTCTCAGATCTTGAGATCTCGCAGCAGGAGAGCGTTTGCGCGTTCGAGTTGTTCGCGGGTCGCCTTGCTCACGGACTTGACCCCGACCTCGCGATTTATGCGGCCGTTCACCTGCTGGTGACTCTCCCCGGTCTTGCGCGAGACGTCGGCGACCAGCTCCTTGCGTTCCTCGCGGAGACGCTCCCGGATCGCGAAGGCGGAGTCCGGCCGGTCCTTCAAGGTCTTCAGCGGCTGCTTCTTGGCGGGAGCCGAGCGAAGGCTCTTCTCGGCAGCCGGGGTCTCGTCCAGATCGTCGGTCGCGAAGAGCTGCATCGTGGTCTGGGCGAGGATCGCGTCGTCCAGCTCGGCGGCGCTCGAGCTGAGCGCCGTGAAACCCTCCCCGGCGGGGGAGCGCTCGGGCAGCTCGTGCTCCAACTCCTCCAGCTCCTCCTCCAGCTCCGGCCCGACCTCGATCGCGTGGCGCCGCTCGCGCTCGATCTCGAAGGCGAGCTGCTTGAGCCGGCTGTCGGCCGGGAGCAGGAGGTAGCTCATCTGCCGGCGCGGCGAGGGAGTGGTACGGATGAAGCGGCCGACCACCTGGCGGAAGAAGAGCTCGGTGCGGGCGGCGGTCGCGTAGACCCCGACGCGGAGGCGGGGGATGTCGACCCCTTCGGAGACCATCAGGACCGAGACCAGCCAGCGTTGGTCGGAGTCGGAGAACTGGGCGATCCGGGCGGAGGCGTCCGGCTCGTCGCTCATCACGATCTCCGGCTCCTCGCCCGAGATCGGTCCGAGCCGCCGGGCGATCGCCCGAGCGTGATCCTGGTCCGAGGCGACGACCAACCCGCCGGCGTCGGGATGGCCGGCCGCGCGCACCTCGCCCAGCCGGGCGTCGGCGTCGCGCAGCACCTCGCCCATCCACTCGCCGTCCGAGGCGAGCGCGGTCCGCAGGCGGCGGGCCGCCTCGGCGGCCGGCAGGACCAGGTCGAAGTCGGCGTTCCAGACCTTGCCGTCGCTGGACCACTCCATCTCGCCGTCGTAGGGCAGGAAGGTGATCGGCCGGCAGACCCGGTCGACCAGGGCCTCCGGGTAGCCGTAGGTGTAGTCGGCGCTGCTGATCCCGTCGTCGTCGTAGTCGACCCAGGGGATCGCGTCGTTGTCGGAGCGGAACGGCGTGCCGGAGAGCAGGAGCCGGAAGGTGGCCTGGCCGAAGGCCCGCCGGGCACTGGTCCCCCAGCTCGCCTGGTCGCCCATGTGATGCGGCTCGTCGGCGATCACCAGGGTCGGCCGGCGGGCGGCGTCGGCATGCACGCCCGGCCCGGCAGCGACGGTCTGGTAGGTGACGGTGACCCCGTCGAAGTCGTTCGGCTCGGGCCCGTCGGCGTTGGGCCGGTTCGGCTCGAGGTCGATCCCGTAGCGGCCCGCGTCGGCCGCCCACTGACGGCAGATGTGGGTGGTCGGGGCGACGACCACGACCCGGCTGACCCGCCCGCTGGAGAGCATCTCCCAGGCGACCCGCAACCCGAAGGTGGTCTTGCCCGCGGCCGGCGTGGCCGAGGCCAGGAAGCTGGTCCCGGTGTGGGCGGCGAGCTGGCCGAGGGCCTCCCGCTGCCAGGCCCGCAGCGGCCGATCTCCGGGCCAGGGCGGCAGATCGCGGCCGGCGGAGGTGGCGATGGGCTGGACCTGCGGATCGTTCAAGGCAGAGCAGCCTACGTCGGCTGGCGGTCGGAACGTCGCCCGATCGGGGCGTGATATGAGAGGCGGTCGGCCGCCTTCGGCCGGATCCCTGCCCGTGCACTAGTTTGGGTTCATGAGCGATGCGGCGAAGATCATCCGTGACTCCGATCCCGGCTATCACGAGGCGCGCGCCGCCTTCGATCTCTGCGACCAGAGACCGGCCGCGATCTGCGTCCCGACCACGGTCGCCGGAGTCCAGGAGGCGATCGGGTTCGCCCGGGGCGAGGGCCTGAAGGTCGCCAACCAGGCCACCGGGCACGTGGCGGCGGCCCTGCCCGCCCTCGAGGACACCCTGCTGCTGAAGCCGATGATCAACCTCGAGCCGAGCATCGACCCGGCCGAGCGCCTGGCCCGGGTCGGGGCCGGCACGATCTGGCGGCCGGTGGTCGAGGCCGCCGCCGCGCATGGGCTCGCCGCGCTCCACGGCTCCTCCCCCACGGTCGGCGTCGTCGGATACCACCTCGGCGGCGGGCTCGGCTTCTACGGCCGCGAGCATGGCCTGGCCTGCAATCAGGTGCGGGCCTTCGAGGTCGTGACCGCCGATGGCGAGGTCGGCCGGGTCGACCGCGACCACGAGCCGGATCTCTTCTGGGCCCTGCGAGGCGGTGGCGGCCTCTACGCGACCGTGACGGCGATCGAGTTCGACCTGCTGCCGATCTCGGAGGTCTTCGGCGGCGCCAGCTTCTGGCCGGTCGAGGTGGCGGAGGACGTGCTCGCGACCTGGCTCGACTGGACCCGGGGCGCGCCGGACTCGGTGACCACCAGCTTCCGGATCATGAACCTGCCGCCCTTCGAGCAGGTGCCGGCGCCGATCCGGGGCAAGAACGTGGTGGCGATCGACGGCGTCGCCGTGGATCACGTCGACGGCCGGGCCCTGGTCTCCCAGCTCGACGGGATCGCCGAGCCGATCATGGCCCAGTGGGGCCCGATGCCCTCGGCGGCGGTCGCCTCGCTGCATGGCGACCCGGAGGATCCGGTCCCGGCGATCGGCAACTCGACCCTGATCGACGAGGTCGAGGACGAGGCGATCGCCGCGCTGGTCGAGGCGGCCGGGGGCGAGTCGGGATCGACCCTGATCGCGACCGAGCTGCGCCAGCTGGGCGGGGCCCTGAGCCGACCCGACGAGACGGGCGGCGTCGCCGACCGGGTCGAGGGGGAGTTCGTCGCCTTCGGGGTGGGCCTCGCCACCGACCCGGGCACGAGAGCCCGGACCGAGGCCGACCTGGAGCGGATCTTCGAGGCGATCGACCCGTGGCAGTCGGGGCGGCAGTTCTACAACTTCGCGATCGCCGGATCAACCTGCGACGACTGCTACCCGGCCGACGCGATCGAGGCCCTCAAGGCGATCCGCCACGAGTACGACCCCGAGGGCCTCTACCAGGCCCCGCTCGACCTCTGACCCCGACGGGGTGCGGTCGAAAATGGCGCGTGGCGCACCATTTTCGACCGCACCTCCGAAGGTGGGTTGAGGCCTAGGCCTCGAGAGTGGCGTCCAGGGTGATCTCCGGCACCGAGGCCAGGGCCTTCGAGATCGGGCATCCGACCTTGGCCGCGTTGGCGGCCTCCTGGAAGGCGGCGTCGTCCACGCCGGGCACCCGGCCGACCGTGACCAGCTCGATCTTGGTGATAGTCGGCCCCTCGTCGAGCAGACGCAGGGTGACCTTCGCCTCGGTCTTGATCGACTCGGGCGGGTTGCCGCCCTCGCTCAACACGTTCGACAACGCCATCGAGAAGCAGGATGCGTGGGCGCCCGCGATCAGCTGCTCCGGGTTCGCCCCCGGGGCATCCTCGAAACGCGACTTGAAAGAGAACTCGCCGCTCAGCGAGTCACCCGCCGTGAAGGTGCCGCTGCCCGCCTTGATGTCGCCTTGCCATTCCGCATTCGCTCTTGCTGCCATCTGGGCCTCCTCGTCGTTTCCGTCCAGCCAGACACTAGTATCCCGCGAATGGACCGGAAACTCGGGATTCTCATTGGCCTGCTCGTTCTCGTCGGCGCCCTCGTCGCCGTCATCCTGATCGGCCGCGGTGGCGGCTCGGACGACTCGGGCTCCACGGACCTCAAGGACCTGAAGACCAAGCCGGTCATCGAGGCCTCCTCCGACCCCGCCCCCACCACCCTCCAGAAGGAGGACATCGTGGTCGGCGACGGTGCCGAGGCGAAGGCCGGGGACAAGGTCTCCGTCCAGTACGTCGGCGCCCTCTACGACACCGGCAAGGAGTTCGACGCCTCCTGGGATCGCGGCCAGCCGTTCGAGTTCACGCTCGGCGGCGGCGAGGTGATCAAGGGCTGGGACGAAGGAGTCGAAGGCATGAAGGTCGGCGGCCGTCGCAAGCTGATCATCCCGCCGGACCTCGGCTACGGCGCCCAGGGCAGCCCTCCCACCATTCCGGCGAACGCCACCCTGGTCTTCATAGTCGACCTGACCGACGTCCAGGGCAAGTAGGCCGCCCGGCGGCCACGCCTGGAAGGAAGGGGCAACGATGGATGTGATCGACGAACTGGTCAGCAACAACCGCGAGTTCTCGTCCCGGATCCCGGACCAGCACCTCGACGTCAAGCCGAGCCGGCAGCTGACCATCGTCACCTGCATGGACTCGCGGCTCGACGTCTTCCAGGCGCTCGGCCTCCAGGACGGCGAGGCCCACATCGTGAGGAACGCCGGCGGTGTGATCACCGATGACGTGATCCGCTCGCTGGCGATCTCCCAGCGCAAGCTCGGCACCCGGTCGATCATGCTGATCCACCACACGAACTGCGGCATGCAGACGATCACCGACGACGGCTTCCGGGCGGAGCTCCAGGAGGCCACCGGCACGGCCCCCGCCTTCGCGATCGAGTCGTTCCAGGACGTCGAGGCGGATGTCGCCCAGTCGATCCGCCGCGTCCGCCGCTCCGAGTTCATCCCCCACCGGGATCAGGTCCGCGGCTTCGTCTACAACGTCGACAACCACGCCCTGACCGAGGTCGTAGTCGACGACTGATGGCCATCACGGTCTACGAGAAGCCGACCTGCACCACCTGCCGCAAGCTGGTCAAGCTGCTCGAGGAGCAGGGGATCGAGTTCGAGTCGGTCGAGTACCACGTGACCGGGCTCGAGGAGGACGATATCCGCACCCTGCTCGGGAAGGCCGGCATCACCGCCGCGGAGGCGCTGCGGATGCGCGAGGAAGGTGCCCGTGATCTCGCCGCCGAGGAGGAGGACGTGATCGTGGCCGCGATGGCCGAGCGGCCCGAGCTGCTCCAGCGCCCGATCGTGGTCAACGGCGACCGGGCGGTCCTAGCCCGGCCGGTCGAACGAGTGCTCGAGATCCTCGGCTGAGCGGCCCGCCGGCCGATTTCGTTTCGGCCGGTTCGGGGTACCCATCTGATCGTGAGCCAGATACCGCAGATCGATCTCAACGACGGCCGACGCATACCCCAACTCGGCTTCGGTGTGTTCCAGGTGAATCCGGACCAGACCGCCGAGGCGGTCCGCCAGGCGATCGAGGCCGGCTACCGGCACATCGACACCGCCCAGATGTACGGCAACGAGGCCGAGGTCGGCCAGGGCATCCGCGACTCGGGCCTGAGCCGCGACGAGATCTTCATCACCAGCAAGCTCAACAACGGCAGCCACGAGCCGGACGACGCGCGCCGCGCCTTCGACGGCACCCTGGCCGCCCTCGGCACCGATCACGTCGATCTCTTCCTGATCCATTGGCCGTTGCCGACCCGCTACGACGGCGACTACGTCTCGACCTGGCAGACCCTGGAGGAGTTCGAGGCCGACGGACGGTCCCGCTCGATCGGGGTCTCGAACTTCCAGGTCCCCCACCTCGAGAACCTCGCGGCGAAGACCAACGTGATCCCGGCGGTCAACCAGATCGAGGTCCATCCCTACTTCCAGAACCGTTCGGTCAAGGCCTGGGGCGAGAATCACGGGATCGTGACCGAGGCCTGGTCGCCGATCGCGCAGGGCGGGGTCCTCGACGACCCGGTCGTCAGCGGGATCGCCCGGGAGTTCGGCCGCAGCCCGGCCCAGGTCGCGCTGCGCTGGCACATCCAGAAGGGCAACGTGATCTTCCCCAAGTCGGTCCATCCCGACCGCATGCGAGAGAACCTCGACATCTTCGGCTTCGAGCTGAGCCCGGCCGACATGGCCGCGATCGACGGCCTCGACAAGGGCGAGCCGGGTCGCACGGGCCCGAACCCGGACACCTTCGACCGGGTCTGAGCCTGGGCCGGCGGTGACTCAGCCGGGTCCGCCCCGCTCGCCGTGGTCGACGAGGCCGCGCGCCAGGCTGACGACGGCCCCTTCCAGGATCAGGGCCAAGGCCAGGAGGTTCCCGGTTCTGATCGTGAAACCGAGGTTTGGCCTGGCCCCGGACGCGGTACCCGATGAGCGTGTCGGATGAGGCCCTCCACATCTACCTGAACGACCACCTGGCGGGCGCGGCCAGCGGCCTCGCCCTGGCCCGTCGGGCCGCGGCCAACGCGGAGGACGAGGAGCGGGCCGCGATGTGGCGGACCGTCGCCGCCGAGGTGGCGGAGGACCGCCTGACGCTGACCCACATCCGCGACCTGGTCGGCGCCCGGCCGAACCCGCTCAAGTACGCGGCCGCCTGGACCGGCGAGAAGCTCGGCCGGCTGAAGACGAACGGCCGTCTCTGGCGCCGCTCCGAGCTGGGACAGATGCTGGAGCTGGAGTTGATGGTCCTCGGGGTGACCGGAAAGCTTGCGCTGTGGACCGCGCTTTCGGAGCTTCGCGACCCCCGCCTGCGAAGCATCGACTTCGAGGTTCTGCGCCGACGGGCCGAGAGCCAACGAGACCGGCTCGAACGAAGCCGGGTCGAGATCGTGCCGCCGACGCTCGGCCCGGGATAGCCGCGGCCGATTGACCGTCCTGGTCGTCGGGTATTTCTGTCGTATGGCGTTCGAATGGACAGACCACGATCTGGAGGCCCGGCGCCGGGAGGCGGAACGTCCGCTCCGCGAGGCCGGGGAAGGCGAAGCGGAAGGATTCGAGGAATCCGAAAGGGAGCTGATCGAACAGGCCGAGAACCCGGAAGCGGGACGCAACCCGAAGTACGACGCCGGCCGCCCGGAAGCGGAGGCCGACCCGGCCGAGTACGGCGAGGCGGACGAGATCCACTCCTCCGAGCGGCCGGACGACTACTGACGGCTACTTGAGGAGCCTGGAGAGGCGCCGGTCCTTGAGCGGCTGCCCGCCGGTCTGCTCGGCCGGGCAGTAACACAGCACGTAGTCGCTGTAGTGGACGGCGAGGATCTCCTCGCCGCAGCGGGTGCAGGGCTCGCCTTCCCGGCCGTGCACCTCGAGCGGCTTCGGCAGCTTGTCCGGCAGGGGCAGTCGAAGCTCGGTCCCGTAGAACGAGATCGCACCGTCGAGCCGGTCGTGGATCGCCCCGATCAGCCGCTCAGCCTCCTCCGGGCTCAGGTCGGCGGCCCGCTTGAACGGCGAGAGCTTCGCGGTCCAGAGGATCTCGTCGGCCCAGGTCCGGCCGATCCCGGTCAGGGTCCGCTGATCGCGGAGCAGCGAGTAGAGCGGCCGGTCGGTGGTCGTCACGACCTCCGCCGGCACCGGCCCGGGCCAGGCCTCGGGCCCCAGCTTCGCCACCGCCTCGTCGGCTTCGACCTCGTCGGCCGGCATCAGCCTCGCCCAGGCCCGTTGGCGGGTGCCGAACTCGCGCAGCCGCAGCTCCCTACCCCCGTCCAGTCGGATCAAGATGCGCGAGGTGCGGTCCCGTGGCCCGGCCCGCTTCTCGTAGAGCTGCAGGCGCCCGGCCGACATCAGGTGGATCAGCAGCGAGAGCCCGGACCGGAAGTCGACGATCAGCATCTTGCCGCGACGGCGAACCCCGGCGACCGAGTCCCCGGCCAGCCCGTCCAGGGGCGGCTTGAAGCTCTTCATCACGTTGATGCCCGGGGCCATGGCCGACTCGACCTCCGCCCCTTCGAGGGCCGCGCCGAGCAGCCGCGCGGTGATCTCGACTTCGGGCAGCTCCGGCATCAGGCCTCGGGACGGGCCACGCCGCTGACGATCGGGCGGGCGACCGGCGGCATCGGGAACTGGTCCTTGCTCACCTTCACCTCGACCTCGAACCCGTTGTCCCTCAGCATCGGGACGGTGCGGCGGTTGCAGTGGCAGCCGTCCGCGAGCTTCACCCAGAGGTTCTCGAGCCGGTCCTGCAGCGGGCCCATCCGGGGGCCGTCGGAGCGGACGTGCTCCATGAAGAGCAGCCGCCCGTCGGGCCTGAGCACGCGCCGGATCTCCGCCGCGGTCGCCGGCGGGTCGGCGACCGTGCACAGGACCAGGGTCATCACCACGGTGTCGAAGCTGTCGTCGGCGAACGGCAGCAGCTCGCCGGGCGCGCGGACGATCTCGGGGTCGACCCCGGCCGGCGGCGTCTTCTCGGCCAGCAGCCGGGCCTTGTGGGCGTCCGGCTCGACCAGCACCAGGCGCTCCAGGCCGGGTCGGTAGTGCCGGAGGTTGAGCCCGGTCCCGGCGCCGAGCTCCATCACCTCGCCGGTCGCGTCGGCGATCAGACGCTGCCGCCAACGGGCCAGGCCGGTCTTCTCACCGAGCCAGAGGACCGGCTCGTACAGCCGCGCCGAGAATCGGCTCCCGGGGACCCGATCGGCGGCCGCCTCCGCGTCGCGCCGACGATCGGTCATGACCGCTCCGGGTTCTCCGCGATCCAGTCCCGGACGAAGGGACAGATCGGCACGATCTCCAGATCCCGGGCCCGAGCGTCGGTCACCGCGTACTCGACCAGCCTGGTTCCCAGCCCCTGACCGCCCCGGGCCGGATCGATCTCGGTGTGGGTGAAGGCGATCTTCCCGTCAGCCAGCCGATAGTCGGCGAATCCGGCCAGCTCGTCCCCCACGTGGATCTCGAACCGGCTGGAAGCGGGTTCGTCCTCGACGGTCACCTGGTCCGATCCATTCTCAGTCATGAACCCATGTTAGTCATGAACGCTCTCGTTTCGGCAACCACGGAATTGGCTAGATTGTCCGTAGCCATGACAGTTTTTGAACCGACGCTTTCCGATGAAAAGCTAGTCGCGGCAACCGGCAGGAACTGGGAGGAATGGCTCACATTCCTGGACGAGGCGGGTGCCGTGAAGCGCACCCACACCGAGATCGCCCGCTGGCTGACCGATGAGCAGGGCGTGCCCGGATGGTGGGCGCAATCGATCACCGTCGGCTACGAGCGAGCCCGGGGCCTGCGCGAGCCGGGCCAGCGTCAGGACGGCTGGTCGGTCACCGCGTCGAAGACGATCGAGGTGCCGATCGAGCGGCTCTTCGAGGCGTTCGAGAAGGAGTCGGTCCGCGAGCAGTGGCTGCCCGACACGGAACTGCGGCTGCGGACCGCCACCGCCCCGACCTCGGCCCGCTACGACTGGGCCGACGGCTCGACCCGGGTGCTCGTCGGGTTCGAGAGCCTAGGCCCGTCGAAGAGCAAGATCGCGCTGGAGCACGAGAAGCTGCCCGACCGCGAGATCGCCGACCGGATGAAGGTCTGGTGGCGGGAGCGCGTGGCCGACCTGAAGGAACTGCTCGAGGCGAGCTGAGTCAGGCCCCAGGCTTGACCACCATCAGGAAGATCGCGGCGATGATCAGGATGCCGGTCAGGGCCCCGATCATCCCCTCGACCCGCGCCTGCTGCTGATACGCCGCGGAGGGCGTGAAGGCGCCTTCACCGGCGGATGAGATCTCGTCCGTCACCATCGCCTCCAGCCGCCGGTCGGCGGGGATGAAGTAGGCGCCGTTGATGCCGCCGATCAGGATCACGATCGCGAAGCTGGCGCTGATCCAGAACGAACCGAACTCCCAGCCCGCGTCCGACACCTGGTAGATGCCGGTGATCAGGATCAGGAGCAGGGCCGGGCTGGCGACGTAGCGATTGATGGTGAGCTGCAGCCGGTGGACGTACGGCAGGTGCCTGGCGTCCAGCTTCATCGCGACCGGGAAGAGCACCGCCTCGGCGAAGGTCATGCCCAGCCCGACCACCACCGCGGTGATGTGGATCCAAACCGAGAGCTGGTAGCCGGTGAGCGCAACTGGCAGATCGATCATGCCTCGACCCTATCCCGCCCGGCGGAGCTCTACCATCCCCCGGTCCCGTCCCAGTCCATCGAAAGGAATCCATGAAGAAGACTCTGATCGCGGGTGTCGCCACCGTGTTCGCCCTCTCGTTCGGAATCGCCGCCTGCGGCTCCAGCGACTCCGATGACAGCCTCTCCAAGTCCGAGCTGATCGCCCAGGCCGACGCGATCTGCACCAAGGGCAACGAGGCGCTGAGCACCAAGGCGCAGGCCGCCTTCGGCAACAAGCAGCCGAGCAACAAGGAGACCGTGGCCTTCATCAGCGACGAGATCGTGCCGCTCTACCAGGGCGAGATCGACGATCTGCGGGCCCTGCAGCCCGACGATGCGGACGCCGACGACTGGAACAACATCGTCGACACACTCGAGACCGAGTTGAAGGCCGTCGAGGACGACCCGCAGGCCGCCAAGGATTCCCAGAACCCGTTCCCGGAGGCCAGCGCGGCCGCCAAGGACTTCGGGCTCGAGGTCTGCGGCAGCTGATTCGTCCGGCCGGTGGGCCAGGCACGCGAAGGCGCGCCTGGCCCACCGGCCGAGATCTCCGCGGCGTCTGGCCGCGAGCCAATCGGGTACCGGCCCACTCCGATTTCGAGCAGGGCACCGGGCACGGCGGTGCGGGTCGCCCCGAAGACGCCTCGGTCCCATCGCAACCTCGGCGACGAGCCGGTCGAGATGTGGGCCGTCTCGGTCAAGCTCGGCCGCCACGACGCGACCAAGATCGACGATTTCTGGGAGGCCTCGCCCGAGGCCTCCCAGCATCGTCAGGACTGAACGTCAGTCGGTGGTGCGCCGGTTGAAGGCGCGGATCGTCATCGGCACGGCGACCGCGAGGATCAGCGCGCACCATCCGAGCGAGGCCACGATCGGGTGCTCCAGCGGCCAGGCGGCCGCGTCGGGGATCGCGGTGGGGTTGCCGAAGAGGTCGCGGACCGCCGCCACGACGCAGCTGACCGGATTCCACTCGGCGACCTGGCGCAGCCCGTCGGGCAGGGACTCGGTCGGCACGAAGGCGTTGGAGACGAAGGTCAGCGGGAACACGGTCATGAAGGCGATCCCGGTGACCACGTCCGGCGTCCGGGCGACGGTGCCGATCAGGGTTCCCAGCCAGAGCATGGTGAAGGCGAAAAGCTCGAGCAGGGCGAAGGCGCCGATCGCCTCCGGCACGCTCGAGTGGATCCGCCAGCCGACCAGGAGGCCGGCCCCGCAGAGCACGACGATGGCGACGGTGATGGCCGCCATCTCGGCGATCAGGTGGCCGATCAGGTAGGACGCGCGGCGGATCGGCAGGCTGCGCAGCCGGTCGATCATCCCCTCGCCCAGGTCGGTGGCGATCGCGACTCCCGGGCCCATCAGCCCGAAGGCCAGGGTCTGGACCAGGATGCCGCCGATCAGGTACTCCTTGTAGTTGCCGTCCGGCACCGCGATGACGCCGCCGAACACGTAGGCGAACAGCAGCACGAACATCAGCGGCTGCAGGGTGACGTCGATCAGCTTCTCGGGGATCTGCCGCACGTGTTCGAGGTTGCGGCGGGCGAGGATGAGCGCTTCGCTCATGAGTGGACCTCGGCTTTCTCGTTGCTGGTGATGGAGAGGAAGACGTCGTCGAGGGTCGCGTCGCGACGGTGGACGTCGGTCACGTCGATGCCGGCGGAATCGAGCGCGCGGACGACCTCGACCAGGCGGGTGCCGGTACGGACCGGCGCCGTGACCAGGCCCTCCTCGGGGTCGGTGGTGACCTCGTTCTCGGCGAACCCGGCCAGGGCGGCGGCCGCCGTGTCGGCGTCGCCGATCTCGGCCAGGCTGACCTCGATGCGGTCGCCGCCGACTCGTTGCTTCAGCTCCGCCGGCGAGCCGGCCGCGGCGACCCGGCCGTGGTCGAGGACCACGATCTCGTCGGCCAGCCGGTCGGCCTCTTCGAGGTACTGGGTGGTGAGTAGCAGGGTCACGCCTTCCGCGACCTGCTCGCGCAGCACCTCCCAGAGCTCGTTGCGGCTCTGCGGGTCGAGGCCCGTGGTCGGCTCGTCGAGGAAGAGGACCGGCGGCGCGGCGACCAGGGTCGCGGCGAGGTCGGCCCGGCGGCGCATGCCGCCGGAGTAGTCCTTGACCAGCTTCTCGGAGACGTCGGCCAGGCCGAGGCGTTCGAGCAGCTCGTCGGCCCGGGCCCGGGCGTCCTTCTTCGACATGCCGTAGAGGCGGCCGACCATCTCGAGGTTGGCCCGGCCGCTGAGCAGCCCGTCGACGGTCGCGGACTGGCCGGCGACGCCGACCTTGGCGCGGACCTGGGC
>JAFKLL010000022.1:55657-85485 GCA_017304845.1 Solirubrobacterales bacterium
GACCTGGGCGGCCTCGCGGACCACGTCGTGGCCGGCCACGGTGGCGGAGCCGGAGGTGGGGATGGAGAGGGTGGTGAGGATTCGGATCGTGGTCGTCTTGCCGGCGCCGTTGTGGCCGAGCAGACCGAGCACCGATCCCTGGGGGACGACGAGATCGAGGTCGGAGAGAGCCTGGAAATCGCCGAAGCGCTTGCCCAACCCCTCTGCCCTGATCCCGGCATCGGTGTTTTTCTTCAACTTTTCATACATCGTACGAACAAGATAGCAGTACGATGTACGAATGGCAAGCGACCATGACCGCAGAGGGCGCAGGAGACCTTCCCGAACCCAGCTGAGCCGGGACGACATCGTCCAGGCCGCGCTGGAGATAGCGGCGGAGGAAGGCATCAAGAACGTCTCGATGCGCAAGGTCGCCCGCCGACTCGACGCCGGGACCATGAGCCTCTACCACTACGTCCGCACCAAGGACGACCTGCTGGCCCTGATGGACGACGCGATCATGGGCGAGATCGTGATCCCCGAGGGCGAGATGCCCGACGGATGGCGCGAGCGGGTCACCCTGATCGCGAAGCTGAGCCTGGCCGCCTGGATGAAGCGCCCCTGGCTGATCGACGAGGAAGACCAGTTCCGGATCACCGAGAACGGGATGCGCCACATGGAGCAGTCGATGGGCGCGCTCGAAGGACTCGACATCTCGGCGGGGTTGAAGTTCGAGATCATGGGCCAGGTCGACGACTACCTGTTCGGCTACGCGGTGCGGGAGCGCGCCGTCAAGCCCGAGAACCTGATCGGCTCCGAGGAGTTCGAGGAGGTCGCCGACTTCGTCGAGGACAACCTCCGCTCGGGCGACTACCCCCACCTCGCGAGCATGTTCGATTCCGAGCGCACCCTCGAGGAGCAGTGGGTGGAGATGCTCGAGGACGTCTACGACGACGAGCGCTTCGAGCGAGGCCTCAACCGTCTCCTCGACGGCGTCGAAGCCGAGCTGATCCGCCTCGGCGCCCTACCCTGACCCGCCGCCTCAACCGGCAATCTCAGCCAACTTTGCACGTATATCGACCACAAGGTGGCTGACTCTGGCGCTCGGAGGCGGCGACCGGCGTCGGCCCCGGCTTCAGTGATCGCTTCGCGGGCGGGTCACGGTCGAGGCGATCAGCTCTGCCGTGGTGCGGGCTCCCACCCGTTCGCGGGCCTGGCGGGCCAGGCGTCTCACGTGCGGGACCGAGACGCCGAGCCGGTCGGCGATCTCCTGGTGGCGCAGGCCGCCGGCCAGGAGCGCCGTGACCTCGGCCTGGCGGGGCGTAAGCCGCTCCCGGTCCACAACCGGCTCCGGCTCGGGACGGGCATCGACCCTGGCGCCGAGGTTGATCCGACGGGCCAGGACCTGGCCGGCCAACGGCAGGGCGATCAGGGCCACGGCGGCGCAGGGCGAGCTCCACTCGACGTGGCCCATCTGGGCGGTGCGGGCGAGGAAGCCCGCGGCCAGTAGCGCCGAGCAGATCAGCAACGGCCCTCGTTCGAGCGCCACCGAGAGCGTGAGCAAGACGAAGAGCGCCGGCAGGAAGAGCAGGCCGCCGTGGATCCCGAGGACGGCCGCGCCGACCCCCAACAGCCCGCAGAACGCCGGCGCGGCGGCGGGATGGGCGGCGAGCGAGCGGAGCGGCGAGACCGGCCGTCGGGCCAGCCCGATCAGGGTCAGCGCCACCCCGCAGCCGAGCAGCGCCCAGACGAGCTCCGACCCGGAGAGCCGGAGGGCCAAGGCGGCCGCGGCGAACACCATCGCCGCCATCGAGAGCTTGGTGCCGATGTCGATCAGCACGCTCCGGGTGCCGGCGGGAAGGCCGGCCGGGATCGTGGTCATCCGGGCCTCCAGGTCCGGGCGACCAGCTCGTCCTTGGTCCGGGCGCCGACCTTCGACCGGGCCTGCTTGATCTGGGTGCGCACCGTCTCCGGGGAGGTGCCGCGTCGGAGCGCGATCTCCTTCGGGTTGAGCCCGGCGGCCAGCAGCGCGACGATCTCCCGCTGGGCGGGGGTGAGTTCCGGCGGCGCCTCGGGCGGGCTCGTCTCCCCGATCAGGTCGACCAGCGGCCGGACGCTGGCGATCAGCGCGATCGTCAACGGGATCAGGGCCAGGGGCAGGAGCAGCGCGGTCCGCGCCTCCAGGGGCGCGCCGTCGCCGAACGGCTCCGGGCCGCTGCCGGTCAGGGAGAACACCAGGGCCTTGCCCGCGAAGGCGGCGAGCCCGGTCACCGCCACCGCCGGCCAACGGCCGAGCGCGGCCGCCACCGCGACGAACCAGACCGGCTGGGTGGCGAGGTTCCCCGGGTAGCCGCCGTCGAGCATCGCCGGGAACATTCCGGCCAAGGCCAGGGCCGGCAGCAGCCAGACCAGTCCCGGACGCTGCTCGACCCTCGTCGCGACCCATTCGGCTCGCAGCAGGAGCAGCGACCAGAGGGCCAGCCAGAAGCAGCCGAGCCAGATGCTGGCCGGCTCGGGCCTGGTCGTGACCGCCGTGGCCAGGGCGATGGCGGAGTCGGCGACACCGATGAAGGCGGCGATGCGCAGCGGCCACGTCCGTGCCGGCCAGGAGCGAACCCTCGAGTCGAGATTTGAGATGAGTTCCAGCTTGTCCCCCTACCTTCAGCTCATCCGGATTATTGCTGGTGCGCCCGCCCCCGGCAACGATCACGGCCCGATTCCGCTGGCCGGAGACCCGACCGCTCTATCCTCGGTACATGGTCAAAGACGTGTCAGAGGCAGACTTTCAGCAAGAGGTCATCGAGCGTTCCAAGACGGTTCCGGTCGTGGTCGACTTCTGGGCCGAGTGGTGCGGCCCCTGCCGGACCCTGGGACCGGCGATCGAGCAGGCGGTGAACGAGCGCGGCGGCAAGGTCGAGCTGGCGAAGGTCGACGTCGACGCCAACCAACAGCTTGCGGCCGCTTTCCGGGTGCAGGGCATCCCCGCGGTCAAGGCGTTCCGGGACGGCCAGATGGTCGACGAGTTCACCGGCGCGCTGCCGCCGGCCCAGATCAACGAGTTCCTCGACCGGATCGTCCCCTCCGAGGAGGAGGAAGCGGCCAAGGCCGCGATCGAGTCCGGGGACGAGGAGGCGCTGCGCGGGGCGGTGGCCGCCGACCCGAAGAATCCCGAAGCGCTCGCGGCCCTGGCCCGGATCCTCCTGGCGCGGGGCGAGAACGACGAGGCCGAGACGCTGACCGAGCCCCTCGCGGCCAACGACTTCGCGGTCGCCGGCATCCACGCCCGGGCCCTGCTCTCGCAGTCGGAGAACCCACCGACCGAGGCCTTCAAGGCCTGGGACGAGGGCGACCACGAGTTCGCCTTCGACCTGCTCCAGAAGGAGGTCGAGATCTCCGACCCGGAGCGCCGTGACCTGCTTCGCCAGGTGATGGTCGGCTGCTTCACCGAGCTCGGCCCGGCCTCGGAGCTGGCGGCGGCCCATCGCCGCCGCCTCGCCGCCGTCCTCAGCTGAGCGGCGGGCTCACCGCCGCCGGTTGCGGATCATCGACCGGAGATCCCCGACCTCGCCGAGGTGGGAGATCTTCTCGGGGTTGACGATCGAGTAGACCGCCTCGATCCGTCCGTCGACGATCTCCAGCGCCATCGCGCTGATGATCCGGCCCTCGCCGTCGAGCAGCAGCGCCCCGGGCTGGCCGTTGACCTCGACCCGCCGGGCCGTGGCGTCGACGCTGCGACCGACCTGGCCCCACTTGCCGAGCGCCCGCGCGACCCGATCGGCGCCCTGGAGGGGCCGGGCGATCGCCGGCACGTTGCCGCCACCGTCGCCATGCAGTTGGACGTCGGCGGCCAGCAACTCCTCGAGCCGGTCGACCTCGCCTTCGAAGGCGGCCGCGAAGAAGCGGTCCGCGAGCTGCTCACGACGTTCCCGGGACGCTTCGAAGCGGGGCCGACGGGCCTCGACCGCCTTGCGGGCCCGGGCCGTGAGCTGGCGTGTCGCCGGCTCGGACTTGTCGATGATCTCGGCCACCTCCTCGTAGGGGTAGCCGAAGACGTCCCGCAGGAGGAAGGCGGCCCGCTGCTCCGGGCTGAGGCTCTCGAGCAGGACCATCACCGCGACCGAGAGCGAGTCCGCCATCTCCGCCCTCTCGGCCGGACCGGGGTCGGCCGAGGCCTCGACCACCGGCTCCGGCAGCCACTCGCCGACGTATGACTCCCGCCTCGCCCGGGCCGAGCGGAGCTCGTCGATCGCCAGTCGGGTGACCACCGTCGAGAGATAGGCCCGCCGAGACTCGATCCGCTCCCCGGACGCCTCCGCCTGGTGCATCCGCAGCAGCCCCTCCTGGACGATGTCCTCGGCGTCGGTGACGCTGCCGAGCATCCGGTAGGCGACCGCGAAGGCGTAGCCGCGCAGGGTGTCCAGGGAGTCGTCGGTCTCGGCGGCCATGCTCAGGCCTCGCTTCCGGCCAGGGTCTCCCAGATGGCGGGATGGGCCGGCGACCAGCCGAGCTCCCGTTTCGCCTTCTGGTTGGAGGATCCGCGCATCTCGGTCATCATCATCACGCCGGCCTCGCCGGCGACCAGCCGGGCCAGCCAACGCGGGAACCGGCGCGGCGGCCGGGCGCCGATCGCCTCGGCCACCGCCGGCAGCCAGTCCCGTACGGGTGCGGGCTGGTCGTCGACGATGTTGTAGATGCCCGGTTCGCCCTTCTCGACGGCGATCGCGGTCGCCTCGGCCGCGTCGTCGACATGGACGAACGACCAGACGCCGCCGCCGCTGCCGACGATCGGGAGCCTGCGCTTGCGGATCATCTCGGTCTGCTCGCCGTCGGGTCGGACGTCCATCGAGGTTCCTTCACCGTAGAAGCCTCCATACCGGAGGACTACCCCTTCGATGCCATCCGCACTCGTCACCGCCCGCTCGAGGTAGCGCATCGCCTCGCTGACGTCGGTCATCGCCGCCGGGGGATGGGTGTCGACCGGGTCGGCCTCGGTCTTGACCAGCGAGCCCGTGCGTTCGTAGATCAGCGGAGCGAAGCTCTGGGCCACGAACCGCTTCACGCCGGCGGCCCGGGCCGCGGAGAGCAGATGGTCCGTCCCCTCGCGCCGCAGACGGTTCGTCGGGCCGAAGGTCTTCTCGGGGTCCTTCAGGTCGAAAGGCCCGGCGAGCGCGGTCAGCTCATGCACGATCACGTCCGGCCGGGTCTCGGCGACCGCGCCGGCGACCCCTTCCGGGTCGAGCGCGTCGACCACGACCGAGTCGGCCCCGAGCCACTCGATCAGCTCCCGCCGCTTCTCGCTGCGAGTCATCCCGGTCACCTGGTGACCGCGTTCGATCAGCTTGACCACCAGGGGCCGTCCGATCGCTCCGGTCGCCCCTGCCACGAGTACCTTCATCGCTTTCCTTCCGTCGGGCCGCCGTCCGGCGGCTTTTCTCCGGTCTGTCCGGTAGACGAGACGGCCGGGCGATCTGTGACAGGTCGGGTCTGTGAC
This sequence comes from Solirubrobacterales bacterium, assembly GCA_017304845.1. GTDB lineage: Bacteria > Actinomycetota > Thermoleophilia > Solirubrobacterales > 70-9 > 67-14. The sequence goes on from JAFKLL010000022.1 coordinate 61,128, forward strand.
GGGTCAGAGGTCGGTGTGGCGATCGAGGACCGAGTTGGTCAACTCGGCGAAGATGATCCCGGCCAGCGAGCCGATCACCACGTCGCCCGGGTAGTGGACCCCGGTGTGGACCCGGGAGTAGGCGACGGCGGCGGCCAACAGCGTCAGGGGCGGGACCGACCAGGGCAGGACGTGGCCGACCCCGGCCGCGAAGGCGAAGGCGGAGGCCGAGTGCCCGGACGGGAAGGAGTGCGATCTCGGCATCCGCACGTGGCGCGCCTCGGGCACGTCGGCGCCGTCGCGGTCCGGCCGCGCCCGATGCGCGATCGGCTTCACCACGGCGTTCAGCACGGCCGAGGTGACCGCCACGGAGGCCATGCCCCGGAAGGCCGCCCGGCGCCCGACCGATCCGCCCAGCGCGACCAGGCCGACCGAGATCGAACCGGAGATCCGCGAGTAGTTGGCGGCGTCGGAGAGCTTGCGCAGAGCTCCGTCGAGCGAGGGGGTCGGCGAGGTCGCCACGGCGACGTAGACCTTCTGGTCGAGTTCGTCCAGCTCGTGGAGCACCTGTCTCATCTTCGACTTCATCCTCGTCCGGTCCCTCGGGCTTGCACGACCGCGCCGTCCGACGGCGGCCGGCCCGCCGCGATCCGCGCCAGCGCCACGATCTCACGGAACGGCCCGTCGGGGATCGCCGCCGATGGCGAGGCGCCGGGATGTTGCCGCGCGACGCGGACCCGGAGCGCCCCGGGGCGGATCGAGAACTCGAGCGGCGGATCCAGCCGGGCGGCCTCACCATCGATGCCGGCGGCGACCGGGTGGTCGGCTCCGACCTCGAACTCGGGCGCCGACCAGTCGCGCCAGGGCTTCTGCAGGCTCTTCAGCCGCTTCCCGGCCGAGACCGGGTCGGCCAGCACGGCGATGCCCAGCTCGCCGTCGTCGATCTTGGGCCTGGTCCCCGAGCCGACCGCCTTGCCCAGCCGGTAGCGGTTGTTCGAGACCAGGATCGCCGCGCCGGAACGATGCCGCCTGCCGCTGGGGCTGACCCAGGAGAGCTCGGGCACATCCGCCTCCGGACCGAGCACCTGGGGCACCGTGTCGAGCAGCGTCTTGATCTTCGCCTCGCGGTACTCGTCCTTCTGGACCGCTTCCGCGTAGATCCCGAGCGAGACGTTGTTGACGAAGACCCGTCCGTTGACCTCGGCCAGGTCGACCAGCCGCTCCCCCGCCTCGACGAAGGCGTCGAGGGCGCCCACGCAGTCCTCCCGGTCCACGCCCAGGTCCAGAGCGAAGTGGTTTCTGGTTCCCGCCGGCACGCAGGCATACGGCAGGTCGTGCTCGGCCGCGATCGCCGCCACCACGGCCTGGGACCCGTCGCCCCCGGCCATGGCGAGCCCGTCCGCCCCGCGCTCGACCGCCTCTCTGACCAGCTCCCCGAGATCGTCGCCGGGCCTCAACTCCACGGTCTCGTATCCGCGCGCCCGCGCCTCGGAATCCAGGTCGAACCGCTCCGCCTTGCCGCCTCCGGACTTCGGGTTGAAGAAGAGCACCGGCCGCTCCGGCCTGGGAGCGTCCGGCAGCGGCACCCGGACCCCGAAGGCGATCCGCGCCATCGCCACGGCGAGCAACAGCACCGCCACCACGCCCAATGCCTGGATCAGGTTCCGGAAGTCCTCGACCAGTGCCCCGATCGTGAACCCGAACAGCACCGCCGCCGCACAGAAGGCGGCGATCCGCGCCAGGCCCGAAGCGATCAACCCCAGCCCGGCCAGCCCGACCGAGACCAGCAGGAAGAAGATGACGATCAGCCCGTGCGGGAACCGCTCGATCGCCAACTCGACCGCGAGGACGATCGCGACCAACCCGAGCACGAGCGAGGAAATCGCCGCAATCCGCTCCTTGTTGCCGACCGAGTGCTTCACAAAGCCAACCTACTGCGTTCATCTTGCGGCTTCGACGACATCGCGCCCGATAGCGGTAGATCGATATCTTGCCATTCGATCGCGAGGGAGAACCGATTGCAATACGGCGAGGTCGAGATATCCACTGAGGGCGAACGAGGACTGCCATTCACACTTGAGCAGTTCACTAGTTGGTATGAAGAATTTGCGACTACTCGCCTTCAACCGGCCAAGGATTCCGCCAAACAGACGCTCGTCGAACTGCTCAAGGAGAAGTTCGACGACAGCCGGATGCGGCGGATTCGCGTCTCGGATGGGCGCATCAAAGAGCCTCTCCGTGCCTATAGACGCCTGGCGGAGAAGGCAGCAGACAGGGCCACCGGGCCAGACGACGCTTGCACATATCTGCGAGATCTCGTCGGGCTCAGGATCATATGCACAAACTTGGAAGACGTCGATTCGGTGTCATCTCTGCTCAAGAAGCTGCCGGCCCCGAACGAAGAGTCGAAGGGTCTGTCATGCAAGCACGATCCGACCAAGGACTACATCTCTAACCCCAAGGCATCGGGCTACCGCTCAATCCATTTCGACCTCTTCGTCCCGGTACTGGTACCCGACGGATTTCAGTACATTCGCTGCGAGTTGCAGGTCCGGACCCTGCTTCAGGACAGTTGGGGCGAGCTGACGCACGAGGACACCTACAAGCCAGGCTCTGAGGTACCCCACATCATCACGGTCATGAGTCAACGGATGGCCGACGTGATGGCGACCCTCGACGACATGGCCCAGGACCTGAGGAACGTCCTCACCGAGGAGGCAGAGGCGGAAGAGGTCGAAGTGGAGACGATGGATTCGGAGAGCTCGACACCATCCGACCTCGAGTCTCCGGACGTCGAACAGCCGACTACGACTCTCGCCGCCGAAGCGAGAGCGTTCCTGTCGTTTCGAGCCAAGACGATCAACGCGCCCATCTCATTCGCGGAGTTGGCCTTTGAAACGAGGCGCGAACTCGGCGCCGACGCCGCCCACTACTGGTTCGGGTACGGGAACTTCAAGAACCTGCTCCTGAACTCGGTGCCCCAGGAGCAAGTCGCTCTGACCGGGCCTGGCTATGTCATTCCGGACGGATCGAAACCTGATGACTTCGCGCTGTTGAAGTCGAGGGACCACACGTCCCCCGCCGGTATTCAGAGACTGCGGAAGTTGGACAACAGTTTTCCTGCGATCGAAGCGGAGACGTGGCCCCTGTTGTTCGCCGCCGTCTCAGAGGCGACGGGGATACTCGCCAAGAAAAGAAAGCACCAGCAGGGAAATGTGTCGGGCTTTCATCTGCCGATCATCGCTCGAGACGCGACCGCCACCGGAGAGAATCACAACCTCGGACGCAACGCCCTGAACTATGTGTCTCGCTACGTCCAGTTCTCTCAAGACCTGGACGCTGAACTTTCACCGACTGAGATCGCAAACATCTTCGTCGACGCCCAGACGTCGAGGCTACGTCGTCTGGGCACGCGCGAGACGGACATCGAAGAAACGGAAGCCTGGCTGCGCGGTTATAGCCCAGGCGAACGAGACTCGAAGGGATAGGACGAAACCATGGCTCTGATCTATAGAAGCGTCCTGGAGCTGGATGGCCCCCAGCCGGTTGAACAGACGAGGCAGATCTTCGAGGGGTGGATTCGCACCAAGTTCCGGAACTCCAGGGTGGACGTCCCCACCGACGGAGAAGTCGAGATCGACAAGTCCAACCGGGTTGTCTCCGCTTCGGCGGAGGAGACCGCCGGCAATGTATTTCGCGGACGGCTCGTGGAGACACGCGCCGACCAGGTGATCGTCTCTACGGCGACCACGATAGAAACCGACGCCGGAGCATGGTTCTGGTTCGATCTCTCCAGATCCGCCGAGAACGCATGGGACCGTCCGTGGACCCCGATCGCCCCGGGGATGGTCTCCCAGGTACTAGAAGGGTTCACCTGCTCGCGCGGCGACGCCGGGCTCGACGAGAACTACCACCAGGTCAACGGCGCTCAGGGTCGTCTGCTCGCCGAGCAGGTGACGAACGCCGCCCGCGATGTTCCCTTCGTCGTGCTGAGTCCGACTCGTGGTGAACTCGAAGACGGGATCGGACCGACCTTGGAACGTGCCCACGAGGTCCAGCGAAGGTTGGCCGGAGTCAGCCCCGTCTACGTGCTGGGCCCGGGTTCCGTCAGTTCCTTCTCGAAGGGGATGCTCGAGTTGGTGGGGCCGGCCATGGATGTCCACTCGGGAGCCACCCGCATCTACCTGCCAGGGGTCGGCGCCGACCGTGACTGGGTCCGCCGACACCGCGTGGTTCCGTTGGACCGTTTCCTTCGCAAGCGCGCGCCGTTCAGGGTGCTGGCGGATTTCGTCGCCGACTCGGTTCTACGAGGTGCCAGTCACCAGAACCCTCCGCAGCCTTGGGAGAACTTCCGAAAGCTGCCGCAGTTCTCAGGCGGCAGTGCTTCCGACGAGACCTGGGACGAGATAGCTGAGGACTACGAACGGCAACTTGAGACGGTCGAGGATCTCAAGCTCGAGATTGAGGGGTTCCGCGAAGAATCGATTGAGCTCCTTCTCGAGCGCGACGATCTGCTGCGCCGGATCTACTACCTGGAGAAACAGGTAAGAACGAGCGGGGGCAATACGGAAGCCGCGCAGGAGGACGCTCCTGCCTCAGAGCCGGATCAGTGTGCCGATGTCGTGACTCAGGTGGAGGAGGAGACGGACAGGATCAAGTTCGGCGATACCGCCCTGGAAGGAGCCAAGGAACTGGACGAACATTCAGAACCCAGTTGGGCGAAGAAGGCGCTTCGCGCATTCCGCGCCTTGGATGCCTACGTTGCCCGGAAGGAGGAGGGGTTCGAAGGCGACTTCCAGGCCTTCTGCGAAAGCGGCGATCTCTCGGCGATCCCGCGGGGATGGGTGTCCCTCCACGAATCCGGGACCACCGATCAGAACGCTCGCTACCGCGAACTGCGCACCTTCGAAGTCCCAACCGACGTAGACAAGTCGGGACGCGCCTACATGGATGCCCACATCAAGATCGAACGCGGCGGATATCCGTGCCCCCGGATCCACTTTCACGACGACACCCAAGGAACCGGGAGGGTCTACGTGGGTTGGTTCGGTCCTCATCTCGACAGCAAGTCCAAAAACTGAGCGGCGATGTGCTGCTCCGGCAAATCCGTCGGTCAGTTCCGTCGTTCCTCGCCTTCGATCTCGAGTCGGAAATCGGTGACGACGCGATCTCGGATCGACTCGATCAGCCGAGCCGCCCGCCAGAGCGGAGCCGCTCCTTCCCCGGTCAGTTCCGGGACCGCCAGCTCGCAGAATCTCCGCGTCACCACCGCCTCCTCCGGCTCGCCCGGGAAGTCGACCTCGTCGACCCGCTCGACCAGGATGTCGCCGATGTAGGTGAGGATGCGCCCGGAGCGGATCAGCTCGACCGTCAGGGCGCAGGCCGCGAGCTCGACGTCGCTCGGCTCGTACTCCATGTAGTCGTCTTCCATGCCGGTACAAGGCCCCGGCGCGGGAAACTCTCCCCCGGCCGGTCGCTCAGCCGCCCAGGCGGGTCGCTCCGCTCGGCGCGCCCGGTGCGTCGGTCGCCTGCCGGGCGGCGTCGCGGATCGCCTCCGAGACCACCTCGCCGGCGAAGATCGTGAGCGCGAACGGATCGGTCTCGACCTTGCCGGTGGTCAGGCAGATGGTGAGATCGCCGTCGACCGCGGTCGCCGCCGGGTGGAGCGCCCGGGCGAATCCAGGGGCGGCGGCGCGGGCGACGTTGTGCGCCTCGGCCTTGGTCAGCTTCGCGTCGGTGACGATGCAGCACAGGGTCGTGTTCTCGCCGAGCGGCACCCCGGTCGGCTGTTCGCGCATCACGTCGACCGTCCGGCGGAAGGCGCCGTCCCGCCAGTAGCCGGCCAGGATCGTGCCGTCGGCGTCGATCACCTCGCCGTACGGGTTCGCGACCGCGATCGCGGTCATGGTCGCGTCCCCGACCTCGATCGTGGCGGCGCCGAGGCCGGTCTTGGTCCAGCCCCCGTCCGGCAGCACCTTGCCGGCCGTGGCGCCGGTTCCGGCGCCGACGCATCCGCGCACCAGCTCCGAGCTCGCAGCCTCGCAGGCGGCGTAGGCGTCATCCGGCTCGGGCCAGGCGAAATCGCCCATCGGCAGGTCGAAGCAGACGGCGCCGGTCACCAGCGGCACCGGGCCGACGGGGGTCGGGAAGCCGCGACCGCGCTCATGCATCCACCGGACGATCCCGCTGGTCGCGCCGAGGCCGAAGGCGCTGCCGCCGGAGAGCATCACGGCGTGGGCGCCGGGGGTCGACGTGGCCGGGTCGAGTAGCTCGAACTCGTGGGTGCCGGGACCGCCTCCCCGGACCTCGCCGGAGCTGACCGAATCCTCGGGCCCGAGGATCACCGTGCAGCCGGTCCACCGTTCCGTGTCGGTCCAGTGGCCGACCGTCACCCCCTCAGGGAGTCGGATCGGATCGGCGGCGGGGGTGTTGAGGTCGCTCATGGCCCGGACCTTACGAGTCCGGGATGACGGCTCAGCGGGACCGGCGGAGAGCCGCGCGCGCCTTGACCGCGTGGCCGAAGGCGTCGCGCCCGGTGACCGTCACGACCCGCGCCGGACGGCGCAGGCGCAGGGTGCGGCAACGTGCCTTGGCTCCGACCGCGAGCCTGGCGCCGCTCCGGCCGACCCGGATCCGCGCCCGCGGCACCGAACCACCGATCGCCCGCAGGCAGATCCGCGCCCCGCGCCGCACCCGCCGGGCGACCGTGATCCGCAGCAGGGCGTGCGGAGCCAGCTTCAGGGTCTTGGTCCTGAACCTCGGCTCGGTGTCGCTCGTGTACTGCTGGACCGTGTGCGCGGGCCCGAGATCGACCGCGAAGCGGAGCCGCCCGTCGGCCCGGGGCCGGACCGGGACGCCGCCGACGTCCACCGTCTTGAGGCCCCGGTACCAGGCGGGCGTGGTGAGCGAGGTCCGTCCGGAACCCTCCACCGTCACCGCCGAGTCGCCTCCCTTCAACCGCAGGAACTCGAGGGCGCGCCTCGGGTCGACGTCCACGTCCCATCCCCACACGCGGAAATGCGGCTCGATCGAGCGGTAGTCGAAGGTCTTCGGGTCGGGCGGCGGCGCCTGGAAGAAGCTCTCGAACCCGGCCAGCGTGTCGGTCACCTGGCGTTGGAAGTTCTCGACGGTGTGGCAGCCGTTGCCGTAGTCCTTCCAGAGGTGGTCGACCCCGAGCTTCTCGAGCTGCTCGTGGAAGCTGATGCTGCCCTGGTAGACACCGCCCTCGACCACGCAGGAGAGCGCGTCGTCCGGGCTGTCGCCCTCGCCGATCGCCGGGTTGAGGACCCCGTTGGCGGTCCGGACCTGGAGGTCGGTGCCGCGCAGGTTCTCGGCCAGGTCGGTCGGGTTGTGGCCGCGCCAACGGACCTCCTGGGTCTCGCGCGGCCCGTAGATGTCGTCGATCTGGCCGCCGTCGAAGGTCGAGCTGATCGAGAGGGCCACGCCCAGCAGAGTCAAGTTGCTGTCGACCGCCCCGGAGATCGTGGCCGCCGCGCCGAAGAGGTCGGGATGGCGGGCGGCCACCATCATCGATCCGTAGCCACCCATCGAGATGCCGAACACCGCCCGGTGGCGCCGGTCCGGAATGGTCCGGTAGCGGGCGTCGATCAGCGGGATGAGCTGGTCGATCACGTAGGTCTCGTACTCGGGAGGGCCGAAGGCGCCGCCTTTGTACCAGTCGCTCCAGTAGCCGCTGTTGCCGTCCGGGGAGACGATGATCGAGGGGTACCCGGCAGTCAGGGCCTCGCCGCCGAGGACGTTGGCGAAGGAGTTGTAGTTGTTCATCGTCCCGGCCAGGGCGTAGGTGACGGGCCAGCGCCGCGCCGGATCGGCGTCATACCCGGTCGGCAGGAAGACGTGGACCTTGGTCGGCTCGGTGAAGGCGGGCGTGTCGATGGTCAGCTCGAGCAGCCGGTCGGAGACCTGCTTCTCGTCCGTGACCGTGACGTCCGCCGCCCTGGCGCTCGCGCCCAGGAACAACGAGGCCGACGCGGCGATTGCCAACGCGACCAGCCGGAACCGACACCTGCGACCTGCCACCCTCACCATGCGCTGCAGGCTAGCACTTATGTACCGAGCTGCCGATTTGAGCCTGGCCCCCGGCCCGCCAGGAGATCCCGGCGACGATGGCGCCTTCGCCAGCCAACTTTGCACGGATATCGACCACAAGGTGGCGGGGACCGGCGGGCCGGCGGTCGGGCGGCGGCGGGACGGCCGGGCGGGGTCAGTCCTCGGCTCGGTCCCGGACTCGGGCCAGGGTGAGGCCGTCGGCCATGCCGAGCATGACTGAGTCGACCCGGTCGTCCTCGACGATCCGATCGTTCAGGCCCTGGACCGCGCGCACTCCCTCGTCGCCGTCGGGCGCGTTGATGCGACCGCCCATGAAGACGTTGTCGATCGCGATCAGGCCGCCCGGATTCATGCGCGGGACCAGAGCGTCGTAGTAGTCCGGGTAGCCGGTCTTGTCGGCGTCGAGATACGCGAAGTCGAAGGTCGGCTCCTCGGGAAGGGCGCGGATCGAGTCGATCGCGGGGCCGACCCGGATCTCGACCCGCTCCCCCACGCCGGCCCGGTCGACGTTGCGGCGGGCGATCTCCGCCCGCTCCGGGTCCAGCTCGCAGCAGAGCAGGCTGCCGCCCTCGGCCAAGCCGCGGGCGATGCGGATCGCGCCGTACCCGGTGAAGGTGCCGATCTCGATCGCCCGTCGCCCCCGCCCGAGGCGGACCAGCAGCTCCAGGAAGGCGGCCTGCTCCGGCGCGGTCTGCATGGCCTGGATCGATCCCATCGCCGCGGTCTCCTCCTCGACTCGGCGCAGCGCGGAGTCTCTGCCGCCGGCGTGATCGCGGACGTACTGGGCCAGTTCGGCATCGATGGCGGTGGGTTCGATCGACATGTCTTCAACCTATCCGTCAAGAAATTCCACACAAGTTGACGCGCGTCAGCTACCCTGGAGGGCAGACCACGCAGGGAAGGAGAACGAGGTGAGGAAGTTCATTGCGTTTCTGGTGGCCGCCACGGCGGTGATCGCATTGGTCCCGGCCGGGGCCTCGGCCAAGACCGGAACCCTGACCGGGCTCTACAACCAGCGCTACTGCGAGATCTTCGCCGTGTCGCAGCCCAACCCGCCGATGTTCTCGGTCGACATCTACAACACGGTCGGTCTCAACGACTGCCCGGTGGACGAGTGGAGAGCGGTCGACTACGCGGAGGTCAAGAGCCAGACCGGCTCCCTGGTCGCGGTGCCGAACGGGCCGCGGCGCTGGCTGCTCGACACGATCGCCAACGGCGAGGCCGGCGACCCCCTCACCCTCAGCGGCCTGGACGTGCGGCACGTCGCCGTGCTCGAGGTCCCCAGCCTCTCGCCCGCGCCGTACACCGAGATGTACATCGCCCGCACCACCACCTGGGTCTTCAACAAGGGCCGCAAGTTCCACTTCCTGATCTCGCCTCAGGGCCGGCGCTACGCCCTCCAGGCCTACACGACCAACGTCGACAAGACCCTCCGGGCGAGGAACATCGGGCGGATCGGCTCGAACCCGAAGATGGAGCTCCCCGACGGCTGGACCTACAAGACGGTCAAGCTGCGCAAGCAGCTGCGGCTCAAGTCACCCGGCATGACCACCATCCTCCGCGACGGCCTCGGCGGCACCTACCAGCGGTTCACCTGGCCGAAGTACTACACGAAGAAGATCAAGCAGCACCGGCGGCATCCGCGGCCCTGACCCCGCGCTCGATCCAGGCCCTCAGGTCCGAGTCCGAATCGACCTGAGCGGCCTGGACGCGCAGCCATCCATCCAGCGGGCGGCCGCGCATGATCATCCGCTCGACTCCCTCGCCCTCGCAGAGCGCATCGGACTCGTCGGGATCCACGCGGACCATGATCCCGCCCCGGCCCGAAGCGGCGATCGCCATCTTGCCGCCGACCATGAAGCCGATCCCGCCGAACATCTGCTTCTCGATCGGGTCCCGCCCATCCAGCAGAGCCCTGATCCGATCGGCCAGTCCCTCGTCGTAGGCCATCCGGCCGGCCCGGTCAGGGCTGCCGGACGAAGGCGCCGATGCTATCCGTCTTGAACTCCGCTCCCTGGCAATCTCTCATCGCAGCACTCTCCTCACCGTCTTGCTCTTGCCGCCCGACGTGACCCTGATGACGAGCGTCTTGCCCTTCAGCTTCTGCGGCCGGGAGCGATAGGCCCCGACGGCCTTCAACCTGACCTTAACCCTGCCGGCGCGCTTCGCGCGTGCGCTGCCCTTGGCGACCACCTTCGCGCCGACCTTGCCGGTGACCGCGACCGCGCCGGCCTTCGCCACCTTCACGGTGATCCAGACCCCGCTCTTCAACGAAGCCGCCTTGATCTTCGCGGGCACGGTCGGGACCGGCGCCTGTCCACCGCCGCCGCCCCCGCCGCCATCGCCGCCGGTCGGCAGTTGCGCGGCGCCGATCGAGGGGTACTTGCCCCCGGCCGCCAGGACCACCGGCGCCCGGGTCAGATGACAGGGGTCGGCCCCCGAGAAATCGGGGATCCCGGCCGCCACGACCCCACGGTCGTCCTCCCAGGCGATCGTCTTCCCGTCCTGGGACAGCGAGACGTGATCCGCGGCGCCCTGGGCCGGCAGGACGCAGCCGCCCGGATTCGCGGTCCAGGGATCGCCCATGAAGTCCGGGACCTTGTCGATCGAGTAGACCTCGATCGTGTCGTCGGTCCCGTCAGGGTTGTCCAGCTCGAGAGCGACGGCCTTGCCGTTGGCGGCGATGTCGGCCCGCCAGATCTCGATCCCGTTCTGGGTCTGGAGCCAACCGTCGAAATCCTGGCCGAAGGGGTCGCCCTCGCCGGGGCGCTGAACGTAGACCGCGCCGTCGGTGATCGCCACGATCCGCTCCTTGTAGAGGGTCGGGACCTTGCGGTCGGAGACTTTGAAGGGCGGTAGCGTGAACGGCTTCTCGACCGTCCTCACGTAGGTGCCGAAGTCGAAGTTCCAGACCGGATAGCCGTAGGACGAGTTCGAGTACCCGTAGACCGCGACTCCCTCGTCGGTCAGGTCGAGGCTGACCGGGTACGCGTACTGGGTCCAGCCGCTCTCGTGGGTGAGGCTGCCCTGCTGCAGGACCTTGCCGGTCGGGCCGAAGAGGGTGAAGGAGTTGAGCGGGGCGATCTTGCCGGGCTCGCGCCGAACGGCCAGCACCTTGCCGTTGTCCGACTGCGTCTGCTCGGTCCACTCCCGCCCGTCGCCGGCCGGGCCGGAGAGCTTCGCCTTCTTGGAGCCGTCGGGCGTGCTCAGCCACAGCGAGTCCCCCGCGATGTAGGAGACGGTCGCGGCCGACGCGAGGGCGCCGACCGAGAACACGAGGACCAGAACGGACGAGACGAACAGCATCACCCTGCGCATGGCGCTCAGTATGTCGCCGCCTCCGGCGGCGGTCAACCCCGCGGCTACTCGACGGTGATGCGGGCCATCGAAGTCATCGACAGGTAGTAGACGTCGCGGTCGAACCCGGGGGCCGGGAAGAGGAACGCCTGGCTGGGCGACGGGACGACGACCCGCCCCTTCTCCTCCCCGGTGTCGAGGTCGAGCACGACCAGGCTGTCGCGGCCGATCGGCGAGTACCGGCGGATCGGCCGGTAGCGGCCCAGCCGCTGGACGCCGCCGCGGATCGCCCGACGGAGAGCCGGCTTCCGCAGCGCCCCGATGTCGCGGTAGTCCTGCACCACCAGCTCTCGGGTGTCGGGATGGAGGATCAGGTGCCCGGCATGGGCCAGGTCGTCCCGCCGCCAGAGCGGTTCGAGATCGTCGCCGACCAGACGCCAGGCCCGCACCACCGCGTTGCCGGCGTCATAGGCGACGACCACGCCACGCTCCGGGTCCCAGGCCGGCGGGTTCGACTCGGTGCCGTGGGGCAGGCCGCTGATCTCGACCGAACGCAGCGAGTCGGCATCGTCGAGCCGGCACCACCAGAGCCGCACCGCCGACGGTTCGTCGCCGGAGCCGCGCATCGTCCAGTCGACCGAGTTCTTGCCGTTGTCCATCCAGAAGACATGCTCGTCGGCGATCACCGGGTCCCAGCCGAAGCTCTGCCCCGGCCGGCCGTAGTGGGGCCGCCATTCCTCGTCGACCACGAGCTCCTCCGCCTCGCGGTCCAGGTTGAGCCGCAGCACCGATTCGGTGCCGACGCAGATCACCGACCTGCCGTCCGAGGCGAGCCTGGCGATCGACCCCTCCTCGATCTCCAGCTCGGGCACCACCGACTCCAGCGTCTCGGGGTCGAGCACCGAGAAGGTCGAGCTGGCCTCGCCCCTCGGGGCGTCGCAGTCCTTGGTGACCAGCTCGCCGGTGTCGAGGATCACGAACGAGTTGTAGGGCCGATCGACCGGGAGCTTCCGCTCGGCCTTCAGCTCGAGGTCCTTGCTGAAACGCCGGGCCCAGCGGCCGAAGACCATGTAGATGTCGCCGTTGGCGTGGGCGGCGATCCCGCCCGGCCAGTACCGGCCCGCCGGGAAGCGCGGGGTCACGGTCAGGGGCATGAGCGTCTTCGGGTCGAGCTTCTCGACCCAGCCTTCGCAGTCGCCGGCGAGCGGGTCGCCCTTCGGCATGTCGTGCCGGAGCGCGTAGAGCTCGCCCTCCTCGCGGCGGATCAGCATGTCGGCCGCGAAGCTGTCGCGGAAGACGTCGAGCTTCAACCGCTCGCCCGGCTCGATCCCGAGGCCGGGCTGGCCCTCGGGCCGGCAGAGCCGCCGGGGCCCGCCGTCCTCGCCGGACCAGGGGCGCGGCCAGTAGGCGCCGGCCTCGACGGCGGCGCTCGGCTGGTCCGCGCTCAAGCCGGGCCGCCGACCGGCTTGGAGAGGATCAGGCGGGCCTCCTCGACGCCGGCGGCGCGATGCTCGTGCTCCCGCTGGTACCCGGGATCCGAGACCATCGCGAGGAACGCCTTCCGCGATGGGTAGCGGACCAGCAGCACCATGTCCCACTCGGCCCGTTCCGGCCCGACCACGCTCTCCTCGGTGGTCACGGCCTGCAGCAGCTCGCCGCCGACCTGGGCCAGATACGGGGCGATCTTCTGCCCGTAAGTCGCATATGCCTCGGCACCGCTCATGCCCTCGTCGATCCCGGTCGCCCGTTCCTTGAACCGGACCAGGTTGACCATCACGATCGGGCTCTCGTCGTCGGATTCCGCCAGGGCCCGGAACTGCTCCGGGGTGGGGTCTATGACCGGGCTCACCTGCAGGTCCTGCCCTTGCACTTGCTGAGGGCGGCCGCCTTGGCCTCGAGCTTCGAGACCACGCCGGCCATGGCGGGGTCGCTCGCGATGTTGTTCAACTCGTTCGGGTCCTTCTTCATGTCGTAGAGCTCCAGGTCACCGAAGGACCAGTGGACGTACTTGTAGCGATTGGTCTTCACCCCGTAGAAGGGCAGATCGAACTTGGTCAGCGGGGTCGTGAACTTGAACACCGGCCGCTCGGCCTCCATCGGGATGTCGCGGTGCGGCAGCGCCTTCCGCTTCCTCGCCGCGGCGAGCAGGGAGATGCCGTCGAGGACGCGGCCCGGCCTCGCCTTGGCCCTCGCGGCCGCGAGGATGGTCGGCGCCATGTCGACGTCGAGGCTGACGCCGTCGATCCGCCGCTTCGCCTTGATGCCGGGGCCGCGCATGATCAGCGGCACCCGCAGCGAGTTCTCGAAGGGCAGGAACTTCGAGGCTGCGAGGCGATGCTCGCCCTGGAGGTAGCCGTTGTCGGAGTTGAAGATGATCACCGTGTTGCCGAGCTCGCGGCTCCGCTTCAGGGTGCGGACGATCTTCCCGACCTGGTCGTCGATCGACTTGACCGCGCCGAGCCGGCCCCGGTAGCTGGCGGTGACCGTCTCGATCTGGGCGTCGGTGAGCTTGGCCAGGTCCCTGACGTTGCTTGCCTTGTCGGAGACGTCGTCCTCGTTGAAGGCCGGGGGCCGCGGCAGTTGGACGTCGTCGAAGGTGTGCTCGTAGCGCTTCGGCGGCCGCGGGTCGGGGTCGGGCGCACCGGGCCGGAGGCCCTGGAGGTGGTTGGTGTCCTCGGCATGCGGGCCGGGGGTCGCGTAGTAGAGGAAGAACGGCTTCCGGGATCGGACCGAGTTGCGGACGAACTGGTCGGCCATCCGCCCGTTCACGTCCATCGTGTAGTCCTGGGGACGCTGCCAGCCGAAGTAGTCCCAGGGGTCGAATGCCTCGTGGAAGAGCGCCAGGAACTCGCCGAAGGTGGTCGGCGCGTCGTTCGCGGCGAGGCTGCCCAGCCTCATCTGGGCCTTGGCGTAGGCCGGGTCGCCCCAGTAGCGGACCCGTCCGTTCAGGTTCATCGCGTAGTTGTAGTAGTCGTAGGTCGACTGGTCGATCAGCGCCTTCCAGCTGTCCCAGCCGGGCGGGATCTCGGTCGGGTCGAGGGTGCCGTAGTCGTTGAGGAACTTGCCGACGAACCCGGTCCGGTAGCCGGCCCGGTGCAGCCAGGGCGCCAGCGAGTTCTGGTCGCTGAGCCTCCCGGGCAGGTCGCGCAGCTGGTAGTAGCCGCCGTCGTTGGCCTTGAAGTTGGCCAGCACCTGGTTGTTGTGCGCGAGCTGGCCGGTCAGCAGGCTGGCCCGGGCGGGGCCGCAGAGCGGATAGGGGGCGTTGTAGTTGGTGAAGGTGGTGCCGCCCCGGGCCAGGAACCTCTGGACGTTGGGCATGTAGCGGACGTCCGAGCGAACCAGGTCATCGGCCTGGATCAGGACGATGTTGGGCTTCCCCCCGATGTTCGAGAGATGCTTGCGCGGGGCGGCCCAGGCCTTGTCGTGCAAGGCGCCGACCATCATCAGCAACCCGAGCAGTGCGAGGGCGACGGTCCCGCCGACCGCGAATCGAGCAACGTCACCTTCGAAAAAACGACGGTACATCCTCATCCTCTCCACTCCCTGCTTCCTCTCCTGTTCGGAGAATAGCCGGAACTTGATCCGTGTCAAGTTTTTCAACACTCTTCAGGCGTTATGGTCGCGGTGGAGCTCGTCGATCGATCGGAGGAGAACGATGGAAGCAAGTCCTGACAAACCACGGGCGGGGAAGCCGAGCTGGGAAAGCTGGGCTATATACGCCCTGACCCTCGCCGGGATCTATCTGCTCGTCGGAGTTCTCTTCTTCTATGCCGGCAAGGAGAAGATCATCGACGGCCACGGCGCCCCGGCCGGCATCGAGAAGCAGTTCAGCGGGACCTTCCTCGACACGATCCCCGGCATCGACGCGGCCTGGACCATCCTCGGCCTCCTCGAGTGCCTGATCTTCATCCTCGTCGTGGTCAGCCTGATCCGCCTCGAGTTCATGCCGACCCGTCGCAAGCCCTTCCTGCTCATGTCGCTGGCCCTCGCGGTCTTCACCTTCTCGATCCTGGCCATGGGCCAGAACGTGACCGGAGAGAACGAGGGCGTGGCCGAGCTCTTCCTCTACGCCGGCGCGACCATCGTCTTCATGGCGGCGGTGCTCAAGATGCCTCCCTACCGGCTGCCCGGAAAGGGCGGTGGCTGACCCGATGAGGGGCCACGTCAGCCCGCGCCGGGCGCTGCTCGCGCTCGGCGCCCTCATCGCCTGCCTGATCGGGCCGGCGACCGCCTCGGCCGAGGAGGCGTTCACGCCGATCGTCGCCCAGCCGATCGCCCCGGCCCGGGCGGTGGTCGCCACCGACGGCAAGAAGCACGTCGCCTACGAGCTGCTGGTCTCGAACTACTCGAGCGCGCCGACCACGATCAAGCGGATCGACCGCTTCGACGGCAGGCGGCGGCTGGCCCCGGTCACCGGCGAGGCGATCAGCGGCATGCTGAAGCCCTTCGCCTCCGCTCCCGGGACCGACGTGCTCGGCCCCGGCCAGTCCGGGTTCATCCTGCTCGACCTCGCCCTGCCCCGGCGGGCGAAGCTGCCGACCCGGATCAGCCACCAGTTCGTGGTCGGCAAGAGCGACGCGCCGCTCAAGTTCGTCTCGAAGTTCCGGACCGGCACGGTCCGGGTGCTCGGGGACCCGGCGGTGCAGGTCCGTCCGCCGCTGGTCGGCCCCGGCTGGGTCGTGGCCAACGGCTGCTGCGCCGAGTTCACCTCCCACCGCGGGGCCGTGCTCCCGGTCAACGGCCGGTTCCACAACTCGGAACGGTTCGCGATCGACTTCATGCAGATCCAGCCCGACGGTCTGCTCGTGAACGGCGCCTGGGAGAGCCTCGACAACTACCCGTTCTTCGGCGACCCGATCCTCTCGGCGACCCGTGGCACGGTGGTCCGGGTGGTCAAGGACATCCCGGAGACCCAGCCGTCCGGCAACCTGCCGCCCGCCTCGGCGGCCCGGGCCGGGGGCAACTACGTCGTGGTCCGGTCCGCCCGGAAGCGGTTCGCCTTCTACGCCCACATGCAGCCGGGAAGCGCCCGGGTCAAGGTGGGCCAGAGGGTCCGTGCCGGCCAGATCCTGGGGCTGCTCGGCAGCACCGGCAACTCGAACGCCCCGCACCTCCACTTCCACATGATGGACGGCCCCGACCCGCTCGCCTCGAACGGGATCCCGTACACGTTCAGCCGGTTCGGCGTGCAGGGCCGACTGCTCAACTTCGGGGATCTGTTCGACGGCGTGAAGGCCCAGGTGAACTCGCAGTTCGCCGGGATCCACTCGAATCAACTACCACTCAACCTGCAAGTGATCGACTTCCCGAACCGCTGACCATGAGCCTCACTCTCCATCAACATCCGTTCGCCTCCTACTGCTGGAAGGCCCTCATCGCCCTGTACGAACGCGAGGTTCCCTTCGAACCCGCCCTGGTCGAGACCCCGGAGGACTGGGCCGCCCTGGCCGAGCTCTACCCGATGTCGAAGATGCCGGTCCTGATCGACCATGACGCCGGGGTGACCCTGCCCGAGTCGAGCCCGGTCATCGAGTACCTCGATCGGTTCGGGAACGCGCCGCCGATGGTGCCTTCCAATCCGGACATCGCCCTGATCGCCCGCCTGCGGGACCGGATCTTCGACAGCTACGTGATGACCCCGATGCAGAAGATCGTGCTCGACAACCTTCGGCCGGAGGGCGAGGGCGACGCCTTCGGGGTGAACCAGGCGCGCGAGGACCTCGACGGCAGCTACGCGTACCTGAACGATCTGCTGACCGACCAGTGGGCGGCCGGCGAGGAGTTCACGATCGCCGACTGCTCGGCCGCCCCCTCGCTCCACTACGCCCGCGCCGTCCATCGCTGGGACGAAGGCGCCCTGCCCGGCCTTACGGCCTACTTCGAACGCCTGATGGCGCGGCCCTCGGTCGCCCGGGTGGTCGACGAGGCCCGCCCCTACCGGGAGATCTTCCCGCCGGGCTGGCCCGACTACATGGACTAGGCGTCAGGCCACGCCCGGCTGATCCGACTGCTCGGAGCCCAGCACCCGGTCGGGCAGGTTCCGCGCCGACCAGAAGGAGGGCACGGCGAGCAACGCCGCGATCAGCAGGGCCAGCTTCAGGGCCTGGAGCTGGGCGTCCTCGTAGCCGCCGACGATCGCCGACACCTCGTCCTGATCGATGCCGGCCGCGGTCGCGGTGGCCTCGACCTGGTCGGCGGCGACGAAGCTGCCACCGGAGCTGAGCTGCTTCTCGACCGCGCTCTTGGTGCTCTCGGAGATCGACTGGTGCTCGACCACGTTGCTCTGGAAGGCGGAGAGCAGCCCGGTGATCACGATCGCGCCCAGCACCGCCGTGCCGAGCGACGAGCCGAGCTGCTGGGCCGTGTTCTGGAGGCCGCCGGCCTCGCTGCGGTCCTCGTCCCCGACCGCGGACTGGACCACGTTGCCGAGCTGGGAGACGATCAGCCCCATCCCGACGCCGAGCACTCCCATCGCGACCAGGAAGTCGGCGTTGTCCAGCTCGGGCTGGATGGTGCCGATCAGCAGGAAGGCCGAGACGAAGACCACGACCAGCCCGAGCCGGACCAGCTTCTTGGGCGCGACCCGCGAGGCCAAGGCCGAACCGGCGAGGGCGGTGAAGAAGAGGCCCGCCGAGGTCGGGAGCATCCGCACCCCGGTATCGAGCGCGTCGAACCCGAGCACGACCTGCAGGTAGAGCGGGATCGTGAAGAAGATCCCCATCAGGATCATGTTCTGGGCCAGCAGCATCGAGAGCCCGCTCCGGAGCTGGGCCAGACGGAGCATGCTCAGGTGGACCAGGGGGTCCTGACCGGCCCGCTCGCGTCTTCTCTCCCAACTGACGAAGAGACCGATCAGCACCGCCCCGGCGGCGATCACGAACGGGGTCAGGGAGAAGCCGAAGACCTCGACCGGGGAGTCCATCGGCCGCAGCCAGCCCCAGTTGCTGGCCTGGAGCACGCCGAAGACGACCACGGCCAGTCCGGTCGCCGAGAGCACGCTGCCGACCCAGTCCAGGGTCGGTCGCCTGCCCGAGCGTTCGGGCTCCAGCATCCAACGGGTGCCGAGGAAGATCCCGGCGGCGACCACGACCTCGCCGACGAACACGTAGCGCCAGGAGAAGTCCGAGGTCATCCAGCCGCCGAGGATCGGGCCGACCGCGATCCCGACCCCGGCCATCCCGCCCAGCACCCCGTAGGCGACCGCGCGGTCCTTGCCTTCGAAGTTGCCGGCGACCAGGGCGACCATCGACGGCAGCACCAGCGCGGCGCCGATCCCCTCCAGCACCGACCAGCCGAGGGCGAGGGTGGGAACGCTCCAGGAGGCCGCGGTGAGTGCCGAACCGGCCGCGTAGACGACCAGCCCGATCTTGAAGGTCCGCTTCCGCCCGAAGATGTCACCGAGCTTGCCTCCGGTCAGCATCAGGCCGGCCATGACCAGCGCGTAGAAGGCGATCACCGACTGGATCGTGGTCACCGTCGTGTCGAAGTCGTCGACCAGCTGCGAGATCGAGACGTTCATGACCGCCTGGTCCAGCACCATCAGGAACTGGGCGGCCGCCAACACCATGAGCAGTCGGATGTTCATGCGTCTCCCGTCAGTTCGGCCTGATCCAGACGACCCGGGTGCTGAGCGAGCGGGTCCGGATCTCGCCGAACTTCGTGCACTGCGGGTCGCTGGAGCGGCTGGCGTAGTCGATCACGAAACGGACCGGGGTCTTCGGCTTGAGCGTCTTCCGGAGGTTCCGGGGCACTGCCACCTTGTAGTTGACGAAGCTCTGCCGGATGGTCAGCTTGCGCTGCCCGGAGCGGAAGCTCTTCTGGCGCCCCTTGACCCGGTAGATCACCTTCGAAGACAGCCTGACCACGGCCGGCTTCTCGGTCTCGATCCGCGCCCGGACCCCGGGGAACATCGACTTCTTCTTGACCGAGGGCGTGAAGTAGGCGACCCGCTTGACGGTCACCGGCTCGCAGGGATCGGGCGGCGGGATCGGATCCTGGCCGGAGCCGGTCAGATGCGAGATCGCGGGGCCGAAACCGCCGTCGAGCGCGATCGAGAGGCTGGCCGTCTTCTCGCCCGCCGTGGTCGGCGCGAACGCGACCTCGACGTCGCAGGACGAGCCCGGGGCGAGGGTCTGGTTCGAGCATCCGTCCGAGCCGACCTGGAACTGGTCGGCCGCGGCGCCCGTCAGAGAGATCGGGCCGGTCTGGAGATCGGTCGTGCCGGTGCTGGTCAAGGTGAAGGTGTGAGCGGCGCCCGGGCCTTCGTCGGTCAGGCGGGTTCCGAAGTCCTGGGTCGAAGGGGCGAGCGTGAAGCCCGGATCGATGCCTTCGCCCTTGACGTGGTAGAGGCCGAGGACGTGCCCGGTGTCGTACCGGATGAACGCACTGCGGTCACCGGTCGCCGACGGTTCGAACGCGACCGATACTTCGCAGGAATCCCCGAGCGGGATCGCCTGGCCTAGGCAGTTCTCGGAGACGATCGAGAAGTCCTCGGGATTTCCGTTGAGGGGGTCGACCTGGAGCTCCTCGACATTCATCGGGCTGGCTCCCAGAGCTTCCATCTCGAAGGTCAGGGGCGCGGAAGGGCCACCGCCGACCCGGGTCGGTCCGAAGTCCAGCTCGCTGGGTTCGAAGCCGGGGTAGGAGAAGGGGTCGCCGGTGCCGCTCAGGGCCGCGGTGGTCGGCAGGACGGAGGCGTCGTTCGCGAGGCTGAGCTCGGCCGTCTTCGGACCCAGGGTCGTCGGTGCGAAATCGACCACGACCTGGCAGGTGCCACCCGGCTGGATCGGTCCCCCGGTGCAGTCCTGGCTGTCGATCTCGAACTGATCGGAATCGGCGCCCGTCAGGGAGACGACGCCGACCTCGAGCGGGGTCGTGCCGATGCTCCCGACCGTGAACGTCTTGGGGGCCGAGTCGTTGTCGACCGTGATCCTGGCGTTGCCGAAGTCGTGGCTGGCCGGGTCTATCGAGATGCCGGGGTTGGCCTGCCCCTGGCCGGCCAAGGAGACCGACGTCGGGGAGCCGGCGCCGTCATGGGCGACCTCGAGGGTGGCGCTGCGAGCGCCGATGGCCCCCGGGCTGAAGGTGACGTCGACCTGGCAGGTATCCCCCGCGCTCAGGACCTGCTCCTCGCAGTCCTCGGAGTCGATGGCGTAGTCGCCGGCGTTCAGGCCCGAGATCGTCACGCCGCCGGCGGGGATGGCGACCGACCCGATGCCGCTGCTGGTGAGGGTCACGCTCGAGGGCGCCGAGGTGTCGCCGACCGGCTCGCCGGCGAAGGTCAGGCTCGCCGGGCTCGCGGTCAGCGCCGGCGCCTCGTTCATGAAGACCGAGACCCGGCCGCCCTGGTCGCCGGAGACCCAGTCGGCGTGGCCGTCGTCGTTGAAGTCGCCGGTCGCGACCTCCCACGGGTAGGAGGGGCTGGTGGTCGCCCAGGGACCGCTCGGGGAGGGGGCGAGGATGCCGCTGGCGGCGCCCATGAAGATCGGGGCGCTGTTGACCAGGGGGTCAGAGAGGTTCGAGGACATCCCGACCAGCACGTCGTCACGCCCGTCGCCGTCGAAGTCGGTGCTGGCCGCCGCGTTGCCCCAGTTGCTGTTGATCTCCGGCGCCGGCCCCTGGTTGAAGGCGCCGTTCCCGAGCCCGAGCAGGACCAGCATCCGCTGGTCGGAGCGCGCGATCACCGCGAGATCGGCGTCACCGTCGCCGTCGAAGTCGCCGGAGGCGATGCCGCGGGGCTGGGCGTATCCGGTGTGGGGCGAGCCCACGGGCTGGCTGAAGTTACCGCTGCCGTTGTTCGTCATCACCGTCACGGCGCCCTGGCCGTTCAGGTTGGCGGTCGCGAAGTCCTCGGCGCCGTCGCCGTTGAAGTCGGCGGTCGCCAGGCTGATCGGCCCGCTGCCCACCGGGAAGGACGTCCAGGCCCCGAAGGTCCCGTCGCCGTTGCCGAGCAGCAGGCTGACGTTGTTCTGCGTGTAGCCGGCGACCAGCACATCCGGCTTGGCATCACCGTTGAAGTCGGCGACCGCGACGTCCGTCCCGTCCGAGGCGGTGACCGATGCCGTGGGTGCCTGGAAGGTCCCGTCGCCGTTGCCGAACATCACGGCGATCTTGTCGTTGTAGGCGAGCACGATGTCCAGGTGGCCGTCCATGTTCACGTCGCCCAGATCCCCCGACAGCACATACTCGAAGGTGGGCAGGGAAGTTCCCGCGGACATGGAGCCGTTGGCGTTGGCCAGGAAGACCGTGGCCGAGTAGTCCGCGTTCACGGTCACGACGTCGTCGCGCCCGTCGCCGTTGAGATCCCCGGTGCGGATCGAGTTCACGGTCAGCTCGCCGGTCGAGTACGGGCTGCCTGGCGCTTGGAGGAAGTTCAAGGCCGAGGCCGGCGCCGCCAGCCAAAGCGAGCCAAGCACGGCAAGAGCGACGATGACGGTTCTGACCTGGCTCATGTTCCCCCTGGATCTCAGTGAAGCGGTCTTCTGACCACTGTTCGGAATCCTATCGCCGGTACGGCGACGGCATCCGTGAAACCACGTAAATCCGGGAAGGAGGTGGTTGGAGAGGGTAGGTTCACCCCGACGGGACATGTTTGAAACGGGGGTTCGGATGAAGCGGTTGTTGACGGTGCTCGTGGTCTGGGCAGGCATGTTGGGCCTGGCCACGGCCGCCCAGGCGGCAAGCCTGGTCTACCTGGACCGGGACGGCGACGTCGCGACCGCCCGGCCCGACGGCTCGGGGGCCCGCAAGCTGATCAGCAACGGGTTCTCCAAGGGCCCGATCTCGGTCGACGGCTCGGGCCGGATCGCCTACTTCTACACGTCCGGCGGGAGCCCGTTCCACGAGCTGATCGACAAGGACGGCAAGCACCTGGCCGGCCCGTTCCTGTTCGGCAACATGGGCCTCTGCGGGTACGTCGATCCCTTCCGCAGTGCCTCGTCACCGGATGGCACCTGGATCGCCGCCACCTATATCCACGGCAACGCCTGCGACACGGCCACCTTCACCCCGACCACCAGACTGATCGACGCCAACGGGCCGACCCTCGACGACAGCATCTACGGGGCCTTCCACTACTTGGTCGAGCCCCGTTTCCTGCCCCAGGACCAGGCCCTGCTCAGCGGCGTCATCGACAACCAGATCAACATCTGGCAGGGCCCGCAGACGCCGACCATGATCCCGTGGATCGGCCTCAACGACCCGAACTGGGACATCGACAGCTTCGACTATGACCCTTCCCGGAACCGGCTGATCATGGAGCAGTCCCCGGCCAGCACGCCCGAGGGCGGCGAACCGCGGGACTTCCTGCTGCTCGACTTCGACGGCCCCGGCGGGAGCCTCTCCCCGGTCTGCGCCTACGACGGGCTGGTCGCCTCGAGCACGAACCGCGCCCGCCCTCGCTACTCGCCGGACGGCACCAAGATCGCCTGGACCGGCCCGGCCGGCATCTACACGTCACCGGCGCCGACCGATGGCGGTGGCGGGACCTGCACGCTCACGCCGAAGCTGGTCGTCCCCGGCGGGGACTCGGTCGAGGGGTCGCCGGCCACCCTGGCCGACGCCCCGCAGGGCCGCCTTCAGATCACCAAGGTGGCCGGCACCAGCCGGGCCAAGTTCCGCAAGGGAGCGACGGTGACAGTCGCGGTCCCGGCCGCCGGCCCGGTCCGCGTCTCGGCGACCGTCCCCAAGGGCGTCGCCAAGTCGCTGCGCCTGGCGAAGCGGCCCCGGGCCGCGGTGACGATCGCCTCCGGCAGCGCCCGGGCGAAGTCCGCCGGGACGGTGACGGTCAAGCTGAAGCCGACCGCGAAGGCGAAGCGGGCCTGGAAGAAGCTGACTGGGGTCCGGGTCACGCTGAAAGCCACGCAGGGCTCCCGCAGCGCGACCCGGACCGTGAAGATCAGCCGTTAGGCGGCGGGCATCTCCGCTTCGCCGGCCTGAGCCGCCTCGGCGTGCTCCTTGCTGTCCTTGCTGGAGATCAGCACGGCGGCGAGGATCGCGCCGGCCAGCGCGAAGAAGGCGCCGACCAGGAAGGCGTCGGCGAACCCGTCGGTGAGAGCGACCGCCTCGGTCGCCCCGGACTTGAACGCGTCGCTGGTCGACGAGTTCGCGATCGAGGCGAGGATGGCGAGGCCGAGCGCGCCGCCGACCTGCTGCGAGGTGTTGATCAGACCCGAGGCCAGACCAGCCTCTTCCCGCTTCGACCCGGACATCGCGGCGATCGTGACCGGCACGAAGGTCAGGCCGAGACCGACGCCGGCCAGGATCGAGGGCACGAGCACGTCACCGAGGTAGGAGCCGTCGGGGCTGATCTGGGAGAACCAGGCGAGCGCGCCGGCGACCAGCAGGAGACCGACGATGATGATCGGCTTGAAGCCCAGCTTCGTGACCAGCTGACCGGCGACGCCGGCCGCGAGGACGATCGAGATCGCCAGCGGCAGGTAGGCGAGGCCCGCTTCGAGGGCGTCCATCTTGAGCACCTGCTGGAGGTAGAGGGTGATCAGGAAGAACATCGAGAACAGCGACATGCCGGTCAGCACGCCGACCACGTTGGCGCCGCGCAGCGTCCGCATCCGGAAGATCGAGAACGGGACCAGCGGACGGCGGGTCCGGAGCTCGATCACCACGAAGGCGACGATCAGGGCGACGGCCCCGGCCACGCGGAGAAGGGTGGCGGTGGAGGTCCAGCCGGCGTTGGTCGCGTCGACCAGGCCGTAGACGAGCAGGGCGAGACCGGCCGTGATCGAGATCGCGCCGGGGATGTCGAGGGTGCGTTCGGACTCGTCCTCCTGGCGGGACTCGAGCAGCCGCTGCGGCGCCTGCCAGACGACGAAGGCGGCGATCGGCACGTTCACGAAGAGGACCCACTCCCAGCCGGCCCACTCGGTGAGGATGCCGCCGAGCAGGACGCCGGCGGCGCCACCGGCCCCGGCCACCGCGCCCCAGATGCCCAGGGCGCGGTTGCGCTCCGAGCCCTCGGCGAAGGTGGTGGTGACGATGGAGAGCGCTGCCGGTG
>JAFKLL010000023.1 GCA_017304845.1 Solirubrobacterales bacterium
TCGGAGCGCGAAGGATCAATTCTCGCTGAGATCAGTTCGGAATCCAGCGACAAGCAGGTCACGAGATTCATCTCTACCCATCCCGATCAGGATCACATTTCAGGACTCGTTGAGCTCGACGATCTGATCGGAATCCGCAACTTCTACTGTGTGGACAACGGTACGAGGAAGACTGTCCAGACTGCTGACTTTCTCCGCTACTGCGAGCTGAGGGACTCGGACAAGGCGTACTACGTCACGCGGAATTGCTCGAGGCGGTGGATGAACCTGGAAAGCGAAGAGCGCGGATCCTCGGGCATCAACATTCTCTGGCCGATCGCTGATAACGAACATCATCTCGGAGCTCTGGCCGACGCTGCAGCCGGGATGAAACCGAACAACATCTCATGCATCGTCAAGTACTCC
This sequence comes from Solirubrobacterales bacterium, assembly GCA_017304845.1. GTDB lineage: Bacteria > Actinomycetota > Thermoleophilia > Solirubrobacterales > 70-9 > 67-14. Next base: position 406 of record JAFKLL010000023.1, read on the forward strand.
CGAAAGGACGGTGCCAAGGCACTCTGGATGGGTGATCTCGAAACCGATTACATGGAGAAGATCCAGGAACTCTTCGAGCTTCCCAAGATCGACATTCTGTTTGCTCCGCACCACGGACGCACCTCGGGGAAGGTTCCGAAGGAATGGTTGGAGCAAATGGACCCCGGCCTGATCATCGTCGGCGAAGCACCCAGCGAGTATTTGGACTACTACGCGGGCTACGACGTCTTGACTCAGAACTCAGCGGGAGACCTCCTCTTCGATTGCGTCGACGCCAAGACGCATATCTACGCCAGTGAGCACACCTACAACGCTGACTGCCTAGACCAGGAAGGTCTCGACCACTCCCACGGCCTCTACTACGTCGGGACCCTCCAAGGTCGCGAAGAGACGTGACCTAGACCGGCTATTCCGCCTGCCAAGCTTCGATGACGTCGCCGGGAGCTTTCAGCCGCCGCAAACACGAAACGAATCCGGCAACGGGTCGCCCTTTCGAAAAGATCTCTTGTCCGGTGAGATCGGCACAGAGCCGGACGATCTCACTTGACTTCAGCGGAGCCGCGGATTCGGCCTCTGGTTGTTTGTTTCTGGACTCCGGTGGGCTCTCCGAGTTCTCACTCGACCCACACCCGACCGCGACCAAGGCGATTCCCAAGACGCAGATGCCGGTCGTCGCGAGGCCCTTCAGATCAGTTCGCGACCTGGAGTTACTCGCAGACCGTGCCATCGCCATCGCGATCTTCGTACCACCAGTATTCGGGGTCGATGCCCTTGACGTACGGGCCGTAGCCGGCGGCAGTTGCATCGGTACACGTGTCGAACTTCGGGTCCGGATCTTCGCCTCCTCCCCCACCCGGGGTGTTTGGCACCTGGGCCTGCTTGATCGTCGGTAGTCGGAGAGTTGGGCTGGGGCAGTTCTGGAAGCGACGTTTGATCGCCGACTGTTCTCGAGTGTCGATCGAGAGCCGCCACCTGTACTTGACCGCGGTCCAGCGGGCGAGGTAGGAGCAAATGAATCCGCGTCGAGGCGGAACCCAGTCAGCCGGGTCGCTGTCGCCCTTCGATCGGTTGCTCGAGAGGGTCACCGCGACCAGCGAGTACGTGTAGAGGTCGTTCGCAAATGCTTCGCGTTGCCGCGGAGACCATGATCGAGCACCGGAAGCCCAGGCTTCGGCGAGTGGCACCATGTGATCGACGTCGAGCTTGGACGATCTCGAGACGGACTTGCCGTCATACAGGGAGAACCATTTGCCCGCCGAGTCACCGCAGCTACGTGGCCGTTTCTTGTCCTGACGAAATAGCACGAACTCGCGGGTATCGCACCCGTCTTTGCCGGGCACCGCGGTCCAATGATTGAACTCGTCGCGGTCGTACCCGTTCGGGCGCTCTCCTGCGACCGTGAGCTTCTTCAAGAGCCCGGGGCCGGTCGAGTTCGCGCCGGCACCGGCCACGACGAGTAGACCTGTCATGCACACTGCGATCAAGGCAGCGGCGCGTCGCGTCAACGATGACAAAGTTTCTCTCCCAATCCGTCCATGGAATCGTGAATCGTACAGTCGGGGTGGCGGTCGGTTCCGGTTTAGATTTCGCGCATCTCCCCGGGCGGCATTCCCTTGCGCGATGTCCAGGCTTCCGCGTAGGCAAAGACCACCTTGGTCACCTCGATCATGGTTTCGAGGATGTCAGCCACCATTTCGGCCGGAACGGCGTCCGGGCCCATTGGGATCCGGGACTGGATCGTTCCGATTGTGTCCGGCTCCTTAGTCCTCTCGTCGAGCTTCCAGGTCGCGTGAAAGTGCTCAGGTGAGAAGTGAACCCACCCCGACGTCGCCGCGTAGATGGACTTGATCCAAGGATGGAACTCACTAGCGAGTTCGTTCAGGTGCCTGTCAACGAGTTTGTTTCCTTCCGGATCCTTCATGTTTCGAAACTCGACTCCGGTGATGAACTGTCTCGCTATTTCTTCGGAGTCCTCGGCCCGGGACATGTAGGAGAGCCGAACCAGGGTGTCTATCTGCATGCGAAGAAGCGGCGCCGCGGCAAAGAAGTTCCAACTGTCAAACGCAGCGATGAACCCCTCTACCAGGGAGTAGGACCGAGACATGGCGGTCGTGAGCATCAGGTCGATGGGGAACATCCCATCGTGGACCTCGTACACCTTCCGAAGCACGTCCAGGTGCCTGATTCTCATCGAGTCGATCAGCTCGCGATTGCCGGCAAGCTCCGGGTACTTGGTCGACGGGGACCCGTCAGGGGGCGGTTGACGGTCCCTCACCCCCATCGCGGACTCTTACCTGCTTTCGTGGGAGCGTTCGATTCGTCGCAAGGCCTCACCGGTGCCCCCAATGAGAACTACGCCCCCAACTGTGTAGCCAACCCATGTGGGCAGCCCGGACAAAACCACCACGGGCAAGGCCAGGATCCAGAGCGCGAACATGACCAGCAGGGGTTCGCGTCCCTCTCCCACCAACGGTTTCATTGGATGAGCATAGCCGCCGGAACGGAGCAAGTTCTGTGCCGTATCGTCCGTAGCGAGACGGGCGAGATGACCGGTGTTCGGGGCGGCCTGAAGGAGTTGGTTTCTTCAGGCCGCCCCAGTACCGGAGTGAGTCTCCGGCTACTCGAAACGGCCGACTCGCCTCACGGTGATGAAGCCTGCGGACTTGCCACCGACCAGGACCCGGGTCCTGAAGCGGTCCTCACCCAGGGACACGCCGTGATCCTTCACGGCCGCAACCGGCAGAAGACCCTGGCCGTACAACAGCAGCTCGGCGACGAGACCGGCAACACCAACACCACTACTCCCCCGAAAACCAGCAAGCCGTGTGGGACAACTGCATGAAGGTCCTAGGCCCGTACCTGGACTGACGGGCTAAGCGACAGCCACGGCGTATGGCAAGACTAAGTACCTGGAGTGGATTCAAACGCGAATCGGCGCGACTGAGAGGCGTAGTCAGGGAATAGCGGTTGCTCGTCGCTTCCCCGGGACTGGAGTCGCTGATCCCGGCTGCTTCTAGTCCGCTGGACCAACTCCCGAAGGTCGCTCGGACCGTGGCCTCGTTTGATGCTCTCCTGAGGATCCTCTTCTCCATTTCTTCTTTGCCGGAGGCGAGTCAGTGAGAGTCGCTTGGTTGACTAATGCCGCCAATATCTTCGGGCGAGTCCAGCCGAGTCCACGGCCAGCAGATGACAATTCTCGTTCGTCGATACCTGCAGCAATCAGAGCAGCTCGCCACGAACCGAAAACGCCCAGGATCGAGTCGTAGCTTGGACGAGTGCCATCCATGCTGGACCAAGCAGCGGACATCGGCGTTGTCCCGGTTCTGACCATCTCGGCACGAAGCGCCGACGTTATCTCGTCCTCGGTTGTTTCCTTCTTGGGATAGCAACGTTGCGGTGGCGGGGCCAGACCGGCTTCTCGAACTGCGGCATCGAAAGACCCGAACAGCCTTCTCAGGGTCTGACTACATGGATGGTCTTCCGATGCGAGATGCCAGTCGCGACTCGTCGCGGTGTGCCCCCGAGTCTCCGCGTCAGCTCGCAAAGCATCAACAACCTCGCCTCTGCTCCAGAACCGTCGCTCGGGGATCTTCGGAACCCGGCCTTGAGGAGTGCCTCGTTCCAACTCCCAAAACGGATGAGCACGGTGGATGCCGAGGGATAGTTTCTAGCCGCCCACGTCCACTCTCCGCACCGCGGCGACGACCCGAACTGTTTGTGATGGTCGCGAATTGCGTCGAGGATTTCCTCGGTGCTCCAGACATCGCGGCCCTTTCCTCTGCGGACCCAACCGGCCAAGAATGACGCTCCTGTCTTCGTAGTTGCTGGCACGGTAGTCGGGGCTTCTAGAACCTGGCCTGTCAGCCCATTCATGCCAGTGAACTTTCGGCAGTACGATTGGTTGTATGGCGGAACTGAGCGCTAGGGACCTCGAGATCCTGGAGACGCTTCACGGGCTTTCCGAAGGCGACCGAATGTTTGACGTAAGAGTGGGTGAAGATCACCTGAACGACGCTAACTGGCCGCCAGACGTCGAACGGCCCACGAAAAGCGAGATCAGAAGCCTCGTAAATCGAAACTGGCTGGAGACCGATCGGTCCGCCGCCCCGGACTGGAGATTTTGGCCATCCGCATCAGCACGAGATCTACTCGCTGACGACGCAGCCAAGCAAAGAGCAGAAGCCCTAATGGATGTCGACTCACGGCTCGGCGTAATTCTCGACGCGATAGTGGAAGCGTTCAAGAAAGACCCTTCCACACCGCTATTGATCCTCCGAACCAACCAGGTCGATGTCATTCGTCATCCGGGGTGGCCCATTGAACCCGACGTGGTTCGCATGCACGACCTACGCCAGCTCCATGACCTAGACCTCATCGGCTGGGACGGCGAAAACCAGTTCTACCCCTCCTCCCGCGGACGAATGGCTAGCGGCGATCCAGCCACCTTCCTGACTCAAACGGCCGAGAACATCGAGGACGAGGACGAGAAGAACCGGCTGCGCCAACTCGCCGAAAAGGTCCGAACTGGAGACCTTGCCGTAGCCACCGTCGGAGGAGTGACCGGTGCCGTGATTCGCGCGATTCTCGGACTCTAAACCCAGCCAGACCAGCTCTTTTTGGAGGATGTCCAGATGCCCCTTGAATCTTTCAAGGACCATTGGGACCGGGCCTTGTCACATGCGAAAGCCGATCCGAGCAGGTTCAGCCTCTTCTTGAATGAAGAGGCTGAACCTGAGCACGGCGAGAAGGCGCACTGGTTCCCTCCTCATCTGAAAATCGAGATGCTGGATAGCCCGATCTTGAATTCGAAGGTCCTGGACGCACTCGAAGATCCAGCGTCGTTGACCAAGCATCGTGTCTTGACCTACGCGCCGGTGGGGGACGCTTCTGAGGCAGTATTCGCGGGGCGACTTCGGCACGAAATCAGACACGGTGAACAGTACGACGCTCTCGGGAATCAGATCCTGATGTTGGGCGACCTGACTGACAGGGTCCTCAGGTTGAGGGTGGGTGGATTGGCCAACTCTGCCCCCTACTACTCCCTTCAACCTTTGGAACTCGATGCGAATGCTGCCTCGGCCCAGTTCTTGCGCGAGTCTTATGGCGAATTCGTCGATCAGATCCTCGAATCCGATGACGGTCCGCTAGCTAGATCCAACACTCTCCCGGGAGATCTCCGAAAGCTGCCCGCGAAGTGTGTCGCGTTCCTATACCTGTTTCGCGAGGAGGCGATGTCCAATGAATCTCCGGCAAAGGAGATCGCCATCGATGCCATCCTCGGGTCAATTGCCCCTGAACTGAATCTAATCTGGAACGAACTTGAAGCAAACTCATGAGAGACAGCGCTTGTTGAGCCGGCAGACGAGGCTGCGCCGTTCGGCTGCGTACAAACGAGGTTCTTGATGGGAAAATGCTCGACGAGGTCGCAAGAATTCGCCTACCTGGACGGCAGCGTGGCTTTCTTGGCTGATCGTTTCGATCACCGATGAGAGATTGACGTGCAGTTCGCCACTCTCAACGCAGGCCGCTTTGCTCAGGCACGGCGGAAAGCGTTCTACTCTGCTTCCCAATCGTCGGGCACATAGTCGTCAATTCTCACGATCCCCTCAACAACCAGGGTGGACAGCGAGAACAGGTTCTTCATTTCGAATACATCTGGTTCTTTGTCCTTCGGCAACTCATCGACGTAGTAGTCCGCCAAGAGAGTCCAGAGCTTGGATCCAACGACCGGATCCAGCTTTTCCAATCCAGACAGATTCTGGTGGGTCAAGATGGTCGAAGGATCGTCTACCCCCAAGTCCGCTAGCCAGGCTGCCAAGATTCCGAGAACGTTTAGAAGAGACACCCGAAGCTCTTGCCCGAGAGGATCAAAGCTCGAATCGCTCCGAGATCTTTCGTTGAGAGCCTTCACCTCGTTGAGTCCTTGACGGAGCGCCTCAACCCTCTCACTAGTTCCGGGAGGCAGCGCAGACTCCACCTTCTTGGCTTCCTCCAGTTTCGCCAGTCGTTCGCTCCTCATGATCTGGACAAACGCATCGGAGCCAAACGTAATGAAGCCTCGCCTGCTCTTTAGATCGGCCGGATCGGCGACGTAGAGCTCGGTTCGACTGACTAGGTGGTCTCGCTTCTGGAGGAGAAGCTCAGCCAGCCTTTTGCCAGACGAAACACCCTCAAGTTCCTCCCGGGTTAGGACGATCACCTCTTGACCTTCCTGTAGCGACGAGACAAGCTCTTGCCTCGCTGCCGTCATTCGTTCTGTGTGTCCCGTGATTCCCGACGCCGCAACGAGGACTCCGGTCTTCCTATTTCTCCTGCGCATCTTGGTACTAAACCAGTTGATCTCGATTGCCCCAACTTTGTTTGACCAATTCTTGGCCTCGACGAGAAATTCAGTCTCGAATCGCAAGAGACCATCCTCGTGGGCAACGTTGGAGAAGATCAAGTCGACTTCTTCCGTTTCGAAGCTGTTCTTTTGATTCTGCATCAGGCAGTCCACGCCGGGAATGCACTCGAAGGCATATCGAAGGGCACTCTCAAGACTCCGCCCCTTGTCTGCGTTTGAAGCACCCTCCACATCGCCCGGCGAAAGCAGCTCTGCAAGCTCCGTTTGGTTGATGGTGCTCATCTAAGAACCCTCGAGCGACGGGATTCGATTGGAGATGCGTAGGTCGAGTAGGGCTGGCTCCGCGACATGGCGCCAGCCTAGCGGCTGCAGTCAACATCGGCCCCTAGGTTTCAAACTCTCGATTGCGTCTCGATTGGCCCTGCTTGAGCGGTTTTTGTCGCGACCCGCGACCCTCGAACTCTTGGCGTCGGAACTTGGCTCCGCGACTGATGTGCGCCAGCGAGCTGACGGTATTTCGACGCTCTAACTGTCAACAAAGCGTCGCTTCACATCATCGGCCGCCCACGCTGATTCGCACCTTGCGCACCGGACTGGTCGTCACGGGCCAGGGCCAACCCGGCGTTCCCTGAATCACGGCACGGAACGAGAAGAGCGCGTCACGCTTCACGTACTGAAAGCGGTACGGCCATGTGAACGTGCCGTGGCGCCTCGTGACCGTCGTGCCGACCGTCTTCCATCTTCCGGCCGATCGGGCCTGGATCAAAACCGGGATCCGGCGCTCGGCCGGCCCCGCACCGACCAGCCGGCCCCTGAACTTGACTCCCTTCCCGATCCTGACTTTACGTGGCCTGATCTTGAGCTTGGTCTTGAGCCGGGTCATCGCGAGAGCTGCCGCGCGGGCGGTCACCGCCCGGTCTTCGCCGGGCGCGAAGGAGAGCGTGACGTTGCGCGACCCCTGCCCACCGAGCTCCACGCGGAACTTTCCGCCGGCGTCAGTGGTCACCGGCGGTCGCTCAAGGACCCTGGTGCCATTCGAAGTGAGCAGGTTGAGCTCTACCTCCAACTTGGCGCTCCCGATCGGAACGCCGCCCTCTGTGGTCAGGGCGCCGGTGACCGCGACCCGTTTGCCGGGACGGTGCCAGAAGAGGTCCTTGTCCACCTCGAGCAGCGGCTTGACGACGGCCGGAGAGCCGTTTTGAGGCGGCTGACCGGGATTCTCAACCGTGAAATTGATCGGCCCGAACGGCGTCTGATTGCCGGCGGCGTCGGTGACCGCGCCACTGGCCACGTGACTCCCCTCCGACAGGGCCGAGGCGTCGATCGTGAAGACGCGGCCGGTGTCGAACGGACAGGGCCTCGCCACCGTGTACGGCTGCGAGCAGGTGCCGGAGCCGACCTGGAGCGTCTGGTAGGGCTGGCCGTCGATCTCCAAGGCGAAGGAGGACACGCCGGCGTTCTGATCGGTCGCACCGACATAGAGGTCCGTCTCGCCGTAGACCGGGCCGCCGCCGGCCAGCGCCCCGCCGACCGTGGCCAGGGTTGGTGGGTCGTTGTCCTCGATCGCGACCCTCGACTGGAAAAGAGCAGCATCCGCCGCGTATGCCTGCATGGAGGCCGGGCAGCCGGGGTTGCCCGAGCAGGAGACGTACAGCTCGAGCCCGTCGAGCAGGAGCCCGGTCTTTGCCCACACATTGCCGGGATCGTCGGGGTCGGTCATCGACCCTTCCGTGCTGCAGTTGAAGTTCGGCAGCAGCAGAGTCGACGCGCAGCCCCAGTCGTCGTTGGTGGTGCCGGTCACCTCCCGCACCGCGGCGACGAAGTTCGAGCCTGGGATCCCCGACGTCGCCCGGAGGCCGCGGAGCAGGCTGAAGCTGGTGATCTTGGCGCCCCTGGGCAAGTCGAAGACGAAGTCGAGACGAGGCCTCGGCGTGCCGACACCGGCCGGGTTCATGCTGAGAAAGGCCGAGCCGCCAGTCGCGCAGGTGTCGGTCAGCGTCGCGTCGGTGGGCCCGGCGTTGCCGAGGCGCGCGTCCCAGGCGTCGGTGCTGAGCGGCTGTCCGTCCGGGCCGCGGCAGGACCAGACCTCATACTCGCCAGCCGAGGCGCTCCCGATCGGGCAGGCGAAGATGGCGAGGGCCATCGCCCCCGCCACAAGCGCAAAAACCCGGGTGAACTTGGCTCCTGGAGGTATGGGTCAACCCTTCGTTTGACAGCGGACGACGACGTCCAACCCATTGTCGTACCAGCAGACGTTGGAACCGGCGCCTCCGTCGAGCCAATCTTGCTCGCCGTCCTCAGCGTGAAGGAGATCATCCTGGTTCCCGCCAAACAAACCGTCGCTGCCGGCGTTGCCGTAGAGGCTGTCCAACCCATCATCGCCGTAGACCCAGTCATCACCGGCATTGCCGTAGACACCGACGCCATAGAGCGCAAAATCATCGCCTGGGCCGCCGTGAACTTCATCGCTGCCCGGGCCGCCGTAGACGTCATCAGCGCCACCGTGAGCGTAAACTTCATCATTGCCGCTGCCCGCGCCAATAACGTCGTTGCCAGCCAATCCGTAGATTATGTTATACCCGTTAGTGCCGTTGATCGTGTCGTCTCCGTTGGTACCAACACACGGGTTCGACGACGAGCAATTGACTGTCGCGGCCCACGCGTAAGAGACGTAGAAACCGACCGCCACGGCGACCGCGAAGGTCGCTATCAATATCAAACGTGAACTGACAATGGATTTGATGCTTCCAGCAGTGTTCATCATGAAATCCCCGTAGTCCTTGACTCACGGCTCACGGAACATCCGTGCCGAGTACGGATTCGAGCTCTTTCTTGGTGTACTCGCCGGGCGGAAGCTTACCTTGCTGACGTTTCTCCCCAATAGCGAGAAGGACACGGCAGGCGTTGTCGGGATCCTTCGAGAGTTTCTCGCGACACATCTCGACCAACGTCTCCGAGATCGGCGCCGGGGGGATGACCGCGTAAGTTGCGTCGTTCCCTACTTTGAGTTCCTGCGTCGAATCGGCACTATCATTGCCTTGCTGACTTCCGATAGCGTAACCAACCGGACTTGCCGCTATCAAGCCGACCACAGCTACCGTTGCGATTCGAGCACCACGGTGCATCTGCATCTCCTTTGCTGTTACCAGAATGTGCCATGCAACGCGGAGGCCCGCCACGCAGGATCAGGCTATCACCTGATCCTACCTTTGTCTATCTGTAGTTCATAGGGAGGGTGCTCCTACATCTCGGTGAATGACGATGATTTGTCATTCCAGTGATGTTTCACAAGCGACACGTACCTCCACGCGTATATAGGCTCGTCAGTTGCCGGGCCAGGCCAGGCCTACGGCCATTCAGGTTCGTCGACGCAGGCGATCTCGCTGACGGTGACGCGAATCTTCTTCTTCACCAGTCGGACGTTGGCGGTCTGGAGGCAGGTCTGATCCCGCTCCGTCACCCAGACGGCCTGGAAGATGTACTTGTTCTTTCCGATGCTGCCGCCGCCGAATCCCATCTCGTAGTTGGGATGCGTGGCCATCGGATCCATCGCCTTCGCGGCGGCGCGGCTGGCCCGTTCCCAGGTCAGGTAAGGAGCCTTGCGATCCCGACAGGCCTTGCGGAGGGTGCGCACCTTGATCTCGGCGTTCTCGACCACCTCGACCCGGCTACGGCACGTCCTCAGCTTCAAGCCCATCTCAGTGGTGAACACGACCGAGCACCTGATCCGGTTCGACGCGAGCCTGGAGCATTTCCGGGCGATTCCTCCGTAGTAAGTCCCGCCGTAGCCACCCTGCATGACAGCCATCTTGGCCTCGTGCATGGTCAGTGTCGGCGCCGCCTCTGCGGCGGGAGCGAACAGCGCCACCCCGAGAACGGCCATCGTGAACCCCAACATCAATCGCTTCATGCTTGCTCCCTTTCGATTTCCCTGCGCGAACGAGAGAAGCTATCAACCCCTCGGCGATAGTCTGGTCGAGACAAACGAACGGGAGAGTTGAATGATTCGTCACGCGGATAGGCCATGGAAGGTTGGTCGCCAGTTGCTTCTGGTGGCGCTGGCCCTGGAGCTCCTGATGATCGCGACGCTGGGCGCCGGCAGCGCGAGCGCATTCAGCAGGACCATCGAGGACATCGAGAACCCCCAGGTCAAAGCGCGGGTTCTGGGTCTCGATGTCGCCGCCTCCCGCTCCATCTCGTCCCAGTACACGAACCTCAGCGGCTTCCCGGGCGTGCTGTCGACCGAGACCTGGAGCCACTCCCTGTCCGGCGGCATCGTCGACTCGTCGGCCGATGCGCCGATGCCCGAGATCACGATCACGCGGAACCCGACCGTCGTGACCCTCTCCGGAGAGGTCATCACCGCGAAGGCCGAAGGCACCGAGACCTACAACGACTTCGAGCACTGCACCGGGAGCCGCACGACCACGAAGAGCCCGAAGCTCGAGGTCGGCATCGACGGCTTCTACCAGTCGGGAACGTCCTCGTCGTCCGGGAATCCCGCCGTGACCCTGGCCACCGAGCACGAGGATCCGTGGGTGGAGACCTGCAGCAACGCGGCGATCGACACCTCTACCCGGGTGACGCGAATCTCGACCGTCTCGTCGCCGGACACCCCCGAGGACGGCGTCGGCTCATGGGCTCCGGGCGAAGGAGGCCTGACGACGACCAAGGACTCCTGCTCCCCCTCGTTCTGCGATTTCACCATCGTCGGCCACAACGCCAACTCGGCGATCAGCGGGCCCGGAGAGTTCTACGGCAGCGCCGACTCGACCTTCACCCTGCGCCTTCGCCTCGAGTACCCGTCAGCATCCCCCACCCCCGAGACGAAGATCACACGGGGCCCCAGGAAGCTGATCAAGACGAAGAGCGGCAAGGCGACGATCTCCATCGCCTTCAGGTCCACGGGACCAGTCGGCTCCAAGTTCAGGTGCCGACTGGACGGCCGGCGTTTCTCGGCCTGCGCCTCGCCGTACAAGAGGAGAGTCGGCCCGGGGAAGCACCGCTTCCAGGTCGTCTCGATCTACCGGGGCAACGCGGACAGGTCACCCGCCCGCTATGTGTGGACGGTCAAGAAGATCAAGCCGAGGCGCTGACCTAGAAGACCGTCTCCAACGGGACGCCGACGATCTCCAGGCGTCTGGTCAGGCCGCCGAGAGCGAAGTCTCGGATCTCCTCGCCGCTGACCCCGAGCGCGTCGAGGTCCGGCCCGTCAGGCTCAGATGACGGCGAGAGGGACTCGGCCACGGACGGCAGGAGCGTTCTCAGCATCTCCCGGATGCTGTCCGGCGCGACCCCCGGCGACTCTTTGACCGCCTCGCGGAGGAACCAGACGCCGTAGCCGATGTGGCGGGTCTCGTCGTGATGGATCTTCGAGTACCCGTCGACGAACCCGGGAAGCATCCGGTGCTCCTTCAGGTAGTCGGTGACGAACCGGAAGGTCGTCAACCCGAGGGTGCCCTCGAGGATCAGGTGGTAGAGCGTCACGAAACGCACCTTCGACGCGAGATCGTCGGGGTTGGCGACGAGCCGCTCATGCGCGGACACGAGCTCGACGTCGAATATCTGCCGGAACGCCGGCGAGACCTGTGCGCGGGACCGCTCCACGTGAGCGGCGACGGTCGCCGGGTCGGCGATCACCTCGTCCTGGAACCGGGCGTAGAACTGCATGTGACGAGCCTCGTCCACCTGCTGGGTGGCCAGGAAGCTCGCCTCCTCCTCGGAGCCATGGGCGCCGACCAAGCCCGAGAACTTCGTCGTGATCCTCTCCTCGGCGACCATCAGGGACGAGAGGACCCAGTAGATCAGCCCCCGGTCGCCCTCCCTCATCTCGGCCCACTGCTCCTGGTCGCGGCCCAGGTCGACGGTGAACGGGTTCCACTGCGAGTCCTCCCACCGTCGGTAGAGCGTCTGCGGGTCGTTGAGTTGGATCTCTAGCTCAGCCATGCGCTCAATTCCTCGAGTTCCTCCGGGTTGACGTAGTAGTAGGCCCACAGCCCCTGCCTCTCCGAGTCGACGATCCCCGCGTCGCGCAGCTTCTTGAGGTGATGCGACAGCGTCGACTGGCTCACGTCGAAGAGTGGCACCAGCTCGCAGACGCAGACCTTGCCGGCGTGCTTGCGCAGGACGTCGATCAGGGTCAGCCGGATCGGGTCTCCCAGCGCCTTGGCGATCTTCGCCATGCGCTCGGCCTGAGCGCGCTCGACGTCCGGGTAGACGACCGGCTCGCAGCAGGGTTGGCCGTTGGGGCTCTTCTGCTTCGGGGTGAGGGTCAATTCGGAGCTCATCGAAATCCATCAAATCAGTTCCATCGACACTTGTCAATTGATACGGTCACCTTCGATGGAACTGATCGGAGCAAAGAGTTGAGCCGCGTCCTCTTCGTCTGCCTGCAGAACGCGGGTCGATCCCAGATCAGCCGGGCACTGTTCGACCGCGCCGTCGCCGACGGCCGGCACCAGTCCCGCTCCGCCGGCACGACGCCCGCCGACGCGGTTCATCCCGAGGTGATCGCGGCGATGGACGAGATCGGAATCGACCTCGCCGGCGAGCGCCCGACCGAGCTGACCCGCGACCTCGCCGAGTGGGCCGACATCGTGGTGACCATGGGTTGCGGCGACGCCTGCCCCTACATCCCCGGCAAGCGGTACGTCGACTGGAACCTCGACGACCCGGCCGGCCGGCCGCTCGACGAGGTCCGGAGGGTCCGCGACCAGATCGGCGAACGGATCGAGGGATTGATCGCCGAGCTCGATCCGCCGGACGGCGCATGACGCGACTCAGCACGCTCGACCGCTACCTCCCCCTCTGGATCGCCCTCGCGATGGCCGGCGGCCTTGCGCTCGGCTCGTTCCTGCCCGGGATCGAGTCGGCGCTCGACTCGCTTCGCATCGGCACCATCTCCCTCCCCATCGCGCTCGGCCTGATCCTCATGATGTACCCGGTCCTGGCCAAGGTCCGGTACGAGGAGCTCGGCCACCTCGGCGGCGAACGGCGCCTGATGGCCAGCTCGCTGATCCTCAACTGGGTGGTCGGGCCGCTGCTGATGTTCACCCTCGCCTGGATCTTCCTCGCCGACCAACCCGAGTTCCGCACCGGCCTGATCATCGTGGGCCTGGCCCGCTGCATCGCCATGGTCCTGATCTGGAGCGACCTGGCCTGCGCCGACCGCGAGGCGACCGCCCTGCTGGTCGCGATCAACTCGCTCTTTCAGATCGTGGCCTACAGCCTGCTCGGCTGGTTCTACCTCACCGCCCTCCCCGACCTGCTCGGCCTGGAAAGCCAGGGGTTCGAGGTCTCGATCTGGGAGATCGCGCGGACCACGCTGATCTTCCTCGGCATACCGCTGCTGGCCGGGTATGTCACCCGCCTCGTCGGCATCCGGCGGCGCGGCGCCGAGTGGTACGAGACCCGGTTCCTGCCGCGCATCGGGCCATTCGCCCTCTACGGCCTGCTCTTCACGATCGTCCTGCTGTTCGCGATCCAGGGTGACGCGATCACCGAGGACCCGCTCGACGTGGCCCGGATCGCGCTGCCTCTGCTCATCTACTTCGGGCTGATGTTCGCGGTCTCGTTCTGGGCTGGCTGGGTCATGAGCCTCGGCTACGAACGCACCGCGACCCTCGCCTTCACCGCCGCCTCCAACAACTTCGAGCTGGCGATCGCCGTCGCGATCGGGGTCTTCGGGGCCAGCTCGGGAGAGGCCCTGGCCGGCGTGGTCGGGCCGCTGGTCGAGGTGCCGGTCCTGGTCGGCCTGGTCTATGTCTCGCTCTACCTGAGGAGACGTTGGTCAGGCGGCCATACGCTCGCCGGCTGAGGTCAGCTCGGTCACCTCGGCGAGCGTGTCGTCGCTCGAGTCCTTGGACGGCCGCAGGAAGTTCTTCGCCTTGCCGAGCAGACCGCCCGCGGTCGATGCCGCGGACCTGGCGATGCCGCCCGGCACGGACGTGACCTGGTCCCCGAAGTCGTTCGGGAGCGAGAGGCGGATGACCTTCTTCCAGGCCGAGGCGACCTGCTTCGGCAGCGGCCCTTCGGCGTAGGGCAGGTCGTAGCGCTCGAAGATCTCCTTGACCTGCGGGGAGATCTCCTGGTACCTGTTGCTGGGCAGGTCCGGGAAGAGGTGATGCTCGATCTGGAAAGAGAGGTTCCCGGTCATCATGTGCATCGCCGGAGAGCCCGAGATGTTCGCGGCGCCGAGCATCTGCCGGACGTACCAGTCGGCCCTGGTCTCCCCGTCGATCGAGGTCTTCTCGAAGGTGGCGACGCCCTCGGGGAAGTGGCCGCACATGATCACCGAGTGGGTCCAGAGGTTCCGGGCGAGGTTCGCCGTCACGTTCGCCATGAACGTGGTCGGCGCCGACGGCCCCGAGAGCAGCGGGTGGACCACGTAGTCCTTCTTCATCTGAGCCCGGATCTTCTTCATGACCTGCTTCGCCTTGAGCTGGAACTCCGGGTTCTCCTTGCGGCCCTTCCAGTTCTTGCCGAGCTGGAGGTCGTAGGCGGCGATGCTGTACTCGAAGAGGAAGGCGTTGATCAGGTTCCAGGCCGGCTGGCCCAGGTAGAACGGGACCCAGCGCTGATCCTCATCGACGCGCATGATCCCGTAGCCCAGATCGTGGTCCTTGCCGATCACGTTCGTGTACGTGTGGTGGATCTCGTTGTGGGAGTGCTTCCAGAGGTCGGCGGGCGAGGCGTTGTCCCACTCCCAGGTGGTCGAGTGGATCTTCGGGTCCCTCATCCAGTCCCACTGACCGTGCATGACGTTGTGCCCGATCTCCATGTTCTCGAGGATCTTCGCGACCGTCAGGCCCGCGGTCCCGACCAGCCAGGCCGGCGGGAACAGCGAGAAGAGCAGCACGCCGCGGCTGCCGAGCTCGAGCTTGCGCTGCGAGTCGATCACCTTGCGGATGTAAGCGGCGTCCTCCTCGCCCCTGGTGTCCAGCACCTCCTGCCGGATCGCGTCGAGCTCACGGCCGATCTGCTCGATGTCCTCCCGGGAGAGGTGAGCGAGGGGGTTCTCGGGGTCTTTCTGAATCGCGGTCATTCGTTCCTCAACGTTCGATTTGGCAGTTGCCGGCAGCCGCCGACACGCAGGTCTGGATCAGGACTTCCTCGCCGTCGGTGGCGGTGGTGATCTCGCCGTTTCGGAGATCGCGGACCGCGCCCTCGCGCAGCGGCGAGACGCAGCCGAAGCAGATGCCCATGCGGCAGCCGGAGGGCATCAGGACGCCGGCCTCCTCCCCCACGTCGAGGATCGGCGTCGCGCCGTCGGCCTCGACCGTCGCATCGGTCTCGGTGAAGGTGACCGTGCCGCCGTCGCCGGTGACGACGACGCTGGGACGGAACCGTTCCGTGTGGAGTCGGTGGCGCAGCCCGATCTCGTCCAGGTGGCTCTCGATCGAGTCGAGCATCCCGGTCGGGCCGCAGGCCCAGATCTCGCGCCGGTCCAGGTCCGGGACCATGGCGCCCAGGTTGGCCGGGTTCAGCATGCCGACCTCGTCGGTGTGGAGCTCGACCAGCTCGATCCGGCCTTCCTCGGCCAACGCCCGCAGCTCCCGTCCGAAGACGACGTCGCGCCCGGTCGGTGCGGAGTGGATCAGGACCACGTCGTCGAGCAGGTCGGCCGCGCCGCGCAGCATCCCCATGACGGGCGTGATGCCGCTGCCGGCCGTGAGGAAGAGCGCCCGCTCCCGGCGGGTCGCTCCAAGCGTGAACTCGCCGCAGGCCTGGTCGAGGTGGACGATCGTGCCGGTCGGCACCTCGTGGACGAGGTGGTTGCTGACCAGGCCGTCCTCGATCGCCTTGACGGTGATCGAGATCCTGCCGTCCTCGCGGTCGGGGGACGAAGTGAGCGAGTAGGCCCGCCACTGACGGACCCCGCGGACGTCGACCCCGAGCCGGACGTACTGGCCGGGGACATGCCCTTTCCAACCCCGCCCCGGTTCGATCACCAGTGTCGCCGAGTCCTGGGTCTCCGGCAGTACCGAGACGATCCTGCCGCGCAGGTCGGCGGAGGACGCCAGCGGATCGACGAGGTCGATGTAGTCGGCGGGAAGGAGCGGGGTCGCGACCATCTCGGCGACCCTCATCGCTCGCCCACGGACGGCGGACATCGCTGAGCGGACGGGCATCTGGACTGGCATGAGCCACAGACTGCCTTATGCGAAGAGAACTATCTTGCCGGTATCGGTCGAAACTTGATCGTTGTTTTTATTCATAAAGAACAGTTTTCGGAGTAGTATCGGCCGATGTCCGATTCATCTTTGACCGTTCCCGATGCCGTCATGGAGACGCTGCGCGCCGAACTGCCGACCGTGGCGAGGTCGGCCGCCTCGGCCGTGATCGACGAGGTTCCGGCCTACAACGAGATGCGAGGACCGGAGGGAGCCACCCTCGACAGGCAGGTCGAGCTGGCGCTCAAGGGCTTCCTGCTCATCGCCTCCGGTTCGCGCTCCGACGACGCCGCCGCCCCGCTGCAGCCCGTCCTCGACGCCGCCTTCGCGCTGGGCCGGGGAGAGTTCCGCAACGGCCGCACCATGGACGTGCTCCTGTCCGCCTACCGCATCGGCGCCCGCGCGTCTTGGCGCGAGTGGTCGCGGGTCTCGATCCGCGCCGGCATCGGCATCGACCTCCTCTCCCGCTTCGCCGAGCTGATCTTCGCCTACATCGACGAGCTCTCCGCCTCGAGCGTCGCCGGCTACACCTTCGAACGAGAGTCGAGCGAGAGATCGAGGACCCGCCGGCTCGAGGAGCTCGGACGGAAGCTCCTGACCGGCGGGCCGGTCGAGGCGCTCCAGGCGGACGCCGACCGCGCCGGCTGGGACCCGCCCGAGAACCTCTGCGCCGTCCTGATGAGGGCGAGCAGCGCCCAGGGAGTGCGGAGCAAGATCGACAACCGCTCCCTCGTCGTCCCCGGTGAGCTTCCCGGCCTGGAGGGCGAGGACTTCCTGTTGCTGCTGGTCCCCGCCACCGCGGCCGAGAGAAGCCGTATCAAGGAGACGCTCGAGGACCGTGACGGCGTGATCGGCCCGTCCCGGCCCTGGCACGAGGCCGGCTCGTCATACACGCGGGCCCTCAAGGCGCAGAAGATCCGCCGGCCCGGAGGTCGCCTGCTGGACGCCAACGACTTCCTGATCGAGCTGGTGGTCGGAGCCGACGCGGAGGCGCTCGACGACCTCCGCCGATCGGTCCTCTCCCCTCTCGACGCGGTCCGCGCCACGACCAGGGAGAAGCTGGTCGACACGCTCCGTGCCTGGCTTCTCCACCAGGGGCGCCGCGAGGAGATCGCCTCGGCCCTGCACATCCACCCGCAGACCGTGAGGTATCGCATGGGCCAGATCCGGGACCTGTACGGGGACCGACTCGACGATCCGTCCACCATCCTGGCGGCCACCGTCGCGCTGGCCGAAGGGTCGGGCGGGTAGCGTCAGCGCCGGTGGGGCGGTCGCAGCTTGAAGGTCGCGCGGACGGTCTTCGACGCCTGGCCCAACGGGTCCTTGGCGACAGCCTGGAGCCGGTAGCGGCCCGGCCTCATGCGCTTGAGGATCTTGGCGGGTATCCGGGTAGTGCTCGCGCCGGCCACGAGCGGCCGCTTGAACGCCCGCGCCCTGGAACGCTTGCCCAGCTGCTTGAGGCGGAACGTGACGGTCGAGGGCTCGGTCAGCTTCAACCTGATCCGCAGGGCGCGGGCCCGCTTCGCCCTGCGCGGCGTCACTCGGAGGGCGCTGAGGCCCGGGTGATCGTCGGCGAAGGTCGCCTCGACCGAGCGAGCCTCGTCCATCGTCACCGAGCACGACTCCGCGCCGGAGCAGGCGCCGCTCCATCCCGTGAAGCTCGAGCCCGCGGCGGGTTCGGCCGTCAGGGTCACCGAGGTGTGGATGTCGAAGGCGGATGAGCATTCGGCGCCGCAGTCGATGCCCGATGGGCTCGAGGAGACGGCGCCGGCCCCGTTGCCTCCGTTCGTCACGGTCAGGATCCGCTTCTGAAGCGAGAACGTGGCCGTGACGTCCCGGGCCTGGTCGACCGTCACCTCACAGGTGGCTTCGGAACCGGAGCAGGCGCCGCCCCAGCCGACGAAGTCCGAGTCCTGGTCCGCGGTCGCCGTGAGGGTCACGACGGTGCCGTAGTCGTACTGGCGCGAACAGTCGGGGCCGCAGACGTCGCCGAGGTCGGATGAGACCAGGCCTCCCCCGTTCCCTTGCCTGGTCACCGTCAGCGCGTGCTTCTCGAGCGTGAACGTGGCCTCGGTCGCCCGTGCCTGGTCCATGGTGACCGTGCAAGGCCCGGTCCCGGAGCAGTCGCCGGTCCAGCCGGCGAACTCCGATCCCGTGGCCGGGTCGGCCGTGAGCGTCACCGCCGTCCCGTAGTCGAAGTCGGCACCGCAGGTGGTTCCGCAGTCGATCCCGGCGGGGCCGGAGGTCACCGCCCCGGAACCGTTGCCGGAGCTGGACACCCCCAGGTGACGTTTCTCCAGCGGGAAGGAGGCCACCACGTCCCGGACCTGGTCCATGGTCACGGTGCAGGTCGAGGTTCCGGTGCAGGGTCCGCTCCAGCCGGCGAACTCAGAGTTCGGCCCGGGCGTCGCGGTCAGGGTGACGACGGTGCCGTAGTCGTGATTCGAGCTGCAGGTCGGGCCGCAGTTGATGCCGCCCGGCGAGGAGGTCACGGTGCCGCTGCCCGTGCCCTGCTTGGTCACGTTGAGGGTGCGCTTCTGGAGGACGAACTCGACCTCCGCGTAACGGTCCTGGTCCATCGTGACCTGGCAGTCCTCGTAGGCCGGGACGGCCTGGCAGGCCCCGCCCCAGTCGGTGAAGTCGGAGCCGGGATCCCCGGTCGGCTTCAGCGTCACCACGGTGCCGTAGTCGAACTGGGCTTCCACGTAGTCGCAGCCCGGTCCGCAGGTGATCCCGGCCGGATAGTCGATGCCGGCCGGATCCGAGACGACCGTGCCCGACCCGTTCTCGAACTTGGCCAGGCTCAGGGTCCGCTTCTCCAGGGTGAACTGCGCCTGCACCTCCTGGACCTGGTCCATGGTCACCGTGCAGGTGCCGGTCCCGGAACAGGGCCCGTCCCAGCCGGTGAAGTCGGAGCCGACCGCGGGGTCGGCGCTCAAGGTCACCTCTGTGCCGTAGGCGAGATCGCTCTGGCAGTCGGTCCCGCAGTCGATGCCGGCGGCCGACGAGGTGACGGTGCCCTGGCCGTTGCCGGTCTTCTCGACGCTCAGGTTGCGCGGGCCGAAGGCGAAGCGGGCCGAGACGATCCGGGTGCCGCTCAGGGTCGTGGTGCAGGTGGGCGAGGTGCTGCCGGTGCAGCCCTGGATCCACTGCTGGAACACGGTGCCGGGCGCGGGATGGGCGGTCATGGTGACCGGCTGGTTCTCGCCGAAGTCGGCGAAGCAGCTCTGGGTCTCCCGGTCGCTGTAGTCGGTGTGGCAGTCGATGCCCGCCGGTGAGGAGGTGATGTAGCCGTCCCCCACCCCGACCGCCGATGCGTTCAGCCGCTGGGTCTGGGTGACGCTGTAGTTGACGGTCGCGGTGCCGTTGCCGGTCCGGACGCCGCCCGCGGTGAGGAATCCGGGTGGGCCGTAGCTCGAACCACCGCCACCGGGGCCGCCGTTGCCGTATCCGGGGATGCTGCCGCCCCCGCCGTAGTAGCCGCCCCCGCCGCCGCTCGGTCCTCCTGAGCCTCCCTGGCCCAGCGTGCCGCCGGGTGATCCGCCGGAGGACTGTGTGCCTCCGCTGCCGGAGGGCGAGCATCCGGTGTCGTTGCCGGAGCCGCCGACGAGACCTCCGCCGTACCCTCCGACCGCGATCACGGTCACCGAGTTGTTGAGGCAGCTGAACCCGCCGCCGCCACCGCCGCCGGCCACCAGCACCCGGTCCGTGAGCTCGGTCCCGCCGATCCGGATGTCGGTCGCGCCACCGCCTCCGTAGCCGCCGTCGCCGCCGCCGTTGAAACCACCGCCGTTGGCGAATCCGACCCCACCGACCATGAAGGTGATCGGCGTGTTCGGCGTCACGGGCATGGTGATGTTGGCCCAACCGCCCTTGCCTTCCACGGCGCTGCTGCCGGGACCGAAGCCCCTGCCCGCGGCGCCGTAGAGATCGAAGGTGGCCGAGGTGACGCCGTAGGGAACGGTCCAGGTCTGGGCTCCGCCGGTGTAGTCGAAGGTCTGGGTGGCCGCCGACGCGGGCGACGGCAGCGCCATCGCCAGCAGCACCGCGAATCCCCCAGCCATCCTCCCTAGCTTCCCCATCACTTCCCGACGATACCCAACGGTCATCGGAAAGACAAGCACGGTCGGCGACCCACCTCAGGAGTCACACCGGAGTGTTACACTCGGAAGATGCCGACCAAACACCAGCGGATCGCGGTCGTGGTCGACCCGGAGCTCTCTGACGCCCTCGCAGCGGCGGCGGAGAGGCTCCCTCACCGGAGCCGCGCTTCCTTGCTTCGCGAGCTGGCCATGGAGGGAGCCCTTCAACTCCAGCGCCGGGAGCCGTCTCCGATCGATGCGCTCCTGGCCGTCCCCGATGTTCGCGCGGCCAAGTCGGACATCCGTGAGTTCATTCGCCACAACCCTCCCGCCCCGGCGTCGCCCGAGAGCCCCCACGGACTCTCCGAGGCCCTGGAAGAGCAACGTGAGGATCGCCTTTGAGCGATCTCGGACCGGCCCTGTACGTCGACGCGTCCGCGCTCGTGAAGCTGGTCAAGACGGAGCCCGAGACCGCCGACCTGAGTGAGCTCGTCACCGCCAGCGAACTGCATCTGACCTCGTCCGAGATCGTGGAGGTCGAGCTGTTGCGAGCGGTCCGCCGCCACGAACCGGCACTGCTCCGGCGGGCGTGGGAAATCCTCGACGGCCTGATCATGATCCCGTTCACCGGCTCCATCCGAGCCCGTGCCCGCAGCATCGACCCCGCCTCGGTGCGATCGCTGGACGCGATCCACGTCGCCACCGCAATCGAGATCCGCCCCCATCTCAACTCCCTGCTGACCTATGACGAGCGCATGATCGAAGCCGCCTCGTCCTGCGGCATCCCTGTGACACGTCCGTAACCTTCTGTTACGCTGATGTAACAGTGAAGGCCCTGCTCGAAAGAGAACGTCTGGAGTTCATCCGTGACCGGCTCGGTGACCGCCGATGGCATGAGCTGAGCATCGAGGAGCTCGCCTCCGCCGCCGGGCTCTCCCGCATGACCCTCCACCGGCGCGGGATCAGCAAGGACGACCTTCGCGACGCCCTCACCCAGCTGCTGGCCGAGGAGCACAAGGAATGCGTCGTCCCCGCCCTCACGGCGCCCGGCGACGCCAAGGACCGCCTGCGGACCGCCCTCGAAGGCGTCTGCCGCGTCGACGAGCGCTACCTCGGCCTGCTCGAGGCCCTGGGCGACAACATCGCCCCGGTCTTCCACGAGGAAGGCGAAGGCGAGGTCCTGACCAAGGGCGCCTTCATCGACGCGGTCAGGCGCATCCTCGAGGACGGCGAGCGCGAGGGCACCCTGGACTGCGGCCCCGGCGCCGCCGAGACCGCGACGCTGCTGCTCAACGCGACCAGCTGGACCTACCAGCACATGCGCATCGGCCACCACTGGAGCGAGGAGACGGCCCGCGGGCGCGTGGTCGATCTGCTCGTCGCCGGGGTCAGCAAGTGAGCCGCGCCGCGACCGTCGCCGGGGCGGCCGGGCCGCCCCGCATCAACGGGCGCGCGATCCTGCCCGTCTCCTTCGCCCATGGCTGCGCCGATCTCTGCCAGGGAGCGGTCCCGGCTCTGCTGCCCTTCCTGATCGCCCACCGGGGCCTCGACCTCGCCTCCGCCACCTTCCTGGTCACCGCGGCCACCATCGCCTCCTCGGTCATCCAGCCCCTGTTCGGGATCTGGTCCGACCGGCTCGACTTCCCCCTGCTCGCCCCGATCGGCGTGGTCATCGCCGGGCTCGGGGTCGGCGCCGTCGGGTTCTGCCAGTCCTATGCGGCCCTGGCCGGCGCGCTCGCGATCAGCGGCTTCGGCGTCGCCCTCTTCCATCCAGAGGCGGCCCGTCTCGCCGGCCGCGCCGCGCGAGGCACCGCCAGGGGGATGAGCTACTTCTCGGTCGGCGGCAACGTCGGCTTCGCGGTCGGCCCGCTCGCGGTGCTGGTCACCGTGGGCATCTTCGGCCTCGACGCGACCCCGGCGCTCGCGATCCCCGGACTCGTCGCCGGCGTCGTCCTGCTGCGCGAGCTCCGCGGCCAGTTCTCCGAGGCCAGCGAGAACCGGCATGCCGAGCATCACCATGAGGCCCACGGGCCCACCCGCTGGGGCCCGTTCACCCGCCTCACCGCCGCCGCGGTCGCCCGGACGGTCGCCTTCTTCGCCCTCCAGGCCTTCATCCCCATCTACCTGATCGATCAGCTCGGGGCCAGCAAGACGGTCGGCGGCATCGCGCTCACCGTGATGCTCGCCTCCGGCGCCCTGGGCACCCTGATCGGCAGCCGCTGGGCCGACCGCTGGGGCAAGCGCCTCGTCCTGATCTGGATGATGGTGCCCCTCACCCTGGTCCTCCTGCTGCTGCCCGAGCTCGGCCTGGTCGGCTGCCTGATCGCCCTGGTCGCGGTCGGGTTCCTGGTCGACGCGCCCTTCGCCACCACGGTCGTGATCGGGCAGTCCTACCTGCCCGGACGGGCCGGCCTCGCCTCCGGGATCACCTTCGGCCTGGCGATCGGCCTCGGCGGCCTGCTCGCCGCCGGCCTCGGGCTGCTGGCCGACCAGACCAGCATCACCACCGCCCTCTTCACCCTCCCGGCCTTCTCGATCATCGGCATGCTGCTGGCGATCTCGCTGCCCGAGGAAGAGGCCGGAGCGCAGGGGCCTCCCGCCTCGGCGGAGCCGGTCGAAGCCTGATCTCACGTTTCCGGCTGCCCGAACGTCCTTGAAGCAAGGACAATCCAAGGAGTCGCATGAACACCCGACACGCAAAGCTGAGCAACCACTTCGGTGAGATGACGATCGTCGCCACCGACGAGGCGATCACCGGGCTGTACTTTCCCGGGCACTGGACCCGCCCCGACCGTTCCGGGTTCGGGTCGGAGATCGCGGTGGCCGACGACCCGCTCTTCTCGCTCGCCGACGCCGAACTGAAGTCCTACGCGGCCGGAGAGCTGAGCGAGTTCACCGCCCCTGTGAAGACCGAGGGCGACGAGTTCCAGGAACGCATCTGGCGCCTCCTGGCCGAGATCCCCTACGGCGAGACGACCACCTACGGCGCCCTGGCCGCCGAGGTCGGAGTTCCCGCCCAGGCCCGGCGGGTCGGCGCCGCCGTCGGCCACAACCCGATCAGCATCCTGATCCCCTGCCACCGGGTGATCGCCGCCGACGGCTCCCTGACCGGGTACGCCGGCGGCCTGGAGCTGAAGCGACAATTGCTGACCATGGAGGCGCCGAGCGGCGCCGAAGCCGGGAAGCTGTTCTGAGCCGGGCCCTCCGGATCCCGGCCGACGGAGCCTTCGACGTCGCGGCGACGCTGGCCACGCTGGTCAGCCACGAGATCCCCGGCCTGACCGAGACCGATGTCGCCGATGCATCGCACCGACGCCTGGTCCAGATCGGCGACCGTCCCGTCGAGATCCGGGTCCGGCTCCGCCCGGACCGGGTCGAGGCCGAGATCGAGGGCCCGTCGGCGGCCGAGGTCGAGCCGTTGGTCCGCCACTGGTTCGATCTGGGCACCGACATCGCCACCGTCGATCGCCACCTGGCCTCCAGCGACATCTTCGCGCCCCAGGTCCGGGCCCGTCCCGGGATCCGGGTGACCAGGTACCCGCAGGCCTTCGAGGCGGCGATCCTCATCGTGCTCGGCCAGCAGGTCTCGCTGGCGGCCGGCCGGACCTTCGGCGGGCGGCTGGTCGCGGCCTACGGCGAGGGAGACGGGCCGCTCCGCACCTTCCCCCGTCCCGAGCGGCTCGCCGCCGAGCCGACCGAGCTCCTCCGCGCCACCCTCGGCATCACCGGCGCCCGGGCCCGCACCCTCCAGGCGTTGGCCACCCATTTCGCCGACGGGTTCGCGAGCGAGCCCGGCGTCCCCATCGAGGCAGCCGACCTGCTCGCCCTGCCCGGGGTGGGACCGTGGACCGTGAGCTGCCTGGCCCTCCGTTCCGCGGGCGAGCCGGACGTCTTCCCGGCCGCCGACGCGGTGCTACGCCGGGCCCTGGAGGACGCATCCGCCCGGGAGGCAGCCGATCTCTCGCTGCCCTGGGCGCCCTACCGCAGCTACGCGACGGTCCGGCTCTGGGCGATGGCCACCGCCGGCCCCTGACCCGGATCAGAGCTTTCTAATCGAAGGCTCACCGGGCTCTTATCCCGGCTCCTCACAGTGCCGAGGTGTTTCCCACCAGAGAAAGGCACTTCATGATCGGATCGACCGCAAGACACATCGCCATCGGGGCACTCGCCCTGACCGGGATCATCCACCTCATCCTCGCCCCCGAGTACATGGGCGAGCAGGCCTACATCGGTCTGCTCTTCATCGCCGGCGGGCTCTCCACCATCGCCCTGGCGGCGTGGCTCTGGCTCCGCGACCAGGCGGTCGCCTGGCTGGCCGCGGCAGTGATCTGCGCCGGCATGGCGATCGGCTTCGTCCTCTCCCGCACCATCGGCCTGCCCGGCTTCCACGAGGCCGAGTGGGAGCTCTCCGGGGTGATCTCGGTGCTGCTCGAGCTGACCGTGATCGGGATCGCGATCAGGCCCCTCTCGCTGCAGGAAGCCTGAGCTCGAAGCGAGCCCCGCCGAGCGGAGAGGAGCCGCAGGAGACGGTTCCTCCATGGGCCTCGGCTATCGCCTTGACTATGGCGAGGCCGAGGCCCGACCCGCCCGAGTCGGTCGAACGGGACCCGTCCAACCGCACGAACCGATCGAAGATCCGGTCTCGATCCCCGGGCGCCACCCCGGGCCCGTCGTCGTCGACCCTGATCGAGACCCGGTCCCCCTCCTCCACCGCGGAGATCTCGATCCCGCCGTCCTCCTCGGTATGCGCGACCGCGTTCGAGATCAGGTTGGCGAGCGCCCGCGCCATCTGATCGCGGTCGATCTCGACCGGGCGCGAGGTCACCGCGCCCACCTCGACCCGCCGCCCAGGCGCCAACTCCGCCTCGGCGACGAGGAGCGGCCGCAGCTCGACCCGCTCCGTGCTCGGGCCCTTCTCCGAGTCCGTGCGGGCGAGGATCAGCAGGTCGTCGACCAGGCGCTGCATCCGGGTCGTGGCCCGCGAGACCGCCTCGCTCACCCGCGCCACCTCCTCCGGGGTCGGATCCGCGTCACGCGCGAGCACGTCGATCTGCCCGCGGATCACCGTCAGCGGCGTGCGGAGGTCATGCGATGCGTCGGCGATGAAGGCCCGCTGCCGGGCGAAGGCGTCCTCGAGCCGATCCAGCATCCGGTTGAACGATTCGGCCAGGGTCCGGGCCTCGTCGCGAGTCCCCTCCAGCGGGATCCGGGCCGAGAGATCGCCGCCGTCGACGCCCTCGGCCACCGCCGCCATGCGTCGCATCGGCCGGGCGATCGTGCTGGCCA
Organism: Solirubrobacterales bacterium; assembly: GCA_017304845.1. Taxonomy (GTDB): domain Bacteria; phylum Actinomycetota; class Thermoleophilia; order Solirubrobacterales; family 70-9; genus 67-14. Next base: position 26,289 of record JAFKLL010000023.1, read on the forward strand.
GCAGCCAGCTGGCGATCGCGCCGGCGAGCAGGGTGATCAGCCCGACCAGCAGGAAGGTGTCGCTGAGCCCGGACAGGGCGGTGTCGACCGGGGCGAGCGGCTGTCCAACCCGGACCGTGGCCCCGACCCCGCCCGGCAGCGTCGTCTCGGAGGTGAGCAGCTTCACCTCCCCCACGTCGTCGACGTCGACCGTCGTGAGCCCAGGCTCGGCCTCGAGTATCCGGGCTGCGTTCTCCGCCTTCTCGTGCCCGTCGTGCGACCCGCCGTCGCCCGCCTCATGCTCCTCCAGCCCCGGCCCGAGCAGAGTCGGCTGGTTGGTGGCGACCCCGCCACCCTCGATCTCGATCGCCACCACCCGGGCGCTCGGGCCGAAGGACTCGTCCCGGACCAGGCGGCGGGCCTTCTTCGTGTACCCCTCAGGAGTCCTAACGGCCCCACTCGAGAGACGGCTCTCCAACCGCTCCACCTCCCGTTCGAGATCGGTCTCCGTCCGCTTCTCCAGCTCCGATCCCGTCCCGCGATACACCGCCAGGTACATGGCCCCGGTCGCCACCAGCAGGACCAGGACGATCGCGGCGGCGAGCCTGCCCCGGATGCCGGGCCTGGGCAGCCTCACTTGACCTTGAGCCGGTAGCCGACCGAACGCACCGTCTCGATCGGGTCGTCGAGGCCGCCGGCCGTGAGCTTGCGGCGCAGGTACGCGATGTAGACGCCGACGATGTTCGTGCCCGGATCGTGGTCGTAGCCCCAGACCCCGTTCAGGATCTGTTCCCGCGACATCACCTGGCCGGGATGGCGGATCAGGTACGCCAGCAGCTCGAATTCTTTCGCCGAGAGGGCGATCTCGCGCCCCTCCCGCTCCACGGTCCTGGCCAGCAGGTCCATCTCGATGCCGGCGGCGGCGAGCTGGGTGGACGAGCGCTGACCGCTCTGCCGCAGATGGGCGCGGATGCGCGCGACCAGCTCCTCGAAGGCGAAGGGCTTGGTCAGGTAGTCGGTCGCCCCGTTGTCCAGGCCCCGGACCTTGTCCGCGGTCTCGCCCCGCGCGGTCAGCATGATCACCGGGGTCTCCGTGTCCTCCCGGCGCAGGTCCCGCAGCAGCTCGTTCCCGTCCCGTCCGGGCAGCATCACGTCGAGCAGGATCAGGTCGAACCGCCCCGTCCGGGCCAGGGTCTCGCCCTGGATGCCGTCAGCGGCCCAGGTGACCGCGTAGCCCTCGGATTCCAGACCGCGGGAGACGAAGTCGGCGATGTCGCGTTCGTCTTCTACGACGAGGATCCTCACCAGCCGATCGTAGACGCGATCGGCCGACGTTTCAGCTTTTTAAGAGGATTCTCACGCTGCTTTCACGCTGCTCCAAGAGGCGAGGATCACTCTGCTCCTCATGGACGAGAAACTCGCCAAGCGGATCCGGGCCCAGGCCCGGATCGAAGCCAAGAAACGGAAGGTCGGCGCGATCCGCCGTGGCGTCGCGGTCATGGCGACGGCGCTGACCGCGCTGTTCGGCGGTCTGCTGATAGCTCGATCTGCCGATCAGCAGACGCAGAGCTCCGCCGGGACGAGCGATCTGGCCAGCAGCGATGGTCAGAGCAGTTCGTTCGAGTTCGACGACGAGAACGAGAGCGAGAGCCAGGGCGTCGTCGCGGTGCCTCAGCCGACCCCGATGACGACGAGCCAGTCATGACCGTCGCCCTCGACACCCTCAGCTTCCCGGCGCTCGGCGGCACGGTTCGCATCCTCACCGAAGGCGGCGACCCCGACGCCGCGGCTCGGGCACGGGAATCGGTGCTCGACCTCCACCGGCGGCTGACCAGGTTCGAGGCCGACAGCGAGCTCTGCCGCGTCAACCGCGACCCTCGGGACCGGGTCCCGGTCGGCCACCTCATGCTGGTCTTCGCCGCGGCGGCCCACTGGGCCGGCGCGATGACCGGCGGCCTGGTCGACGCCACCCTCCTCGACGAGGTCGAACGGGCCGGTTACGTCGAGTCCTTCGACCCCGACGCGGCCGCGACCTGGCACGCCGGTCCGCCCTCGGGCCAGCCGAAGGACGGCTGGCTCGACATCGCGGTCGACGTCGAACGCTCGCTGCTGATCCGCCCGCCGGGCCTCAGGCTCGACTCGGGCGGGATCGGCAAGGGCCTAGCCGCCGATCTCGCCGCCGAGCTGCTCCAACGTCAACCGAGCTGGGGAATCGACTGTCTCGGGGACCTTCGGGTCGGCGGCACGAACCGGCTTCCACGACGAATCGACGTCACCTCGCCCGACGGCGACGGATCGGTCATCGCCGTCGGGTCCCTCATCGACGGCGCGGTGGCGACCAGCGGCACCACCCGCCGGAGCTGGGGCGACCGGGGCGAGGCCCATCACCTGATCGATCCTCGGACCGGGCGTCCGTCCGACACCGACGTGGTCCAGGTGACCGCGGTCGCCCCGACCGCGCTCGAGGCCGAGGTCAGGGCCAAGGCGGCTCTGCTCAGCGGCGCCGCTCGCGCCTTCGAGTGGCTGCCCGACGGCGGTGTGGTGGTCGGCCGGGACGGACGGATCGAGACCGCGGAGTTCGACGCCGCGCCTTGACGGTTCTCGCGGACATCCACCTCTTCTGGGATCTCAGTCGCGCGGCCGGGATCGCCGCCGTGATCCTCTCCGGCCTGAGCGTCACCGCCGGGCTGATGTCCGGCCGCTGGACCAAGCTGGGACGGGTCGGACGCAGGTTGGAGAGCAAGACGGTCCACGAGGCGCTCTCGCTCGCCGTGATCGCCCTGATCGGCCTGCACGGCACCCTGCTGCTGGCCGATCCCTGGCTCAGGCCCGGGCTCGGCGGGATCGCGATCCCCTTCACGCTCGGCTACCGGACCTTCTGGACCGGGCTCGGCATCATCGCCGGCTACGGGCTGGCCCTGCTCGGGCTCAGCTACTACCTCCGGCGCTGGATCGGCCCCGCCCGCTGGCGTGTCGCTCATCGCTTCGTCGTCGTCTTCTGGCTGCTCGGCCTGATCCACACCTTCGGCGCGGGCAGCGACGCGACCGAGCCGTGGCTGTGGATCCCGGTCGCCGCGACCTCCCTGCCGGCCCTGGTCCTGCTCGTCCTCCGGCACGTCCCCACGCCGAATCCGCCACCGACGCCGAGGGCCGAATAGCATTGCGCCCATGCCCACCCGTGAGGAGAACGACCTCACAAGAACCCGCTTGGCCGGCGAGCGCACGCAGCTGGCCTGGGTGCGCACCGGGCTGGCCTCGATCGCGGTCGGGGTCGGGCTCTCCAGGGTCGTGCCGCTGCTCGACCAGAAGGTGATCGAGTGGCCCTACGTGGCCCTGGGCGTCGCCTACTGCGCCTTCGGCGTGGGCCTGATCTTCTTCGGCGTGCAGCGCGGCAAGCTCTCCGCCCATCCGGACCCGGACAAGCCTGTGGTCCCGGCCAGCGGCGGCTTCCTCGCGATCGGCGGGATCCTGCTCAGCATCGCCACGGTGATCGTGGTCGCCTTCGCGAACTGAGCCGAAGCCTCAGAGGCCGAAGTCCCCGAACGGCTCGTCGCGCTCCCGCACCGCCTGCTTGAACCCGGCCTCGGCCGCCCGCTGCTGGAAGGCGTATCCCTCCGGCGTGTGGCGGGTGATGCCGTCGAAGACCGTGCCGATGATCTGGGTCTGGTGGAGGCCCTGCGCGTAGAGCGACTGGTTGACCAGCAGCTTCATCATCTGGAGCTGGTTGAGCGGCAGCTTCGCGATACGGGCGGCCAGCTCCTCGACCGCGTCGTCGAGCTCGTCGACCGGATGCGACGAGATCGCCAGCCCATGCGACTCGGCCTCGGCCCCGGTCAGGCAGTCGCCGGTGAAGAGCAGCCGCTTCGCCATCTGGGCGCCTAGCCGGTAGGCCCAGAGCGAGGTGGTCGGCGAGCCCCAGACCCGGGCCGGCGGATACCCGATCTTGGCGTCGTCGGCGACCACCAGCAGGTCGCTGCAGAGAGCCAGGTCGGTGCCACCGGCGACGCAGAAGCCGTGGACCTTGCAGATCACCGGCTTGGTGCAGTCGAAGAGCGACATGAACGACTTGACGTTGCGGCTCATGCCGGCGTAGTCGACCATCGGGTCCCAGGTCCGCGAGGGGTCGTGGTTCTCCGCCTGGACCCGGGGATCGAGCGGCGATCCCTCGGGGGCGTCCTCGGATCCGAACTCGCCTTCGAGCATCTTCTCGGCGCTGGCGACCAGGTCGTAGCCGCCGCAGAACCCGGTGCCCTTGCCGGACAGCACGATCACCCTGACCTCGGGGGCGAGGTCGAGCTTCTCCACCGCCGCGGAGAGCTCGCCGATCAGCTCCGGGGTCAGCCCGTTGCCGCGTTCCGGCCGGTTCAGGGTGATCCGGCCGACCCCCTCCCCCTTCTCACAGATCAAGGTCTCGAACATGAGGCGATGCTATCCGTGCCCTGAGGCTTCCGTTAACGGCTACGAATAGTCTCCGGCGGCGTGGAGCTCTCGGTAATCGCGGTCGGCGGCGTGGTCAGCGTCGTCACGGTGGCACTCTTCGCCCGCCAGATCGGCATCGCGGCGCCTCTGCTGCTGGTCGTTGCCGGCGCCGCGATCGGCCTGCTGCCTCGCGTCTCGGCGACCTCGATCGAACCGCAGTGGATCCTCGGCGGGATCCTGCCGCCGCTGCTCTACTCGGCCGCGATCAACATGCCGACCACCGACTTCCGGCGGAACCTGAAGCCGATCACCGGCCTGGCCGTCCTGCTCGTGGTGGTGTCGACGGCGGCGGCCGGGGTGCTGTTCCACGCCCTGCTGCCGGAGTTGGGCTGGCCGGCCTCCTTCGCCCTGGCGGCCGTCCTCAGCCCGACCGACGCGGTCGCCGCGACCGCCGTCGGCCGCCGCCTCGGGCTCCCCTCCCGCCTGCTCGCCATCCTCGAGGGCGAGGGGCTGGTCAACGACGCGACCGCCCTGGTCCTCCTCCGCTCCGCCGTCGCCGCGATGGGCGCCGGGGTCACCGCCGGCGGCGTGCTCGGCGACTTCGTGGTCGCCGTGGTCGGCGCGGTCGGGGTCGGCCTGGTGGTCGGCATCGTCAACGTGCGGATCCGCCGGTTCGTCTCCGACCCAGTGCTGAGCACCGCGATCTCCTTCGTGGTCCCGTTCATCGCCTACATCCCGGCCGAGGACTTCGGCTTCTCCGGCATCCTCGCGGTGGTCGTCACCGGCCTGGTCACCAGCGACCTCGCCGCCCGCTTCCTCAGAGCCGAGGATCGGATCACCGAGGAGACCAACTGGAAGACCTTCGCCTTCCTGATGGAGGGGTTCATCTTCCTGCTGATGGGGATCAGCCTCGAGGACGTGATCACCGACGCCGGCGAGAAGGGCTTCAGCATCGAGCAGGCGGTCCTCTACGGCGCCCTCGCCGCCCTGCTGCTGATCGCGGTGCGCGTCGTCTTCACGGTACCCCTGGTCGGCATGATCCGCCGGGACGAGCAACGGGCGGTCGAGGCGAAGCCGAGGGTCGAGGGCTGGAAGGCGCGCATCGAGGACGACGACCTGCCGGAAGGCGTCGAGGGCCATCGGGCGAGGCGGATCGAGCGCCGCGTCGCCATGGTCAGCGCCGACATCGACTTCCGCCTCTCGCAATCCCTGGGTTGGCGGGCCGGCGCGGTCCTGGCCTGGTCCGGGATGCGCGGCGCGGTCACCGTGGCGGCCGCCCAGACCCTGCCGCTGGACACGCCGTACCGGGCGGAGCTGGTCCTGATCGCCTACGTCGGCGCGGCGGTGATGCTGCTGCTCCAGGGCTCCACCCTGCCCTGGGTGATCCGCAAGCTGAACGTCGAGGGCGACGATCCCGAGATGATCCGCGAGCAGTACGCGGAGCTGATCACCGAGCTCTCGACCGCCGGCAACGAGGAGCTGGACCGGGTCGCGGCCGAGGACGGCTTCGATCCCAAGGTCATCGAACGGGTCCGCAAGGACAGCCTGATCCGGAGCGCCGACAGCCCGCAGCGGGTCGCCGACCTCGATCAGGTCCGCGAGGAGTACATCGGCCTCCGCCTCACCGTCCTCCGGGCCGAGCGCGAACGGATGCTGGACCACCGCTCGATCGGCACCTACAACGCCGAGGTGATCGACCACGCCCAGAAGATGCTCGACCTCGAGGAGGCAAGGCTCGAGCAGCTCTCAGACCAGGATCACTCCGACTGATCCTCATGCCACGTCTGCACGGATAACCACCCGAAGGTGGCGTCAGCCTCCGAAGTTCTTCAGGAAGAGCGCCTCGCCGAGGGCGATGTTCTCGATCTCGGAGGGGTCCACGCTCTCGTTCGGGGCGTGGATCAGGCACTTCGGCTCCTCGACCCCGTAGAGCATGATCTCGGCCTCCGGGTAGGTCTCCTGGAAGACGTTGCAGAGCGGGATCGAGCCGCCCTGACCGATGGTCGCCATCTCCCGGCCGTAGGCCTCCTCCAGACCCGCCTTCAGCGAGTCGAAGGCCGGCCCCGAGAGCGAGCCCGTGAACGGATCCCCGGAGGCGACCCGGTCGGCCGAGAACCGGAGGTTCCACGGCACGCGGGACTCGAGATGGTTGATCAGCGCGTCCTGGGCCTCCTGGCCGGTGCCGCCCGGCGGGATCCGCAGCGAGACCCGGGCCCGGGCCGAGGCCTGGATCGCCGAGGCGGACCCGACCACGGGCGGGATGTCGATCCCGACCACGGTCGCGTCGTAGCGGGCCCAGAGCATGTCGGCGACCGAGCCCGAGCCGACCAGATCGACCCCGTCGAGCACGTGGGCGTCCCTGCGGAACTGGTCGGCTTCGTACTCCTCGCCGCTCCAGGTCCCCGAGTTGTCGAGCCCGTCGACCGTCGTGTTGCCGTCGGCGTCATGCAGCGAGGCCAGGATCGCCGTGAGCCCGGCCACCGGATCCGGCGCGGGGCCTCCGAACATGCCCGAGTGCATGGCGCTGTCCAGGGCCTCGATGGTGACGTCGATCGAGGTCATGCCGCGCAGCGAGGTGGTCAGGGTCGGCAGGCCGAGCTCGGCGTTGCCGGTGTCGACCACCGAGATCGCGTCGGCCCGAAGCAGGTCCACGTTCTCGGGCACGAAGTCCTCCAGGCCGCCTGTGCCCTGCTCCTCCGAGCCCTCGACGATCAGCTTCACGTTGACCGGGAAGGAGCCGTCGACCTCCTTCAGGGCGCGCAACGCGGTGAGATGCATGATCACGTTGCCCTTGCAGTCGGCCGAGCCACGTCCGTACCAGCGACCGTCGTCGCCCTCGACCAGCTCCCAGACGGGAGTGCGCCAGATGTCCTCGCCGAGCGGCGGCTGCACGTCGTAGTGGCAGTAGAGGAGCACGGTCGGCGCCCCCTCCGGCCCGGCCGCGGAGCCGTGGATGCAGTGGCTGCCGTCCGAGGTCTCGCTGGTCGCGATGTCGTCGAACCCGAGCTCGCGGAACTTGCCCACGATCCAGTCCGCGGCCTTCTTGCATTCCTCCGGCGGCTGCTGCTCGGGATCGGCGACCGAACGGTAGGAGACCAATTCGGCCAGATCGGACCTGGCCTGATCCATCAGGCCCTTGACTGAGTTGCGGAGTTCTTCGCTGCTCATGCTCTTCCTTTGCTGTGGCTGATCAGCCGTCGATCGTGTCGTCGGTCTCGAGGTCGTCGATGTAGCCCCGGATCGCCTTCAGGCGGTCCGGGCAGTAGACCTCCATCATCAGGGCGGTGCTCTGCACCAGCTTCGAGTCGCCCAGCACGGGCCGGCCTCCCACTCCCCCGGCCCCGGCGCTCAGCATCTCGTTCACCGTGGCCTCCAGCGCGCTCTCGTCGACCTGGCAGGCGTAGCCGCCGTCGTTGCCGTAGACGGCGACCATCTGGTCGATGTCCTGGTTCTCGCCGATCCCGTGGGCCTGGTAGAGCTTGCTCAGCTTCTCCGCCTTCTCCCGGGCGGCCTTGTCGTCCTTGCCCGACTCGTAGGCGAGGATGCCGACCACGATCAGCACCCCGATCACGACGCCGACCAGGGTGTAGAGCAGCCGGTGGCTGGTCTCCTCCCGATGCCGCTCGGGCAGCGGGACTTCGTTCTCGAGGCTCACTGGTCGCTCCCTTCGAACGGCGCCGGTTCCGCCGTCTTCCAGCTCGGCTTGCGCGAGGCGTACATCGCGAACGGCGCGAGCAGGCCGATGATCCCGACGCCGCCGCCGATGATCAGCACGTAGGTGATGGTGCTGCCGCCGCTGAACTGCGAAGGCGGCACGAACCCGATCAGGAAGGCGGCGATGGTCGAGAGGAAGCCGACCGTGCAGAGCACCCCCAGCATCGGCGCCTTGTAGCCGCGCGGGTGATCCGGTTTGTCGCGTCTCAGCTTGACCGCCGTGATGAACATCAGCACGTAGGCGATCAGGTAGACCTGGGTGGTCATCACCGAGAAGATCCAGTAGGCGCTGGACACGTTCGGGACGAAGGCGTAGAGGCAGGCGATGATCGAGGTCACGACGCCCTGCGCGATCAGGATGTTCACCTGGATCCCCTCGGCGTTCAGCCTCTGGAACACCGGGGGCAGGTAGCCCTGTTCACGGCCGATCATCAAGAGGCCGGTCGAGGGGCCGGCCAGCCAGGCCAACATGCCGCCGAGTGAGGCGACGATCAGCATGATCCCGAAGATCGGGACGAGGAACGAGACGTTGAAGTAGCCGAAGAAGGCCGAGAAGGCCTGCATGACGCCGGCCGTGAGGCTGATCTCCGAGGTCGGCACGACCCAGCTGATCGCCAGGGCGGGCAGGATGAAGATCAGCAGCACCAGCCCGATCGCCAGGAACATCGCCTTCGGGAACTCCTTCGGCGGGTCCTTCAGGTCGGAGACGTGGACCGCGTTCATCTCCATGCCCGAGTAGGAGAGGAAGTTGTTGACGATCAGGACCAGGCTGGCGATGCCGGTCCAGGCCGGCAGCAGGTTGCTGGTGGTCATCGGCGCGGCCGAGGCGTTCCCCTGGACCAGGTAGACGATCCCGAGCACGACCAGCACCGTGCCCGGTATCAAGGTGCCTATCACCAGGCCCGAGCTGGCGAGTTTCGAGATCGCCTTCATGCCCCGGGCGGAGACGAAGACCGCCACCCAGTAGATCGAGATGATCATCGCCGCCGTATACAGCCCGTTGCTGGCCAGATCGGGGTTGATCACGTAGGCGAAGGTGCTGGCCACGTAGGCGAGCAGGCTCGGGTAATAGAAGATCGTCATCGCGAACTGGCACCAGATCGCGAGCAGCCCGGCCCGCGGGCCCATCGCCTCGGTCACCCAGCGGTAGATGCCGCCGGCCCAGCCGGAGGCGAGCTCCGCCGCGACCAGGGCCTGAGGCAGCAGGAACAGGATCGCCGGGACCACGTACAGGAAGACCGCGGCCAACCCGTAGACGCCCATGGTCGGGGCCGCCCGCAGGCTGGCCACCGAGCCGGTGGTCATGAAGGCCAGGGCGACCCAGGTGATGACGTTCTTCTTGGTCACCAGCTTGGCCGGGGACGAAGTCGAGACCGACTCGCCGCCGCTGCCGTCAACAACTGCTTCCGACAATTACTCCTCCTCGTCACGACTGGGATGAACGGGAGACACCTCCTCCTGTCGCGAGCATAGCCGCCCGTTCAGTCGCGGCGGCGAACTTTCTGCGCCACCTTCGCGGTGAGATCCGTCTCGAGCGGCCGCGGCGCCGCCCAGCCGCGCCGCCAGGCGCCCAGGCGCAGCATCACGGTCATCCCGACCGCGACGAAGGCGGCCACCGGCAACGCCACCCCGAGCTTGTTCATCGCGATGTAGGCGGCCACCCCCAACAGTGCCGCGATCGCGTAGATCGGCGACTCGGCCTGGAAGATCTGCGGGGTCCTGGTCGAGAAGAGGTCGCGCAGGACGCCGCCGCCGACCGCGGTCACGACCCCGACCAGCAGCGCCGGCACGATGTTGATCCCGTTGACCAGCGCCTTGTCCGCGCCGACCACCCCGTATATGCCGAGGGCGAAGGCGTCGAGCACCACGATCAGGAGGTTGATCCGGTGGATGCCGGACTGGAAGAGGAAGACCGCGAGGGCGGCCGCGGAGGCCGCGACGATGAACCAGGGCGACTTCAATGCCGCCGGTACCTGGTTGAGCAGCACGTCGCGGAGGATGCCGCCGCCGAGGCCGGTGATGAGGGCGAGCGCGAAGACCCCGACTATGTCCATCTTCATCCGCGCGGCGACGGCGGCGCCGGCCAGCCCACCGACCGTGCAGGCGGTGATGTCGATCCAGAGCGGGGTCTGTACGGCCGGGTCCACTGCTGCGATCTTAGGTCGCCGCTCAGGCGGCTCTCGCGGCGGCGAGAAGCTGGTCCAGTTCTCCCTGCATCCCGGAGATCAGGGTCTGGACCTCCGGCGTCTGCTCGCGGTCGGCGGTGATGCCGATGTCGATCGAGTCCCGGTAGCTCATGATCGTGACGTTGAGACCGATCCCGTCGGAGATGATCGAGAGCGGGTACATCGCCTCCAGCTTCGCCCCGGCGAAGTAGAGGTCGATCGGCGGGCCCGGCACGTTCGAGACGATCACGTTCCAGGGCGGACGGGTGAACCGGCCCGCGAGCTGGGTGACCACCCGGGCGGCCCGGGCGTGGACCGCGGGCGGCACGAAGGCGGTGAGGTCGCGCAGCGCCTCGGCCGGCAGCGCGTCGTGGCTGTCCTTGGCGACCCGCATCTCGGCGTGGATGAACTCGAGCCGCTCGGCGGGATCGTCGACATGGGTCGGAAGCGGCGCGATCATCGCCGAGATCTTGTTGCCGAAGGTGCCCCGCTCCTCCTCGGTCCGGACCGAGACCGGGATCATGCCGAGCAGGGGGTCGTCGGGCAGTTGGCCGGTCTCGATCAGGTGGGCCCTGACCGCCCCGGCGACCAGGCAGATCACCACGTCGTTGACCTTCACCCCGAAGGCGTTCTTGACCTCCTTGACCTGGTCCAGCGAGACCGATCCCAGCCCGAAGATCCGGTGCGGCGAGAGCGGCGCCCCGTAGGGGCCTCGCGGCGCCTTGATCGGCGGGCGCTCGATCACCTGGTCCTCCTCCGCCCCCAGCCCGATCCGGATCCTCGACATGAGGCGGCTCAGCCGGCGGCTTCCCGGCACTCCGAAGGCGGCCATCGCCAGGTCGGCATGCGGCACCACCGTGGCCAGCCGGTCGATCACGTTGAGCGGTGTGCGCGGGATGCTCTTGGCCCACATGGTCAGCAGATCCCTGCCGCCGGGCATCGAGCCGCCCTCCTCCCCGTCGGGCGCATCGGTCTCCCTCGGCTCGGGCGAGAGGTCGTAGAGCGCCGTGAGGATCTCGCTGCCGGACATGCCGTCGATCGCCGCGTGATGGGTCTTCGAGAGCAGTGCCACCTTGCCGCCCTCGAGGCCGTGGATCAGGTAGATCTCCCAGAGCGGCCGGGAGCGGTCGAGGCGCCGCGAGTAGATCCGGCCGACCTGGTCCGCCAACTGCTCCCGGCTGCCCGGAGCCGGCAGGGCGATCTCGCTGCAGTGGTAGCCGATGTCGAAGTGCTCGTCGGTCATCCAGTACGGCCAGTCGAGGCTGAACGGGACCGAGACCAGCCGCTGGGTGAAGGGCGCGACCAGGTGGAGACGATCCAGGATCAGCTGCTCGAGGTCGCCGATGGTCAGCCGTCCCCCGGGCGCGGTCGAGGGATCGAGGATCGCGAGGCCGCCGACGTGGCCGTAGTTCCGATCCGTCTCTATCGCGAGGAATTGGGCGTCGAGCGCGGTCAGCTGCTTCAGCCCAGCCACCTCAGGCCGCCTGGAGCTCTCCGGCCATCCGCTCCCAGACCGCGGAATCGAGGCCCATGCCGAGATGGCTGCTCTCGATCTCGATCTGCTCGGCGGCGCCGTCGAGGCAGGACTGGAAGCGGACGATGCTGTCGCCGCGCGAGTAGAAGGAGATGAAGCGCACGTCCTTGGGGAAGGGCCGGCCGAAGGCGAGCCTGGTCTCGCGGCAGCAGTCGCCGCCGGCGCAGCTGTGGCTGAGGAAGCCCGGGATGCCCAGCGAGCCGAGCCCGCCGATCAGGCCGATCGAGAACCACACTCTCGGGTGCACGTCGGTCTGGTCCCGGAGCGGCGATCCCAGGGTGACCAGCGTGTCGACCAGGTCCGGCCGGCGCACCGCGATCACGCGGCCCATCGCGCCGCCTCGGCTCTGACCGACGATCAGCGCCTTCTGACCGGCCTGCTCGACCGCCGCCTCGAGCCGGGCCTCGATCGATTCGACGGTCGGCTGCATGCAGTCGACGTTCCAGCGCACCCCGCTGCGGGTCAACTCGTACCCGCCCGACTTGAGCCACCGGGCCATCGGCGCCAGGCTCGGGTCGCCGGCCAGGAAGCCGGGGATCAGCATCGCCGGGCGGCCTTCGCTGACCGGGGCCTCGGGCCAGGTCTCCGGGTCACGGGTGGAGACCCACTCCTCGTAGAGGCGGTTCGGCGGCAGCCCCAGCGCCCGGCCGAGGCTGGTGGCCTCGTCGGCCAGCCACCTGGCCCCGCCGACCAGAGTTGGAAACCCTCCCAAAGGCATGCCCATGTGCGAAATGTTACTCCTCCGTGGGGACCCAACCGCCGAGCCGGCGTTCCAGGGCGGCCGCGGCCGCCAGGGCCAGCTCGTCCCGACCCTCGCCCGCCACCACCTGGACCGCCAGGGGAAGGCCGCTCGCGGTCCAGTAGGACGGGACCATCGCCACCGGGAGGCCGGTCATGTTGAAGGGAGTCGCCATCGGCACCTGGAGCAGCGGCCGCCAGGTCGCTCCATGCCTCAGCGGCCGGGTCAGGAGCAGCGGGCAGACCAGGACGCCGTCCCCGACCGCCTCGGTCACCTCGTCCCGGAACCGTCTCAGCATCTCGTCGGCATCGCCCGGGCCGGGCTTGAGCCGCCCGCCGGCGGCGATGTAGCCGTAGACGCTGAGCGCCTCCGGGGCGATCCGTGGGCTGCCCCGCAACCCCCGCCCCGCCTCCTCGATCCAGCCGAACTCTCGACCGCCGCCGAGCTGCCGGTTGATCTCCGGCAGCGCGTCCCGCCGCAGCAGATGCGAGTAGAGCACCCCCATACGCTGGATCGGCAAGGGCGGGCTCGGCTCGGGCCGCATCCCGGACATCTCCAGCGCCGCGGCCGCCCGCCGCACCGACGCCTTCACCTCCGGGCTGACCAGCATCGATCGGTTCCCGGTGAAGACCCGGCAACCGACCCCTTCGATCTCCGGCAGGGAGAGCGGGCCGGAACCGTCCAGCACACCGAGCGCCAGGGCCAGGTCCTCGACCCGGCGGGCCAGCGGCCCGGCCACGTTCCAGGCGGCGACCGCGGCCGGCATCTCCGGCACGTGGCCCTCAGCCGGGACCCGTCCCGCGCTCGGCTTGAGGCTCACGCAGCCGTTGTTGGCGGCCGGGTTGCGGAGACTGCCGCCGATGTCGCTGCCGAGCCCGAGCGCCGACCCGCCGGCGGCGATGATCGCGGCCTCCCCACCGCTGCTGCCACCGGCGGTGTAGCCGGCCCGGCGGGCGCTCTCGGTACGGCCGAAGACCGGGTTCACCGACTCGAACCCCCAGCACATGTCGGGCAGGTTGGTCTTGCCGAGCACGATCGCCCCGGCCTCGCGCAGGCGGGCCACGGCGGGTGCGTCCCGGTCGGCGACGTCGTCCCGATGGAACCAAGAGCCGGCCGTGAAGCGGGCCCCGGCCACGGGGAAGCAGTCCTTGATCGTGATCGGCACCCCGAACAGGGGCGGCAGACCGTCCGTCCCCGCCTCGGCGAGCCGCCGGTCGGCCGCCGCCGCCTCCGCCCGGGCCGACTCGAAGGTGGTGGTGACGACCGCGTTCAGCCGCGGGTTCACCGCCCCGATCCGGGCGATGTGGGCTTCCACCGCCTCGGCGGCGGTGAGGTTCCCGGCGCGGATCTCCCGCGCGATCTCGGCGGCCCCTAGAACCAGTCGTCCTCCATCTCCAGGGTCGTGCGGTCGAGACCGGCGAGGAGGTCGAGCTGCGGCGCCGTCTTCGGCAGCTCGAATCGATAGAAGAAGCGCGCCGCCTGGCGCTTGCCGTCGTAGAAGTCTCCGTCCTTGCCGGCCGCGGCGAGGAACTGCTCCAGCCAGATCCAGGCGATCACGACATGCCCGGCCGCTTCCAGGTAGACGGTGGCGTTGGCCAGGGCCAGCTCGGGGTTCCGGTCCGCCCAGAGGATGCCGGTCACCTCGGCGAGCCGGGCCAGCGCGGCCTCGAGCGAACCGGCCAGCTCGGCCGCCTCGCCGCCGGCCGCCCGCGCCTCGGCGATCGTCTCGCCGATGGTCTCGTAGAGCGCGCCGAAGGCCGCCCCGCCATGCATCGTGACCTTGCGCCCCAGCAGGTCCAGGGCCTGGATGCCGTGGGTGCCCTCGTGGATCGGGTTGAGCCGGTTGTCGCGGTAGTGCTGCTCGACGTCGTACTCGCGGGCGTACCCGTAGCCGCCGTGGACCTGGATCGCAAGCGAGTTCGCCTCCAGGCACCACTGGGAGGGCCAGCTCTTGGCGATCGGGGTGAGGATCTCCAGCAGCAGCGCCGCCCGGTTCCGTTCTTCCTCGGTGGGGGCCGTGGCCTCGTCGTCGACCAGGGTCGAGCAGTAGAGGTCGAGCCCGAGCGCGCCTTCGACGTAGCTCTTCTGGGCCAGCAGCATGCGCTTGACGTCGCTGTGCTCGGAGATCGGGATCTGCGGGTCGGCCGGATCCTTGGAGGCGAGCGGCCTGCCCTGCGGACGCTCGCGGGCGTAGCGCAGCGATTTGAGGTAGCCCGTGTAGCCCAGCGCGGTGGCGCCCAGCCCGACCCCGATCCGAGCCTCGTTCATCATGTGGAACATGTAGGCCAAGCCGCGATGCGGCTCGCCGATCAGGTAGCCGACGGCGCCCGCCTCGCCGCCCGGACGGTGCTCCCCCTCGCCGAACCCGAGCACCGTGTTGACCGTGCCCCGGAATCCCATCTTGTGGTTGATGCCCGCCAGGACCACGTCGTTGCGCTCACCGGGACCGCCGTCCTCGTCGAGCAGGAACCGCGGCACGATGAAGAGGCTGATCCCCTTCACCCCGGCCGGGCCGCCCGGGATCTTGGCCAGCACCAGGTGGACGATGTTCTCGCTCAGCTCGTGGTCGCCGGCGCTGATCCACATCTTGTTGCCGAACACGCGGTAGGTGCCGTCGTCCTGCGGCACCGCCTTGGTCGTGATGTCGGAGAGCGAGCTGCCGGCCTGGGTCTCGGAGAGGCACATCGTGCCGAAGAAGCGGCCCGCCACCATCGGCTCCACCCAGGTCTCGATCTGCTCCTCCGAGCCGTTGGCCAGCAGCAGGTTGGCGGCGCCGGCGGTCAGCATCGCGTAGGCCGCCGTGCTCACGTTGGCGCCGTGGAGCCAGGCGAAGATCGCGCTGGAGATGGTCATCGGCAGGCCCATGCCACCGACCTTCTCGGGCATCGCGGCCGCCATCAGCCCGGTCTCGCCGAGCACGCCCATCGCCTCGGCGACCTCGGGGATCAGCACGACCCGGCCGTCCTCGCCGATCTCGGGCTCGTTCGCGTCGGCCTTCCGGTTGTGCGGCGCGAACTGCTCGCTCGCCACCTGCTCGGCCAGCTCGAGCACGTCGGCCCAGTCGTCGACGGTCTGACCGGCGAAGCGGTCCCGGCCGGCCAGCCGGGACACGTCGAGCCACTCGTTGAGCATGAACTGGACGTCGCGGCGGGAGAGGATGTCGGTCATGCGTGAAGTCTCCCGCATCCGCCACGGCGCGCGCAACGCAACCGCCGAGTGATGCGCTCGCTCAGGTGGTGGCGCTGACCGCGGCGGTGAAGTAGACCAGCATGAACGGGAACAGGCCGGCGATCGCGAGCAGCCCGCTGACCACCAGGATCGGGTTCATCTTCGAGCGGCGATCGGGGCGGAGCCGCGCGTAGATCGCCCCCGCCACGGTGGCCAGGTAGAGCGAGAAGACGCCGAGCCCGACCAGGAGCACGTCGAGCTTGTCCCGCTCGGCGAGGCATTGCTTCGGATACGGGTCGTCGCAGCCGTACGAGCCGAGCGTCATCGCCAGCAGGAGGAGCCCGACGACCGCGAACGGGATCGCGAGCACGACGTATCCGGTTCCCTTCGAGGCGATTCTCAGCGGCGCGTCCGTGACCATGTGAGCCAATACCCGTCACGGGCGGCTCGGTTACCGCAGCTTTCCGCCCGATCGCGGGTTCCCGGGTAGGGTTCCCGGGTCGGGCTGACCGGCCCACGTCAACACAACGGGAGAGAGAACTTGACACTCGAAACGAATCGGCTGCGCACCATCGTGCTCGCTCTGGCGATGCTGCTGACCGCCGCGCTGCTCATCGAGACGGCCCAGCCGGCCGGAGCCGATGCCGCCGCCAAGACCAAGAGCAAGAAGAAGCAGAAGAAGCGGGTCAAGCCGAAGGGCCCGAAGCGCGGACCGGCCGGGCTCAAGTTCTACAAGCCTCCGAAGCGACTGCCCGCGGCCCACGGCAAGCTGATCTGGCAGCGCCCCGCCAGCCGTTACGTCTCGCTCAAGGGCGCCTCGACCACGCGCCTGGTGCTCTACACGTCGAAGTCGATGGCGAACAAGTCCGTCCCGGTCTCCGGCCTGGTCTCCTTCCCCAAGGGCAAGGCCCCCAGGGGCGGCTGGCCGCTGGTCACCTTCGCCCACAGCACCACCGGCATCGCCGACAAGTGCGCCCCCTCGCGTGACAGCGCGAACGGCGTGGTCGCCGACGGCGTCTCCTACATCAACCCGGTGCTCGAAGGCTGGCTCAAGGCCGGCTACGCGGTGGCCCGCACCGACTTCCAGGGCCTCGGCACCCCCGGCGTCCATCCCTACCTGGTCGGCAAGGCCGCCGGTCGCGACGTGCTCGACATCGCCCGGGCGGCCCGCCAGCTCGGCCCGAAGATCAAGAAGTCGTACCTGATCGCCGGCCACTCCCAGGGCGGCCACGCGGCGCTCTTCGCCGCCGGCCTCGCGGCCAAGTGGACCCCGGAGCAGAAGCTGGCCGGCACGATCTCCTACGCGCCCGGCTCGCATCTGACCACCATGGCTCAGTTCCTGCCGACCTTCACCACGCCGAACTCCCTCTCCGGGATCGCGGCGATGCTGCTGCGCGGCGTGAGCTCGGTCTACCCGTCGCTGGTCCCGCAGCAGCTGCTGAACCAGCCGGGGCTGGACCTCTTCCCGAAGACCCTGAGCGAGTGCCTGGGCCGTCTCTCCGAGCCGGACCTGTACGGCGGCATCGCCCCGGCCGACCTGCTGAGGGATGACGCCGACCTGCCCGAGCTCTACCGGGTCCTCGACGAGCAGAACCCGGCGGTCAAGACCCAGGCCCCGATCCTGCTGCTCCAGGGCACCGCCGACACGAGCAGCTTCAAGATCCTCACCGATCAGCTCGACGGGGAACTGGACGCGCTCGGCGATCAGGTCGACTACAAGACCTACCAGGACATCGACCACTGGGATCTGGTCGACGTGGCCCAGCCCGACGCGCTCGCCTTCATGCAGCAGCGTCTCCCCTCGGGCCGCTAGCCGCATTCGAAGCAGGAGGACGGGCCCGGGCCGTCGCCTTCAAGGCGGCGCCCCGGGCCCGTTTCGTTTCAGCCGTGCTGCTCGCGGATCTTGGCTTCCATGGCGGCGCCGCGTTCCTGCAGCTCGGGCGTGTACTCCTCGCCGAAGTCCTCCGGCTCGAAGACGGGACGGATCTCGACCGACTCGCCGTGGTTGAACGGGATCCGGCGGGCCCACTCGATCGCCTCCTCCATCGAGCCGACCTCCCAGACCCAGAACCCGGCGACCAGCTCCTTGGTCTCGGCGAAGGGACCGTCGATCACCTGGGCGGCCCCGTCGTCGTAACGGACCCGCACGCCCTTGACGCTCGGGTGGAGGCCGTTGCCGTCCAGCATCACGCCGGCCGCGACCAGCTCCTCGTTGAACGCACCCATCTCGCTCAGGTCCTTCTCGCTCGGCATCACTCCGGCTTCGGAATCTTCAGTGGCTTTGACGAACACCATGCAGCGCATCGGGGTCTCCTTCTGTAGCGGCCGGCGAATCCGGCCTTTGTCATCTGAGACGAACGGGCCGATCGAAAATCGACATCAGCTCGAAATTTCTTTCATCTCGGCCGCCTTCGCCTCCAAAACCTGGCGTTCCCGGTCGTTTCCGGTCATCTCCGCGGCCCGTTCGAACTCGCCCGCCGCCTCGTCGAATCGGCCGAGCTTCGCCAGCAACTCGCCGCGGACGCTCGGAAGCAGGTGGTACCCGCTCATGCGCCGATCCGAACCGAGATCGTCGACGGTCGCCAGCGCCGCCGCCGGATCGCCGGCCATCCCGACCGCCACCGCCCGGTTCAGTTCGGTCACTGGGTTCGGCCCCAGCTCCAGCAGGGCGTCGTAGCCGGCCACTATCTCGTGCCAGTCGGTGTCCTCCGGCCTGGCGGCCCGGGCGTGGCAGGCCGCGATCCGTGCCTGGAGCAGGTACGGCCCGGCCGGACCCAGGGCCTCGGCGAGCTCGAGGCGCTCGAGCCCCAGACGGATCAGGAGCCGGTCCCAGCGGGCCCGGTCCTGGTCCATGAGCAGCACCACCCTGCCCTCCCCGTCGGTTCGGGCCGGGAACCTGGAGGCCTGGATCTCCATCAACGCGACGAGCCCGTGGGCCTCGGGCTCCTCCGGCGCCAGCCCGACCAGGACCCGCCCCAGGCGCAGCGCCTCGGCCGAGAGGTCGGTTCGCATCCAGCTCTCCCCGGAGGTCGCCGCGTAGCCCTCGTTGAAGATCAGGTAGATCACCCCGAGCACCGCCCGAAGGCGTTCGGAGAGCTCGTCGTCGCCCGGCGGCGCGAATCCCACCCCCGATTCGCTGAGCGTCCGTTTCGCCCGCACGACCCGCTGGGCGATGGTCGCGTCCGAGACCAGGAAGGCCCGGGCGATCTCCGGCGTCGAGAGCCCGCCGACCGCCTTCAGGGTCAAGGCCACCTGGCTGTCGACGGTCAGGGCGGGATGGCAGGCGGTGAACAGCAGGGTGAGGACGTCGTCGCCGATCCGGTCCTCGTCGAAGACGGCGCGTTCCGGGCCCGGCTCGGGTTCCGCCCGCCCCAGCTCGACGGCGATCTCCCCGTACTTCTCGCGCAGGGTCCGGTCCCGCCGGATCCGGTCGATGCCCCGGTTGCGGGCGGTTGTCAGCAACCAGGCGGTGGGGCTGTCCGGTATGCCCTGCTCCGGCCACTGCTCGAGGGCGACGACCAGGGCGTCCTGGGCCATGTCCTCGGCCAGGCCGACGTCTCCCACCTGGCGCGAGAGGGTCGCGACCAGCTTGGCGGAATCGATCCGCCACACCGCTTCTATCGTTCTATCGGTCGCGTTCGATTCGCTCGGCATAGGTTGCCCGAGCATTCTCATCGATCCGCGTGTAGACCTTGTCCACGCCCAGTGCCTTGACCAGGCGATTTCCCAGCGAGGGCGGCAGAGCCGTCGCGAAACGGGCCAGCAGGCCGCTCGAGCCGGGATGCGTGAGACGCGCCTTCCCGGTGCCGACCGCGTCGGCGATCCGCTCCGCCAGCGCCTCCGGGCGAGGAGCTCGTGCCGGCCATCATCTCGGTCGCGACCGGGCCGGGCATGACGCAGGTGAAGGCGAGCCCGGAACCGGACATCTCCGCCCGGATCGACTCGGTGAATCCGATCACGCCCCACTTCGAGGCCGCGTATCCGGCCAGCCCCGGCACGCCCATGAGCCCCGCCACCGAGGCGATGTTGATCACCTGGCCGGAGCGATGCGGCTCCATCAGGCGAACCGCCTCCAGGGTGCCGTTCATGACCCCGAACAGGTTGATGTCGATGGTCCGCCGCAGCATCGCCTCGTCCTCGTCGACCGCCCGTGGCGCGGCGGGCGCGATGCCGGCGTTGTTGATCAGCACGTCGATCAGTCCGTGGTCGGCCTCGACCCGGGTCAGCAGCTCGCGGAAGGCGGAGCGGTCGGTCACGTCGAGGGCCCTGCCCTCCGCCCCGCACCCGATCGACTCGGCCGCCTCGGTGGCGAGGTCGCCGTCGAGGTCGGCCAGGATCAGGCGGTGCCCACGTGCCGCGAGAGTGGCCGCGGTCGCGCGGCCGATCCCCCGGGCGGCGCCGGTGATCACGATCACCCGTGGTCCGCTCTGTGTCGGTCGGCCCGCCATGCCTGACATTCTGCCACAACCGACATGGCTTCATGTCAGATTGGTCTACTCGAACAGGGCGCGAGCGACCGCGGTGAAGGTGGCGATCTGGTTCTCGACCAGGACGTCCATCGGCACGTCCAGGTAGCCGAGCACGTAGTCGATCAGCTGCTCGTTGACGGATCCGACCAGTCCGAGCGCGATCAGGTCGAGGCGGATCGGCCCGATCTCCGGCGCTTCTCCAGCTCGGGGCTCACCCCGACCACCTCGATCTCCTGGATCCGGGCCCGGCGCGGGTCCCGGGTGAACTCGGAGGCGAAGGCGGTGAGGCCGGCCCGCATCGAGGCCTCGAAGTCGTCCGGGGCGTCGTTCAGGGCCTCGACGGTCGCCTTGGCGCAGTCCCCGATCAGGATCGAGTAGATCGCGTCGAGAAGATCCTCGCGGCTCTCGAAGGCCTCGTAGAAGTACCGCTCGGTGAGCCCGGCCTCCTCGCAGATCGCCTTGACCGGGGTGCTCGCGTAGCCGCGGGTCCCGAACAGCTCGATCCCGGCCTCGATCAGGCGCTCCCGACGTTCGCTCTGACGCTCCTCGGCTGTCTGGCCGCGCCAGGTGCGGCCGGTCTCCGCTCCAGAGGCCATCAGCCCGCGTTCCTCAGCTCGACCAGTTCGGTCAGGTCGTCGTTCGAGAGCTCGGTGAGCGCGGCCTCGCCGCTGCTGACGATCGCGTCGGCGAGCTCGCGCTTGGTCTCGTGGATCGAGGCGATGCGATCCTCGATCGTTCCCTCCGCGATCAGGCGATGCACCTGGACCGTCTTCTCCTGGCCGATCCGGTGGGCCCGGTCGGTGGCCTGCTCCTCGACCGCCGGGTTCCACCAACGGTCGTAGTGGATCACGTGGTCGGCCCGGGTCAGGTTGAGGCCGGTGCCGGCCGCCTTCAGCGAGAGCAGGAAGACCGGGACGTCGCCGTTCTGGAACCGCTCCACCATGCGCTCGCGCTGGCGCACCGCGGTGCCGCCATGCAGCAGCATGGAGTCGATCTCGCGCTCGTCCAGGTGACGCTTGAGCAGCTTCGCCATGGCCACATACTGAGTGAAGACCAGGACCGATCCCTCCTCGCTGAGGATGGTGTCGAGCAGCTCGTCGAGCAACTCGAGCTTGCCGGAACGCTCCGGGAGGGCGCCGTCCGCCTCGCCCAGGAACTGGGCCGGGTGGTTGCAGATCTGCTTCAGGGAGGTGAGCAGCTTGAGCACCAGGCCACGACGGTTGATCCCCTCGGCGGTGCGGATCTGGAGCATGTTCTCCCGGACCGCCTGCTCGTAGAGCTTGATCTGCTCGGGCGTCAGCTCGACCGGCTGGTCGGTGATCGTCTTCGGCGGCAGCTCCGGGGCGATGCCCGGATCCGACTTGCGCCGGCGCAGCAGGAACGGGCGGACCAGGCGGTTGAGCAGCCGGGTCGCCGACTCGCTCCCCTCCAACTCGATCGGGTCGGCCCACTTCTTGCGGAAGGAGCCGTGGCCGCCGAGCAGGCCGGGCGTGGTCCAGTCGAGGATCGCCCAGAGCTCGCTCAGGTTGTTCTCGACCGGGGTGCCGGTCAGGGCCACCCGCGAGCGGGCCGGGATGGTCCGCAGGGCCTTCGCCCCGGCGGAGCGGGGGTTCTTGACGTGCTGGGCCTCGTCGGCGACGAGCAGGCCCCAGGGGACCGCCTCGAACCGTTCCGCGTCGAGCCGCATCGTGCCGTAGGTGGTGAGGACGAACCCGCCGGTGATCTGATCCAGGCTGCGCTTCGAGCCGTGGTAGCGGCGCACCGTCTCGCCCGGCGCGAACCGCTGGATCTCCCGCTCCCAGTTGCCGAGCAGCGAGGCCGGGCAGACGACCAGGGTCGGGCCGGCGGTCTGGGGGTTGAGCCGCCGGTGCAGGTGGAGCGAGATCAGCATCACGGTCTTGCCGAGGCCCATGTCGTCGGCGAGGCAGCCGCCCAGGCCCAGCGAGGTCATGCGATGGAGCCAGCGCAGGCCCTCCAGCTGGTACTCGCGCAGGGTGGCGTTGAGCGCCTCCGGGGCCTCGATCACCTCCTGGTCCGAGTTGCCGGTGACCTCCTCGCGGAGGCTGGCGACCCAGCCGGTGGCCTCGACCTCGACCCGACGGCCGTCGACGACCGTGCTGCCGGTCAGGGCGACGCTCAGCGCGTCGATCGCGGTCAGCGGCTTCAGGTCGGGGTCGCGGGCACGCTCCGCCATCAGCGGCGGCACCAGCACCCAACGGTCGCGCAGCCGCAGGACCGGGCCGTCGGAATCGGCGATCAGCGCCATCTCCTCGTCGTCGAGCGGAACCCCGCCGACCGAGAGCTGCCAGGAGAAGCCCTGCAAGGCGTTCTGGTCGAAGACGTCCGGGACGCTCTGGCTGAGGCGCCCGCTGCTGCCGACCACGACCTTGGCGTCGAGGGACCGATCCAGCTCCGGATCCCACTCGACCATCACTCCCGAAGCCTCGAGGCGTTCGGCCGCGCCGTCGAGGAGATCGGCCACCTCGGCGTCGCTCAGCTCGATCCGGTCGGGGATGTCGGCGTCGAGCAGGCTGCGCAGCGGCGCCCAGGCCGCGGCCGCCATCCCGACCCCGAGAGTGGTGTCGATCCGACCCCGCGAACCGAACTCTTCCTTGTCCAGGGACCACAGCTCGGCCACGTCCCGATACTCCTCGGGACGATCCGGCGGATGGGCCCTGACCACGGGCGCGAACGGGCGGATCCGGTACAGGCCGTCCTCGGCCGCCAGACGCAGCCGAATCGGCACAGCCGAATCGGCACGTCCTTGCGTTTGGGGCGTCCCGCGCCGCCGGTGGCGGCACGCTTGGGACTCCTACTGGTTCTGGGTGCTGACGAAGAGGGTGACAAAGGCGACCAAACATTGTATGCCTTCGCCGGGACGAGCTTGGTCGTCTCAGGCTTCCTGCTGTTTCAGATCGATGCCCGCGGCCCGCAACATCAAGTAGCTGAGCCAGATCGCGATCGCGAAGATCGGCAGTCCCATCGCTGTCTTCGCGATGCCCAGGGCGACCAGGGCGCCGGAGAGATAGAGCGGCAGCTGCACCGCCAGGCGCAGCAGGAAGGTGCCCACCCAGAGCCAGCTGATCCGGTTGAAGAGCCGGACCCGGTCCGGGTCGTCGCGCCAGGTCATGCCCTCGCCGATCAGCGGGCCGATGAAGACGCCCATCAGCGGCCAGCGCACGGCGACCGAGATCGCGTAGGCGAGCGCGTAGCCGGCGTTGAAGAGCAGGCCCGGCAGGAAGAAGTTCTCGGCCTTGCCGGTCCGGGTGGCGATGAACCCGGCCAGCACTACGCCGAAGAACCCGGAGAGCGCGTAGCGGGCCCGTTCGCCCCGGATCAGCCGGATCAGGCCGATCAGCGCGGCGATGCCGATCGCGATCCCGGCCGAGAGCTCCAGCTTCTGCCCGGTGGCGGTGTACGCGATGACGAAGACCAGGCCGGGGATGCTCGAGTCGGCGATCCCCTGCGGCCCGCCCAGCTCGTCGAGGAGGTTGATCTCCTCCTTCTCCTCGAGCTCGACCTCGAGCACCTCGTCTTCCCGACTGACTTCGCTCACGAAGGCGATTCTGCCTCATACGACCGGACAGGGCGTTCAGCCGCCCCGGCAGCCTCCGAACGGAACGTCGTGAGCATCGGCGGCGCCGAGCCGCATGCGGACCAGGGCCGCCGCCGCTTCCGGCTGCCCATACCCGCCCCGATAGTCCACGCCGCCGCTGAAGGTGATCGTGCCCGGCTCCTGCCGCAGGGCGTCCTTGGCCCAGGAGCCGACCATGCCTCGCAGCGGGGCGAGCAGCACGCCGTCTCCCCCTCCGAAGCGCCGATCGGGGCGACCGTGGCGACCGATCCTGACGACGCACATCGTGGTGTCGCCCCGGCAGGGCTCGACCGTCCCCGCGCGCAGGGCGCCATGCCGTCCGGCCGGCATGCTCCGCACCAGGTCGGTGCTCAGCAAGACATTGAAGCTAATCCGCCCGCCGTGGCCGAACCCGCGGTCCAGGCTGCCGTCGGGGTTGAGCATCATCAGGTTCTCGTGGTCCCCGCATTCCTGGTTGCAGACGTTGAAGGCGGTCATCAGGATCCGACCGTCACGCAGGACGATCACCGAGATGGCGGAGCCTTCCCGGCCGTAGTCGTGGGCCACGGTCCCGGACCGGCCGAACGAGCGGTCCAGCCTTCCATCCGGGGTGAAGCGGGCGACACTGATCCGCTGGCCAACCTTCTTCTCGTCGCCACCGCAGATCGCCCAGATCTGGCACTGGCCGCCGGCGACGACGATCCGCCCGCGGGAGTCGCGGGTCATGGCCTGCGGCGTCGCGCTCAGGGCGAAGGACGCCCGCGCGAACCCGCGGTGACCGAAGCGCCGGTCGAGCCGGCCGTCGGGCCGGTAGCGGGCGAGCTTGAACTGGTTGCCACGACGCTGACCGCCGGACCGCTTGACCGAGCCGGCGACCAGGAAGCCGCCCGGCGCCGAGACCGCCGCGCCGACCAGGCGGCGATGGAAGCCTTCGAGTTGCCCCGTCGAGATCCGTCCCCGCCTCGAGATGCGGAGGAAATGGGTCCCCGGGGCATCGTTGGCGAAGCCGACCATTCCGGCGTAGCCGTGGCCCAGCGCGAAGTACCGGGAGAAGTAGAAGGACTTCGGGTCCTCGGGAAAGGCGCGGCCGTCGGGCCCGAAGCTCGATTCGCGGCGGCCACCCGGGGCGAAGCGGCTGAAGCCGGTGGCCCAGTCGTCGACCTCGAACGAGGTGAGCAGATGGCCGCCGTCGAGGCGGACCAGCGAGTTGTAGGAGGACGAGTTGGAGAGCCTGATCTCGGAGACCGGCTCACCGGCCTCCCGGTAGCCCTCGGCCGGCGTGAGATCGGCATGGACTCCGACGATCAGCGGACGGCCCTTCGTGCCCAGAGGGGAGACAAGGTCCCCCGAGCCGAGCCGGAGGATCTGGAGCCGTCCCGACCCCGGCCACCTCGAACTGGCCAGGAACCGGCCGTCGCGGCTGATCCCGACGATCTCCGAGCCCCGACGGGCGAGCACCCCGGCCCCGCGCTCGACCAGGTCGTGAAAGGGCTCGGAGAACTCGCCGTCGTCGATCAGCACCCCGTCGTCTCCGAACCCGCGATCGAACCTGCCGTCGCGATAGGAGATCAGGACGCCTCGGTCCTGCCCCTTGGCGCCGGCGACCAGCAGCGTCCCGTCCGCCCTGAGCAGCATGTCCCGGGGCACTAGGCGGAACTCCGGCATCTCGGCCCTGCCGTTCCGTCCGAAGCCAGGATCGATCCGCCCATGCGAGTCGAGATGGACCAGCCCGGCCTCGAGCAGGGTCCGCCGCTCCTCCTTGTAGCGGCGCTGGAGCAGAACGAAGACGCCGCCACGGGAGTCGGCGACGACCCGGATCGGTTTCATGCCAAGACCGCCTGAGAAGCGGACGATCCCGCCTCGGCCGAATCCCCTGACCGGACGGCCGCGACGATCGAGCTTGAGCACCCTCCCCTCGGCCGGCACCCGGTCCCCTCCCTTGAACCCTCCGCCTCGGGTCGGGCGCACGCTGCCCGTGAAGATCGATCCCGCCGGCGACACCGACACGGTCTCCGCCGGATTCAGAGCACGGAACCTGACCCGCCCGCCGTGGCCGAATCCCTTGACCAGATCGCCCTTCGAGTCGAGCTTCATCAAGACCTGACTCTCTCGCATCCAGTAGCTGCCCTCCTCGGAGGTCCCGCCCGCGACCAGGGTCGTGCCCCGGCCGGATGGGACCGCGACCCGGGGCTCGTCCGGGTCGTCCCCCGACCCGAGGCCCATGTCGTAGAACCGGCGTCCCAGCCGCCCGAAGCCCAGGTCGGGCGAGCCGTCGCCCCGATACGAGAAGACCCCCAGGTCGTCGTTCACCTGGGCGAAGACCTTGATCCCGCTTCGATCCTCGGTGATCCCGAACGGGTAGACCTCGGCCGGCGCCCGGGAGAGCACGCGCGAGAACACCCCGTCTCCGGCGAAGCTGGGGTCGAGCACCCCGGCCTCCGCCCGCTCGGCGACGAGAAAGCTCGAGCAGGCCAGGACCGCGGCCACCAGAAGAGAACGGACGGACAAGGCATTTCCCCCTTTGAGTTGCGTCATGCAGGGGGTACAACTTCCGGTGCGGCCGGAAGTTGCGGCTCAGGCGGCGAGTCGGTCTTCGACCAGCGGGGCGTCGTGCGGAACCACGGGCCAGGCGCCCTCGATCCGCCCCGGGCGTCCCTGCTCGGCGAAGTAGCGCTCCAACGAGTCCGCCTGCTCCAGCGCCCAGGCGATCTGGTGCTCGTGCAGCTCGAAGATCTCGAGCTCGCCCAGCTCCGGGTAGTTCTTGCCCATCCGCCAGGCCAGCCGCGCGGCGGCGAGCGCGTCCGCGTCGGCTGCATTCGCGTCGGTGAGCGGCACCTTGTAGGCCTCGCAGAGCAGGCCGAGGTTGCGCCGTCCCTTGCGGAAGCGGTTGACCTGCTTGTCGAGCACGTACGGGTCGACGACCAGCAGCCCGTCGTCTCCCCCGACCCGGTCGACCAGCGGCACGA
>JAFKLL010000024.1 GCA_017304845.1 Solirubrobacterales bacterium
ATGACGCTCGTCTTCTCGCCCAACCAGGCGCTGCTGGCCGCCTCCGCCGGAGCGACCTTCGTCTCCTGCTTCATGGGTCGCCTCGACGACATCTCGGTCGACTCGGCCAAGGTGCTCGAGGAGATCGTCGACGTGCTCCGGGCCCGAGACCTCCAGTCGAAGGTGCTCGCCGCCTCGATCCGCCATCCCGAGCACATGGTCGTCGCCGCCTCGCTGGGCTGCGACATCGCGACCGTGCCGGCCAAGGTCTTCCACCAGATGCTGAACCACCCGCTCACCACCGAGGGCGCCGCCAAGTTCGAAGAGGACTGGAAGAGCCGCCCCGAGTTCGGCGAGTGGCTGGCTGGCTTGGTGGCCGCGCGCAAGGCTCAGTAGACATGGCCGATCTCAAGTCGAAGTCACTGGCCGAGCTGCATGAGCTGGCCGGCGAGGCGGGCATCGAGAAGTTCCGCCTGCTGCGCCGGGAAGAGCTGATCGAGAAGCTCGGCGATTCGAAGGATTCCTCCGACGATTCCGGCGAGTCGGGCGGGCGCGACGGCGGTTCGTCGCGGCGGCGGCGGCGCGGCGGCGATCGTGATCGCGATCGTGACCGTGACGGCGACCGCGATCGTGGCAAGGGCCGCGAGCGCCGCGGCGACCGTGAGCGCCGCAGCGGCGGCGACCGGGACGAGAAGACCGACGAGCGCGAGGACAAGGATTCCGGCCCGGAGCCCGAGCTGACCGAGATCACCGGCGTCCTCGACGTCCTGCCCCGGGGCAGCGGCATCATCCGTTCCGAGGATGGTCCCTCCGCCGGCATCTACGTCTCGCCCGCCCAGATCCGCCGCTGCGAGCTGCGCTCCGGCGACGAGGTGAGCGGCCCGGTCCGTCCCGCCCGCCGTGGCGAGCGTCGCCCCTCGCTGGTCCGGGTCGAGCTGGTCAACGGCGAGCCGCCGGTCGACGAGCGCGCCCCCCGGTTCGAGAGCCTGACCCCGGTCGCGCCGCACCGTCACATGCCGCTCAGCGGCGACGGCGACGACATCCTCGCCCGTTCGGTGGACCTCCTGGCTCCGCTGGCCTTCGGTCAGCGCGTCCTGGTCGAGGCCCAGCCCCGGTCGGGCCGGACCAGCTTCCTGCGGTCGCTGGCCAAGGCGATCGCCAAGGGCGCCGGCGACGAAGCCGAGATCATCGTCCTGCTGATCGACGAGCGGCCGGAAGAGGTCACCGCCTGGAGCCGCGAGGTTCCCGAGGTGGAGATCGCCGCCGCACCCGCCGATCTCGGTGCCCACGAGCAGGTTCGAGTGGCCGAGCGGATGCTGGCCAAGGTCAAGCGTCAGGCCGAGGCCGGCAACGACGTGGTGATCATCGTCGACTCGCTGACCAGGCTCGGCAACGCCTACGGCGATCCGGGTGCGGTCAAGCCCTTCTTCGGGGCCGGCCGCGAGCTGGAAGAGGACGGTGCCGGTTCGGTGACCGTGATCGCGACCGCGCTCTGGGGCGCTCCCGGCGACCAGGACGTGATGGATGCGGTCCACACCACCGAGAACGCGACGATCCGCCTCGATGCGGGTCTCGCTGCCGCCGGCGTGGTGCCTTCGCTCGACGTGACCTCATGCGCGGTCTCCGGTCAGGAAGCCGTGCTGGATCAGGCCGGGGTGGACGCGGTGCGTCGCCTCCGGGCCGAGCTCAAGGACATGGAGCCGGTTCCGGCCGCCAACCGTCTGGCCGAGTTGATCAAGGGCTCCGCCAGCAACGAAGAGCTGCTGAACCGCCTGTAGAACTGAAGGAAACGACGATTTTCCCCGGTTGACGGGGGAGATCGTCGTTTCTGTCTGGTCCGGGTCCGGCTAGCGGCGGAAGGCGACTCGCCGCCAGGAGGGTTCCTTGGCGAGTTCGATCATCTCCGGCCCGCGTTCGGGCTGGATGTAGCCGAAGGTCTGGCGCTGCTCGTCGAAGACGATGTCGAGCTCGCCCTCTTTGACGCGCTGGTCGAGCCAGGCGCCACGGAAGACGAGGCGGCGGAGCCAGTGGACGAAGCTCTGGTTGGAGGGGCCGGTGAGGTCCTCCCAGTGGTGGGTGACGTGGACGCCCAGCTCGGAGGAGGGCTCGTCGATCTCGCCGCTGACCGCCAGGTGGAGCAGGTCGTTGATCTCGGCGAAGGTCAGCCCGGGCGTGACGAAGCCCAGCCGCACGGCGGCCTGCTCGACTCTCTGGCTGAAGTCCCGTTCGTTGAACGAGAATCGGAGATTGCCGTACTCGAGCACATAGTCGGTGCCCGACTCGTAGTTTCCTCTGCGGGTTTTCTTGCGTTCCACGGTTGAAGCCTTGAGCGCCCGCGGCATGGTCCTTGGGCACTCGGGCATCATGCCTTGAGGTTCCGTTTAGGGACTTCGCGCCGGGTGGCCTGAACGGGCGGTTGCACCTGGAAACCTTTGTTGCAGAGCCAAGCCGTGTCTGCGGGGGAGAGTTTCCTGTGCCCGTCGCTTACGGAGGCATGGACGAGAGCACCGGATCGAGGGTTCAGGCGAGGCGGTTTCGACGGCTTGGCACCGAGGTCGTCCACGGCTTCGAGGTCCCGGTCGCGGGGGATCCTTTCTCGAGGCTGGTCGGGCTCTCCTTCCTCGATCGGGACCGGGCGCCGGAGGGATTGCTGATCCCGGCCTGCCGTTCGGTCCACACCTTCGGCATGCGGTTCCCGCTCGACCTCCTGTTCCTCGGGTCGGGGCACCGTCCCCTGGTCGCGGTCCGTGCGGTCGGGCCGGGCCATCGGGTCCGGGTGCCGCAGGCGGAGGCGGTGCTGGAGCTGCCGAGCGATTGGGATGCCTGATGCTTCCGGATCCCGAGGAGATCGCCCGCATCGTCGTCTGCGAAGACGACCAGTCGACTCGTGAACTGCTCTGCGATCACCTCACCGCCGACCGCTTCGGGGTGCTGGCGGCACCGACGGCCGGTGACGCACTGAGGTTCTGCACCTATGACCGGCCGGATCTCCTGCTGCTCGACCTGTCCCTGCCCGATGCCTCCGGCCTGGATCTCCTCGGTGAGATACGAGAGCCGGATCGGAGCGTGAACCGGATCGATCCGACGCTGGGCGTGATCATCGTCAGCGGCCGCGGTACGGAGCGCGACCGCGTGCGGGGGCTCAGCCGTGGAGCGGATGACTACCTTCTGAAGCCCTTTGCCTACGGGGAACTGTTGGCCCGGATCAACGCGGTGCTGAGGCGTCGCCGGGCCGCGCATCCGATGCTCCACGTCGCCGGGATCCGGATCGACGATGCCGAACGTTCGGTCAACGTCGGCGGCAGGCCGGTGCAGCTGTCGATCAAGGAGTTCGAGCTGCTCCGCGTTCTCGCGACCGAGCCGACTCGGGTCTTCTCGAAGGAGGAGTTGCTTCGGGACGTGTGGGGGTACAGGTCGATCGGGCACACCAGGACCTTGGAAGCTCACTGCAGCCGTCTGCGTCGCAAGCTCGATCCGGACGAGGGCAGGTTCGTCGTCAACTGTTGGGGTGTCGGCTACAGGTTGGTGGGGCCGTGAACGACGTGCCGGCCTTCGCGCTCCTGGTCGTCCTGCTGGTCCTGCTCATCAGGGAGGCGTGGAACCTCCGTCGGCGGAGCCAGGTCAACCGGGCTCTGCACGAGGCGAGGCGGCCCCTGCAGGTTCTGGCTCTGGCCAGTCCGGGGTTTGGCCGGTCGCAACCCGGGCAGCCCCTCTGGCAGGCGATCCGCGCCCTGAGCGAGGTCGACCGCCGGGTCAACGGCGGCGGCCCGGAGCCGGTGCCGCCACAGCCGATCGCCTGTCGATCGCTGGTCGAGGCATGCGTCGAGCGGTGGCGCCCGCAGGCGCGACGTTCCGGTGGGGAGATCCGGCTCCGCTGGGTTGGGCCGGACGCGATCGTCGCCGGTGACGGCGACAGGTTGGCGGCCGCGGTCGAGAACCTCCTCGCGAACGCTGTCGAGCACGGTGGGGCCGTCGTCTCCGTCAGGGCACTCGTACTCGGCAAGCGGCTTCGGCTGGAGATCACGGACGGCGGCCGGGGGCGGGATTCCGCCCGTCGGCTCGACAGGGCAGGGGCGTTGGCGCGGATGCGGGGCACCAACCGGCACGGGCATGGGCTCGGCGTGGTGCGCCGGACGATCCGGGAGCACGGTGGGCGGTTCGACCTGTGCCTGGACAGGCGGGGCTCCACCGCGTCGATCGTGCTGCCCTGCGATTCCACGGCACCGACGAGATCGGAGCCGACGGAGGACCGGGGATGAGCCGGAAGACCCGGGCGCTCATCTTCCTCTTGGCGGCGGGAGCCGCGGGCCTGCTGGCGGTGAGCCTGATCGGGGGTTACTCATCCTCGGTGGCCGACAGCTACGGCCGGCTGAGGACCGTCATCGCCCTGACGCACGGCCTCATGCCGGGGCAGGTGATCACGCCGCGTGTCGCCGCCACGAGTTTCGAGCTGCGTCGGGTCCCGGCCCGGTTCGTGCCGGTCGCGACCCTGGACGATCCGCGCCGGGCCATCGGTCTCGAGCCGGTGGCGCCGATGCCCGCCGGCAGCTACCTGACCGAGCCCGGGCTGCGCCCGCCGCCGCGGCCGGACCGTGCGCGGTCGAGAATGGTCCGGGGCAGGCACGCGGTGGCGATCTCGGTCGCGGGCGCGGGAGCGCTGGCCGGCCCGGGAGTGGTCGACGTGCTCGTGACATCGGAGGGCGACCGGGGTCACGGACGGACCAGGCTGGCCGCGCGCGGAGTTCCCCTGATCTCATTGGGGCAGACGGGCCAGAGCGACGCCGGGCCGGGCCTGACCGAGGTGACCCTCGGCCTGAGCAGGTCGCAGGCGATGGAGCTGATCGATGCGGAGAGCTTCGCCCGTCGGATCACCGTTTTGCCGCGGGCCGGAGGCTGAATGGATCCCCACGAGGCTCTCGCCGAGGAGATCCGGTCCGGGCTGGTCGAACGGCGTCGCGCCCGGGGCGGCGGGGGCACCGGCGTCGAGACGGCGATTCGCGAGGAGGTGGAGGAGCAGGCGGCGATGCTCTCTCCGGCCACCAGAGAACAGCTGGTCCAGGTCCTGCTCCGGGAGGCGTCGGGTCTCGGGCCGCTCGAAGTTCTCCTCGACGACCCGTCGGTTCAGGAGGTGATGGTGAACGGGCCCGATCTCGTCTACGTCGAGCGAGCCGGCCGGATCGAACCGGCTGGCATCCGCTTCGAGGACGAGGAGGATCTGCGGAACACGATCGAGAGGATCCTCGCTCCGCTCGGGCGGAGAGTCGACGAGTTGAGCCCGATGGCGGATGCCAGGCTGCCGGACGGCTCCCGGGTGAACGTGGTGATCCCGCCGCTCTCGGTCGACGGCCCCGCGGTGTCGATCCGGAGGTTCCCGGCCGACCGGCCCACGGTGGAGGATCTGGTCGATTGGGGGACTCTCGGCCAGGAGCAGGCCGAGCTGCTGAGAGAGCAGGTCAGGCGGCGTCGGAGCATCCTGATCAGCGGTGGGACGGGATCGGGCAAGACGACCCTCCTCAACGCGCTTTCCGGCTTCATAGAACCGTCCGAGCGGATAGTGACCATCGAGGATGCGGCCGAGCTGAGCCTGGCGCAGCCCCATGTCGTGAGGCTCGAGTCGCGGCCCGCGAGCATCGAGGGCCGGGGTCAGGTCACGATCCGCGACCTGCTCAAGAACGCATTGCGGATGAGGCCGGACCGGATCGTGATCGGCGAGGTCCGTGGGGCGGAGGCTCTCGACCTGCTCACCGCCCTCAACACAGGCCATGACGGTGCCCTGTCGACGGTCCACGCCAACTCGCCGGAGGATGCCCTCGCCCGGATCGAGGTGTTGGCGCTGATGGCCGACGTCGGGCTGCCGCTGGACGTGATCGCAGCGCAGCTCAGGCGCGGCGTCGACCTGGTGGTCCACATCTCGAGACAGGCCGACGGGACGCGTCGGGTGACCGCGATCGAAGAGGTCGGGTCGTGAACGGGCTGGGACCGGCGCTGATGGCCGGGCTGGCGGCGATCCTCGCCATCGCCTCGGTCCGGGAACTGACCTCCGAGGGTGGGCTGCGCCTCGAATCGACTCTTGAACCGCTCCGCCGGGCGCACCGGGAGGGATACCTGCCGACCTCGGACGAGCGCTTCCGGCTGGCTCTCCTGTTCGCGGTGGCCGCCGCCCTGGGAGGTTGGTGGCTGGTCGGGCCGATCGCCGGCATGTCGTTGGTCGTCGTCTCGCCCCTCGCGGCGGGTTGGACGATCGCGCGGGGCGCGCGTCGATACCGGCGGGCGGTCGAACGCTCGTTGGCGGACGCGGCGCGGGCGATCGCCGATTGCCTGAGCGCCGGCCATTCGCCGCGCGGGGCGCTGGTCGCCTGCGCAGATTCGCTCGGCGGGCCGATCCGCAACGAGTTCGATCGCCTCGGGTACGAGCTCGAGTCGGGTGCGGCCACGGCGGACGCGATCCGGTCTTTCGCGCTTCGCTCTGGCTCGTCGGGAGTCGACGCCTTCGCGACGGCGTTGGTCAGTCAGAGACTGGCCGGAGGAGACCTCGCCGCGTTGCTCCGGCGTTTCGCCGAGGGCGCGGCCGAACGGGAACGAGTGGCGGAGGACGCCCGTTCGGCGACCGCGCAGGCACGGTTCACCGGGTACCTCGTCGTGGCGATGCCGATCGGCGGAGCGCTCTTCACCGAGTTGCTGCGGCCGGGTTTCCTGGGATCGATCGTCGATTCGGTCCCGGCCTTGGTCCTCGTCGCCCTCTCGGCCGGCATGCAGCTCGGTGGCTTCCTCGCGATCTCCAAGCTCGCCCGGATCGGTGGGACATGAGCCCGGTGCCCGCACTGGTCGGGATTCTCGCTCTGGCCCTCGGCCTCTGGGGATTGAGGGAGCTGGCCCGCGAGGGTCACGGCGGCACGAGGTCGAGGGATGGCCGAGTCGTGCGGCGCGGCCGAGCTTTGCCGCGCGGGCTCGCGGAGGATCCGTTCGGGGTCGGGGAACGGATCAGGCGGGCGGGGCTGACCCGGTCCGTCTCGGTTCGCGCCGTGCTCATGCTCAAAGCCTTCGGTGCGGTTCTCGGCGGATTGGTCGGCAGCCTCTCGGCGGCGGCTCTGCCCGGGCGTCTCGCGCCACTGGTCCTGCTCGGATCGGCCGCGGGTGCGTTCTTCCTGCCCGACCTGTTGCTGGTCAGGGCCGGGAGACGGCGCCACCGCGGCATCGTCGCGGCCCTGCCGGACGTCCTCGATCTGCTCGCGGTCTCGGTGGCGACGGGACGGGGGCTGGCTGGCAGCCTCGTCGATCTGGCCGGGTCAGGGCGGGGGCCGTTGGTCGAGGAGCTCGCGTCGGTCGGTGAGGACATGGCCTGGGGGAGCGGCCAGGCCGCGGCCCTGAAGGCGCTTCAGGCGCGGGTGGGAGGCCCCGAGATCGCCTCGTTCTGCTCGACGCTGGAACGGTCCCGGCGCCTGGGATCGCCGCTCGCGGACCAGTTGCGGCGTCAGTCGTCCACGCTCAGGCAGGATCAACGGCGGGCGATCGAAGAGGAAGCGGCCCGCGCCGCCCCGAAGATCCAACTGGTCATCGCCCTGATCCTGGTCCCCTCCGTGCTGCTCCTGATAGTCGCCGCTCTGGTCGCGAACGCGGACAGTCTCCTAAACCCCGCCGGTGCGGTCGATTAACCGCCCATGTGGTGGTTAATCGACCGCACTGGTCTGGGTGGCTTCCTCGCGGAGGCGGGCGGCGACGTAGGTTCCGACTCGGACCACCTGGTCGAACTCCTCCACCTCGTCGGCGTGGCGCTTGACGTAGGCGACCAGTTGTCCGTTCTCGAGCTCGAAGGCGAAGCTGTAGGGCGGGTTCTCGGTCAGCCAGACGATGAAACTGGGAGAGAAGAGGCGCCGGACCCAGATCGGATCCTGGTCCTTGAGGACGAAGACCTCGTAGCGGTCGCGCATCGCCTCGCTCTCCAGCGTCACCCGCTCGTGGTCGGCCCGGAAGGCATCCTCGAACTTCTCGAGGAACTTGAAGCCGGACTGCCCCTGGACCCTCAGCTCCGGAAGATGGGCGACCGTCTCCGGCAGCGGGATCTGGACCAGGGTGAAGGGGTAGTCGCTCTCATGCCGGTTGCCCTTCGCGTCATGGGTCACGACCGTGTAGGTGAAGAGGGCGAGGTTGCCCTCGATCCCCGGGGCGAGCTCGCCGGCGAACATCTCCTTGGTCTTCCGCTCGTCGCCCTTGCGGAGCAGCGGGGTCAGCTCGCCCAGGTCCGGGTCCTCGATCCGGGTCAGCCCATGCGCCTCGCAGTAGGCGTCGTAGAAGGCGTCCTCGGCCCGGTTGTCGGCGATCCAGAAGGCGACCAGGACACCGAAGATCACGATCAGGGCCGCGATCGGCAGACCGACGAACCAGGCGCCCTTGATCCCGAACAGCAGCCCGAGCGGGACGGCGAAGCCGAGGATCCAGAACCAGGTCTTCCGCTTCCCGAGCAGCTCGTTGAACTTCTGGCTCCGCAGCTGGTTCGCGTGTCGGATCTTGGGCTCTGTCGACTCGGTCACTGCTTCGTCTCTCCTTCGGTCGCGGGCGAGGTCTCGGCCACCTCTTCACGGAGCCGGGCGACGACCTGGACGCCGACCTCGGCCATCTCGTCCAGGCCGACCGCGCTGTCGCGGTGCTTCGGCACGTAGGCGCAGAGATAGCCGTTCTCCAACTCGAAGGCGAACTTCTCCGGCGGGTTCTCGGTCAGCCAGACGATGAAGCTGGGGGAGAACAGCCGGCGGACCCAGACCGGATCCTCGTCCTTGCCGACGAAGATCTCGTAGCGGTCCCGCAGGGACTCGCTCTCCAGGGTCAGCCGTTCGTGGCTGCGGCGGAAGGCGTCCTCGAACTTCTCCAGGGCTTTGAGCCCCGACTTCCGCTGGACCCGCAGGTCCCGCAGATGCTGAAGCGTCTCCGGCAGGCTGAACAGGGCCAGCGTGAACG
Organism: Solirubrobacterales bacterium; assembly: GCA_017304845.1. Classification (GTDB taxonomy): domain Bacteria; phylum Actinomycetota; class Thermoleophilia; order Solirubrobacterales; family 70-9; genus 67-14. The sequence continues at coordinate 8,932 of JAFKLL010000024.1, forward strand.
GGTAGTCCACCTCGGTCTCGTTGCCCTTCGAGTCCCGGCTCTCGACCACGAAGGTGTAGAGGACCAGCTGGCCCTCGATGCCGGGCGCGAGCTCGCCCTCGAAGAGGACGTCGACCCGTTGCTTGTCGCCCTTGCGGAGCAGAGGGGTGAGGCCGCCCAGCGACTTGGTGGTCCACTTGGTCAGCCCGCGCGACTCGGCGTACGCCTCGTAGAAGGCGTTGGCGGCCCGGGTGTCGGCGATCCAGAAGGTGATCCCGACGCCGATCAGGAAGGCGACCACGAAGGCGACGGCCGCGAGGACGGGGGCGGCGATCGCCCCGCAGGCGGCGGCGACGAGGCTGCCGATGACGATCAGGATCCAGGTCTTCGGCCTGTGGACGAGCTCTTTGAACTTGGAGCCGCGAAGCGCGTTCGCATCGGCGATCTCAGACATGGCGGGAGCCTAGACGACCCGCTCCGGGAAGCCCGTGGCCCTCAGAGTCGGCGCTCCATGCTCGACGACCGTATTTCGATCGACGTTTGTTGACTATTCGTCGGCGCGGCCATACCATCGGTGAAGGGAGGCAGGGCAGGCATACGCAGGTCGTCTCTCGCAGGCACAAACGATCGAGGGAGAACTCATTCGAATGTCAGCTGACCGAGTTGTGTCCAGGCGTCAACTGCTGTGGCGCGGTGCCGCGACAGCCGCGGTCGCGGTGGTCCCGTTCGCGAAGGGCGATCGAGCGGTTGCCGCGTCGGATCTGAGCGGTCCCTTCAGCGACGCGGACGAACTGCGACACGTGCTGAGCCAGACCTGCCGGTCGGCGGCCGAGGGGATTCCCGGAAACCAGACCGGATACGTCAAGGGAGAGGTCAGGTTGACGGTTCACGATCTCGGCCTCTCCGTCTCCTTCAAGGGCCTCGATCAGAACCCATTCGTCGGAGAGCCATCCGGCAAGGCCGGGGCTGGGCTCAGCACGGACAGCCAGACGGTGCACGAACTGCTGAGCGGTCTGATCGGAACGCCCGAGGCATTGAGTTCGGGGCGTCTGGTCGCGACGGGCGATACCGAGCTCCTCAGCCGGATGATCCTGCTCCTGCCCTGGCTCATCGCGAGCTATCCACAGACGCTTTCGGCGCGAGGACGGAACGATCTCCGGCAGGAAGCCGTCAAAGGGCCTGCCATCCGCGAGGACCGCGCGCGGCGTCTGAGGGACAAGGCGATGGCTGAGATCCGGAAGGCAGGTGTCTGATGCCGATCACACCGCCCCGACGCGGCTACACGCTCTGGGACCCCGTGCAGCAGCCGGCCAATCCGGCTGATCACTTCGGCATCGCCGACAGCGTCCGGCGTATGGCTTCGATGGGGGCGAACGTGGCGCGAGTGAGCGTGAGTTGGGGTGGCTCCGTCTTCGAACTCCCGCCCCTCCAAGACGGACCGAACAGCTCCTGGGTTGACGATCAGCTCGAGCACGTACATGAGTTGGTCGAGGAGGGTCGCAAGGAGCGTGAGGACTTCAAGGCGCTCATCACATTCGACGGTCTCCCGAGCTGGGTCGACGGGGTGTCCCGAAACGGGCACTTCACCTACACCGAGGCTGGATGTGAGCAGTACGGTGCGGCCGTGGTCCACGTCCTGAACGTGTTGGGCGAGGACTGTGGTTGGATCGAGATCGGCAACGAGGTCAACCAGGTGCAGTGGGTCATGCGACCGGGCGGCGAGCTCGGCCTGGACAGCACGAAGCCGGTCAGTCGCGAGAATCCGCCTCGCAAGGACGTCGCTGACCCTTCGCAAGGTCCCCGCGACCCCGACAATCCGCATGCCGGTGACGCTCCCAACTTCGAGTACTCACGCATGGTCGCCTATGCGATCGACCGGGTCGACAACTGTGCGGATCTCCGGCGGGACGACGGCGCGCCCGAGCAGCAGGTCTTGGCGGGCTCGATCGCGATTCGTGGTGGCGCCGATTCGTGGGTGTCGGGCCTCGATCCGGAGGACTACGTCGTGATGATGAGGGACAACATCAACTTCGGTCTGTTCATGCTCTGCCAGACCGACAACGCCAGGCGCCTACGAATGCAGCGGTCATGGGGACTCTCGACCCATCTCTACCCTCGGCTTGGGCACAATCTGTACGACACGAGCGGCAACCTGGTCTCGTACGCGGTTGGGAACAACACCGGAGACATGACCGGAGAGGATGCGAAAGACACCGTCGCCGACAACTATGAGGTGTTCGCGTCGAGCGCCTCTTCGGGCGGGTGGGTCCGAGACGTCTGGATCACCGAGACGGGGATCTCGAGCCACAAGGTGGGGCTCACGGAACAGGCGATCTTCCATTCCAGGCTCTGGAACTACCTCTACGACAAGCAGACGCAGTTGCGAGGGGTGATCAACTTTGGCTTCACCGACCTGGATCCGATGATGGTCGATCCGAACGGCGCCTATCGGGAGATGGGCGTGATCAGTCCCGCGACGGGCCTTCCCCTGAAGCCTTCGGGCAGCGCGGACACCAACGGTTGGACCTGGGCGGGCTGGATCTAGCACCTCGTCGAGGGGCTCCACCGGCTCTCGACCACGATTGACAAGACGCTGACGACGCTTCGTTGAGCGTGCGATCAGCCGTGCGCGGATTCGTCCGTTGCGACGGCTCCCGGCTGCCTGCCCGGACGCCGCTGGAACCTCATCTCGGCCCTGCCCGGGGTGCAAGTGCGGTTGCACATTTTGGTTGGAAGTGGGGGGTTGTGTTGCAAAGTGGGGCGAAGTGGGTTATGTTGCCGATCGAGTTGAAGCCAAGGGCCGGGGTGATGGAGCTCCTCCCGCTCTCACCACCCCGGCCCAACTCTTTCCCGGTCAACCACAGGCGAGGCGCAGAAAGGACTAGGAGCGGTGGCGTTCAGAGGCCAGCACGAACACAGCCTCGATTCCAAGGACCGCCTGACGGTGCCCCGCAAGTTCCGTGACGCGTTGGCCGACGGATACGTTCTCGCCAAGGGACCGGATGCCTGCCTCTGGCTCTACGCGACCAAAGACTTCGACGCGATGTCTGACAAGTACATCGCGCCCCACAGCCCCTTCGGCAGCGACGCCCGCAACCTGCGGCGCATGCTGAACGCCAGCGCCGACGAAGGCGACGTCGACTCGGCCGGCCGCATCCGCGTGCCCGAGCCGCTCAAGTCCATGGCCGGCCTGGACGGCGCCTGCACCGTCGTCGGGGCCGGCGAGTACATCGAGATCTGGGACACCGAGGCCTGGAACAAGATCAACGAGGAGCTCCTGGGCCAGTTCGCCGAAGTGGCCGAGAACCTCGCGGGAGCGGGAGAGTGAGGGCGGCCGCGCGGCTCGCCCCGACCAGACCGATGGCAGCCAGCCCCGAAATCCCCGGCCGTCCCGATCAGGGCCCCCGCGGGCACCTGTCCGTCCTCGCCCGTGAGCTGGTCGACCTGATCGGGCCCCAGCCCGGCGAGACGGTCATCGACTGCACCTTCGGCGCCGGCGGCCACGCCCGCCTCGTCGCCGAACGGATCGGCCCGGAGGGAACCCTGATCGGGATCGATCGCGACCCGGTCGCCCAGGCCCGCTTCCAGGAGTTCGCGGCCGCCGCTCCCTGCCGCACCAGATTCGTCGCCTCCGAGTTCAGCCTCGCCCTGAAAGCCCTGCAAAATGAAGGAATCCGGGCCTCGGCGCTGTACATGGATCTCGGGATGTCTTCGCTACAGGTGGACGCCGCCGAACGCGGCTTCTCCTACTCACATGACGCGCCCCTCGACATGCGGATGGATCCGCGACAGAGCCTGACCGCCGCGGAGATCCTCAACACCTGGTCCGAGCAGCAGCTCGCCCACATGCTCCGCGAGCTCGGCGAGGAACGCTACGCCGGCGGGATCAGCCGCCAGATCGTCGCCCGCCGCCCGCTCAACACCACCGCCGAGCTGGTCGACGCGATCAAGGCCGGCATGCCGGCCGCGGCCCGCTTCGGCTCCGGGCACCCGGCCCGGCGCAGCTTCCAGGCGCTCCGGATCGCCGTCAACGGCGAGCTGGAGGCGATCGACGCCGCGCTGCCGATCGCCTGGGACACGCTCGAGGTCGGCGGCCGGATGGCCGTGATCTCGTTCCACTCGCTCGAGGACCGACGGGCCAAGCGCTTCTTCAACGACCTCGCGACCGGCTGCGTCTGCCCGCCCGAGCTGCCGGTCTGCGTCTGCGGCCACGAGCCGGAGGCCGAGGTCCTTACACGGCGGCCGATCATGGCCGACGAGAGCGAGCTCGAGGCGAACCCCCGCGCCCGCTCGGCCCGACTGCGCGGGGCGCTCAAGCTGCGAGAAGGGGAGACCGCCTGATGGGCGCCCCCGCACGAGTACCCGTCCTGCCCGCCCGACGGCCCGCCCGCCAGGTTCCGCGTCGGCGCCCGTCGACCCGCCGGCGCCCCGGCAGCCGCTCCCATTCGCGCCTGCGGCTGATCGGGCGCACCGCCCACGTCGTCACCCACCTGCCCGAATCGGGGGTGGTCAGGACGGCCGCCACCGGCCGGCGCTGGATCGCCGTGATCGGGGTCCTGCTGATGATGATCGTCGGCATCAACGTGGTCACGGTCAGCTACGGCGCCATGTCCAGCAAGATCGAGACCCAGATCGAGGGCCTCGAACGGCAGAACGCGATCCTCAAGTCCTCTGAGACCGCGGCGCTCTCGATGCCCCGGGTCCAGAAGCAGGCCCAGGCCGACGGCATGGCGCTGCCGGCCCCGGACGAGATCAACTACCGCAACTTCTCACCCTCCGACTACGCGGCGGCCGCCCAGCGTCTGGCGGCCGGGGGCTGATGCGCCCCCGCCTCCAGAAGCGCACGGGAATCCTCTTCGCGTTCTGCCTCTTCCTGCTCTTCGGGCTGTTCGCGCGCGCGTTCCTGCTCCAGGTCGTGCAGGGCTCCTCGCTCGCCTCGCAGGCGGCCAGCCAGCAGCAGGACATCGTCGAGGTGCCCGGGCTGAGAGGGTCGATCCTCGATCGCAACGGGCAGCCGTTGGCCGGATCGGAGCCGGGAGCGAGCATCTACGCCACCCCGTACCAGGTCAAGGACGCCCCGGAGGAGGCCAAGCAGATCGCCGGCGCGCTCGACGCCGACCCCGACGACGTGCTCGACGCGATCACCCAGCCGGGCGGCTTCTCCTACGTCGAGCGCAAGGTTGACCTCAAGCATGCCGACCGGGTCGAGAAGCTCGGCCTCGAAGGGGTGGGGCAGATCCCGGACACCCTCCGGGTCCGGCCGCAGGGCGACATCGCCTCCCAGGTGATCGGCGCGGTCAGCGACGAAGGCGAGGGCCTGACCGGCCTCGAAGCCTCCGAGAACGACGTCCTCAAGGGGCAGAACGGCGAGCGACGGCTGGTCAAGGACGCGCTCGGCGACCCGATCAGGCTCGACAACGTGCGTGACGCCAAGGACGGGGAGCCGGTCCAGCTCACCCTGGACGCGACGATCCAGGCCGAGGCGGAGAAGGTCCTCTCCGAGATCGCCGACCAGCATGACCCGGTCAACGCCTCGGCGATCGTGATGGACGCCAAGAACTCCAACATCCTCGCGATGGCGAACTGGCCGCCGGTCAACCTCGACGATCTCGGCGACGCCGACCCGGAGGACCTGCTCAACGTCGGCACCTCATACACCTACGAGCCCGGCTCGACCTTCAAGGCCTTCACCGTCGCCTCGGCGCTCGAGAACGGCACGGTCACCCCGTCCAGCACCTTCACCCTGGCCCCGTCGATCCAGGTCTACGACCGCACGATCGAGGAAAGCCACCCGCGCGGCACCGTGAACCTCAGCGTCGGCGACATCCTCGCCCAGTCCTCCAACGTCGGCGCCGTGACGATCGGCCTGGAGATGGGCGGGCGCAAGTTCAGCAAGTGGATCGGCCGCTTCGGGTTCGGCCAGAAGACCGGGATCTCCTACCCGGGCGAGGAGCAGGGAATCGTCCTGCCCTACAGCGACTGGTCCGGCTCGACGATCGGCAACGTGCCGATCGGCCAGGGCCTCGCGGTCACCCCGATCCAGATGGTCCAGGCCTACGGTGCCCTGGCCAACGGCGGCATCCTCCGCACCCCGCGCCTGATCGACAAGGTCGGCGGGCAGACCGTGCCCGAGGACGAGGGCAAGAGGGTGATCTCGCCCAAGGTCGCGGCCGAGGTCCGGGACATGCTGAAGGGCGTCCTGGCCCCGGGCGGCACCGCCTCCGAGGTCTCGGTCCCCGGCTACACCCTGGCCGGCAAGACAGGCACCGCCCAGATCGCCACCGAGAACGGCTACTCCGACACCCGTTACGTCGCGTCGTTCATGGGGGTCGCGCCGGCCGACGACCCGGCGATCGTGGTCTCGATCATGGTCAACGAACCCAAGAACGGGCATACGGGCGCGGAAGCCGCGGCACCGGGCTTCGGCGAGCTCGCCGCCTTCACGCTGCCTTACCTCGGCGTTCCCACCGACCAGTGAGGCGCCGTGCGGCAGCCTTTTCCGGGGACAGGTCCATCTAGAATCATGGCCATGCGGCTGGACCAAATCGCCCGGAATCTAGCCTCGTCCGAACTCGTCGGCGACCCGGGCACCGAAATCGCGTCCCTGGCGTTCGACAACCGGAAAGTGACTCCGGGAGCGCTTTTCTTCTGCGTGCGCGGACTCGCCAGCGATGGCCACGAGTACGCGCCGGCCGCGGTCGAGGCGGGGGCGGTCGCTCTGGTCTGCGATCACCGGCTCGAGCTCGACGTGCCCCAGGTGGTCGTCGCCGACACCCGAGCCGCGATGGCGCCGTTCGCGGCCGCCTTCAACGACGAGCCGACCCGGGAGATGAAGGTGGCCGGGGTGACCGGCACCAACGGCAAGACCACGACCGCCTTCCTGCTCCGCGACGTGCTCGAGTTCGCCGGGTTGCCGAGCGGCCTGATGGGGACCGTCAAGCAGGTGATCGGCGGGGTCGAGGAGGAAGTCGTGCGGACGACCCCGGAGGCGATCGATCTCCAGGCCGCCTTCCGCCGCATGGTCGATGCCGGCGACGAGGCCTGCGTGATGGAGGTCTCCTCCCACGCGATGGTCATGCACCGGGCTGACGCGATCGATTTCGATCTCGCGATCTTCACCAACCTGACCCAGGATCACCTGGACTTCCACACGGACATGGAGGACTACTTCCAGGCCAAGCGGCTGCTGTTCGCGGCCGGTCCGGGCGCGTCGGTGGTCAACCTCGACGACGAGTACGGCCAGCGGCTGGCCGCCGAGTTCGACACCCTGACCTACTCCGCCACCGGCAACGCGGCGGACTTCACCGCGGTCGACGTCGGCTTCGACGCCTCCGGGGCGAGCTTCACGGTCCAATCCGCCTACGGCGACCTTCCGGTCCGGACCGGGCTGCCCGGCTCCTTCAACGTCGCCAACGCCCTCGCGGCCCTGGCCGGGGCGATCTCGCTCGGGGTCGATCCCGACGAGGCGGTCGAGGGTCTGGCCGGCGCGGGGCGGGTCCCGGGCCGTTTCGAGCCCATCGACGAAGGCCAGGAGTTCGCGGTGCTGGTCGACTACGCCCACACGCCGGACTCGGTCGAGAACGTGCTGCGCGCCGCCCGCGACCTCACGCCCGGCCGTCTGATCTCGATCGTCGGCGCGGGCGGGGACCGTGACCGGGCCAAGCGGCCGCTGATGGGCCGGGCCGGGGCGGAGCTCTCCGATCTCGCGGTGATCACCTCCGACAACCCCCGATCCGAGGATCCCGCCGCGATCATCGAGGACGTGCTCGCCGGGATCGAGGACCGGGACGCCGTGCTGGTCGAACAGGACCGGGACGAGGCGATCAGGTTGGCGATCGAAGAGGCCGGGCCGGGCGACACCGTGGTGATCGCCGGCAAGGGCCACGAGCAGGGCCAGGAGTTCGAGAACGGGCGGAAGATCCCCTTCGACGACCGCGAGGTGGCACGCCGCCACCTGCGTGAGCGCTCCGGAAAGACGTCGTGATCGAGCTACCCGTCGAGGCCATGGCCGCCGCCATGGGCGCGGAGATCGTCGCCCGTGGCACCGGGGGATTCCCCGAGCGCGGCGAGATCGATTCGCGGAGCGTCGAAGGCGGCGAGCTGTTCTTCGGCCTGACCGGCGGGCAGACCGACGGCGGGGCGCATGCCGCCTCCGCGATCGAATCGGGGGCCTGGGGAGTGGTGGTGACGCCGGAACGGGCCGCCGCGCTGGCCGACGCGGGGGCATTCGTCTTCGCCTCGTCGGATCCGCTGCTCTCGCTTCAGGCCCTGGCGCGGGCCTGGCGCCGGGAGTTGGACGCGACCGTGATCGGCATCACCGGCTCGGTCGGCAAGACCTCGGTCAAGGACATCACCCGGGCGATCCTGCCCGGGGCGGTCCACGCCTCCGCCGAGAACTTCAACACCGAGATCGGCCTGCCGCTGACCATCCTCGAGGCCCCGGCCGGGACCGAGACGCTGGTACTCGAGATGGCGATGCGGGGGGCCGGTCAGATCGCGGAGTTGGCCGCGATCGCGGAACCCGACATCGGCGTGATCACCAACGTCGGCCCGGTCCACGTCGAGCTGCTCGGCTCGATCGAGGCGGTGGCCGCGGCGAAGGCCGAGCTGATCGGCGGCCTCGGGGACGGGACCCTGCTGGCGCCGTTCGAGGCCGGTCCGCTCGAACCTCATCTCGAAGGGGTCGCCGGAGTGATCCGCTTCGGCGGGGAGGGCGAGGTGCGGGTCACCGAGGTCGAGACCGGGGACGGTTCCGCCAAGGTCCGGATCGAGACCCTCCAGGGAGGCCAGGATTTCGAGTTCCCCTTCGCCGAGCCCCACAACCTGGTCAACGCGACCGCCGCGGTGGGAGCTGGTGTAGCGGCCGGGTTCACCCCGTCAGAACTGTCTTCCAGAGCCGGAAACGTCGCTTTTTCTAAGTTCCGGAACGAACACATCGACCTGGGCGGGCGCGGTCTCATCATCAACGACTGTTACAACGCCAATCCAGTCTCGATGCGCGCCGCCCTCCAGTACCTCGACCAGATCGACCGCGAACGCAAGCTCGCGGTCCTCGGCCTGATGGCCGAGCTCGGGCCGGACGAACGCCGGTTCCACGAAGAGATCGGCCAGATCGCCCGCAACATGGGGATCGAGACGATCGGCGTCGGCGAGCTGGCCCGCGCCTACTCGCCCGACCATGAGGTTGCCGATGCCGACGAGGCGGCGGAGCTGCTGGCGAGCCGACTCGGCCCCGACGTCGCGGTCCTGATCAAGGGCTCCCGCGCGGCCGGCCTGGAACGGGTCGCCGAGCTGATCACCGCCGGCGAGGGGAGCGCCGCCTGATGGGCGAGATCGTGATCGGCGCCATGGCCTCGATGCTGATCTGCCTGTTCCTCTCGCCGAGGTTCATCGAGTTCCTGCGCGGCCGCGAGTTCGGCCAGCACATCCGTGAGGAAGGCCCCGCCGCCCACCAGACCAAGGCCGGCACCCCGACCATGGGCGGTCTGATCATCTTCACCTCGATCATCGTGCCCTTCCTGGTCCTCTCCGACCGGGACGTGGCCTCGATCACCGTCTTCGGGGTCGCGCTCGGCTGCGCCGCCCTCGGCTTCGCCGACGACTTCATCAAGATCGTCAAGCGCCGCTCGCTGGGCCTGCCGGGGCGTTACAAGCTGCTGGGCCAGGTCGTGCTCGCCCTGATCCTCTGGTGGGTCGCCCGCCACGAAGTGGGGCTCGAGCCGGTGATCCACTTCCGGATCGCCGACCTGACCTGGGACATCGGGCCCGTCGCCTACTTCATCCTCGTCTTCCTGGTCCTCGCCGGCGCGACCAACGGGGTCAATCTCACCGACGGGCTGGATGGCCTGGCGGCGGGCTCCAGCGCGATCGTCCTGCTGGCCTACACGGCGATCTGCTTCATCACGGTCGGCCAGCACGATCTCGCCCTGTTCGCGGTCTGCCTGGTCGGCGGCTGCATCGGCTTCCTCTGGTTCAACGCCTTCCCGGCCACCATCTTCATGGGGGACACGGGCTCGCTCGGGTTGGGGGGCGCCATAGGCGCGTTGGCGGTGATGACCCAGACCGAGGTGCTGCTGATCGTGATCGGCGGCATCTTCGTGATCGAGGCGCTCTCCGTGCTGATCCAGGTCTTCAGCTTCAAGACCTTCGGCCGCCGGGTGCTGATGATGGCACCGCTCCACCATCACTTCGAGATGATGGCCTGGTCGGAGACGAAGATCATGCTCCGCTTCTGGATCATCGCCGCCGTCTGCAGCGGCATCGGCTTCGCGATCTACCAGCACTCGATAGGCCGCTAGCGACGGATCCGCGACGCGTTGCTGCATCCTGAGGGCAGCAATGCGTCACGGGGTGCGGATCTCCGGGCAGGGATTCGGGTCTCGTTGGGGAAGACCTCCGAGTGGAGTATGTCCGCTCATCGAAGGTTCGCCCGTCGCTTCCTGCCGGGCCGTTCCTCGTGGTCGGGCTGGCGCGTTCCGGCGTCGCCGCCGCTCGGGCTCTGAAAGCCAACGGCCAAGTCGTTTTCGGCGTCGACTCCGGTGAGCCCGGGGGGACCGCCGTGCTGCGTGAGTCCGGCATCGACTTCGAGACCTCGACCAGTGGGGTGGATCGCCTCGACGGCGTCGCCACCGTGGTCAAGAGCCCCGGCGTGCCCGCCACCGCCGAGGTGATCCGGGCCGCCGAGGAACGCGGCATCGACGTGATCGGCGAGCTCGAGCTGGGATGGCGGCTGACGCCGGCCCCGGTGGTCGCGGTGACCGGCACCAACGGCAAGACGACCACCACCGAGCTCACCACCCACCTGATCCGCTCGGCCGGACGGCCCGCCTCCGCCGCCGGCAACGTCGGCCATCCGCTCTGCGAGGTCGCGATGGAGCATGCCGCCGGCGAGGACGTCGGGACCGTGGTCTGCGAGTGCTCCAGCTTCCAGCTCGAGGACTCGGAGCTCTTCTCGCCCGAGGTCGCGGCCTTCCTGAACCTGCGTCCGGACCATCTCGACCGGCATGGCGACATGGACCGCTACCGCGAAGCGAAGCTGCGGATCTTCGCCAACCAGACCGACGGCGACGTCGCCGTGCTCAACGCGGACGAGCCCGCCCTGGCCGGCGTCAAGACCGACGCGGCCGAGATCCGGTTCACGGTCGCCGGGGCGTCCGACGCGGAGATCACGCTTGAGGGCGAACGGATCATGGTCGACGGTGAACCACTGATCGAGACGCGAGAGATGAAGATCCTCGGCCGGCACAACGTCGCCAACGCGATGGCCGGGGCCGCTGCGGCGCTCGCGCTCGGGATCGAGCCGGCCGCGGTCGCCGAAGGGCTTCGCAGCTTCCCGCCCGTCGCCCACCGCTACGAGCCCGTGGCCGAGATCGAGGGCGTGCTCTTCATCAACGACTCGAAGGCGACCAATGTCGACGCCACCCTCGCCGCGCTCGGCTCCTCGGACCGGCGCCTGCACCTGATCCTGGGCGGCAGCTCCAAGGGCGAGTCCTTCGATGCTCTGGTCCCGGCCGTGGCCGGCGCCTGTCGGGGCATCTACCTGATCGGCGAGACCGCCGACGAGATCGGGGAGGCGCTCGAACCGGCCGGCGTCGAGATCGTCCGCTACTGCGAGGACCTCGAAGCGGCGGTCAGCGAGGCCGCCGGCGCCGCGATCCCCGGCGAGGCGGTGCTGCTCTCGCCGGCCTGCGCCAGCTTCGACCAGTTCGCCGACTACGAGGAGCGTGGCGACGCCTTCCGCGGCTACGTGGAGGAGCTCGATGTCTGACCGGCGCGGCAGCAAGGCCCCGGCCAAGGCCAAGGGCGGCAGCGCCCTGCGGCCGGCCAAGGTCAAGACCCGCCGTTTCTCCACCGAATACAGCCTGCTGCTGACCGCGACCATGATCCTGCTCGCCTTCGGCGTGGTAATGGTCTTCTCGGCCAGCTCGACCAGCCGGATCCTCAGCGACGGCAGCCTGGCCGACAGCACCTTCTACCTGAAGAAGACCCTGATCGCGGTCAGCATCGGGCTGATCTGCATGTGGTTCGTGATGCGCGGCAGCCTGGCCCGTTTCCGCGAACTGACCCCGAAGTTCATGATCGGCACCCTGATCGCGCTGGTCGCGGTGCTCTTCCTCGGCGCCGCGATCAACGGGACCCGGGGCTGGTTCATCTTCGGTCCGATCCAGATCCAGCCGGCCGAGTTCGTCAAGCTCGGCCTGGTGCTCTACGGGGCGAACCTGCTCGCCGACCGGCCGGACCGGCTCCACTCGGTCCGGGAGATGGGGCCGTATCTCGGCATGACCGCCGTCGCCTGCTGCCTGGTCCTGGCCCAGCCCGACATGGGGTCGGCGATGATCGCGATATTCGCGGTCGGGATCACCCTCGTCGCGGCCGGCGCGCGGCCCCGCGATCTCGGCCTGCTGGCCGGCGGCGTCGGCGGGCTCGCCTTCATGTTCGCCCTGGCGGCCCCGTACCGCCGCGACCGGCTGCTCACCTTCCTCAACCCGGACGGCGACGTGACCGGGACCGGGTTCCAGATCATCCAGGCCAAGATCGCGATCGGCTCCGGCGGCTTCGACGGGGTCGGGATCGGCAACGGCGTCCAGAAGGCCTTCTACCTGCCGGAGGCCCACACCGACATGATCTCGGCGGTGATCGGCGAGGAGTTCGGCTTCCTCGGCATGGTCGCGCTGATCCTGGTGTACGGGCTGCTCGGCTACGCCGGGTTCCAGATCGCCCGCAAGGCCGAGGACAACTACGGCCGGATCCTGGCCGGCGGCCTGACCGGCCTGATCCTGATCCAGGCATGCATCAACCTCTACGCCGTGATGGGCATGGCGCCGCTGACCGGCGTGCCGCTGCCGCTCGTCTCCTACGGCAACAACAGCCTGATCGTCAGCCTGATCGCGATCGGGCTGATCCTCAACGTGGGGCGGGGCGGGAAGGCCGCGACGCTGCGGAAGCCGGTCACCGGCAGAGGCCCGGGACGGCCTGCAAAACTGCGCCTGATCCATGGTGAGCAACAGAACAGAAGACCAGCGAAAAGGACAGCCGGTGCCCAGAGTCGTCATAGCGGCGGGCGGTACGGCGGGGCACGTGGTTCCGGCCCTGGCCATAGCCGACGAGCTTCGAGATAGAGGGGCGGAGGTGTCCTTCCTCGGTGCCCGCGGCCGCCTCGAGGCGGAGCTGGTACCGAAGGCCGGCTACGAGGTCGATCTGCTCGACCTATCGGGCATCGATCGCAAGAACCCGATCAAGGCTGCCCGGGCGGCGCTGCAGGCGGCTGCCGCGATCCCTCGTGCCCGCCGGCTGATCCGCTCGCGCGGCGCCGACGCGGTGCTCGGCGGGGGCGGGTTCGTCGCCGGCCCCGCCGGTGTCGCCGCCCGTCGCCTCAAGCTTCCCCTGGTCCTGACCGAAGCGGACCGTCATCTCGGCCTCGCCAACCGCCTGCTCGCCCGTCGGGCCGACCGGGTCTGCCTCGCCTTCGAGATCGAGGGGATGGACCGGCCGAACGTGAAGGTGACCGGGCGTCCCGTCGGCCGTGCCGTGCTGAACGCCGATCGGGACCGGGCCCGCGCCCGGTTCGGGATCGCGCCGGAGGCCCGCTGCCTGCTGGTCATGGGTGGCAGCCAGGGCGCCAGGACGATCAACCTGGCCGCGGTCGAGGCGCTGGCCGAACGTCCCGGTCGGAGCTTCGACGTGGTCCACGTCTCCGGCTCCCGCGACTACGCCCAGCTCCGGGAGCGGCTCGACGCGGCGCCCCATCGCGACGGCTACACCCTGCTCGAGTACGAGCCCGACATGGGCGACGGCATCGCCGCCAGCGACCTCGCCCTGGCCAGGTCCGGCGGCTCGGTCTTCGAGCTGACCGCCCTGGGCCGCCCCGCCGTGCTCGTTCCCTACCCGTACGCGACCGCCGACCATCAGACCGCCAACGCGGAGTGGATGGCCGGGGCCGGGGCTGCCACCGTGGTGCCGGATTCCGAGCTGGACGCCGACCGCCTGCTGGTCGAGGTAGACGGCATCCTCGGCGACCCGGAGCGGTTGGAGACGATGTCTGAGGCATCTCTGGGCCTGGCCCGGCCGGAGGCCGCGGCCGACGTGGCCGGCGAGGTCATGAGCCTGATCGGGGGCCGCCCATGAGCTGGCAGGACCGCCGCATCCACCTGATCGGCGTCGGCGGCGCCGGCATGTCCGGGCTCGCCTGGGCGGCCAACTCGCTCGGCGCCTCGGTGTCGGGCAGCGACCGGGCCGAATCCTCGTATCTGACCCGCCTGCGCGGGGCCGGGGTCGAGGTGGCGGTCGGCCACGATCCCGCCAACCTGCCGGACGGAGCCGAGGTGGTGGTCTCGACCGCGATCGCCGACGACAACCCGGAACTGGCCGCGGCGCGCGAGCGGGGCCTGACGGTCAAGCACCGATCCGAGCTGCTGGCCGAGCTCTGCTCCGCCCGGCGGCAGATCGCGGTCGCCGGCACCCACGGCAAGACGACCACGACCGGGATGCTGACCCATGCTCTGCGCGAGCTGGGCCAGAAGCCGTCGTTCTTCGTCGGCGGCCAGATCCCCGGCGCGGGGCCGGACGGCGAGCCGGCCAACAGCGGCTGGGACGAGGGCGAGTGGGTGGTCGTAGAGGCCGACGAGTCGGACGGCAGCTTCCTCACCCTCGACCCCGAGGTCGCGGTGATCACCAACATCGAGATGGACCACCACGCCCGCTGGGCCAACCTGGCCGAGCTGCGGGGAGCCTTCGCCGACTTCGCGGCCAAGGCCCGGGCCGCCGTGTTGCCGATCGGCGACACGGCTATGGCGGAGGTGCTCGCCGGCCGGGGCGCCGAGACAACTCCCTTCGACCTCGATCGGCCCGGGCCGGCCGAACTGGGCCTGGCCGTGCCCGGCGCCCACAACCGCCTGAACGCAAGGGCCGCGATCGGGGCCCTGACCGCGGCCGGGTTCGATCCGGACGAGGTGACCGAGGCGCTGCGCGGCTTCACCGGCGTCAAGCGCCGGCAGGAGCTCAAGGGCGAGTGCGAGGGCGCCCGGGTCTTCGACGACTACGCGCATCACCCGACCGAGGTGAGGGCGGCGCTGACCGCGATCCGGGAGGTGGCCCCGAATCGTCTGATCGCCGCCTTCCAGCCGCATCTGTACTCCCGCACCAAGATCTTCAGCCAGCAGTTCGGCGCCGCCCTGGCGCTGGCCGACGAGATCGTCGTACTCGACGTGTACCCGGCCCGCGAGGAGCCGGTCGGCCCGCTCGAGGGAGTCAGCGGCCTCGACGTGCTCCGGGCCGCGGCCGACCGGGCCGGCGGCCGGGCCTGTTACTGGGCTCCCGACCTCGACTCGGCCGAACGGGTGCTGCGGGGCCGGGCCGGCGAGGACGCGGTGATCGTCACGATCGGGGCCGGCGACGTCACCCGCCTCTCCGACAGGTTGGTGGGATCGTGAGCGCGCGGGTCTCGACCCGGGGCCGGGGCGCCGCCAAGAAGCGGACCCCGGTCAGTCGCACCGCCGAGCTGGCCCAACGGCGCGAGCGGCGCAGCTTCCGGATCAGGCTGGTCGCCTTCACGAGCCTGATGCTCCTGCTCCTGCTCGCCGCCGGCTACATGTTCTGGCTGCGGGACTCCTCGCTGGTCGGGATCAAGAACCTCAAGGTCGAGGGCATCAGCGTCCACACCGAGGAGGGCAAGCAGATCGACCAGGCGGTGCGCACGGCGATGGGGGAGATGACCACCCTCGACGTCAAGCCCGAGATCCTGGACCAGGAGCTGGCCCGCTTCCCCCGGGTCGCCGACGCCGAGATCGAGACCAAGTTCCCGGACTCCGCCACGGTGACCGTCACCACCAGGGAGAACGGCTCGGTCTACGGAGACGGATCCGACGCCGTGCTGGTCGCCACCGACGGCACCGTGCTCGGGCCGGCCAACGGCCAGGAGGACTCCCTGCCGAGGATCGAGGGCGTGCCGAAGGACGTGCCGGCCGGTCAGGTCGCCGACGCCGGGGACCTCGTGCCGCCCGGGCTGCTCAACCAGGCCCTCGTCCTGGGCGCCACGCCCCCCGAGCTGCGGACCTACGTGGAGGGCACCCGCCTGAGCTCGGACGGGGTGCGGCTGGTGCTCACCAACGGCCTGATCCTGCTCTTCGGGGACGCCTCGCACGTCGACGAGAAGTGGCGGGCGGCGGCGGCGCTGATCGCCGACCCGAGCTTCACCGATGCCGGTTATGTAGACCTGACGGTTCCGCGTCGACCAGCCGTGAGTGAGGAAGCTCCGCCCGCTTCGGCCCCGGACGAGGCTCCGGAGGATGCTTCGACGGCGACCGCGGCCGAGTGATCCCGGGTCGGGGGATTCGCGCTTCCACGCTGGCCTTCGGGGGCGTGGGAGGGGGCCTTGATCGCCGCCCATGCCTAACCCTGCATCACAGCTTGAGGGTTACAAAACCCTCGAGTGATGGTTGAGGAATCGGTCCTGCAGGATCGCCTGCGGCCCGTTGACAGATCGCTCCAAATGCCCTACGTTGAGCGCAATTTCCGGGCTTCCGCCAGCTTTGCCAACCCTTAAGCGAGAATGCAGGCTGCGGGCCCCGGAGGCTTCAACTCAAAAAGATTTGGATCGAAAATGATGGAGACCACATACCTGGCGGTAATCAAGGTCGTCGGCTGCGGCGGCGGCGGTACCAACGCGGTGAGTCGGATGGTCGACGCGGGAGTGCGCGGCGTCGAGTTCATCGCCGTCAACACGGACGCTCAGGCGCTGCAGGCCTGTGACGCCGACATAAAGATTTCGATCGGACAGGAACTGACCCGCGGCCTCGGTGCGGGCGGCCGGCCCGAGATCGGCGCCGGCGCGGCGGCCGAGACCCGCGACGAGATCAAGGAGGCCCTCAAGGGGGCGGACATGGTCTTCGTCACGGCCGGCGAGGGCGGCGGCACCGGCACCGGCTCCGCCCCCGTGATCGCCGAGATCGCGAAGGAAGAGATCGGAGCCCTGACGGTCGGCGCGGTGACCAAGCCCTTCGAGTTCGAGGGCAAGAAGCGCATGCAGAACGCGATGGAAGGCATCGAGAAGCTGCGCAACCACGTCGACACCCTGATCATCGTCCCGAACGAGAAGCTGCTCCAGGCGGTCGAGCGCCGGACCACGGTCCTCGACGCCTTCCGGATGGCCGACGACATCCTGCGTCAGGGCGTCCAGGGCATCACCGACCTGATCACCATCCCCGGCCTGATCAACCTCGACTTCGCCGACGTGCGCACGATCATGCGCGACGCCGGGTCCGCCCTGATGGGCGTCGGGGCCGGCCAGGGCGAGAACCGGGCGATCGACGCCGCCAAGGCGGCGATCACCTCGCCGCTGATCGAGGAGTCGATCAAGGGCGCGACCGGCATGCTGCTGAACATCACCGGCCCCGAGGAGCTCGGTCTCTTCGAGGTCAACGAGGCGGCGCAGCTGGTCCAGTCCGAGGCCGACCCGAACGCCAACATCATCTTCGGCTCGGTCGTCGACCAGTCCCTGGTCGACGAGGTCCGCGTGACCGTGATCGCGACCGGGTTCGAGGGCTTCGAGCTGCTCGCCCGTTCGCCCCAGCGAGTGCGCCGCCGCTACGAGAGCCGCAAGAGGGTGAGCCCCGAGGACACCGATCTCAGCAACCTCCGGGTCGGCGACAGCGACATCGAAGTACCGCCCTTCCTGAGGGACTAGTTGTCTTGGGCCCGGCATGGGGCGTCCCTTTCCGGGCGCCCCATACCGGACCTGCACCAGCCTGAGTGGGCGTCGTTCGGCCCGCTTCTATAAAATTATTCTGTGGAACAATCGTCTCTTCGCCGTACGCCCCTCTACGAAACTCATCTCGAAACGGGGGCGAAGGTAGTCCCGTTCGCCGGTTGGGAGATGCCCGTCCAGTACGACGGGATCAAGGAAGAGCACATCGCCGTCCGCACCCACGCGGGCATCTTCGATGTCTCCCACATGGGGCAGATCGAGGTCGAAGGTCCGGGTTCGCTCGCCTTCCTGCAGCGCCTGGTCACCAATGACGTGGCCAAGGTCCAGATCGGCGGGGCCCAGTACTCGCTGCTGCTGAACGAGGACGCCGGCGTGATCGACGACCTCTTCGTCTACCGCCTCGGCCACGACCGCTACCTGGTCATCACCAACGCCGGCAACCACGAGGCCGATCTCGTCCAGTTCGGCAAGGTCGCCCGCGACTTCGACGTCTACGTGCGCGACGCCAGCGCCAACTACGCGATGCTCGCCGTCCAGGGCCCGAACGCCCGGCGCATCGTCGAGAACACGCTTCACATCGAGCTGCCGCCGCGGATGCGGGTCGCCGCCCGCCAGGTCGGCCGCCGCCCGGCGATCATCTGCGGCACCGGCTACACGGGCGAGGACGGGGTCGAGATCCTGGTCGACCCGGAGATCGCCCCCGCGATCTGGACCGAGCTGGTCGACGCGGGCGTCGTGCCCTGCGGGCTCGGCGCCCGCGACACGCTCCGACTCGAGGTCTGCTTCCACCTGCACGGCAACGACCTGACCCCGGAGACCGACCCCTGGGCCTGCGTCGAGTCGACCGGGTTCATCGGCGCCGAGAAGGTGGCGGTCCTCAGAGCGAACGGAACCGAGACCAAGCTGGCGCCGTTCCTGATCGAGGGCGCCGGTATCCCGAGACAGGGCAACCCGGTGATGGTCGGCGACGAACAGGTCGGGACCGTGACCAGCGGCACCTTCTCGCCCTCCCTGGAACGGGGGATCGGGATGGCCTACCTGCGGTCCGACCTGGCCGAGCCCGGCACCGAACTGGAGATCGACGTGCGCGGCAAGCGTCGGACGGCGCGCGTAAGCTCCAAGCCCCTTTACAAGAAGGAGAGATGACCTTGGCGGATGCGAGCTACCCCGAAGACCTGAAGTACCACCCGGAGCACGACTGGGCCCGGATCGAGGGCGGCGAAGCCACCTTGGGCATCACCTGGTACGCCCAGGACTCGCTCGGCGAGGTGGTCTTCTTCGAGGGCCCCGAGATCGGCAGCGAGATCACCAAGGACCAGCCGTACGCGGAGGTCGAGTCGGTCAAGGCCGTCTCCGACGTGGTCGCTCCGGTCTCCGGCGAGGTGATCGCCGTGAACGAGAGCCTGAGCGACGCCCCCGAGGCGATCAACGCCGACCCGTACGAGACCGGCTGGCTGGTCAAGGTGCGGTTGAGCGATCCGTCCGAGGCGGACTCGCTGATGGACGCGGCGGCCTACGCCGCCAGCCTGGAGTAGTCCGGCTTGGCGGGGTACACACCGGCGACGGGGTCCGAGCAGGCCGAGATGCTGGCCGCGATCGGGGTCGACTCGATCGACGACCTCTTCGCGCAGATCCCGGAGGCGGTCCGGCTGAACCGTCCGCTCGATCTCGAGGACGGGATGAGCGAATCCGAGGTCTACCGGCTGCTGGCCGGCCTGGCCGACACCAACCTCGACGCCGAACGGATCCCTTCCTTCCTCGGCGCCGGGATGTACGACCACTACGTGCCGGCGATCGTCGAGGCGATCATCGGCCGTTCCGAGTTCCTCACTCCCTACACGCCGTACCAGCCCGAGGTCTCCCAGGGCGGGCTCCAGGTGATGTTCGAGTTCCAGACCGCGATGAGCGAGATCACCGGCCTGCCGGTCTCCAACGCCGGCCTCTACGAGGGCCCCTCGGCCGCCGCCTCCGCCGCGTATCTGGCGATGGGCGTCACCGGCCGCACCGGCCTGGTCGCCTCGCGCGGTCTCCATCCCCACAGCCGCGAGACCCTCGCCACCCACGCGGTCGGCTTCGGCGCGACGCTGACCGAGGTCGGTCTCGAAGGCGGGCTGACCAGCGGCGAGGAGCTCGAGGCCGCGGTCACCGACGAGACCGCCGCCGTGTTCCTGCAGAACCCGAACTTCCTCGGTGCGGTCGAGGACGTCGCCGCGCTGGGCGAGGCGGTCAAGGCGAAGGGCGCCCTGCTGATCGTCCAGGTCGACCCGATGACCCTCGGCATCCTGCGGACCCCCGGTGAGTGTGGGGCCGACATCGCCTTCGGCGAGGGGCAGTCGCTCGGCAACCGACTCGACTTCGGCGGTCCGTCCTTCGGCTTCTTCTGCGCCAAGGAGGAGTACCTGCGCAAGATGCCCGGAAGGATCGCCGGCGAGACCACCGACGTCGACGGACGCCGCGGCTTCGTCCTGACGCTGCAGACCCGCGAGCAGCACATCCGCCGCGAGAAGGCCACCTCGAACATCTGCACCGCCCAGGCCCTGAACGCGCTGGCCGGGATGGTCCACCTCGCCTGGCTGGGCAAGCAGGGCTTCGTCGAGCTGGGCGAGCTGCTGGTCCGCCGCACCGCCTACGCCCGCAACCTGATCGGCGGCCTGGAGGGCTTCGAGCTGCTCCACGACGCGCCGGTGGTTCGCGAGTTCGCGGTCCGCTCCGAGCGTCCGGTCGAGGAGCTGCTGCCCCTGGGCGACGAGTCGCATGGCCCTGCGCCGCGGCTCCAGGTCTACCCGCTGGGCCGCGACTACCCCGAGTACGAGGACTCCTTCCTGGTCGCGATCACCGAGAACCGCTCGGTCGACGAGATCGGCTGGCTGGCCCACATGCTCGAGCATGGCCAGGCCGGTTGGGGAGAGCACATCCACGATCACGACGATGCGGGCAACCCGGTCGCGGGAGGCGTTCGATGAGCGAGCCGACCCTGATCGAGACCCCGCAGCAGGCCGACCGCGCGGTGACCATCTACGAGAAGTCGGTGCCCGGCCGTCGCGCCGCGCAGCTGCCCCCGCTGGGCGAGGGCGTCGAGGAGACCCCGATCGACCAGCTGATCCCGGCCCACCTCCTCCGCGAGGAGCCGGCCGAGCTGCCGGAGGTCTCCGAGCCGGAGATCATCCGCCACTACAACCGCCTCTCGCGTCGCAACTTCGACCTGGACACCGGCTTCTACCCGCTCGGGTCCTGCACCATGAAGTACAACCCGCGGCTCAACGAGCGGGTCGCCGCGCTGCCGGGCCACGCCCGCCTGCATCCGGCGACCGATCCGGCCGACGCCCAGGGCGCGCTGCAGCTGATGTACCTGCTGCAGGAGTCGCTCTCGGAGATCACCGGGCTTCCCACGGTCAGTCTCCAGCCCTCGGCCGGCTCGCAGGGCGAACTGGCCGGTCTGCTCCTGACCCGGGCCTACCACGCCGACCAGGGCCGCAACCCGACCAAGGTCCTGACCCCCGACACCGCCCACGGCACCAATCCCGCCTCGGTGACGATGGCCGGCTACGAGGTGGTCAAGGTTGCCACCAACGAGAAGGGCGGGGTGGACGTCGAGGATCTGCGCTCGAAGATCGACGACGACGTCGCCTGCCTGATGCTGACCAACCCGAACACGCTCGGGGTCTTCGACGAGAACATCCTCGAGATCGCCGGCCTGGTCCACGAGGCCGGCGGGCTGCTCTACTACGACGGCGCGAATCTGAACGCGATCATGGGGCAGGCTCGGCCGGGCGACATGGGCTTCGACATCGTCCACGTCAACCTGCACAAGTCGTTCTCGCAGCCGCATGGCGGCGGCGGCCCGGGCGCCGGCCCGATCGCCGTCTCCGACCGGGTCGAGCCGTTCATCCCGCGACCCCAGGTGGTGCGGATCGAGGACGAGGAGGGCGTCTTCTACGACCTCGATTTCGACCGGCCCAAGTCGATCGGCAGGCTGCGCGGCTTCCAGGGCAACTTCGGCGTCTTCGTGCGCTCGCTCGCCTACATCCTCAGCCTCGGCGGCGACGGCCTCTCCGAGGCGTCGCGCCTGGCCGTGCTGAACGCGAATTACCTGAAGAAGCGGATGTCGGAGGGCCGGGCGGGCAGGTACCTGCCGGTCGCCTTCGACCGTCACTGCATGCATGAGTTCGTCCTCTCCGGCGCGCCGATGAAGAAGGAGCTCGGGATCAAGACCCTCGATCTGGCCAAGCGGCTGCTCGACTTCGGCTTCCACCCGCCGACCGTCTACTTCCCGTTGCTGGTCGACGAGGCGCTGATGGTCGAGCCGGTCGAGACCGAGGCGAAAGAGCATCTCGACGCCTTCGCGGACGCGATCGAGACGATCCTCGAAGAGGCCGAGTCGGATCCGGCGGTGGCCCAGGCGGCCCCCTACAGCACGCCGGTCAGAAGACTCGACGAGGTCGGCGCCACCAGGCGGCCGGTCATTCGCCAGCCTCAATAGGCTGTCAGTCGCAATTTTTCTGACCCTGACCGAAGCGGAGTGACCGAATGAGTGCCGATGCCCAGTACGCCCTGACCCAGGACCAGCTCGATTTCCTCGAGGTGATCCGGCAGATGGTGGTCGAGAAGGTCACCCCGCGGGCCCATGACATCGACGAGTCCGGCGAGTTCCCGCAGGACATCCGCGAGCTCTTCGCCGAGCACGACCTCTTCGGCCTGCCCTTCGAGGAGCGCCACGGCGGCACCGGCACAGGCGAGCTGATGCTCTGCGCCGCGATCGAGGAGATCGCCAAGGGTTGCGCCAGCTCCTCGCTGATGGTCGCCGCTCAGGACCTCTCGTCGCTGCCGATGAAGCTCGCCGCCTCGGACGAGCTGAAGGACCGGATCCTGCCGCGGATGGCTTCCGGCGAGTGGCTGGGCGCCTTCTGCCTCTCCGAGCCTGACGCCGGCTCCGACCCGGGCGCGATGCGCACCCGCGCGACCAAGACCGACGGCGGCTGGATCCTCAACGGCGCCAAGAACTGGATCACCAACTCCGGCGTGGCCGACGTCTACGTGACCTTCGCCGTGACCGACCCGGACGTCAAGTTCTCGCGCGGCATCACCTGCTTCGCCGTGATGGCCGACTCGGACGGGTTCCGGATCGACGCGCTGGAGAAGAAGATGGGCATGAAGGGCTCGCCGACCGGCCAGCCCGTCTACGAGGACGTCTTCGTCCCGGACGAGAACGTGATCGGCGAGGTCGGCAAGGGCTTCTCGGTCGCCATGCAGACCCTGGACCGCTCCCGCCTCGGGATCGGCGCGCAGGCCCTCGGCATCGCCCAGGGCGCGACCGACTACGCGGCCGAGTACGCCAAGGAGCGGATCGCCTTCGGCAAGCCGATCAACCAGCTGCAGGGCATCCAGTTCAAGCTGGCCGACATGGAGACCAAGACCGCGGCCGCCCGCGAGCTGCTCTACAAGGCCGCCTCAATGGCCGAGACCGGCGACCCGAAGCTCGGCAAGTACTCGGCGATGGCGAAGCTCTTCGCCTCCGACGTCGCGATGGAGGTCACCACCGAGGCCGTCCAGGTCCTCGGCGGCTACGGCTACGTCCGCGAGTACCCGGTCGAGCGCATGATGCGCGACGCCAAGCTGACCCAGATCTACGAAGGCACCAACGAGATCCAGCGGGTGGTCATCGCCCGCAATCTGATGTAGCCACGGCTGCCTGAACCGCGTCACAACTGAAACTCGGAACCAGTCGGAGCGACGGGTTCCGAGTTTCAGTTCTTTCTAGGCGGGGATCTTGGGGAGGTCTTCGGTCTTTCGGCCGGGGCCGGGCTTGACTTTGATGTCGCTCGGCTCGACCTTCTCTCCGCACTTCTCGCAGATCAGGTGGTGGTCGAGGAGGCCGCCGCATCCGCCGTGGGTGGCGATCGACGGCGCCCCGTTCTCTTCCGGGTAGTAGCGGTCGCCCCACCACATCAGCTGGAGCAGGACGGGGGCGAGGTCGCGGCCCTTGGCGGTGAGGTGGTACTCGAACCGGGGCGGACGCTCGCTGTACTGGCGCTTCTCGAGGATGCCGTACTCGATCAGGGTGTTCAGGCGGGTGGTGAGGACGCTGCGGGTGATCCCGAGGTTCTCGCGGAGGGGCTCGAAGCGGTTCAGGCCGAGGCCGACGTTCCTGACGATCAGGAGCGACCACCGCTCACCGACGACCTCGAGGGAACGGGCGATCGAACAGACCTGGTTCTCATAGTCGCGATCGAGCATGTGACCGATTGTAGCGGGTCAGTCTCATGATGAGACCGATTTCTGTTAGGGTCAGTCGTATGACGCAACTTACTCAGGAGGCGCCGGTCGGCGGCCTGGTCGAGGAGGAGCCGATCCCGGCCGAGATGATCGAGGCCGAGCACGCCTATCGGCCCGAGACGCTGAGTCGGGTGCTGGCCGTGGTGGCCGCGGCCGTCGCCCTGGCCAGCCTCGACATGTTCATCGTCAACATCGCCTTCCCCGCGATCGAGGCCGACTTCGCCGGCAGCTCGATCGGCTCGCTCTCCTGGGTGCTGAACGGCTACGTGATCGTCTTCGCGGCGCTGCTGATGCCGTTCGGGCGGCTGGCCGACCGGATCGGGCGCAAGCGGATCTTCGTCGCCGGGCTGCTGATCTTCTGCCTCGCCTCCGGGGCCTGCGCGGCGGCCTGGTCGGTGCAGTCGCTGGTCGCCTTCCGGGTCATCCAGGGGATCGGGGCGGCGATGCTGATGTCGACCTCTCTGGCCCTGCTGCTCCATGCCTTCCCGCCCGAGCGGTGGCCGGTGGTGATCGGGGTCTGGGCCGCGGCGGGCGGTGCTGCGGCCGCTCTGGGACCGCCGATCGGCGGCCTGCTGGTCGAGGTCTCCTGGCGCTGGGTCTTCCTCGTCAACCTGCCGGTCTCGCTCGGCGCCTGGTACTTCGGACGCCGCCTGCTGATCGACTCGAAGGATCCCGAGGAGACCCGTTGGCCGGACCCGGTCGGCATGGTCGCGATGACCCTCGGGATCGGCGTGATCTGCTGGGGGCTGGTCGAGGCGCCCGACCACGGATGGGGGAGCGCCCGCACGATCGCCGCCCTGGCCGTCGGCCTGCTCCTCCTCGCCCTCACCTACCTGCGTTCGCGCCGGCCGTCGGATCGGACCATCCCGACCTTGGACGTGGACCTGCTCGGCGCGCGACCCTTCGCGCTGGCCTGCCTGACCGGGCTGATATTCATGGTCGCCTTCGCGGCGATGCTGCTGGGCGGGGTCCTCTTCTTCACCGGGGTCTGGGGCTACTCGGTCCTCGAGGCCGGCCTGGCCTTCGCGCCAGGGCCGGCGATGGCGGCCGTGTTCTCGCTGATCGGCAGCCGCATCGGCGGTCGCTTCGGCACCGGGCCGGTCGCCGCGGTCGGCTGCGCGTTCGTGGTGCTCGGCAGCCTCTGGTGGTTGGTCCGCCTGGGCGACGCGCCGCACTACCTGACCGAGAACCTGCCGGGACAGGTGCTGATCGGGATCGGCGTCGGCCTGGTCCTGCCGAACATCGCCGCGGCCGTGGCCTCGACCCTGCCACCGGCCTCGCTGGCCACCGGAACCGCCGTGCTGAGCGCCGGGCGTCAGGTGGGGGCGGCGCTCGGCGTGGCGATCCTGATCGCGCTGCTCGGCACCGCCGCGATCACCGGCGACGCCGCCGACTTCGACAAGGCATGGCTGATGATCGCCGTCTCCGCGGCCCTGGCCGGCGCGGTCGCCCTGGGCATAGGCCGCGTCGGGAGGACCGAATAAATAGGCTTGCGCCCGATGCGAATCTTTTCGGGAATCCAGCCGACCGGGCGCAAGCACCTCGGCAACTACATCGGGGCGATCAGGCAGTACGTCGAAAGTCAGGAACGCGGCGACCCCGCGATCTTCTCGATCGTCGACCTGCACGCCACCACGGTCGCCTACGACCCCGCCCAGCTTCGGACCAACCTCTACGACACCACCGCCACCCTGCTGGCGGCCGGCCTGGAGCCCGATCGCTGCGTGCTCTTCCGGCAGTCCGACGTTCCCGAGCACACCGAGCTGACCTGGCTGATCAGCGCCGTCTGCGCCCACGGCGACCTGAACCGGATGACCCAGTTCAAGGACAAGTCCGGGCAGCAGAAGGACCTGGTCTCGGCCGGCCTCTTCATCTACCCGCTGCTGATGGCCGCCGACGTGCTCGCCTACCGCACCGACGAGGTCCCGGTCGGTGACGACCAGCGTCAGCACATCGAGCTGACCCGGGAGATCGCCCGTCGCTTCAACGAGCGCTTCGGCGAGACCCTGGTCGTGCCCGACCACCGGATCCCGGCGATCGGCGCGAGGATCATGGACCTGCAGGAGCCGAACCGCAAGATGTCGACCTCGGTCGGGGCCGACAGCGGCCGGATCTACCTGCTCGAGACCGAGAAGGAGACCCGCAAGAAGCTGGCCAGCGCCGTCACCGACTCGGGCCGTGAGGTCAGGCGGGGCGAGGGCAAGGAAGGCGTCGCCAACCTGATCGGGATCTACGCGGTCGCCACCGGCAAGACCGAGGACGAGGTCGAGGCCGAGTTCGAAGGCGCCGGCTATGGCGACTTCAAGAAGGCGGTCGGCGAGTCCGTGGTCGAGTACCTGGCGCCGGTGCGAGAGAGGTACCCGGAGATCCGGGCCGACGAGGCCGGCATGGAGCGGATCCTGGCCGCGGGCGCCGCCCGCGCGCGGGAATTGGCCGCGGTGACGCTGGCCGCCGTCCGCGCGGCGATGGGCGTCGGAGTGCCGCGCGGCTGAAAGGCCGGAACCATCGGGCCGGATAGGCCCGCAAATAGCGGAATTCCTGCCGAGGGCCGACCGATGGCCTCTTTACGCTGTTGTGAATGGCTTCCAGACTGGAACTGGACCTCGACCTGGATCTCGATGTCTTCATCGGGCCGTTCGATCTGCTCCTCAGCATCGTGCTGCGGGAGGAGGTAAGCCTGCTCGAGGTCGAACTCGGTGAGATCGTCGCCACCTACGTGACCAGGTTGGAGGAGCAGGGCGAGCTCGAGCTCGAGGTCGCGACCGAGTTCCTGGTTCTCGTCGCCGCGTTGCTCGAGCTGAAGTCCCGTCTGATGCTTCCGGGCGCGGAAGAGGATCTGACGGACATGGAGCCGGCCGAGGCGGTCGAGGAGCTGGTCGCCAGGATGTTGGAGTACCGCCGCTACCGCGACGCCGGCCGGGCCCTGGCCGGGCACTTCGAGAGTCAGCGCGGCTACCTGTACAGGTCGGCGCCGCTGCCCTCCGAGTTGCGACGGGTCGAGGTCGAGACCGCGGAAAAGGTCTACGAGCCCGAGCAGCTGGCCGCCGCCCTCGGTGATCTGCTCGAACCGCCGGCCCGCCCCGACCTCTCCCACATGCGGGCCACCGTCTCGCTGCGCCGCCGCCTCTCCGTGGTGCGCTCGGTGCTGATGAACCGGCCCGTCTTCGACTTCGACGACGAGTTCGGCGAGGAGGACCGGATGACCCAGGCGGTGACCATCTTCGCCCTGCTCGACCTCTACAAGAAGGGCGAGGCGGTCTGGGAGCAGAGCGAGTCCTGCGGCCCGATCACCGTCAAGCGCACCCAGCCCGGCCAATCCGAACTGGCCCGCACCGCATGAACGACCTGAGCCGCAAGATCGAGTCGCTGCTCTTCCTCTCGAACCAGCCGGTCACCGAGATGGCGCTGGCCGAGGCCTGCGAGGTCGAGCTGGAGGAGATCCAGGGGGCGCTCGCCGCGCTCGAGGAGGAGATGGCCCCCGGACGGCGCGGGATCCTGCTGCGGAGGGTCGGCGGCGGCTTCACGCTGGCCAGCGACCCGGCCGCCGAGGCGGCGGCTAGACGCCTGCTCTCCAAGCCCCGGACCCCGCCGCTGACCCAGGCCCAGGCCGAGACCCTGGCCATCGTCGCCTACCTGCAGCCGGTCGCGCGCCCCGAGATCGCCCGGATCCGCGGCGTCTCCTCGGAATCGGCGGTGAACAGCCTGGCCGAACGCGGGCTGATCGAGGAGGCGGGCCGGTCCAGGTTCGGCGCCTCGATCTACCGCACCTCGGCCCTGTTCGAGAAGGTCTTCGGCCTCGACGGCCTCGACGCCCTGCCCGACCCGTCCCGGTTCGATCCGACCCCGGAGGACGAACGGGAGATCCGGGAACGCCTGCTCGCGGCCGGCGAGCAACGCGCCGAGTCCTGAGAGACCACGGGGCTCGGACCGGGCCCCGTCGCCCGTCGCTGGTAGCTTTTCGCCGTCCAGTTCGTCCAGCCAGTCCTAGGGAGATCGCCTTGAAGAAGCTCGCAGTCCTGCTCGTAACGCTGCTCGCCGGGTTCGCCGTAACCGCCTGCGGCAGCAGCAACAGCAACAAGGAAGTCACCTCCGACACGCTCGCGTCGGCCATGGACGAGGTCTGCACCGAGACCAACGCGGACTTCGATTCGCTCGGCGTGCGCGGGCTTTCGAACCCGGCCATCGCGCTCGAGTTCCAGGGCACGGCCGAGGTCCGCCAGGCGGTGATCGACGGCTTCGAGGAACTCAACGTGAACGACGATGCGCAGGCCGAGCTGGACAAGTACGTCGCCGCCTCCGAGAAGATCATCGCTCAGGACAAGGCGATCGCCAAGGCCGCCGAGGACGGCGACCAGAAGGCGATGGGCGAGGCCTTCGCCGCCCAGGACGCCGCCTTCAAGGAGCGCGACAAGGTCGCCAAGGAGCTGGGGACCGAGGTCTGCGGCCAGACGCCTGACATCAAGGTCGAGGACACCGGCACCGCGCCGCCCTCCGATCTCGACGCCGTCGAGCCGAAGAACACCGTCGAGGAAGCCGCCGACCAGTACCTGAAGGATGGCATCAGCGGAGACTGCGAGGCGATCAACGCCAACCGCCACACCGACGCGGGCGAGCTCGCCGAGGAGAGTTGCGCCTCGGTCAAGAAGGCGCTGGTCAACGGCAAGGTGGCCGGGACCGAGAGCTACGGCCCGGTCGGTCAGGCGGAGATCGTTGGCAACGCGGACATCCACCTGCCGACCTACTTCGTCACCGATCTTGACGGCAACCTCCGTTACGGCGGCGACGCGATCAACGACCAGGGCGGCCTGCGCCCGGCCCCGGAGGGCAACGACGCCCAGGCCACCGCCGAGGCCACTGTCCAGACGATCCGGGACAACGACGTCGATGCCTTCAACGCGACCCTGCCGGACAGCGAGAGCGCCTTCTTCGTCAAGGGCGGAGACGTCGCCGACTTCAGCGACGGCAAGTTCACCAAGGAGTTCGTCGCCGACATCAAGGACGGCGACGCCGAGCCCGTCCAGCTGGGGCTCAACTCGACCTGGGGCTTCTACTTCCTCGAAGGCAGCAAGTACGACTGGGTCATGGCGATGATCCACATCCCCGGCCTGGGTGGCCACTACCGCTTCAGCGGCTACTACCCGGTGCCGAAGCCCGAGTAGCCGGGCTGACATAGTTCGACCCATGCGGCTGGCCAAGTACCTCGCCCACGCGGGCGTCGCCTCACGGCGCAAGTCGGAGTCGATCATCGCGGCCGGACGGGTGCGGGTCGGCGGCCGGGTCGTCACCGATCCCGCCCACGGGGTGGAGATCGGCGACGACATCCGGGTCGACGGCCACGCGGTCGTCCCGGAGGGCCGCGAGGTCTGGATGGTCAACAAGCCGCTGGACGTGATCTCGACCGCCGACGAGCCCGGCAAGCGCCAGGCTGTGGTCGACCTGGTCGACAGCACGGCCCGGCTCTACCCGGTCGGCCGGCTCGACGCCGACTCGATCGGCCTGATCCTGCTCACCAACGACGGCGAGCTGGCCAACCGCCTCACCCACCCCCGCTACGGGGTGGCCAAGACCTACCGGGCCACGCTCCGCAAGCCGGTCCGGGACGACGACCTCCAACGGTTGAGGACCGGCGTGAAGCTGGAGGACGGCCCGACCGCGCCGGCCGAGGTGAGGCGGCTCGGGGAGCGGGAGATAGAGCTGACGATCCGCGAGGGCCGCAACCGTCAGGTGCGCCGGATGGCGGAGGCGGTCGGCAACCAGGTGGTCGCGCTGCAGCGGATCTCGATGGGGTCGCTGCGGCTCGGTCGGCTCGGCCTGGGCCGCTCCCGGCTGCTCGACGAGCGTGAGGTCGAGCGGCTCTGGGAAGATGCAGCGGATGAGTGAAGCCGCAGCCGATCAGCCCAGGGTCACCGCCATCCGCGGGGCCGTCCAGCCGGGCGCCAACGCCGCCGATGAGATCCTCGAAGCGACCGAGCGGTTGATGCGCGAGATCGTCGCCGTCAACGAGCTCGACCCGGATCAGATGATCAGCGCGATCTTCACCACCACCGAGGACATCGACGCCGAGTTCCCGGCCGCCGCGGCCCGTCGCATGGGGCTGAACGACGTTCCGCTCATGTGCGCCCGCGAGATTCCCGTGCCCGGGGCGATGCCGGGCGTGATCCGGGTGATGCTCCACTGCTACCTGCCCGCCGGCCGCAAGGCGCGCCACGTCTACCTAGGGGAGACGCGTAACCTCAGGGCCGACCTCGACGCCGCCCAGTGAGCCGCAACTCCCGATGACAGTCCGCTTCAACAGCCACCTCGCCTCGATCCCCGGCTACACCCCCGGTGTGCCGAAGGGCCACACGGCCCAGGACGTCGCCGGATCCGACCTGGCGCAGCTCGCCTCCAACGAGTCGCCGTTCCCGCCGCTGCCCGAGGTGGTCGACGCGATCGCCGCCGCGGCCGGCTCGATGAACAGGTACCCGGACCCGGACGCCACCGCGCTGCGTCGCCGCCTGGCCGACCGGCACGAGATCGAGCCGGGCCAGATCTCGGTCGCCAACGGTTCCTGCGACTTCCTGCTCGCCGCCGCCGAGGCGCTGCTCGAGCCGGGGGCGGAGATCGTGTACGCCTGGCCGTCCTTCTCGATGTACCCGAACATGGCCGCGATGACCGGCGCCCGCGAGATCCGCGTGCCGCTCCGCGAAGACCAGAGCCACGATCTCGAGGCGATGCTGGACGAGATCACGGCCGCGACCCAGATCGTGATCGTCTGCAACCCGAACAACCCGACCGGCACCTATCTGCCCTTCGCGGAGATCGCCGACTTCGTCGCCCGGGTGCCCGACCACGTCACCGTGATCGTCGACGAGGCCTACATCGAGTTCCAGACCCGCGACGATCCGGCGCTCTCGATCGACCTGATCAAGCAGTTCCCGAACGTGGTGCTGCTCCGCACCTTCAGCAAGACCCACTCGCTGGCCGGCCTCCGGGTCGGGTACGCGATCGGCTCGCCCGCCTTCAAGGCCGCGATCGACGCGGTCCGCCAACCCTTCAGCGTCAACGCCCTGGCCCAGGCCGCGGCGACCGAGGCGCTCGAGCACGGCGATCAGATCCAGCGTCAGATCGAGACCCAGATCATCGAGCGGGTCCGGGTCGAGAGCGGCGTCGCCGAGTTGGGCCTGACCTCGGCCGCGACCGAGGCGAACTTCTCCTGGATCTCGCTCGGCGAGAACGGGGAGGAGATCGAGGACGCGGTGGTCGGGGTGCTGGCCGAGGCCGGCATCGTCGTCCGCCCCGGACGCCTGCTCGGCGGCCCGGGATGGCTGCGGGTCTCCTACGGCACGCCCGAGGAGAACGACCGCTTCATCGCCGCACTGGGCGATGCGATCTCCCGTCACGGCTAGCGCCGGATCGGCGCACCTGATACAAAGCTGTCAGTGAAGACGCACTTCGACAGCCGCCTCGCCCTCTCGGGCACGGCCGACCGCGACCGCGGTCCCCTCGGTGCTGCCTTCTATTCCTATTGGCGATTTATCTAGGCGTCCGTCCGGTGATGCGGGTTCAGACCTGCAGCGATTGATGTAACAGCCGCCGGGCGCCGAGAAGTTCAAGGTCGCCTGCTGCCGTGAGGCCTGGCGAAAGTAGAGTCTTCAAGCAGTACAGGAAAGGTAAAAGCAGAAAAATGATGATCGTGATGAAAGAAGGGGCGACCGAGGACGAGGTCGCCAAGGTCGTGGAACGAGTCGAGAGCATCGGCTGCTCGGCTCATGTCTCCAAGGGGGAGCTCCTGACCGTGATCGGCGCGATCGGCGACCGCGGCAAGGTCGCGGACCTCGGTCTCGAAGGCACGCCCGGAGTCGACCACGTCACCCCGATCTCGAAGCCGTTCAAGCTCGCTTCCCGTGAGACGAAACAGGGGGCCGATTCGATCCTCGAGATCGGCGGGCGAAAAGTCGGGGGCACCAACTTCGCCCTGATGGCCGGCCCGTGCACGGTCGAGAACCGCGACCAGATGCTCAACTCCGCCGACGCCGTCGCGGCGGCCGGGGCGACGATGCTGCGCGGCGGCGCCTACAAGCCCCGCACCTCTCCGTACAGCTTCCAGGGACTGGGCCGTGAGGGCCTCCGTCTGCTGGACGAGGCTCGTGACCGGACCGGGCTGCCGATCGTCACCGAGCTGCTCGATCTGCGCGATCTCGACGACGTGGTCGAGGTGGCCGACGTGATCCAGGTCGGCGCCCGCAACATGCAGAACTACGCGCTGCTCTCCGAGATCGGCAAGTCGGGCAAGGCGGTGCTGCTGAAGCGTGGCCTCTCGGCGACGATCGAGGAGCTGCTGATGGCCTCCGAGTACATCCTCAAGGAGGGCAACGAGAACGTGATGCTCTGCGAGCGCGGCATCCGCACCTACGAGACCGCCTACCGCTTCACGCTCGACCTGCTGGCCGTGCCGGCTCTGAAGGAGCAGACGCACCTGCCGGTGATCGTCGATCCAAGCCACGCGCCGGGCCGTCGCGACTGGGTCGAGTCGATGTCGCTGGCCGCCGCGGCCGCCGGCGCCGACGGGATCATCATCGAGGTTCACAATGAGCCCGAGAAGGCGATCTGCGACGCCGCCCAGCAGGTTCCGACCTCCGAGTTCCAGGAGCTGACGGACAAGCTGGAGACCATCACCACGGTGGTCGGCAAGACGATCTCGCGAGCCTGAGATGAAGCTGGCGGTTCTCGGCGTCGGGCTGATCGGTGGGTCGATCGGCCTGGCTGCCCGTCAGCGCGGGCTGGCCGAGGTCGTCGGCTGGGTGCGCCGGCCCGAACGGGCGGCGGAATGCGTCGAGACCGGGGCGGTGGACCGCATGGCCGACTCGATCGAGGAGGCCTGCGCCGACGCCGACATCGTGGTCTGCTGCGCCGCCGTCGGCGGTCTGGTCGAGATGGGCCGGAGGGCGCTCGACGCCTCCCCCGAGGGCTGCGTGGTCACCGACGTGGGTTCGACCAAGCGGGAGCTGGTCGAGGCCCTGGCCTCCGACCAGCGCTTCATCGGCGGCCATCCGCTGGCCGGGGCCGAGACCGCCGGGGTCGCCAACGCGAGGGCGGATCTCTACGAGGGCGCCCGCTGGTACCTGACCCCGACCTCGGGGTCGTCCGGCATCCTGCTCGACCGTCTGCAGCGCTTCGTCAAGGACCTCGGCGCCCGCCCGACCGCGATCGACGCGGCCGAGCACGACGAGGCGGTCGCGGTGGTGAGCCACCTGCCGCATGTCTTCGCCAATCAGCTCGCGACCCAGGGGAGGCCCGGCACGGAGCGCCTGGGCGCGCTGGCGCCCAGCCTCAGAGACGGCACCCGGGTCGCCGGGTCGAACCCCGGCATCTGGGGCGAGATCTTCGCCACCAACCACGAGGCGGTGGTCGCGGCGATCCGGACCTCGATCGCCGGCCTGGAGGAGGCTGCCGAGGTGATCGGCAGCGCCGACCCCGAGCGGATCGCCGAGTGGCAGGCCGCGGCCGGGCATGAACGAGCGGTGCTTTCCGCGGCCGAGTCGGAGGCCGGCGCGACCCACGAGCTGCGCGTCCTGGTCTCGAACCAGCCCGGCGTGCTGGCCGAACTGGCCCTGGCCCTGGGCCGCGCCGGCGTCAACATCACCGACATGTCGCTCGATCCGGCCCCCGACATGAGCTCCGGCGCGATCTCGCTCTGGGTCGCCGGCGACGGCGAGGCCGAGAAGGCCCAGGCCTGCATCTCGGGGCTCGGGCACTCGGTGACGATGGTGGAGGCCGGCCAGTGAGCGGCCACGAGGTCGATCTGGACGGCGGCGAACGGGCCACCTTCCGACCCTCCGGGGCGCTCCGTGGGAGCCTGGTACCGCCCGCCGACAAGTCGATCTCCCACCGGGCCGCGATCATCGGAGCGATTGCCGAGGGCCCGACGGTGGTCACCAACTACCTGGATTCGGACGACACCCGCTCGACCCTGAGCGCGGTCGCCGGGCTGGGGGCGATGGTCAACCCGGAGCCGCTCAACGCGATGCCGGAGGAGTTCACGATCGAGGGCGTCGGGCCGACCGGGCCGCGCAGCCTCGGCCGGATCGATGTCGGCAACGCCGGCACCCTGATGCGTCTGCTGCCCGGCTGGCTGGCCGGCTGCGACGGCGGGCTCTGGCGGATGGACGGCGACGCCTCGATCCGCAGGCGTCCCGTCGACCGGATCTCGGTGCCGCTGGGCCTGATGGGCGCGCAGATCGAGGTCACGGAGGAGCGCTTCCCGCCGATCAAGATCGACGGCCGAGTCCTGAAGGGCATCGAGTACGAGCTGCCGGTCGCCTCGGCGCAGGTCAAGTCCTGCCTGCTCCTGGCCGGGCTGCGGGCCGAAGGGCCGACCACGGTGATCGAGCCGATCGCGACCCGTGACCACACCGAGGTGATGCTCGAGGCCGCCGGCGCCAGGATCGAACGGGGGGAGGGACGGGTCACCGTCTGGCCCTCCGAGAACCTGAGCCTGGAAAGGGTCGAGGTCCCGGCCGACATCTCGTCCGCCGCCTTCTTCCTGGTCGCCGCGTCGATCGTGCCCGGATCCGAGGTCGTGATCGACCGGACCGGCGTCAACCCGACCCGGACCGGGATCGTGGATATCCTGCGCCGCATGGGAGCCGACATCGAGGTCGAGCCGCTGGACGACGGCGCCGGGGAGCCGATCGCCCGGATCACGGTGCGCTCGGCGCCCTTGACCGGCACCAGGGTCGAAGGCGCCGAGATCCCGCTGGCGATCGACGAGCTGCCGATCGTCGCCCTGGCCGCCTGCTTCGCCGAGGGCGAGACGATCATCGCCGACGCGGAGGAGCTGAAGGCCAAGGAATCGGACCGGATCGCCGTGGTCGTCGACGCCCTATCCGGGTTCGGAGCCGAGATCGAGGCCCGCGAGGACGGCATGCGGATCGTCGGGACCGGCGGTCTCCGCGGCGGCTCGGTCGACTCGCATGGCGACCACCGGATCGCGATGCTCGGCGCGATCGCCGGCATCGCCAGCCGCGAAGGCGTCGTGGTCGACGGGATGGACGCTGCCGCGGTCAGCTACCCGACCTTCCAGCAGGACCTCGGAAGGCTGCTGGGTTGACGCGCATCCTGAAGCCGCTGCCTCTGGTCGCGGCCGTTCTGGCGTTCTTCGTCCCCTCGGCCTCCCAGGCCGCTTCACCGAACCGAGAGGTCATCGCGGAAGCGTCGACCCGAGCCGTGACCGACGGTGCGCGGTATCTCGCCTACCAGCGGGCCGACGGGGTCTCGGTCGCCCATGACTCCTGGCGGGGCAAGACCGTCGAGATCCTGGGAGCCGAGAACTGCGAGCCCGCCACCGTCGGCGCCGGGCAGGTGGGATTGGACTGCGCCAAGTCGGAGAACGCCAGATGGACGAACGGCAGGCCACGGATCGCCTCCGTGCTGACCGGGAAGTCCAGGCCCGTGCTCGGCGCCCTCGACGGCGACGTGCTCTGGAGGATCGGTTCCCGCTGGATAGCCGGCGTCCATCCCTGCCACGCACCGTCGCCTCACTGCAGCGGGCAGTGGTTCCTGATCAATCGCAGGACCCATGCGCGAATCAGGACTGACGAGGCCGAGTACTCGCTGAACCGTCCCCGGCCGAGCAAGGTGAAGCCGCCGCGGTACTGGCGCGCGATGCCGGGCAAGCTGCGTCGTGGCACCCTCGCCTACTCCGGCAACATGGTCGTCGCCGACGACGGCAAGAGCCTCTCGCTGTGGAAGGGTCGGAGATCGAAGCTCCGGCTCGCGCCTTCGGCCTGGCGGGCCCAGCGGTTCCCGGTCTGGGACAACTACGGCTCGGTGAAGATCGCCCAGGGGAGGGTCTTCTGGGAAGACCTCGAAAACCGGGTCCACATCGTGCGCACCGACGGCAGCGGAGCCCAGGTCGTCGCCTTCGAAGGCTCCAGATACCTCGACCCGAGATCGCTTCGGGACGGGGTCGTGGTCTCCGTGTCGGATCGGCGAGAGGCTTCGGGCGGGGAGCCGACCTTCGAGCTGGTCCTGGTCCGGGACCTGCCCTAGAGGGCGTCGAGCTGATCGCCGACCCAGTCGTCGACGATCTGCCACTTCTCATAGAGCCACTCGGTGCGCGCCATCTCGTCCTGCGGGATGGTGGTGCCGTCGTAGCGCCAGAAGCGGATCTTGATCCGGCGGCCGACCAGGACCCCGGCGAGCACGTCGTTGACGGTGCGGATGCCCTCGAATCCGACATGTCCGCAGAAGACCACGTCGGTCCCCCGCGAGGCCTCGTCCAGCATCGCCAAGGGGCCGCCGAGGCGGGGCGGCAGCAGATGGTTCAGGCGGGCGGCCAGCGGCGCGATCTCGGGCTGGCGCTCGGCGATCACCTCCTGGGCGCGGGCGATCTTGGCCGGGGTGGGTCGGGTCCCCTCCGGGTAGATCGCGGTGATCTCACCCTCGCTCATGTCATGCATCAGCGAGCGGACCGCCGAGATCTCGGTCTCCGGGTCGAGCGAACCACGGCGGACGAAGACGGTCGGGATCCAGCGGCCGCCGATGTCGATCGGGGTCAGGGACTGGATCTCCTGCTTGATCACGTACCGGACGCCGATGCCCCGGGGGTGGCCGATGAAGAAGTCGCCGATCAGGTTGTCGAGGATGCTGACGTGGCGCGGCATCAGGATGTACGGGCCCGGCCCGGTGTGCTCGAAGCCCTCGACCTCGAACTTGAGGCCGAAGAGGATGCGGATCGCGATCAGGTGGTTGCGGGCCCAGGCGATGCGGAGCGCGTAGACCCAGCGCCGCCGGCGGATCGAGCCGCGGCCCCAGGGGCCGCCGGTGAAGGCGTAGATGAAGATCAGCTTGAGGAAGGCCTTCATCTCGCCGAACAGGAACCACCAGACCGCGGGCACCATCCGGACCGTGACGAAGGGCCGTCGGCTGCGGAACCAGAGCACCAGATCGACGATCAGGGCGGCCAGCATCAGCAAGGGGGAGAGGACGGTCAGCAGCACGAATCCGCCGACTTCGGCGGCGGTGCCGATCACCCGGCGGCGGATGCGGGCGCCGAGCGGCCCGCGGTCGGGAAACAGTGGGCCCCGGCCGGGGGTCTGGACGCGCATCGGCTGATCGTAGTCGGCGGCGCCGGGCGTGGGTTCCCCGCCCGGCCGGTGGCCGTAGGATGGGTGCCGATGAATGGAGCCTTCAAATGGTGATCGCGATCGACGGCCCGGCCGGCGCCGGCAAGTCCACGGTCGCGCGCGCGCTCGCTGACGAGCTCGGGTTCACCTATCTCGACTCGGGGGCGATGTATCGCTGCGTGGCCCTGACCTGCCTGGATTGGGGAGCCGACCCGACCGCCTCCGGCGAGGCGACCTCGACCGCGGAGTCGATCGAGATCGGCTTCGAGGACGGGCTGGTGCTGATCGACGGCGTCGACGTCAGCGACGAGATCCGCAGCCCCGAGGTGACCGAGGCCGCCTCCCAGGTCTCGGTGCATCCAGGCGTCCGCCAGGCGATGGTCGCCGAGCAGCAGCGCCTGATCGCGACCGGCCCATACGTGACCGAGGGGCGTGACATCGGCACCGTCGTCGCGCCCGACTCGCCGCTCAAGATCTTCCTGACCGCATCCCCGGAGGCCCGGGCCGAACGCCGCTCGGGCCAGACCGGGGAGGACGTGGCCGAGGTGCTCGCCGCCCAGGAGGAGCGCGACCGTCGCGACTCCGAGCGCGAGCACGGCGCCCTCAGGGCGGCCGATGACGCGATCACGATCGACAGCACGGATCTCACTTCCGAACAGGTGGTCGCGCAGATCGCCGAGCTGGCCCGCGAGCGGGGTCTGGCCTGATGGAAGCCGCCTCCGGCCCCGCGTCCTCGGGCGCGGTGCCGACCGTCGCCGTCGTCGGCTTCCCCAACGTGGGCAAGTCGACCCTGGTCAATCGCCTGGCCGGGGGCCGCGAGGCCGTGGTCCACAGCGAGGCCGGCGTCACCCGCGACCGCAAGCGGGTCAGGTGCGAGTGGAACGGCCGCGAGTTCGATCTGCTGGACACCGGCGGCATCGACCTCGACGACGCCTCGGAGATGGCGGCCGACATCCAGCGGCAGGCCCGCCTGGGCATGGCCGAGGCGGACGCGATCGTCCTGGTCGTCAACGGCCAGGCCGGCCTGCGGACCGGCGACGACGATCTCGCCCGCGAGCTGCGCACCTCCCCGGTGCCGGTGATCGTCGCCGTGAACAAGTCCGATCGCCCCGACGACGAGTTCGCCGCCGCCGAGTTCCACGCGCTCGGCCTGGGGGACCCGATCGCGGTCTCCGCCACGCACGGGCTCGGCACCGGCGACCTGCTCGACCGGATCACCGACGCGCTCGGCGATCGGCCGGCCCGCGTCGAGGAGTCGGACTCGGTCCGCATCGCCATGATCGGGCGGCCCAACGTCGGCAAGTCCTCGCTGGTCAACCGCATCCTCGGCGACGACCGGGTGATCGTCTCGCCGATGGCGGGCACCACCCGGGACACGATCGACACCGAGATCGAGGTCGACGGCCGCAGGGTGACCCTGGTCGACACGGCCGGTCTCCGGCGCCGTTCCAAGGTCGCCGGCTCGGTCGACCACTACGCCCAGCTCCGGTCCGAGCGAGCCATCGAGCGGGCCGACGTGGCGATCATCGTCTGCGATGCCCATGAGGGCGTGCGCTCCGAGGACCTGAAGGTCGGCGAGGTGGCGATGAAGGCCGGCTGCGCCACGATGATCGTGATGAA
The DNA here is from genome assembly GCA_017304845.1 of Solirubrobacterales bacterium. GTDB lineage: Bacteria > Actinomycetota > Thermoleophilia > Solirubrobacterales > 70-9 > 67-14. Next base: position 47,614 of record JAFKLL010000024.1, read on the forward strand.
CAAGTGGGACATCACCGAGACCGACATCGACGACACCCGCGCCCGGGTCGCCCGCAAGCTCCGGCTCCGTCCCGACGTCGTGACCTGCTCCGCCAAGTCGGGCCGCAACGTCGCCGGCCTGATCTCCCGCGCGGTCGCCCTTGACGACCGGGCGCATCAGCGGATCCCGACCCCGCAGCTCAACCGCTTCATCTCCGAGGTGGTCACCACGACCCCGCCGCCCTCGCGCCGGGGCCGTCGCCTGAAGCTGCTCTACGCCGCCCAGATCGAGGTCGCGCCGCCGCGCTTTTCGATCCAGGTCAACGACCGTCGCCTGATCTTCAGGGATTGGGCCTACCACCTCGAGAACCGGCTGCGGGAGCAGTGGGGGCTCGACGGCGTCCCGCTGGTGATCGACTACATCCCGCGCAAGGGCCGGGATGACTAGGATTTCCGATCAGATTTCCAGCATTCACAGAATCTTCACCAGACCAGCACGCTGATCCGCGATAGCGCAAGGAGAAACAGTCCGAATGACCCAGCTGAAGCTCGCAGAGGGTGAACACCTCTTCACCTCCGAATCCGTAACCGAAGGCCATCCCGACAAGATCGCCGATCAGATCTCGGACTCGGTCCTCGACGCATGCCTCAGCCAGGACCCGAACTCCCGGGTCGCCTGCGAGACCCTGGTCAACACCGGCATGGCGGTCATCTCCGGTGAGCTGACCACCAGCGCCCAGATCGACATCCCCGAGCTGGTCCGCGAGACGATCTGCGGCATCGGCTACGACAAGGGCGAGTACGGCTACGACGGCAACCACATCTCCGTCCTGGTCTCGCTCGACAAGCAGTCGCCCGACATCGCCCAGGGCGTCGACACCGGGATCGAGACCCGCACCGGCGGCTCCTCGGACCAGTTCGACCTCGACGGCGCCGGCGACCAGGGCATGATGTTCGGCTACGCCACCAACGAGACCGAGGCCCTGATGCCGATGCCGATCCAGATCGCGCACCGGCTCTCCGAGCGGCTCTCGCTGGTCCGCAAGAACGGCACCCTCGACTACCTCCGGCCCGACGGCAAGACCCAGGTCACCGTCCGTTACGCCGACGGCAGGCCGGTCTCGATCGAGCAGGTCCTGATCTCGACCCAGCACGCGCCGGACATCGACAACGAGAAGACGATCCGCCCGGACCTCTGGGAGAACGTGATCCTGCCGGTGCTCTCCGAGGAGTACGGCGACCTGCTGGACGAGAACGCGCTCTACGAGTCGCTGCTGATCAACCCGACCGGCATCTTCGTGATCGGCGGCCCGGTCGGCGACGCCGGCCTCACCGGCCGCAAGATCATCGTCGACACCTACGGCGGCGCCGCCCGCCACGGTGGCGGCGCCTTCTCCGGCAAGGACCCGTCGAAGGTCGACCGCTCGGCCGCCTACGCCGCCCGCTACGCGGCCAAGAACGTGGTCGCGTCCGGCCTGGCCGACCGTTGCGAGGTCCAGGTCGCCTACGCGATCGGCGTCGCCCGCCCGGTCTCGATCATGGCCGAGACCTTCGGCACCGGGAAGAAGAGCGACTGGGAGATCTCCCAGCTGATCGCCGACAACTTCGACCTGCGTCCCGGCGCCTTCCGCCAGTACCTCGACCTGCACCGGCCGATCTACAAGGACACCGCCGCCTACGGCCACTTCGGCCGCAGCAACGAGAACTTCACCTGGGAGCGGACCGACCGCGCCGAGGTCCTGAAGGACGCCGCCGGCCTCTAGCCCGTAGCGCCCCGGCCACCGCCGGGATCCACGCGAGATGCAGATCGAGTGCGCCATGTGGCGTCGATCTGCATCTCGCGACCTGTGAAGGGAACGACCTGGTCGCTCCCTTCAGACTTCCTAAAATCCGCACCTTTTCGGTTTTTCGGTGTTACGATTTCCGTTGAATCCAAGAGGAATGGGTGGATGCCATGCGGCAGGATCTCGCCTCCGGAGGCCCAGAGAGAGGGGCTGCGGGGCGTAAAGCGCGTCCAGCGATTCAAGCGTCCGGCGGAGCTGCCGTAGCCACCCCAGCGTCTCGCACCACCTCAGAACCACCCCCGGCGGTGGCGGCATGTTGACCCTCCTCGTCAACGTCGATGCGATCCGGGCCCGCGATCCCGTCGCCCAGACCGGCGGCCTCGCCCTCGACTTCGTGACCAAGATGATCAACGCCTCGCTGGCGCTGTTCCTCGTGGTCAGGGACGTCGACGACTACGTGCTGGCGACCGTGAAGGCCGACCCGATCCTCGACGCCGACCCGGACACCCTGGCCCGGGACTACCTGGCCTGCGTGAGCCACGAGAGCGACCCGCTGCTGAGCTGCGTCAGGGACCAGACCCGGGCCAACCTGGTCGAGACGGAGCAGCTGACCGCGACCCCCGGGTTCGAGACGAGCCGGCTGAACGAGGATTTCTTCGGCGGCCACGGCCTCGGCCCGGTCCTGGCGCTCTCGACCTGGGACGAGTCCTCGCACCAGCGCTGCATCCTGCTGCTGGCCAGGCTGCGGGAGGAGAGCGAGTTCAAGGACCGGGAGAAGATCTTCCTGCGGCAGGTGGCGCCGCTCCTGACGCAGTCCTACCACTGCGCGATGGGATTCGGCGGGACCGCGGCCCCGATGCCGGGATCGGTGGCGGCGAAGCTCACCCCGCGGGAGATGGAGATCGCGCGCCTGGCGGCCAGCGGAGCGCGCAACTGCGAGATCGCGGAGAGCCTCCACATCGAGTCGGGCACGGTCAAGGTCCACATGCACAACGTGTACGCCAAGCTCGGCATCAACTCGCGGGTCCACCTCGCCCTCGTCCTAGGCGTTTCGTACTAGACCCCCGGATATAGGCCTTTTCGAGGCCCGTATACCCCCAGATATGTCTGTCTTGACGCCGGCGCGGGCACGGAAGAGCTTCCCGTCGACAGCCGGGCTCCGGGCATCAAGTCCCAGTGAACCGGGCATGAGAGGCGCCACAGGCAGCGTCGTACAGGAAGGGAACCATGTCCGATTGGTTGAAGGGTCATTCAAGGGGGTTTCTCGTCGCGATCGTCTTGGCGTTCGCCATGGGAGCGATGGGGTTCGTCAGCGTCTCGGCGGCGAGCGCCGACGGCACGATCGTCGCCATGAAGGGCGGGGACAGATCCGCCTCGAACTCGGTCTCCGGCGCGACCAACTACGCCACCGGGGTCTCCGGCGCGACCTTCGAGTACACCACCGGGGATCCGACCCAGCCGGCCACCACGTGGACGGCCTTCCCGGCTGCGACCAATGCCTCCGGGCTGGCCTCGGTCTCGGTCCCGGCCGGCACCTACTACGTGAGAGAGGCCGGGGCGGGCCCCGGGTTCACCAACTTCGGGCCGGTGCGGACCCTCTCCTACAACGGGTCGCAACCGTACGTGGCGCGGGTCACGGTCCAGAACAACCAGACCACCTACGCGTTCCCGCACTCGAACACGAACTCGAGCCCGTCGAGTTGGACGCCGACCAACTCCGGCAGCGCCTCCAACAACGGTTCCCCCTTCATCAACGTCCGTGACAACGCGGACCTGCCCAACGGCTGCGGCATGAACATCCTGCTCGTGCTCGACCGCTCCGGCTCGATCGATCCGTACAAGGACGAGTACGAGGCGGCGGCGAAGGAGTTCGTCTCCCAGCTCAACGGGACGCCGACCCAGATCGGGATCATCAGCTTCAACGACTCGGTCAACTCGTACCAGCCGTCCCAGGGCAACGCGAGCTTCTACCACTCGCCGCTGAGCCTGGCCAACGCCGGCAGCGCGGCGACCTTGAACACGACGATCGAGAACGTCTACGACAACCCGGACAGCCTGACCAACTGGGACGGAGTGCTCCAGGCCGCGGCCCAGTCGAAGTCGTTCACGCCGGACGCGACGACCGGCCAGACCGCCAACCCGGACATGGTCGTGTTCATCACCGACGGCAACCCGACCACCAGCGAGGCGTCGACCTCCTCCTCCAACGAGGACCTGATCAACCTCACCTCCGGCATGGCCTCGGCCAACCTCGTCAAGAACCAGGCCTCGCGGCCCGGGGCGAAGGTCAAGCTGATGGCGATCGGCGTCGGCACCGGCGTCACCCTGAACAACCTCAAGGCGGTCTCCGGCCCGGATGAGGGCGTGGACGGCGACTACGCCGCCCCGACCATCCCCGAGCTCGGCGACTTCCTCAGCGAGCTGGCCGCCTCCCAGTGCGGCGCCCGCGTCTACGTCAGGAAGCAGGTCACGGGACAGTCCGGCAACCAGTCCGGCTGGTTCTACACGGGGGTCGACTCGAGGCCGGGCAAGACCCCGACCTACCTCGACGGCAACCGGGCGACCCACAGCAGCGGCAACCCGCCGGTGATCGAGACCGGGGCGTTCTTCTCGCAGCTGCCCTCGACCCCGACCACGGTCAACGTCAACGAGGACGCTGCCGGCCAGCCGATCAGCAACTTCAGCCTGACCAACGTCGACTGTCGCTACGACGCCTACGACGGGAGCAACCACGTCCAGGGCGGCGTGCAGAACGGCCTCCAGTACAGCCTTCCGGTCAATCGCGGCGACGCGATCTACTGCACCTACACGAACACTCCGAAGACGACCCTGAGCGTCAGCAAGACACCGGACAACCAGGTCGTGAACGCGGGCGACGACGCCGAGTTCACGATCCAGGTGACGAACACGGGCGGGAACACAGCGACCGGGGTGACTCTGAGCGACGCCCTGCCCGCGCCCGGCGTAGGGGGGTGGACCATCTCCCAGCAGCCGGCGGGCAACCCCTGCCAGATCAACGCCGGCACCCTGAGCTGCTCCTTCGGGAACCTGAACGCGGGCCAGTCGACCAGCGTGAAGGTGAAGACAGGAACCTCCTACGCGCAATGCGGCACCTATGACAACCCCGCCGCGCAGGCCGGCGCCACCAATGCGAACACGGTCTCCGACGGCGGCAAGATCACCTGCCAGAAGCCGAACCTGAGCATCACCAAGACCGGCAACGGGCCGATCGACGCCGGGCAGGACGCCAGCTTCACGGTGACCGTGGCCAACGCCGGTCCCGGCATGGCGAAGTCCGTGACCCTGGCGGACCCCCTGCCCGGGGGCACGGCCGGCGCCTGGACCATCTCCTCCCAGCCGGCGGGCAATCCCTGCCAGATCGTCGGCGGCAACCTGAACTGCAGCTTCGGCAACCTGAACTCGGGCCAGCAGGCCCAGGTCACGGTGAAGGCCCCGACCGGGAACACGGCCTGCACCGTCTACAACAACCACGCCACGGCCAGCTCGACCAACGCTCCGGACGTCTCAGCCGACGCCTCGGTGACCTGTCGCAAGCCGAGCCTGGGAACCCTGAAGACCGCCGTGCAGGCGAGCATCTCAGCGGGCGACATGGCCCAGTACGAGATCACGGTCTCGAACGCCGGGCCGGGCACCGCCACCGGGGTCACCTTGAGCGACCCCCTGCCGACCGGGGTCGCCGGACCCTGGCAGATCATCTCCCAGCCGGCCGGGAACCCCTGCTCGATCGCCGGTGGGACCCTGACCTGCAACTTCGGCGACCTGGCGGCCGGCGGCTCGAAGACGGTGAAGGTGGGAGCACCGACCGACTTCGCCGACTGCGCCACGCTCGTGAACACGGCGACGGCATCGGCGACCAACTCGCCGAGCTCCTCCGATGACGCGACCATCCAGTGCAACAAGCCCAACCTGACGGTGCAGAAACAGGGTGGGGGCACCGTCAGCGCGGGCAGCCCGGTCAGCTTCACGATCAACGTGGGCAACGGCGGGCCGGGCATCGCCCGCACGGTCACGCTCGACGACCCGCTGCCGACCGGGACCGCCGGCGCCTGGGCCATCACCTCGCAGCCGGCGGGCAATCCCTGCCAGATCACGGCAGGCCATCTCCAGTGCGCCTTCGGCGATCTCGGAGCGGGGGAGAACCGGACCGTGGCGATCCAGGCGGCGACCGACTTCGAGCACTGCGCGAAGTACGACAACACCGCCACCGCCAGCTCGGGCAACGCTCCCGACGCGACGGGCATGGCTTCGGCCGAGTGCCAGAAGCCGGGCCTGGACGTCACCAAGTCCGGCAACGGGCCGATCAACGCGGGTGAGGACGCCTCCTTCACGGTCGCCGTCTCCAATCCCGGCCCGGGCACGGCCAAGTCGGTGAAGTTGAGCGATCCGCTGCCGACCGGGACCGCGGGCGCCTGGACGATCTCCTCGCAGCCCGCCGGGAACCCCTGCCAGATCAACGGGAACCAGCTCGACTGCGACTTCGGCGACATGGCCGGCGGAACGTCGAACACGGTCACCGTCAAGGCTCCGACCAGCGCGGCCGACTGCGTCAAGTACGACAACACGGCCACGGGCTCGGCCGACAACGCGCCGGACGATCAGGCATCCGCCTCGGTCCAGTGCCTGAAGCCAGACCTTTCCATCTCCAAGTCCGGCAACGGTCCGATCGATTCCGGCGACAACGCCGAGTTCGGCCTGACCGTGTCGAATGGTGGCCCTGGGGTGGCCAAGTCCGTGAAGCTGAGTGATCCCCTCCCTTCCGGGACAGCCGGGTCCTGGACGATCACGTCCCAGCCCGCGGGCAATCCCTGCGCGATCGTCGCGGACCAACTCCAGTGCGACTACGGCGACCTGGCAGCCGGTGAGTCGAGGACCGTGACGATCAGCGCGGCCACCAGTTACGAGCAGTGCGCCTCGTACGACAACACGGGCACCGTCGCGGCCGACAACTCCGCCTCCGATCAGTCCGAGGCGACCGTCGACTGCGAGAAGCCCGACCTGAAGCTGACCAAGACCGGCAACGGCCCGGTCAACGCCGGCGATGACATCGAGTTCACCCTGGACGTCTCGAACGGCGGCCCCGGGGACGCGAAGTCGGTGACATTGAACGATCCGCTGCCGACCGGGGTGGCCGGAAGCTGGGCGATCTCCTCCCAGCCCGGCGGCAACCCCTGCAGCATCGCCAGCGACACCCTGAGCTGCGACTTCGGCGACATGGCCGCCGGGGCCTCGGCTCAGGTCAAGGTGAAGGCGCCGACCAGCCACGACGCCTGCAAGCTCTTCGAGAACACGGCCACCGCCACCGGAACAGGCCTCCCCGAGATCGATGCGGACGCCTCGGTCTCCTGCCTGAAGCCCGAGTTGGGACTGCTCAAGACGGCGGTCCAGGGCACCATCTCGGCCGGTGACAAGGCCGCGTTCTCGATCACCGTCTCGAATACGGGCGAAGGAGTGGCCAAGGGCGTCGAGCTGGACGACCCACTCCCGCAGAACGTAGGAAGCTGGTCGATCACGTCGCAGCCGGCCGGGAATCCCTGCCAGATCACTGGCGGGCATCTCCAGTGCCAGTTCGGCGACATGCAGCCGGGGGCGAGTGCAGTGGTCAAGGTGGAAGCGACGGTCGACTTCGATCAGTGCGCGACGATGGTGAACGTCGCGACCGCCTCGGCCGACAACTCTCCCTCGGCTGACGGCCAGGCCACGATCAACTGCCAGAAGCCCAGCCTCACCCTTTCCAAGAGCGGCAATGGGCCGGTCAACGCTGGATCTGACGTCCAGTTCCAGTTGACGATGTCGAACGGCGGCCCAGGTGTCGGAAAGGCAGTGGTGATGACCGACACCCTGCCTTCCGGCACCGCCGGACCCTGGCAGATCGTGTCCCAGCCGGCCGGCAACCCCTGCACGATCCAGGCCGGCAAGCTCACCTGCCAGTTCGGGGACATGGCCGCCCAGAGTCAGAAGACCGTGACCGTGAAGGCCCCGACCGACGCGGCCGACTGTGGCACCTACGACAACACCGCGACGTTCACGGCGAGCAACGCGCCGACCGGCGAGGACAGCGCCACCGTGGCCTGCCAGAAGCCGGGCCTGACCGTGACCAAGACCGGCAACGGCCCGATCGACGCGGGCCAGAAGGTGGTCTTCGACATCACCGCCGCGAACTCCGGTCCCGGGACCGCGGAAGGAGTGAAGATCACCGACCCGCTCCCGGGCGGGACCGCCTCCGCCTGGGAGATCGTCTCCCAGCCGAAGGGCGCGACCTGCGCGATCGCCGACCGGACGCTGAACTGCGACCTGGGCGACATGGCGACCGGGGCGACGGCCACGATCCGGGTTTCGGCGGACACCAACAAGAACAGGTGCACCAAGTACGACAACGAGGTGACGGAGACCGCGGACAACGCCGAGACGATCAGCGCCACGGCGACGGTGGGCTGTGTCAAGCCGCCGGAGCCGAAGCTGAGGCTGAAGAAGACCGCCGACAAGCGGAAGGCCTTCCCCGGCGAGCTCGTCAAGTACAAGATCTGGGTCCGTAACGCGCAGAAGGGCTCGGTTGCCACGAACGTCAAGGTCTGTGACCGGATCCCCAGCCACATGACGATCGCGGGCCGCAACCAGAACAACTCCTTCTTCGAGAACGGCAAGCTCTGCTGGACGATCAAGCGGCTGCCGTACAGCAAGGGCTGGAGGACCTTCAACTACGTGGCCCGGGTCGACCAGGACGTCCGGGCGGGCGAGAGGTTGAGGAACGTGGTGATCCTCGGGCGTCTGCGGGCCCATTGGACGGTCGTGGTCCGGGCGCCCGAGGTCAGCCCGGCCCGCCGGGTCACGCCGGTCACCGGATGACCCCGCGATCGGTCGACCGTGAAACGGCGCGCACGCCAGACACTGGTTGCCCTGGCCCTGGCCCTGGCCGTGGCATCGACCCTGACTCCCACGATCGGAGGGGTCGGTGCGACGGCGCAGGGTGAGGTCCAGGTCTCGACCCGGGGCATCGAGGTCAGTTCGCTCCCGGAGCGAAAGGTCCCCGGGCCGTCCCGATCCACTGGGACCTATACGGCTCGCATCCTGGTCACCACGCCGATCCGCCGCCGCCCCGGGAAGCCGGCCACCGAGTGGCTGGCCCGGACCACCACCAAGTGGTCGGGCGACTCGCAGAAGCTGATGGTGCTCAGGTCACGTCGGGTCGACGGCAAGACCTGGCTCAAGGTGCGCCTCCCGACCCGCCCGAACGGGTCGGGAGGGTGGCTGCCGCGGGACCGGGTCATCCTCGGCCACAGCCACTACTTCATCCTGATCGACACCTCGAGGCGGCGGCTCTGGCTCTACAGGTCGGGGCGGAAGGCGGCGACCTGGAGGGTGGTGGTCGGCGCCCCGGCGACACCGACCCCGACCGGCCTCTTCGCCCTCTACGACCGGGTCAAGCAGAAGGATCCGCATGGCTTCATCGGGCCCTGGGCGGTGCCGCTGACCGCCCACTCGAACAAGCTGCGCCGCTACGACGGAGGGCCGGGCCTGGTCGCGATCCACGGGCGGGACGGGGCGAGCCTCCTGGACCCGCTCGGCACCGCCGCGTCGCATGGATGCATCCGGATGAACAACAGCCGGGTGCGCCGGCTGATCGGGACCTCGATGGGCACGGCGGTGAAGGTCCGCCGCTGAACGCCCGGGTCAGACCGGGAAGCCGCGCTCGACCGTCTCCAGCGCCCACTCGGGGCCGGAGGCCTCGAGGGTCTGGAGGTCGAAGAGCGCCGTGGCGACGCTGACCACGCGGATGCCCGCCCCGTGGGCGGCGGTGACGTCGCGGGGGGTGTCGCCGACCGCGATGAAGTCATCGGGGGAGAGCACGGTCGGGCCGCCGTTCGGGTGGCGGCCGGTCGCCGCGGCGACGATGCCGCGCTTGACCGCGTGCCGGGTCAGGTCGGTCCGATCGGTGGCGTCGGAGCCGTAGCCCCCGAAGGCGAAGAAGCGGTTGAGGTCGCCGCGCTGGAGCTTGATCTTGGCGGCGGGCTCGATGTTCCCGGTGGTGATCCCGAGCGGGAACCCTTCCTCCGAGAGGCGCTCGAGCAACTCGACTATGCCGGGCTCGATCCGGTAGCCGGCCGACTCGGCGACAGCCTCCGGCAGATGGCGCAGGTAGGGGGCCGTCACCTCGGCCACGTCGGCCTCGGTCGGCTCCCGGTCCATCACCGTCCGCAGCGCCGTGGTCGCGACGTCGAAGTCGGTCATCCCGGACTCGGTCACCTTGGCGATGTCGACCGGCACCCCGTGCACCTCCTCGAAGGCCTGGCGCCAGGCGACGCCGCCGGCCCCGCCCGTGGTCAGCAGAGTGCCGTCCACGTCGAAGATCACGGCACCGATCGGAGCCTCGGCCGGGACCCGGGTCACTGGCGCCCGTTCGCGCGGCGGTAGCGACGGATCAGCTCGCCGGTCGAGCTGTCGTGGGCCGGTTCGGGGGGCGTCTCCGACTGGAGCTCGGGGATGATCGCCTGGGCCAGGGCCTTGCCCAGCTCGACGCCCCACTGGTCGAAGGAGTCGATCTCCCAGATCGCGCCCTGGGTGAAGACCGAGTGCTCGTAGAAGGCGACCAGGGTGCCCAACGTCCGCGGGGTGAGCCGGTCGGCCATGATCGTCGAGGTGGGCCGGTTGCCGAGGAAGGTCTTGTGCGGGATCAGGCGGTCCTCGACCCCTTCCGCCTTCAGCTGCTCCACCGTCTTGCCGAAGGCCAGCGCCTCGGTCTGGGCGAAGACGTTCGAGACCAGCAGGTCCTGATGGTCGCCGAGGGGGTTCAGGGCGTGGTTGAAGCCGATGAAGTCGGCCGGGATCAGCTCCGTGCCCTGATGGACCAGCTGGTAGAAGGAGTGCTGCCCGTTGGTGCCCGGCTCGCCCCAGAAGATCGCCCCGGTGCCGTAGTCGACCCGCTCGCCGGCGCAGGTCACGCCCTTGCCGTTCGACTCCATGGTCAGCTGCTGCAGGTAGGCGGGGAAGCGGTGGAGGTACTCGCTGTACGGGAAGACGGCGTGGGTCTCGGCCTCGAAGAAGTTCCGGTACCAGACGGTCAGCAGGCCGTGGATCGCCGGCAGGTTCGTCTCCAGCTTCGTCTCGAGGAAGTGCTGGTCCATCTCGTGGAAGCCCTCGAGCATCTCGTTGAAGCGGTCGGGGCCGATCGCCAGCATGGTGGAGAGGCCGATCGCCGAATCCATCGAGTAGCGGCCGCCGACCCATTCCCAGAAGCCGAACATGTTGGCGGTGTCGATCCCGAACCCGGCCACGCCATCGGCGTTGGTCGAGACCGCGACGAAGTGCTTGGCGATCGCCGACTCGTCGCCGCCCAGGCCGTCCAGCAGCCACTCGCGGGCGGTATGCGCGTTGGCCATGGTCTCCAGGGTGGTGAAGGTCTTCGAGGAGACCACGAACAGGGTCTCGGCGGGGTCGGCGTCGAGGGTCGCCTCGTAGAAGTCGGTGCCGTCGACGTTGGAGACGAAGCGGAACTCGATGTCGCGGCGGGAGTAGTCCTTGAGCGCCTCGTAGGCCATGACCGGACCGAGGTCGGAGCCGCCGATGCCGATGTTGACGATTCGCTTGATCGGCCTGCCGGTATGCCCCTTCCACTCACCGGAGCGGACCGACTCCGCGAAGGCGATCATGCGGTCGAGCACGCCGTGGACCTCGCGGACCACGTCGACCCCGTCGACCACCAGGGAGCGGCTGCGGGGCATGCGCAGGGCGACATGCAGCACCGCCCGGTCCTCGGAGCCGTTGATGTGCTCGCCCCGGAACATCGCGTCGCGGCGTTCCGGCATCCGCTGCTGCCGGGCCAGGTCGGTCAGCAGGCCGATCGTCTCGCGGTCGATCCGGTTCTTCGAGTAGTCGAAGTAGAGGCCGCAGGCCTCGGCGACCAGATCGGTGCCACGTGAGGGATCCTCCGCGAAGAGGTCCCTCAGGTGGAGATCACCTATGTCAGCGCGATGACTTTCGAGGGTCTTCCAGGCGGCGGACTCTCGAAGCGCGCTCATGGTCAGCCTCCGAGCAGGTCCTTGGCCTCTTCGACCACCCGGTCAGGGGTGAAGCCGAAGTGTTTCTGGAGGTCCTTGAACGGGGCGGAGGCGCCGAAGGTGGTCATGCCGATGATCCGACCCTCCTCGCCGACGTAGCGCTCCCAGCCGAAGGTCGAGGCCTGCTCGATCGAGATCCGCTTGGTGACCGAGGCGGGCAGCACCGACTCGCGGTAGCCCTCGTCCTGGCTCTCGAAGAGGTGCCAGGAAGGCAGCGAGACGACGCGGGACCTGACGCCTTCCACGACCAGGGTCTCATGCGCCTCGAGCGCGATGTGGACCTCGGATCCGGTGGCGATCAGGATCAGCTCCGGCTCTCCGTCGCAATCGGCGATGACGTAGCCGCCGCGGGCCAGGCCGGAGGCGTCCGCGTACTTGGAGCGGTCGATCACCGGCACCTTCTGGCGGGTCAGGACCAGGGCGGTGGGGTGCTCCTTGCGGGGCATGATCACCTTGAAGGCCTCGGCGACCTCGGCCGCGTCGGCGGGCCGGATCACGTCCAGGTTCGGCATCGCCCGCAGCGAGGCGAGCTGCTCGACCGGCTGGTGGGTCGGGCCGTCCTCGCCGAGCCCGATCGAGTCGTGGGTCAGCCAGTGGACCACCGGCTGCTCCATCAGAGCCGAGAGGCGGATCGCCGGCCGGGCGTAGTCGGAGAAGATCAGGTAGGTCGACCAGAAGGGGCGGAGGCCGCTCAGGGCCATGCCGTTCGAGCTGGCGGCCGACTCGTGCTCACGCACCCCGAGGTGGAGCATGTGGCCCGAGCGGTTGCCGGGCTCGAAGACGCCGGAGACGTCCTCCTTGAGGCCGCTGGAGGCGGAGCCGGTCAGGTCGGCCGAGCCGCTGATCGCCCACGGCACCTTCGGCGCGATCGCCTGCAGGGTCTTCTGGGCGGCGGAGCGGGTAGCGACCTGCTCGCCCGCCTCGAAGGAGGGGATGTCGGCGTCCCAGCCCGAGGGCAGGTCGCCGGCCAGCATCGTCTCGACCAGCTCGCGCCGATCGGCCGGGGCAGCCGCGAAGCGTTCCTTCCAGGCCGCGTTCAGCTCGGCGCCGCGCTTGCCGACCCCGTCGGCCCAGGTCTCGTAGACGCCGTCGGGGATCAGGAAGTGCGCGTCGACCGGCCAGCCGTAGGCCTCCTTGGTCAGCTTGGTCTCCTCGGCGCCCAGCGGGTTGCCGTGGACGTCGGCCGTGTCGACCTTGTTCGGCGAGCCGTAGCCGATGTGGCTGTGGATCACGATGAAGGTCGGGCGTTCCTTCTCGGCCTTGAACTTGTCGAGGGCGGCGCCGATCTCGTCGAGATCGTTGGCGTCGTTGATGTGGTGGACGGCCCAGCCGTTGGCGTGGAAGCGCTCCTCGACGTCCTCGGTGAAGGTGAGGTCGGTCGAACCGTCGATGGTGATCCGGTTCGAGTCGTAGATCCAGCAGAGGTTGTGCAGCTTCTGGTGGCCGGCCAGCGAGGCGGCCTCCTGCGAGACGCCTTCCATCAGGTCGCCGTCGCCGCAGACCGTGTAGACGTCGTAGTCGAAGACTTCCTCGCCGAAGGCCGCGCCCTTCCAGAGGCCGGCGATCGCCATGCCGACCGAGGTGGCGACACCCTGGCCGAGCGGGCCTGTGGTGGTCTCGACGCCGGTGGTCAGGTGCGACTCCGGGTGGCCCGGGGTGGAGGAGCCGAGCTGGCGGAAGTTCTCGATGTCCTCCAGGGTGACCGAGAGGCGATCGGCGATCGTGCCGTCGTGCTCGACCTTCTTGACCCCGGCCAGATGCAGCACGGAGTAGATCAGCATCGAGGCGTGACCCGCCGAGAGCACGAAGCGATCGCGGTTCGGCCAATGCGGATCGGCCGGGTCATAGCGCAGGTAGTCCTGCCAGAGCTTGTAGGCGAGCGGGGCCAACGCCATCGCGGTGCCGGGGTGACCCGAGTTCGCCTTGTCGATCGCGTCGATCGAAAGGGTGCGGATCGTGTTGATTGCCAGTTGCTCGGGAGACTGAGAAGCCAGGGAGTCGGTCACAGCCGTCATCCTACGAAACGCTGCCGCTGCGTGGCAGCACCGAAAAGCCGGATTTTCCGTCGAAAGCTGGAAGATGTCGCCATGACGGTCGAGATCATCGTTTCCAGGGGACGGGTGGGAGATCGGACCCCGGGCGCGATCGCCGGGGCCGAACTGACCGCGGCGGCGATCTCCGGACGCCTCGGAGCACCGGCCCACGAGGTGGGTTCTCCGACCCCGCCGGCCCGGGACGACTGGAGCGAGAGCCTGCCGCAGGCGAGGGAGCATCTGGTCGAGCTCGGGGAGCGGGTCGACGGCGCGATCGGACGGGGGAACCTTCCCCTGCTGGTCACCAACACCTGCTCGGCCAGCCTGGCGAGCCTGCCGGTCATGGCGCGGAGGCATCCCGAGGCGATCCTGCTCTGGGTGGACGCCCACGGGGACTTCAACACGCCCGAGACCACAGCCAGCGGATACCTGGGCGGCATGGTCCTGGCCGCCGCCTGCGGCCTGTGGGAGAGCGGCCACGGAGCCGGGCTCGACCCGCGCGACATCGCGCTGATCGGGGCGCGGGACGTGGATCCGCCCGAAGCGGAGCTGATCCGGCGCCACGGGGTCGAGCTCATCCCGCCCGGCGAAGCGGATCCCGCCCGGATCGCCGAGCTCTGCGGCGACCGCCCGGTCTGGATCCACATCGACTGGGACGTGCTCGAACCGGGATTCGTGCCGGCCGGCTACCGGGTCCCGGGCGGGCTCGTCCCGCGGGAGATCGCGAGGCTGCTCGCCGGGCTCGATCCGGATCGAATAGTCGGCCTCGAGCTGGCCGAGTTCGAGGCCTCAGGCGAGGCCGGACGGGACCAGGAAGCGATCGCCTCGATCCTCGAAGCGGTCGGGGAGCTGCTCGACGGCCTGTCTCAGTAGTGCGAGCTGGGCTCGCCCAGCCCATGCGAGCCGGCCGCGTTGAGCGAAGTCGCCTTGTCGACCTCGGTCACGACCTCCTGCGGGTTGGCCACCCCGTTGAAGACGAAGAGGTTGTCCGCGTCGGAGGCGGCGGTGTCGAAGTCGACGTCGCCGACCATTAGCATCCGCTGGAAGACGGTCTGGCTGTAGTTGACGTTCTGGACCCGCTCGAGCCGGGTCTCCTGGATGTCGCGGGCGAAGATGCCGCGCTTGATGTTGAGACGCCGGTTGGTGATCGTGTAGACCGTCGCCATGCGCCGGATGAAGCCGATCAGGACCGAGATCCCGAGCGCGATCAGGATGATGATGAAGACGGTGAAGAAGCCCTCGCCGAGCAGCTTCGCGATCACCGCGACGATCAATCCGATCAGCAGGCCCTTGAGGTAGAAGGCGAGAATCGAGCGCCAGGACGGATGGCCCTGGAAGATGATCTGTTCGCCGGGACTGGGTGTGAAGGCCACGGCGCGAGCATATTCCACCCGGTTGGACCCGTGTGACCGGGAGGTCCCGTATCTTCGGGCCGATGTCCATCGCCAGGGTCGAGCCGCTGACGACGGCCCGCGCCCTGCGGGGCCCGTTCGACTATCTGATCCCGGAGCGCCTGGGCGAGGTCGGGGTCGGCACCGTGCTCGAGGTCCCCTTCGGCCGCCGAAGGATCACCGGGGTCGTGGTCGAGATGGCCGAGCGCTCCGACCTGCCGCCCGAGAAGCTGGCCGAGCCGATCCGCGTGGTCGGGACCGGAACCACGCCCGACCTGGTCGACCTGGGCCGCTGGATCGCCGAGGAGTACTGCTCGACCCCCGCCCGCGGCCTGGGGCTGGTGCTGCCGCCCGGGACCGGCACCGGCGGGGAGCGGACCCGGTTCCGGGTCGAGAAGTCGAGTCGGATCACCGAGGCGGGCCGTGAGGCCCTCGACAACGGGGCCAGGCTCGGCGCGAAGCAGAAGCTGGCCCTCACCCAGCTGCTCGAGGGCGAGCTGACCGGCCGCCAGATCGCGGCCCGGGCCGGGGTCGACTCGAGCACCCTCCGTCGGCTGGAGGAACGGGGCCTGATCGAGCGGCGGAACGTGAACGTGAGAAGGAGGCCGACCGGGGCCGGGGTCGGCAACGCCGCGACCGAGGCTCCGGCCCTGACCGGGGACCAGCGGGCCGCCGTGGACGCCCTGGTCGCGAGGCTGGGCGATCTCGCCGCCGGCGAGGGAGTCCTGTTGAACGGCGTGACCGGGTCGGGCAAGACCGAGGTCTACCTGGCCGTGGTCGAGGAGGTTCTGGCCCGGGGCCGGACCGCGATCGTGCTGGTGCCGGAGATCGGGCTCACCCCGCAGGCGGTCGGCCGCTTCCAGGCCAGGCTTGGCGACCGGGTGGCGGTGCTCCACTCGGCGCTCTCGGCGGGGCAGAGGTTCGACGAGTGGCAGCGCCTGATGAGCGGCGAGGCCACCGTATGCGTCGGTCCGCGTTCGGCCGTCTTCGCCCCGCTGGGGAACCTCGGGCTGATCGTGATCGACGAGGAGCACGATTCCTCGTACAAGCAGGAGGGCGACCCTCGCTACGACGCCCGTGAGGTGGCCCGCCGGCGCGCCACGGCGACCGGGTCCCTGCTGGTCCTCGGCACCGCGACCCCGCGGCCGGAGAGCTGGGAGCGGCTGGACCGGATCGACCTGCCGGCCCGGGTCGACGGCCAGTCGATGCCGCCGGTCGAGCTGGTCGACATGCGCGAGGCCGATCCTCGCCAGGGACCGATCCACCGTCGCACCTGGGAGGCCCTGGCCGAGGTCCGGGAGAAGGGCCAGAAGGCGATCGTGATGATCAACCGGCGCGGCTTCGCTCCCTGGCTCACCTGCCGCACCTGCGGGCACCACTGGGGCTGCCCGAACTGCGACGTCTCGCTGATCGTCCACCGCGAATCCGGACAGCTGATCTGCCATCACTGCAACCACGCCGAGCCGCTGCCGGGCCGCTGCTCCGAGTGCGGCGGGACCACTCTTTCCCAGACCGGGGCCGGGACCCAACGCATCGAGCGGCTCCTGGCCGAGGAGCTGGCCCCGATGCCGGTGTTCCGGCTGGATGCCGACACCAGCGCCGGCCCGGGCGGCCACGCCGGGATCCTCTCCGCCTTCGACCGGGAGGAGAGCGCGGTGCTGGTCGGCACCCAGATGGTGGCGAAGGGACACGACTTCCCCGAGGTGACGCTGGCGGCCATCCTCGACGCCGACGCGACGCTCCGGTTCCCCGACTTCCGGGCCGAGGAGAGAACCTTCTCCCTGGTCACCCAGCTGGCCGGCCGCAGCGGCCGCAGCCGGGCCGGCGGCAGGGTGATCGTCCAGACCCTCGCCCCGAACGCGCCCAGCATGAGCAATGCGGCGACGCATGACTCGGCCTCCTTCCTGGCCGGCGAGCTGGGCCGTCGCCGCGAGCTCGGCTACCCGCCCTACTCGCACCTGATCCGGGTCCAGCTGGCCGCGGAGGGGGAGCCCGACGTCGACCGCGCGGCCGGCCTGGTCGCCGACCGGCTGGCGGAGGCGCTCCCGCCCGGAGCGGAGATCCTCGGGCCGGCCCCGATGTTCCGGGCCCGCAACCGCTACCGCCGTCGGATCCTGATCCGATCCGGGACGCGGGCGGAATCGATCGCGGCGGTGCACTCGACCATCGAGGCGCTGCTCGCCGATCGGGCCCTCCGGAAGATCACCCTGGCGATCGACGTCGACCCGCAGTAGCGAGCCGCAACTTCCCGGGGCGGTCCGGGTTCTCTCGACACCAGTCATCTAGGGAAGGGATGTCCATGCGTGTTCTGAGGGATCTGGCGTTTTCGGCTGTGGTGGGGGCGATGCTCGTTCTGGGAGCGCTCGGGGGCTCGGCGGCGGCCTCGCCGGGATCGGATTTCCGCAAGGACCACGAGACTGCGGCCAAGGCCTGGGCCTACGCCGAGAAGACCTGGCCGAACCAGTACGCGGGGGTCTGGGGCGTCGACAACGAGAAGACCGGGTTCGACGACTTCGTCTTCGCCTTCACCGCGAGGCCCGGCGCGAAGGTCGCGGAGCTCCGGCAGAAGTTCCCGACCAAGATCGCCAGCTATGTCCCGGCCCGCCGGACCTACTCGAAGAGGTACCTGGACGGCCTCCTGAGCCAGATGATCACTGATCGCAGCCGCATCCTGCACGGTCGGCTCAAGCCTCCGGGCAAGGCCCCGGGCCGGTTCGACCTCGGCATGGACATGAGCAGGAACAAGGTCAACCTCTACAAGCCCTTCTTCGCGCCCGGCTACAAGCGCTGGTTCAAGCACCGTTACGGGCAGGCGATCCTCTTCGTGAAGTCGGGCCTCGCGCAATGGGAGTGAGCGGGTAGCGGCGCAGATCCCTCGGTAGACTCGGACGCGATGTCCGCCGAGGATGAAACAGCGACTCTGAGCGAAGAAGCGGCCGCCTACGCCGAAGGCATGGAGCGGGCCGAGGAGGCCCTGGCCGCGGCCGCGGGCGAGCCCGAGGTGGAGCCCGAGGGCGGTGAGGCCCCGAGCCATTTCGACGAGGAGACGCTGAAGCGCCGCGAGGCCGCGCTGGCCCAGATCGTCCAGTACGGCGACCCGGTGCTGAAGAGCAGGGCATCCGACGTGACCGAGTTCGACGAGGCTCTCTCCGAGGAGATCGAGCGGATGGTCCACCTGATGAAGGACGGTCTCGGAGTCGGGCTGGCCGCGACCCAGGTCGGCCGCCTGCGGCGCCTGCTGGTCTTCCAGACCAACGCCGACGCGATCCCCCAGGAGCTGGTCAACCCGGTCATCGAGTGGCTCTCCGACGAGACCGAGGTCGCGACCGAGGGCTGCCTCAGCATCCCGCGCGTGGTGGTCGAGGTCGATCGTCCCCTGCATGCCCGGGTGAGCGGGCAGGACCGCAGCGGGGCCGAGGTGCTGATCGAGGCTTCGGGGCATGAGGCACGGGTGCTTCAGCACGAGATCGACCATCTCGACGGCGTGCTGATCCTCGACCGGACCGAGCGGAAGCAGCGCAAGGGCGCGCTCAAGGCGCTGCGCCGCGGCGAGAGCTACTCGCCGCACGAAGACTGAGAATGTCCGGCGTATTCCTCGGAACCTCCGAGTTCGCGGCCACCGTGCTGCGGATACTGGCCGAGTCCGACCAGCGCCCGGGCCTGGTCGTCACCCTGCCGGATCGTCGCCGTGGGCGCGGTCGCAGGGAGCAGGCCTCGCCGGTGGCGGAACTGGCCGGGGAGCTCGGGATCGACCTGCTGAAGAGCGGCAATGTCAACGAGGACGAGGACCGCGAGCGGATCCTCGCGGCCGGTGGCGAGTGGGCGTCGATCTGCGCCTTCGGGCAGCTGATCAAGGAACCGCTGCTCTCCGAGCTGCCGATGCTGAACGTCCATCCCTCGCTCCTGCCTCGCTGGCGCGGCGCCGCTCCGGTCGAGCGGGCGATCATGGCCGGCGACGCCGAGACCGGGGTCTGCGTGATGTGCCTGGTCGCCGGGCTCGACTCCGGCCCGGTCGCGCTGCGGGAACGCACGCCGATCGACCCCGACGAGGACTACGGATCGCTGGCCGAGCGGCTCGCCCAGATCGGCGGCCGCCTCCTGGTCGAGGGCCTGGCCGCCGCCGGGCGTGGCGAGATCGAGTGGTGGGAGCAGGGCGAGGAGGGTCTGACCTACGCCGAGAAGATCTCTGCCGAGGACCGTGAGATCGACCCCGGGCGGACCGCCCGCGAGGTCCACGACCAGGTCCGCGGCCTGACTCCGCACATCGGCGCCTGGCTCGAGATCGACGGCGACCAGAGGCTCGGGGTCAAGCGGACCCGGATCCTCGCCGAGGGCCCCGAGGCCGGGCGGTTCGCGGAGATCGAGGGCCTGCCGGTCCTGGGCTGCGCCGAGGGCGCGCTGGCGCTGGAGCGGGTGCAGCCGCCCGGCAAGAAGGAGATGGACGGCGACGCCTGGCTCCGGGGCCACGGACTTCCGTGAGTCGCGTCACCCCGGAACGCGAGGCGGCCTTCGCCGTGCTCCGCCGGACCTTCGAGCGGGACGAGCACACCGAGGCTGCCTTCCGCGAGGAGGTCGAGTCCCGAGGGCTGTCCGGCCGGTCCCGCGCTCAGGCCCAGCGCCTCGCGTACGGGGCGGTGCAGCGCCGCGGCTCCTCCGACGCGATCGTCGCCTCCTTCGTCAAGAAGAAGGGCCAGCGCCCGGTGCCCGCGGCCGCGGCGGCGCTCCGGCTGGGCGTCTTCGAGCTGCTCTTCGCCGACGCTACCCCCGATCACGCCGCGGTCGACCAGGCGGTCAGCCTGACCCGGGCGGCCGGTGCCGACCATGCCGCCGGGTTCGTCAACGCGCTGCTGCGCCGGACGCTGCGCGAGCGAGACGCCGTGCTGACCCGGCTCGGCGACGACTCGACCCCGGAGAAGGCGGCCGTGGCCCACTCGTTCCCGGATTGGCTGGCCAAGCTGTGGTGGGCCGAGCTCGGCCCCGACCGGGCCCGGGCGCTGATGGCGGCGGCGAACCGGCCCTCGGAACGGGCGGTCCGGGTCAACACCGCCCGGCTGACCCCGGAGGAGGCGATCGAACGCTTCTCCGGCCCCGATCTCGAGCTCGTGCCGGCCGAGGGCGAGTGGCCGATGGCCCCTGCGGAGCTGCTGATCGCCCGGGGGAGCATGGCCGCGGTCGAGGAGGCGGCGCGGGCCGGCCTGCTCGTCGCGCAGTCTCGCGGCTCGGCCGCCGTGGTCGAGGTGCTCGACCCGCTGCCGGGGGAACGCATCCTCGACCTCTGCGCCGGGCCCGGCATCAAGACCGGCCAGATCGCGGCCCGGGTGGGGCGGATGGGCAACATGGTCTCGGTCGAGCCGTCCGAGTCGCGGGCCGAGGACGTCGCGATCCAGCTTCAGAGACTCGGCTTCCACCACGGCCTGGTGGTCGAGGCCGACGCCCGGGAAAGCGAGATCCTGAGCGGATTCCAGCGGGTCCTCGTCGACGCTCCCTGCTCCGATCTCGGGGCGCTCTCGTCACGGCCCGACGCGCGCTGGCGCAAGTCGCCCGCCCTGATCGAGCGTGTGGCCGGCCTCCAGGCGGAGATCCTCGATCGCGCCGCCGGCTTCCTGGAAGTCGGGGGCAGCCTCGTCTACTCGACCTGCACCATCTCCGAACGCGAGAACTCGGCCCAGGCCATCGCCCTGGCCGAGCGGCAGGGCCTGAGGATCGAGGACCTCGGCGAGCGGGCGCCGCACCTGGCCGATCCTCACGACTCTCGCTTCCTCCAGCTGATGCCCGACCGCGACCGAACCACCGGGTTCTTCATCGCCCGGCTGCTCCGAGATTGAGACGCTCGGAGCTCGGCAACCGGGCGGTCAGGGATAATCGGCGTATGGCGACCGAGTCAGACAAGACCACCGTCGACCGCCGCCCGCCCTGCCCGGGCTGCGGTGAACCATGGCTGAGGCCCACTCAGCTGCCGGGCCGTTTTCGCTGCGTGTTCTGCCTTTCGCGCTACGAGCTCGTCTCGCAGTGCCCGAACTGCGGCGTCCACCAGACCATCGCCAGAATGAGCACCACCGAGGACATGACCTGCCAGACCTGTGGCGCCTCGATGCTCCAGCCGATCTGAAAACCGACCCGGGACCACGATGACCAACCAGCCCCGCACCGCCGAGACCCCGCTGCCCGAATCCTTCGAGGGCATCCGCATCGCGCCTTCGATCCTCTCCGCCGACTTCGGCAAGCTCGGCGCCCAGATCGCCGAGGTGATGGATGCGGGCGCACGGGTGATCCACTTCGACGTGATGGACGGCCAGTTCGTCCCGCCGATCACGATCGGCCCGCTGGTGTTGGCCGGCATCGCCGATCAGGTCCACGACGCGGGCGGGGTGGTGGACGTCCACCTGATGATCGATAACCCCGACCGTCAGTTCGAGGACTTCGCCAAGGCCGGGGCGGACGCGATCACCTTCCACGAGGAGGCGACCCCGCACGCCCACCGCTGCTGCCACGCGATCCGCGAGCTGGGCTGCCTGGCCGGCGTCGCGATCAACCCCGGCACCCCGGTCGAGGCGGTCGCCGAGCTGAAGGGGATGGCCGACATGGTCCTGGCCATGACCGTCAACCCCGGCTGGGGCGGCCAGCCCTTCATCGAGACCTCGCCCGACAAGGTGCGGCGCCTGCGCTCCCTGGTCGGCGAGGACACGCTGATCGAGGTCGACGGCGGCATCGGCACCGGCACCATCGGCCGGATGGCGGAGGCGGGCGCGACCCTCTTCGTGGCCGGCTCGGCGATCTTCAACGCGCCCGACCCGGCCCAGGCCTACGCCGACATCCTCGCCGCCGCCTGACTACTTGTAGAAGCCCTCGCGGAGGTTGATGCCGTGCTCGGCCCAGGCCTTCAGGGCGGCGAGCATCCCGGTCCAGCCTTCGCAGTTGCCGAAGGCGCGCTTCGCCCCGTCGGCTGTCGGCGCCCACGATGACTCGGTGATCGTGACCAGGGTCCGGGAGTCGTCGTCGAGCGGCTCGAACTCGAAGGTCGTGGTGGTCTTGCCGTCGCCGTCCGCGGTCGCCTCGCCGTCCCACTCGATCACGATCCGGCGCGGGGGATCGGCCTCGACCACCCGCACCGGGAAGGCGCCGGGGAAGTCGGCGAAGTCCCAGGTCACCTCGGTGCCGCCTTCGAGCCGTCCCCTGGCGCCGCCGGTCGTGAAGTACTTCGAGAGCTGGTCCGGGTCCGCGACCGCCTCGTAGACCTCGGCGCAGGGTCGGGCGACACGGCCGGAGACGGTGAAGCTGAGTTCGCTGAGAGGATCTGAATTCATGTTGTAGAAATACAACATAATGGCGGTGGAAATCAAGTCCGACGATGACGACCGGGTCTTCAAGGCCCTCGCCTCCGGCCTGCGCCGGAGCATGCTGGACGCGCTGAAGGAGTCGACCCGGACCACCGGCGAGCTCTGCGCGCTCTTCCCCGAGTACGACCGCACGACCGTGCTCCAGCACCTCCGGGTGCTCGAAGCCGCCGACCTGGTCACCGGGAGGAAGGTGGGGCGGGAACGGCACCTCTCGCTGGCGCCGCTGCCGATCAAGCGGATCCACGACCGCTGGATCGGCGGCTACATGACCGCGGCCGTCGAACTGCTCGACGACCTCGGAGCCTGACTCAGAGGTTTCCTTCTTCGTAGCCCGCCAGCCGGGCCTCGATCGCCTCGCTGGACCCCTCGCGGGGGATGTCCTCGTCGATGCCCTTCGGGCGGAGGTAGATGTAGGTGAGCAGCGAGAGCAGCAGCAGCGCGGTCAGGGCGAAGCCGAGCTCGACCCGCAGGTTGCCGTCGCCGATGAACGGCAGCACGGTCCAGACGATGAAGAAGGCGGCGCAGGAGATCCAGCGGATCGAGGAGCGCCGAGCCTGGCCCTGGGCGACGCAGGCCTGGTTCACGGTCACCGTGGAGAGGTAGAGGCCCATGCCGGCGGTGACCAGCATCAGCCCGAGCCGGTCATAGGTGTGATCGGCGCCGAAGGCGATCTGCATCAGCTTCGGCCCGGCGATCATCACGACGACCGCGGTCAGGGCGGTGAAGGCGAGGATGCCGAGCAGCACCATCCGGACCGAGCGGTGGAACTGGCGCTCCGAGTCGGGGTCGTCGCTGCTGTGGAGGGCGGTCAGGTGGGGGAGGATCGAGGTCGAGACCGCCTGGAAGAGCTGCAGCGGCGCCCGGGCGATCATCAGCACGTTGAAGATGAACCCGGTCGCGGCCGAGCCCTTGACGATGCCGATCACCAACGGGCCGGCGTTGAGGAAGACCTGTTCGCTGAACATGATCAGGAAGACCGAGCCGACGAACCCCGCGCCGTGGGCCAGCGAGAACTCCTCGCGGGCCTCCTTCTCCTCGGCGTCGACGTTCTCCTCGGCCTCGCCGTGGGCGGTCGCGTACGCCGCCCGTTCCTCGGCCTCGCGGCGGCTGCGGCGGGTGATCGCGATCGGCACCACCATCAGGCTGAGCAGGGGGGCGGCGACGATGCCGATCGCCACCATCGACTGGCCGGAGAGCAGGCCGAAGGCGACCA
This sequence comes from Solirubrobacterales bacterium, assembly GCA_017304845.1. Lineage (GTDB taxonomy): Bacteria > Actinomycetota > Thermoleophilia > Solirubrobacterales > 70-9 > 67-14. The sequence goes on from JAFKLL010000024.1 coordinate 71,424, forward strand.
GGGCCGCGAACAGGGTGCGGAAAACCGACTCGGAGAGGATCAGGGTGGTGAAGAGGCCGAACTGCTGATGCCCGGCCAGGTAGCCGCGGGCGTAGTAGCTGGCGGCGTAGAAGAGGACGGCCGAGAAGAAGACCCAGTAGAGGGTCGAGTTCCCGTACAGGAGATTCTCGAGCGGCTGCTTGAGGATCAGGGCGATGACCGCGAAGCCGAGGGCGAGGCAGCCCTGGATCTTGGCCGCGACCCGGACCGGGCCGACATCGGTCTCGCCGCGCTCGATGTGCTCCGAGATGTGGCGCGAGAGCAGCTGGTCGATCGGCCGGTAGAGGGTCGAGACCGTGATGAAGACGGCGGACCAGAGGAAGGCGATCTCGCCGTAGGCGTTCTCGTCCAGGTCATGGGACGCGATCAGGAAGTACGCGTAGGTGAAGATGCCGGTGAGGCCGACCCCGATGGTGAGTAGGCCGACCGACTTCCCGTAGGCACGGGTCGAAGATTCGGTGTCGTTTTCGGGGGCGTCAGACAAGAGCGTTACGGGCGGCCGTTCAGACGGCGCTTCGATCCCGGGGCGGGTCGAGGTGGTGGCTCGGCTCGACGTCGAGCTCGAGTTCGATCCGACGCACCCTCTCATAGACCCGCTGCGTCATGACCCGCTGCCCGGCAAGCAGATCGCCGATGATCCCGAGCGCGAAGAGCTGGATCGAGACGATGAAGAGCACGGCCCCGAGCAGCAGCGACTGGATGTGGCCGTCGCGGTCCCCGTTGAAGATCCAGTCGATCAGGAACGGCATCCAGGCGGCGACCGCGGCCAGGGCGGCGAGCGCCCCGAGGAAGAAGAAGACCTTGAGCGGCTCGTAGCGGGTGTAGATCCGCATGATCGCCAGGCCGTTGCGGCGTACGTAGGTCGAGGTCGAGCCGAAGAGGCGGGACTCGCGGGTCTTCGGGTTGGTCGCGATCTTGACCTCGCCGACCGCGACGCTGCCCTTGCCGGCCTGGATCAGGCTCTCGAGCGTGTAGGTGAAGTTGTCGACCACCAGCAGCTGGAGCGCCGCCTCGCGGCCGTAGGCCCGGAAGCCGGAGGTCGCGTCGGTGACCTCCGTGTCGGAGAGCCGCCGCACCACCCAGCTGCCGAACTTCTGCAGCACCTTCTTGGCGAGGGAGAAATGATCGATGTCGGCGACCTCGCGGTCACCGACCACCATCTCCGCCTCGCCGGCTAGCACCGGGGCGACCAGCTTGGGGATGTCGCTGCCCGAGTACTGGTTGTCGGCGTCGGTGTTGACGATCACGTCGGCGCCGAGCTTGAGGCTCGCGTCGAGCCCGGCCTGGAATCGTGCGATCGGTCGAGCCGTCGTCGATGACCAGGGTCTCGATCACGTCGACGCCCTCGATCTCGCGGGGCAGATCGGCGAGGGTGGCCGGGAGGGTCTCCTCCTCGTTCAGGCAGGGGATCTGGATGATTACCTTCATGAATCGTCAAGATTCTCCCATGAGCGGCGCGACACCAACATCCGAGGGCGAGATCTGGCAAAGGGCCATCCAACTCGCGGCCCGTGGGCGAGGCCACGTCAGCCCCAACCCGGCGGTCGGCGCGGTGCTGGTCAAGGACGGCGCCGTGATCGGCGAGGGATGGCACACCAGGCACGGCGATCTCCACGCCGAGCGCGAGGCTCTGGCCGATGCCGCCCGCCGCGGCAACGACCCTTCCGGGGCCACCGCCTACGTCACCCTGGAGCCCTGCGCCCACCACGGCAGTCAGCCGCCCTGCGCCGACGCCCTGATCGAAGCCGGGATCGACGCGGTCGTGATCGCGGCCGAGGATCCGACCCCGAAGACCCGGGGGATCGGGCCGTCCAGGCTCGAGCAGGCCGGGATCGCGGTCCGCTGGGCCGAGCAGAGCGTCGCGGCCGAGGCGACCGAACTGATCCAGGACTTCCGCAAGCGGGCCCTGACCGGCAAGCCGCTGGTCACGCTCAAGACCGCGATGAGCCTCGACGGCAAGATCGCGACCCGGACGGGCGACTCGAAATGGATCTCCGGCGAGGAGAGCCGTGCCCTGGTCCACCGCTGGAGGGCGGAGATGGACGCGGTCGCGGTCGGCTCCGGAACGGTCCTGGCCGATGATCCGAGGCTCACCGCCCGCGATGTCGGCGAGGGCGTCCGCCAGCCCGCCCGGGTGATCTTCGACTCGACCCTCGTCACCCCGCCCGGCTCGGCCCTGTTCGAGGACGTGGACGAGGCCCCGGTCCTGATCGTCACCGGCCCGGCCCCCGATCCGGGCCTGGCGCGAGCCCTGGAGGCCGCCGGCGCCGAGCTGGTCGCGATCGACGGCCCCGACCAGGGCGCCAGGTTCGGGGCGGCGATGGAGGCGCTGGGCGAGCGGCGGATCTCCTCGCTGCTGCTGGAAGGCGGCCCCCGCCTGGCCGGCGCGGCACTCACCGCCCGCGAGGTGGATCGCACCGAGACCTTCGTCGCGCCGCTGATCCTCGGCGGCGGCCGGCCCGCCACCGACGGGGACGGACCGGCCCTGATGTCCGAGGCGACGAGGGTGCCGGAGCTGCGCGTGACGCGAGTCGGGCAAGATGTGCTCATGAGCTCGACGATCAGGACCTGGTGATGTTCTCCGGACTGGTGCAGGACCTCGGCCGGGTCGAGGCGATCGACCTCGGGCCGGACGGCGCCCGGATCAAGGTCGCGACCGACCTGGCGGGAGACATCGCGCTGGGCGACTCGATCGCCGTGAACGGGGTCTGCCTGACCGCGACCACGGTCGACGAGGGCGGGTTCACCGCCGACGCGATGCAGCAGACCCTCGACCTGACCTCGCTGGCCGGTCTCGGCCCGGACACGCCGGTCAACCTCGAGTTGGCCCTGCGGGCCGACCAGCGCCTCGGCGGACACATCGTCCAGGGGCATGTCGACGGCACCGGCAAGGTGCTCTCGGCGGAGAAGGACGGGTTCTCCCTGCGGCTCCGGGTCTCGGTCCCCGAGCAGCTCGACCGCTACGTGATCCCGCAGGGATCGATCACGATCGAGGGCGTCAGCCTGACCGTCGCCGAGTGCGGGGAAGGCTGGGCCGAGGTCGCCCTGATCCCGGAAACCCAGGAGCGCACCAACCTCGGGCGACTTCAAGTCGGAGAAACCGTCAACCTCGAGTGTGACGTAATCGCAAAATACGTCGAGCGCATGGTGTCACCATACGTACGAGGGTCCGCTGGCCACACGGACCGCTGAGAAACCAAGAGAGCGAGCCTGAACAGACATGGCAACTGAACCTGAGGTCGGCGTGAACACCGCCGAGGAGACCCACTTCGCCTCGATCGAGGAGGCCCTGGAAGAGATCCGCGCCGGACGCATGGTGATCGTGACCGATGACGAGGACCGCGAGAACGAGGGCGACCTGGTCATGGCCGCCCAGTTCGCGACCCCCGAGGCGATCAACTTCATGGTCAAGGAGGCCCGTGGGCTGGTCTGTCTCTCGCTCACCGGGCAGCGCTGCGACCAGCTCGGTCTCAGCCTGATGACCGCCAAGAACGAGGCCCCGCTCGAGACCGCCTTCACCGTCTCGATCGAGGCGGCCGAAGGGGTCACCACCGGCATCTCTGCCCACGACCGGGCCCACACCGTCCAGGTCGCGATCGATCCCGACGCGACCCCGCGCGACATCGTGGTCCCCGGCCACGTCTTCCCGCTCAAGGCGAAGGACGGGGGAGTGCTGGAACGGACCGGCCACACCGAGGCCGCCGTCGACCTGGCCCGCATGGCCGGGGTCGCGCCGGCCGGCGTGATCTGCGAGATCATGAACGAGGACGGCACCATGGCCCGCATCCCCGACCTGATCGGGTACGCCGAGCGGCACGGTCTCAAGATGATCACGATCGCCGATCTGATCGCCTACCGCCGCGAGAACGAGAAGCTGATCGAACGGGTCGTCTCGACCGCGCTCCCGACCAGCTTCGGCGATTTCCGCGCCGTCGGGTTCCGCTCCCTGGTCGACGACAAGCACCACGTGGCGATGGTCAAGGGCGAGGTCGACACCGGCGACCCGGTCCTGGTCCGGGTCCACTCCGAATGCCTCACCGGCGACGTCTTCCACAGCATGCGCTGCGACTGCGGCGAGCAGCTGGCCGCCGCGATGGCGATGATCGAGGAAGAGGGCCAGGGCGTCCTGCTCTACCTCTCCCAGGAAGGCCGCGGCATCGGGCTCCTCAACAAGCTCCGCGCCTACAAGCTCCAGGAGGAGGGGCTCGACACCGTCGACGCCAACCTCAAGCTCGGCCTGCCCGCCGACCTCCGCGACTACGGCATCGGCGCCCAGATCCTCCGCGATCTCGGCCTGACCAAGATCCGGGTCCTGACCAACAATCCGAAGAAGATCATCGGTCTCGAAGGCCACGGTCTCGAGGTCACCGAGCAGATCAAGATCGAGGCCCCGCCGAACCTCCACAACGAGGCCTACCTGCGGACCAAGCGGGACAAGATGGGCCACATCCTCCATCACCAGGGTCTCGCTCTCGACGAGGAGATGATCCTCGACGAGCAGATCCACGACCGGGAGAAGAAGGATGCCTGAGCCCGACTTCACCGGCCGCTTCGCGGTCTGCGTCGGCAACTTCTACGGCGATCTCGCCGACCGGCTCGTGGCCGGGGCGAAGGAGGAGTTCGCCAAGGACGGGATCACCGATTCCGACATCGACGTCTACGAGGTCCCCGGCGCCTTCGAACTGCCGCTGGCCGCCAATTACGCGGCCCGCTCCGGCCGCTACGACGGCGTCGCCTGCCTCGGCGCGGTGATCCGCGGCGAGACCGACCACTACGACTTCGTATGCAACGAGGCCGCCCGGGGGATCCAGAACGTGCAGCTCGACACCGGGGTGCCCTGCGGGTTCGGGGTGCTGACCGTCGACAACATGGATCAGGCTCTTGCGCGCGCAGGTGGCGGTGGAAAGCGGGATTCCGGAGCCAACGCGGCCCGCGCCGTGCTGCGGATGAACGAGATCCGACGGGAGCTGAGCGCCTGAACGCCGTCCCCTTCCGGGATCGGCTAGGATGCTCCGTCCAATGGCTCGCGTATGTCACACCTGCGGTAAGGGTCCCGGCTTCGGCAACAACCGAAGCCACTCGATGGTCGCCACCCGGCGCCGATTCGACCCGAACCTCCAGAAGGTCCGGATCCTCGAGAGCGGCGCGAAGAAGCGCGTCCTCGTCTGCACCCGCTGCCTGAAGGCCAACAAGGTCGTAAAAGCCGGCTAGGGCCGGCTTTTCCGCATCAAGCCGCGATCCGGCCTGGCCGGATCGCCACAGAAACCCACCGACCCAAGACATCCATGAATGGATGGGTCGGCTCCGCCGGCGCCGGCACGAACGCCCGTACCCGAACCCGCGCGAGATGCAGATTCGCTCCACATAGCGCACCCAAGCTGCATTTCGCGGGCTTGGGTGATGTCGCTGGGCCTGGTTCCGGCCTGACCTGTAGGGTCGTCTGTCGTGTCTGATCCGAGTATCGAGAGGTTCAAACGCGTCGTCGCTTCGGCCTACGGGTCCCTCGAAGCACGGCGTCAGGAGGTCAACGACCTGAACGTGTTCCCGGTCGCCGACGGCGACACCGGGGACAACATGGCGATGACCATGAAGGCCGTGATGGAGGAGCTCGACCGGGTCGACAACGGCCAGTCGCTCGACGAGATCGGCCGCACCGAGCTGGTCTCGGCCCTGGCCCGCGCGGCCCTGATGGGAGCCCGGGGCAACTCCGGCGTCATCCTCAGCCAGATCGTCCGCGGCGCCGCCGAGGAGCTCGCCTCGCGCCCCGGGGAGCTGGTCGACCCGGTCCTGGTCGCCTCCGCCTTCGCCAAGGCCGCCGACGCCGCCTACTCCTCGGTCCGCAACCCGGCCGAGGGGACGATGCTCACCGTCTTCCGGGAGATCGCCCACTCGATCTCCCGCCAGCTCGCCCACCTGGAACCGAACCGTCAGCGGCTTTCCCAGGACGCCACGCCCGTCGAGCAGGATCAGGTCCTGGCCGACGTGCTCGAACAGGCGATCGCCGACGGCCAGGCCGCGGTCGAGCGCACCCCCGAGCAGCTCGAGGTGCTGGCCCAGTCCGGCGTCGTCGACGCCGGCGGCTACGGCCTGGTGCTGATCCTGGCCGGCGTGCTGGCCGCGCTGCGCGGGGAGGACGCCGAGCTGCCCGAGATCCAGCATCACGCCGCGGCCCAGATCACCCACCCTCACCACGAGGACAGCCGCTTCCAGTACTGCACCAACTTCATCGTCTCCGGCACCGGCCTCAGCCCCCGCCAGTTCATCCCGAAGCTGGAGGAGCTCGGCGACTCGGTGCTCGTCGTCGGTGACGAATCGACCCTGAAGGTCCACGTCCACACGGACGACCCCGAGGCCGCGATGGGGGCCTTCGAGGGGGCCGGCGAGGTCACCAACCTCGACGTGGCCGACATGCGCAAGCAGATCGCCGAACGCGAGGCCCGGATCGGGGCCGATCACCTGACCGGCGTGGTCGTGGTCGGCAGCGGCGACGGCCTCGAGGCGCTGTTCGCCGAGCTGGGCGCGGTCGTGGTGCCCGGCGGTGAGACCCTCAACCCGTCCACGGCCGAGCTCCTGGCCGGGATCCGGTCGGTGCCGACCGAGCACGTGCTGGTGCTGCCGAACTCGTCGAACGTGATCATGGCCGCCGAACGGGCCTGCGACCTCTCCGAGCGGAAGGCCGAGGTGCTGCCGACCCGGACCCAGCAGGAGGGTCTGCTGGCCCTGGTCGAGTTCAACGGCGAGGCCGACATCGACACCAACCGCCGCCGGCTCCAGGAGGCGCTCGACGGGATCAAGGTCGGAGGCATCGCCCCGGCCGCCCGTGACGACGCGCAGGGCCGGTTCCGACGTGGCGACGCGGTCGGCTTCATCGACGGCGAGATCGTCGCCTGGGGCGGGGCCGGATCGACCCTCGCCTCGACCATCGAGCGCCTCGCCGAGGCGGCCGAGCTGGTCACCGTGATCGCCGGCGACGGGGCCCCGATCGCGCTCGACGAGATCGACAACCACAGCCCCAACGGGGTCGAGCTCGAGCTCCACGAAGGCGGCCAGCCGAGCTGGTGGTGGTTGCTGGCCGGCCAGTGAGCCGGGCGCCCGCGCCGGACGGCCCTCCGTCGCGGTTCGGCGGGGGCAGAGACGATCTGCCCACACGGGCCGAGCTGCTGGAAGCCCCGGTCGCGTGGGTGGACGCGAGACTTGCCAGGCGCCCGCTGGACGTGATCCCGGGCGTCGGCGAGACCTTCGCCGCGCAGGCGGCCGAGGCCGGGGCCACGACGGTCGGCGACCTCCTCTGGCGAGTGCCGCGCGCCTACGGCAAACGGCCCGGGACCGTGCTGCTCGCCGATCTCGAACCGGGTGAGAACAGCGCGGTGGAGATCCGGGTGATCCGGGCCCGCAAGGTGCGGACCAGGCGTCGCCGCTTCAGCCTGGTCGAGGCGCGGATCGCCGACGACTCGGCCGGCCGCAAGGCGGTTTGGTTCAACCAGCCCTGGATGGAGGAGAAGCTCCGGGCGGACAGCCACTGGTACCTGGAGGGCCGGCTCGAGAAGGGCGGGTTCGTGGTCTCGGCGGCCGAGCAGGTCGCCGGTCCCGCCGCCGAGCCCGGGTCAGGCAGCGGCATCCGCTGGCAGGCCGGGGAGTCGCGACCGCCCGGTCTGGCCGACGACTCGCCCAGGGCCGCTCACTCGGCCGGTGGCGAGATCGGACCGGGCCGTTGGCGCCGCTGGTCCTTCGAGGCCTGCCGGCTGGCCGGGCGCCTGCCCGAGCCGTTGCCGGCGACGATCCGCCGAAACCGGGGCATGGCCGGGCTCGCCGCCGCCTTCCGCGAGGCCCACTTCCCGGCCGACGCGACTCGCTCGGGCCGGCCTTGGCGCTCGAGTCCGAGCCGGGCCTGACCACCGAGTGGGTCGGGCGCCTTCCCTTCGAGTTGACCGGCGATCAGCGGCGGGCGAACGAGGTCGTCGCCCGGGAGCTGGCCCAGGAGGAGCCGATGAACCGGCTGCTGATGGGCGAGGTCGGGTCCGGCAAGACGGTCGTGGCGGTCCACGCGATGCTGAGAGCCGTCGAGAGCGGGGCCCAGGCCGCGATGATGGCGCCGACCGAGGTCCTGGCCGGGCAGCACTTCGACACCGTCTCCCGGCTGCTCGAAGGCAGCGGGGTCGAGGCGGCCCTGCTGACCGGGTCGACCTCGGCGGCCGAGCGTAGAGGCCTCCTGGCCGGCCTGGCGGACGGCGGGATCGGGATCCTGATCGGCACCCATGCCGTGCTGGAGGACCCGGTCGTCTTCCAGCGGCTCGGGCTCGCCGTGATCGACGAGGAGCATCGCTTCGGCGTGCGCCAGCGCCGCGGCCTGGAAAGCAAGGCCCCGGCCGGCCACTCGGCCCATCAGCTCCACATGTCGGCCACCCCGATACCGCGCACCCTGGCCCTGACCGCCTACGGTGACCTGGACATGATCACTTTGAAGGAGATGCCCGCCGGCCGGGCGCCGGTGACGACCGAGGTGGTGCCCGAGTCCGGGCGCGCCGACGCCTTCGATCGGCTGCGGGCCGAGCTCGACGCCGGACGGCAGGCTTTCGTGGTCTGCCCGCTGGTCGACGAGTCGCCCCTGGTCGAGGGCCGGGCGGCCGCGGCGGAGGCCGAGCGACTGGCCACGAACGAGCTCGCGGGCTACGAGGTTGGTTTGCTCCACGGGCAGATGAGCCCGTCCCAGAAGGAGATCGCGATGTCCGCCTTCGCCGACGGGCGGACCGACGTCCTGGTCGCCACCACCGTGATCGAGGTCGGCATCGACGTGCCCAACGCGACCGTGATGGTGATCGAGGGAGCCGACAGGTTCGGCCTCTCCCAGCTCCACCAGCTGCGCGGACGGATCGGCCGCGGCGCCCACGGCGGCACCTGCTTCCTGTTCAGCGAGACCCGCGGCGCCCGCGCGATGAAGCGGCTCGCCGCCCTGGCCACCACCGCCGACGGATTCGCACTGTCCGAGCTCGACCTGGAGATGAGGGGAGAGGGCGAGATCGCCGGGACCAGGCAGCACGGGCTGCCGCGGTTCCGGGTCGCCTCGCTGCCCCGCGACCTGGAGCTGCTCGAGGCGGCCCGGGAGGACCTGGGCGTCCTCGATCGGTTCGAGCTGGACCTGCTCGCCGCGACCGCGGCCACGGCGCCGCCCGAGGAGTTGGCCGCGTGAGGGTGATCGCCGGCCGTCTCGGCGGCCGCCAGCTGCTCGCCCCGAAGGGGTGGAAGGTCCGACCGACCCCGGAACGGGTGCGGGAGGCGATCTTCTCGGCGCTCGGAGACATCTCCGGGATGACCGTCGCCGATCTCTACTGCGGCACCGGCGCGCTCGGGATCGAGGCGATCTCGCGCGGGGCCGGCAGCGCCGTGATGGTCGACCGCGACACCCGACCCGCCATGGGCAACGTGCACAACCTCGGCCTGATCGGCGAGGTCGAGCTGGTCCGGGGCGAGGCGCCGGAATGGGTCGGACGGGCCGAGGCCGGTCGTTTCGACCTGATCTTCATCGACCCTCCGTACCGCGAGGCGACCGAGGTCGCGGCCGCGCTCGACGCCGGGTTGGGCCGGATCCTCGCGCCGGGCGGCCGCGTGATCACCGAATGCGACGCCCGGCGCCATCTGGAACTTCCGTCCCTGGAGGCGGTGCGGGAGCGCCGCTACGGGCGCACCGTGGTTACATTCCATCGAGTCCCGTCCCCCTCAGAACCCCCCTCAGAACCCGCATGAACGACATAACCGAGCGAATCGCAGTCTGCCCCGGAAGCTACGACCCCGTCACCAACGGGCACCTCGACATCATCAGCCGTGCCTCACGGACCTTCGACAAGGTCGTGGTCGGCGTCGTCAACCAGCCGATCCGCAAGAAGAAGACCCTTTTCACCGCCGAGGAGCGGATCGCCTTCATCGAAGACGCGACCACGCACCTCCCCAACGTCGAGGTCAAGGCCTTTTACACGCTGCTGGTCGAGTTTGCCCGTGAGAACGGCGCCACCGCGATCGTCAAGGGCCTGCGTGCGATCTCGGACTTCGAGTACGAGAACGAGATGGCGCAGCTCAACCGCAAGCTCGACGACGGGGTGGAGAGCATCTACGTCTTCGCCCGGCCCGAGTACAGCTTCCTTTCCTCGACCGGGGTGAAGGAGATGGCGACCTTCAACGGCGACATCAGCGATCTGGTCCCGGCTCCCGTGGCAGCCGCCCTGGCGGATAGACTGGGACGCAGTTAGTGTCAATCAGGCACAAACAAGGAATGGGAGATTCCATGCAGAATCTTCACCACATGGTCACTTTTCCCCCGCAAATCGACGGAGAAGCATAGGGTTCCCTGCGCATGGACGTCCTCGTTCTCATAGACAAACTCGATGACCTCGTCCACAACGCCCGTCCGGTCCCTCTGACGGACCAGGTCCGCGTTGACCGTGAGGAGATCTACGACCTCCTCGATCAGATGCGTGCCACGATCCCTGAGGAGATCAAGCAGGCCCGCTGGATCGTCAAGGAACGCCAGGAGATGCTCGAGGAAGCCAAGCGGGAATCCGAGAGGGTCGTCCGCGAGGCGCGTGAGCAGCAGGCCCGGCTCGTCTCAGACGAAGAAGTCACCAAGCAGGCCGAGCGCGCCGCCGACGAGATCGTCGAGGACGCCCGCGCCCGCGAGCGTGAGATCAGGCTCGGCGCGGAGGACTACGCCGACGAGATCCTCAACACGCTCGAGGTCAACCTCCAGAAGTTCACCGCCGCCGTCCAGCGCGGTCGCGACCGCCTCGCGGGCCGCGACGAACCGCTGGACGAAATCGAAGAGTAGAGCCGGCTATCGGTAGTCGGCGACGATGACCACCAGGTCATCGTTCGTCCAGACCACTTCGCCGTCGGCCCAGGCGGCCAGTTCCTCTGCCGTGTCCGGGTACGCGGCGCCCGGGACCTGGGTCTCGCCGCGATTCTCTCCGAGGGAGACGAAGTCGCCGATCACGAGGGCCTTGGACTGCTCGCGGACCCGGCGGAAGAGGGACTGCTTCTGATCGTCGGTGAGGCGGTGGATGGTCAGCACCGAGAGGACGAGATCCCAGGGGCCGTCCGGCAGCGGATCCTCGATCCTGGCGAGGCTGACCTCCTCGGCGATCTCACGGGCCTGGAAGAGCATGTCAGGGTCGGAGTCGAGCCCGGTGATCCGGGCCCCGGGGAACCGGCCGAGGAGCCGCGAGGCGGTCTCGCCGGTGCCGATCCCCAGCTCGAGCACGGTCTCGGGCTCGAAGGGGACGGCGGCGACCGCGGCGTCCTGGAGCGCGTCGTAGAGCGGCACCTGGCCGCGGACCGAATCGAGATAGGTGGAGTCGTCCGGATTGCTCATCCCGGCCATCGTAGTCGTCTGCCATGCTGGAACGAAATGCTGATCGAAACGGTTGATCTCGATGCCCTTGGACTGACCCACGGGGACGCCACCCGGATCGAGGGCGAAGTCGCCCCGGAACGGGTGACTCTCGGCGGCCAGGACTACGAGCCGGTGCCGGCCGAGCCTTCGTTTCGCCTGGATGTCTCCCGGACCAGCGCCGGCTACGCGCTGCGGCTCCGGTTCACGGTCGGCCTGAGCGGCCCCTGCTTCCGCTGCCTCGAGGACGCGACCGCGACCGTGGAGGTGGACGTGCGCGAGGTCGACCAGCCGGTCGAGCCGATCGCGGTCCAGGGCCGCCACCTCGACGACGACGAGGACGAGGACGAGGTCAGCGCCGCCGAGCTGACCAGCCCGTACGTGGAGGAGGGCAAGCTGAACCTCGCCGCCTGGACCCACGACGCCCTGATCCTCTCCCTGCCGGAGCAGATCCTCTGCCGCCCGGACTGCCTCGGGCTCTGCCCGGTCTGCGGCGAATCGCTCAACGGAGCCGATCCGGCCGCGCATGACCACGGCCAGGACATCGACCCCCGCTGGGCGAAGCTGCGCGAGCTGGAGTAGGAGAGACCGAAGTTCGCGGTCTTCCTCTAGACTGCTCCTCCTTATGGCCGTACCGAAGAAACGAACTTCCCGCACCCGTCGTGACAAGCGCCGAGCCACCCACAAGGCCGCCAAGGCCCGGGTGAATCACTGCTCGCATTGCCACTCGCCGCGGCTTCCGCACCGGGTCTGCCCGAACTGCGGCCAGTACGCCGGCCGGGAGATCGTCGCTCCGAAGGAGCAGCCCTTCGGCACCGTCGCCCCGGGCGAGTAACGGGGAACCTTGAATCTCAGCGGGACTACGGTCGCGCTTGATGGTCTGGGGGTCGAGAACGGCTTCGACGTGCTCGAAGCCGGGATTCGCCTCGCCGCCACCTCCGAAGGCATCGGTCTGAGGGTCTTCGGTCCCGCCTCCGAACTGGATCTCGCCGATCTGAATCGGGTCGAGGTGATCGACAGCACCGACCAGATCACCAATGAGGACGATCCCGTGCCTTCGGTCCGTTCACGGCCCGACGCCTCGATCGTGCGGGCGGTGGCCGACGTCGCCGCCGGCAACTCCGACGCCGTGGTCAGCCTCGGTTCGACCGGGGCCACGATGGCCGCCTCGACCTTCGGCCTGAAGCGCTCCCGTGGCGTCAAGCGTCCCGCGCTGGCGGCCCAGGTGCCGCTCCCGGGCCGCACCGTCGTCTTTCTCGACGTCGGCGCCAACGTCGACGTCCGGGCCCAGCACCTGGTCCAGTTCGCCTGGCTGGGGGCCGCTTTCGCGAAATCGGTGCTCGGGGTCGAGCGCCCCGAGGTCGGGCTGCTCTCGGTCGGCGAGGAGGCCGGCAAGGGCCGCGAGGAAGTGGTCGAGGCGCATGCCGCCCTGACCGGCGCCGACGAGTTCGAGTTCGTCGGCAACGTCGAGGGGCGTGACCTGCCGGCCGGCGTCGCCGACGTCATCGTCACCGACGGGTTCACCGGCAACGTGGTCCTGAAGGCGCTCGAGGGCACGGTCAAGACGGTGGTCGGCGCGATCTCCGAGGCGGCCCGCAAGAACCCGGTCTCGGCGGTCGGCGGCCTGATGATGAAGCCCGCGCTCGGCGGCCTGCGCCGCGATCTCCACCCCGACACCACCGGCGGAGCGATCCTGCTCGGCCTGCGGAAGACCGCGGTGGTCGGGCACGGCAGCTCCGGGGCCGAGGGCGTCGCCAACGCGATCCGGGTCGCCGCCCGGGCGGCCGCGGTGGACGCGCCGGGCCTGACCGAGGAGATGCTCCACAGGGTCGGGGCCAACCGTGGCTCGATCGGTTCCGAGCCGGGCGTCTGATAGGAAACCAGTGATGAACCGTGACGAAGTGATGGACCTGGTGCGCAACCACCTGGTCACCGAACTCGAATTGTCTCCCGATCAGATCAAGCCGGAGGCGAGGTTCAAGGAAGACTTCGATGCCGACTCGCTCGACCTCTACGAACTGGTGATGGAACTCGAGGATCAGTATGGGATCTCGGTTTCGGAGCAGGAGGCGGCCGAGATCAAGACCGTGGGGGACGCGGTTGACTTTGTCGTGGCTAAGACGGGCGCGTGAGCGCAACGGACAGCCGGACGCCGGCGCCGCCGGCCGGGTCGGCGAGGCCGGAAGCCTTCGGGACCTGATCGACGGGCTCCCCGAGGACCTGCGGGGAACCGCACTCACGCACTCTTCCTGGACCGAGACCCGCACCGGGTCGTACGAGCGCCTGGCCCTGCTGGGCGACAGCGTGCTCGGGCTGTCGGTCGCCGACGAGCTGTACCGGACCCTGCCGGACCTCAACGCGGGCTCGCTCACCAAGATCCTCAACCAGACCGTCAGCGGCACCTCCTGCGCCGCGGTCGGGCTCGAACTGGGCATCCCCGACCTGCTGCTCGAAGCCGACCCCGGGGTCACCGACGGCAAGCACACGCCGGCCCGGCTGCTGCTGGAGGGGGAGCGGCCCCTGCCGGAGATCACCGAGGCGATGATCGGGGCCTGTTACCTGCACTACGGGTTCGAGACCACCTCGAGCGCGGTGGTCGAGGCCTTCGCCCCGCGCATCGAGACCGTGCAGGAGAACCAGTCGGATTTCAAGTCGGCCCTCCAGGAGTTCGCCGCCAAGCGTGGCGAGAGCGTTTCTTACGACGTCGTCGGCGCACGGGGGCCGGCCCATCAGCGCACCTACGAGGTGGCGGTGATCTACCGCGGCGAGGAGGTCGGGCGGGGCGAGGGCCGGAGCAAGAAGGCGGCCGGGCAGGCCGCCGCCGAGGTCGCGCTCGAGCATCTCTCCGAGTGATTTCCCCTGCACTTTGCGAACTTCCGTTTTTCCCAGGCTGGGCGCGGAGTTGAGCCTCCCGGCAGGGACCCTTCGTCCGTCCGGCGGAACCGGCACTCTGTAGGTCGATGTATCTCCGTTCCGTGACCATGAAGGGCTTCAAGTCCTTCCCAGAGAAGACCGAGCTGGCGTTCTCGCCGGGCGTCAGCGTGATCGTCGGGCCGAACGGCTCCGGCAAGTCGAACATCACCGACGCGGTGCTGTGGGCGTTGGGCGAGCAGAGCCCGGGCGCGATCCGCGGCACCTCGATGCAGGACGTGATCTCGGTCGGCGGCAAGAACGTGGGCGCCCGTTCCGAGGCCGAGGTCGAGGTCGTGATCGACAACTCCGAAGGTCATCTCGGGGACGAGTTCTCGGAGATCGCGATCACCCGACGCCTCGATCGCAACGGCGACGGCGGCTACTGGATGAACGGCGCCAAGTGCCGGCTCACCGACATCGTCGAGCTGCTCTCCGACGCCAACCTCGGCAAGGAGATGCACTCCGTGATCAGCCAGGGCCGGGTCGACTCGATCGTCCACTCGAAGCCCCGGGAGCGGCGGATGCTGATCGAGGAGGCGGCGGGGCTCGGCAAGTACCGGAAGCGACGGCGCCGGGCGGAGCTGAAGCTGATGGCGACCAAGGACAACCTCGATCGCGCGCTCGACGTCGAGCGCGAGGCGCGGAAGTCGCTTAGGCCTCTCAAGCAGCAGGCCAACTCGGCCGAGATCGGCGCCCGGATCGAGCGCGAGGAGCTGGGGCTGAAGAGCCGCCTCGTGGCCGAGGAGCTGCGGTTCGGCGAGGCTCGACTGGAGCAGGCAAGGCAGGCGGCCGCGCAGGCCCGCAAGGTCCGGGAAGGACTCGAGAAGGAACTGGCGACCGTCTCCGAGCGGCGTCGGGCGGCCGAGGAGCGCTTCGCGGAGCGGGACCGGGAACGAACCGCGATCTGGGGCATCCTCAACGGGCTTCGCTCCGGCTCCGAGAAGGTTTCGATCGACGCCTCGCGGATTGCCGAGCAGGGCCGCCGGCTCGGGCTGCGGCTCGAGGAGCTGCGGCTGGAGATGGCACCGCTGACCCTTGACCTCGGTTCGAGCGGGAGCGCTTCCGAACGGGCCAAGCATCTGGTCCAGGAGCTTTCCGAGGTCGATGCCGGGCTGGCCACCGCGGCGGAAGGTCTGCGGCAGGCCAAGGCCGAAGGCCCCGAATCGAAACGGCTCGAGGCCCTGGCCGAGGTCCACAAGGGCGCCGAACGTGCGACCACCCACGCCCGGCGGGCCGAAAGCCTGCTCGGTGAACGCCACCGCGAACGGCTGGGTGAGAAGATGGCCGAGGTCGAAAGGCTGGCGGGGCTGATCACGGCGCTCGAATCAACGGCCGGCCAGACCAGCCAGGCGATCCGGGACCGGGTCGCTCGGGCCGAGCGCACGGTGATCGGCGACCAGGGCGACGCCGACGAGATCTCGGCCGAGCTCAAGGCCTGCTCCGACCTCGAGGTC
>JAFKLL010000025.1 GCA_017304845.1 Solirubrobacterales bacterium
CCGAATCTTGGGAACCAGCCAGGACGCGCGCACTCGTCGTAGCCCTGGTCCTGTTGGTCGCCGCCACGTTCACCTTGGCGCCACAAGCCCGAGCAGATCAGACGTCCTACCCGGTGCGCCTCTGCTCGCCACAGAACTACGACGCAAACGGATACCCCCACGGCACATTCAGCCCAGGCCTCGGCGCGGGCACCCGTGTCTACAAGAAAGCTGCCAACGGAACCGTCTCCTACGACAACGTGACCCTGGGGAGCATCAGCTGGACGATCTGGGACGCGGCGATTCCATGCGGAGCCCAGAACGCCAACAACACCGGCACGTCCTCCTACGGCTTCAAGCTGTTCAAACCCGGCACGGGCGTGTTCTACAAGGGCGAGGAAGGCGGCCTCGAACTCTCGGCCCCGAACGGCGAAGAGATTCAACAGCTCGGTGTAGCTGGTCGCTCTCTCCAACCCACGGATCCGTACTCCTCGCAAGGCGGAATCTCCAACGGCGGAACCAAGCTCAAGATGGAGTTTCTCAACCCGAGTGGAGCTAGCTCACTCACAATCCCGACGCAGAACTACGCCAGGCTGACGATAGGCGCACCAGTCGCCCAGCACTCGACCCGCGTTCGCCTCGGTCTGCTCTGCGATCCCAACCCCACCGCCACAGTCTGCATCGGCGGTGCAGGAGAGACCGTCCTGCTGAACAACCTGATCCTGACGCTCGGCGACCCGACCCGACCAACCGTGACGGTCGGATCAACTCCGCTAACCGAGGGAAACTGGGTCAGCGGAACCCAGCAAGTCACCTTCACTGCCCGCGATCAACAGTCCGGCCTCCGGGAAACGTACGTCTATCTGGACAACCAACAGGTCAGCAAGAAGACCTACTCCTGCGCCACCGTCTCCGGAGAGTTCTCTGGCGGCTTCACCGGAACCATGGCCAGCCAGTACAAACCCTGCCCCCAAGATCCCCAGACCGAGACTGTGTCGATCGACACCACGCGGTTCGGTGACGGAATCCATCAGGTCAAGGTCTGTGCGCGCGACTTTGCCCGGTGGTCGCCCTACTGGAACAACGACCAGATGGGACCAGAGACCTGCAGCGACAACGTGCAGGTTCGAATCGACAACAGCGCCCCGGCCGCACCCGAAGCAGCCGAGGCGATCAACACACGCGTTCCGCGCTCCGTCAACCCGTACGACGTGAGCTGGAATGACCCAGGCGCGGGCGACCAAGGATCGCCGATCCACGAAGTTCGCTACGAGATCGTGAACCAGACAGGTAACCAGGTCGTGTCGACGACCACGGTCGACAACGGATCAAATAGCAACGCACCCGCCAACAGCGATCAGGCCAACAACATCGAGCACGTTCCGACGTTGCAGACACCGCTCGCGCAAGGAGAGTTCAAGCTACAAATGCGCCTGGTCGACTCGGTTGGCCACGTCAGCAAGGCCACCGAAGTACCGCTCAGCTACTCGTGCGACAACTCAGGCGGAACCCCGCTTCCCCAGGCCGACATCGCGATGGGGCTTGTCGAACCGGGGCAGAACACAGAAACCGCAACGGAGTTCCTCGCACTCGGACAGGGGGAGAGGTCAACCGTGGTGGGCAAGGTCCGTGGACCGGGCCAGATGCCGATCAATGGGGCCGACGTTTGCATCAACGCAAAGCCGGTCGTCGACCCCCAGCTCCAGCTCCTGACCTCGGTCGACACGAACGGCAACGGCAACTACTCCTCGGCGTTGCCTCCGGGCCCGAGTCGGAACATGCTGACAGTGTTCCGACAGGGACATCGAGAGACGTGGTCAGATCCCGTCAGCACCCAAGTGACCGTCTCCCCGACGCTTTCGACGACCCTCAAGGGTGACGGCACGAAGTTCTACAAGAAGCAGACGAAGGCAGTTGTTCGCACCGGAAAGATGACCTGGTTCAAGGGAATCATCCCCGGGCCCTACGCGGACGAGGTCGTGGTGGTCCTCCAGGGCAAACCGGCGGGCAGTTCGGACAAGAAGTACAGGGCGTTCCGTCGTTACCGGACGCGATTCGGCGGCAGGTTCAAGATGCGCAACGTCTTCTTCAACACGAGCAAGACGGGGAGGAAGGCCTACCTGACGATTCGAGCGCAGGTTCGGAATCAGGTTGGCTACCCGTACAACGAGGGTGACTCGGATGAGATGACCCTCGTCGTCCTGCCAAAGAAGAAGAAAAAGGCGGTGGCCGGCAAGGGGCGCCACACCGCTTCTCGTAGGTGACGCCTCCCGTAAACCGCGCACAAGCGGGCACGTGGAACGAGTTGGGGCTGGGCGGAAATCCGCCCAGCCCCAATCGCGCGAAAGGATGACGTAACGCCTAGTCGGTCGAGCAGTACCCGACGATCGTGGACGTCGTTGCACCGGATGCAGCCGAAACGTTGTACGTGAACTGGCGGCCACCGTTGCCACTCGTTGCGTTCATGATTGTGATGTCACCCGTGGTGAACCATGTCGCGAACACAATGTGATCATCCCCGTCACACTCGGCTGTGACGTTACCCGACCCAGTCCGCGATGCAGTCACCTCGTAAACCGAATCCCAGTCGACACGACCAGGGGACCCGGCAGGCCCCGTCGATCCTGTCGGTCCAGTCGCACCGGGAGCGCCAGCCGGACCGGTAGCCCCGCGTTCGCCCGGGACGCCACGAGGACCTTGTCTCCCCGCCTTGACGATCCTTCTCTTCACGTCACTTGCGAGATCCGCTACGCGGACGGAGCCGTTTCTGATCTGGGGCGAACCTACCGAGTTCCTCGGCAGCTGCGTGACAGCGTAGGCGGATCCGGACAGAGCGACCAACAGCGCCGCCAACGCCACCGCCATCGATGGGTTGAGGTGCTTCTTGAGTGTCTTCAGAAAATTCATCTCGATCTCCGTACTTTCGCGGAACCAATCCGATCCGTCGATTCCTAACTAGCAACAGTTTCCATGCTCAATCGGAGCGCCCGAGAGCATTCCCGTCCGACCACGCGGGATTCCCCTTACCGAAGGGGAATCTAACCTGACGCCCCAATGCCCGCGACGGAACACCGTTGTCACCTCGAGCTGAGCCAGCTACCCTCTATAGGGCAATGAGGCTCGGGAGGGAAGTAACAGCAGGAAGGTACGGCGAAGGACGGAAATCTCCAACACGGGGGGGTGGGGACAGAGCTGAGGTCTTCGACATACCTATTGATGACCTCGAAAAAGCAGGCTTCCCTCGATCCCGATCTCGCAGCGCGCTTCGACCAAGAGTTCGCCGAGCTACGCCAGCACTGGCTGACTCAGTTGCCAGAGGAGAATCGGGCTACGCTCGAGGAAGAACTCAGGGACGATCCATTCTTGACGCACCAGATCTTCACTCTGGTCACGGAGACTCTCATTCCCGCGCAAGCCGGCTCGTTTCTCCAAAGTGCAGCAGAGCACGTGACCGTGGCCACGCCTCGAGAGCGAAGATTCATTCTTGCCGGGCTGTTGGGCCTCCCGATGCCCGCCGTATCCTGAACGGAGGCTTCAACGGATGACTGCGACAGCCGAACCGTGGATCCCAGCAGACCAGAGTCAGCTCGACGAGTTCCAACGAGCAGTCGTAGGGCACCTCATTCGGCGCGCACCAGGAGCGCGACGAGACACTCTCGTGAATGAGATAGTCCCGGATGCTTTCGCAGACAGCTACGCCGAGTATCTAGCACTGGTTGCTGACCCGGAGATGGAGATCACCGACCACGAAGGATTTCTGATTGCACTCTGCGTGCGACGGTCGATCGATCAGATGCGCAAGTCGACTCTTCGCCGGGACCGGATCGAACTCCGCCCGGAAACCAGCACAAACGAGGACCTCGATACCCGCCCTGATGTTTCTCTTGAGGACGCTCTCAGTCGAGATCATGACCTGATCGAGAAGTGGTCCCCAGCTTCCCAAGCAGTGAAGAGGGACCAGGCGAATGTGCTGTTCAAGACGCTTCGTGAGATGCCACCTGGCCAACGCGATGCGGTCAAGCGCGTCGTGTTGGATGGGCAGAAGCAAGTCGATGCGGCGGCCGAGATTGGAATCGGGATTCGTCCGTTCGAGAAGCGCCTGAAGAAGGGAATCAGTCAGGTGGCGTGGGCTCTGACCCAGACGAGCCGCGGTTCAATGTGCGGAGAGTACGAGTCTCTCACCGCCACGATGAAGGACCCGGAGAATCCAACTCGGGATCAGCAGAACGCGGTCTTCAAGCACGTCCAGTCCTGCTCGGAATGCCAGCACTCCCTTCACGATTCGCCCTTCGTTATCGACCTCGGTGCCCTACTCGCGACAGGTGCCTTTACAGCTCATTCGGGACCAACCCTGAGTGAACGCCTCACTTCATTTCCCGTGATCGAAACTCCAGCGGAGTTTGTGCGAAATGCGTTGGACAGGGTCTGGCCTGGATCTCATGGAGCCGAGGCGGCGGTCGGCGGAGGCGCTGCAGGAGGAGCGGGCGGAACAGCGCTTGCTCTGGGTGGAGGCAAGGTACTCATGGCGCTTTGCGCCGGCGCCGCAACGACTGCTTGTGTGGCGGGGGTCGCGACCGGAGTGATCCCGGTGACGAAATCCAACGCGGACAAGGCTTCAAGAAACGACGCAGCTGCCCAGACCCGTACGGCTGATGTCGACCCGGTCGAGAAGTACGTGGACACTCGCGCCACCTATGAGATGCAGCGCACCGCGATCGAGAATCGAATCGATCGACGAGCGGCCAAGCGTGAAGCCCGAATCCAGGCTCGAAAGGATGCTCAGGCGGCGGCAACGACTTCTACGCCGACGAGCTCCAGCCCGACCTCGGATTCCGGAGCTGATCAGGCCTCCTATACCTCGCCGGTGACCACGAACCCGACCACGCAGGCAGAGACGAATGAGTCTTCTGCTGCACAAAGCATGGGGATCCCGACGGCACCAGCTCCGACACCGGCACCCACCTCAAGTGCTCAGGCTAAGACGAACCAGTCGTCTGCGGATCAGTCGTTCGGTATCGGCGGCTAGTGAAGAACGTCCCTCCGCATCGCCCTGATCGTTAACGCACGCCACCGGGCCCAGACCTCGGGCACGGTCCGGAAACCGACGACGTCGTTCTCCCAGAGGTCAGAAGCGGCATAGCCGCAGGGGCCACACGACGTCTTTCTTTAGTCAATTCGTAACCACGAATCTGGCCACGGGGACGTTCTCGAGGTGGGGGGGTGGGTAAACGCCCACCCAGTTCGACATACCTGTTGTGTCGCTCACTACGCGTCATAACGGATACACCCGGCGCCCGCGAGATATCTCGGCCGTCCAAGGTGATCCCCGCTGCGACGGCGGTCAGGTCCAGCTGCCGATCGGCAGTCCTTCTCTCCTGGGGAAAGCCGCCGTCGCAGCGCCACTTCTCGACCAGTCACCAGAAAGGAATAGGTCGCATGGCCCTCTTCAAGGACGATGAACCCGAAGGCGAGTCGGTCCACGGCTTCGACGAGCGTTTGCCGCGCGCCGAAGACGAAGACGACGCCACTGAAGAGATCCGCCGGTCACCATCGCCCGCTGGTATCTCCAAGATCACCTTCGACGACGAAGCCGAAGACGAACACGGCCTCCCCGATCCCTCCACCTATATCCGCCGTCGCCCGACCCGTCGGAAAGGCGTCCCGACCGGATTCGGCCTCGGGAAGGCCACCAAGGTCCTCGGCGTGCTCGCAGGCGTTCTGCTGGTCCTCATAGTCGCACTAGGCGCATTTGGTGGTGACGAAACGACCACGACCAGCGGTCCCACTCCCTCTGAACTCGCGGCCGCCAACCAGCAGAAGATCCAGCAGCGAGCTCACGAGCTGATGAGGAAGCGAGTCGACGCCTTGAAGGAACGACGCAAGGAACTTCGCGCCAATCGGGCGCAGGTTCGTCGCGAAGCACAGGCAAAGCGCGCTCGGGCAGCCCGCGAAAAGAAGGTCGCGGCCGAGGATGCCGCAACCGCTGAGACAACCACCGTCTCGGAGTCAGAACCCACGTACACGGCACCTCCCACCTACACCTACACGCCCCCGCCTGCTCCCGCGCCCGAACCAGCGCCGGCGCCGGCGCCGGCGCCCGAACCCGCACCAGTGGAAACCCAAGCCCAGATCAACCAGTCGGCGGCAGGCTCGTCGTTTGGCATCGGTGGCTAAACCCAACAACTCGTCCCAAAGAAGGAGAGAAACCCAATGGAAGCAATCCAGAAAGTCAAGTCGATCGAGATCCGATGGGAACTCGTGCTGCTCGGCTTCGCCCTCGCCGCGGCCTGTGCCCTGGCGTTGAGCGGAATCGGATCCGAGCTGCTCCGGCAGTCGGCCGGCATCCCCGACAGCGCCGAAGGGTTCGGTCGGATCAAGCAGATGGCGAAGGCAATCCAGACCCCCGCCCTCTTCACGGCCGGTTGCATGATCCCGCTCGTCATCATCGGGGGCGCCCTCGCCCTCATGTTCGGCGGTCGTCAGGCCGGCACATGGATCGCCCGAGCAGTCGGCGCCATGTTCCTCCTGGCTGTCGTAGGAGGCCTCGCCACCTGATCAACGGGTGACGAGCAAACGGGATCAACACCATGCCTAACCGCACGGTCGACACAGCAGCCGAAACCAGGCGGGGGCCGGCAGTACGCCCCCGCCTGCGGTCGGCGCTTCTCTTCGGGGCTCTCACCTTCGGCTTTGTTCTCGCCTTCCTGCTCCCGGATCTGGTGGCGCCGGCACATGCCCAGGCCGCCATCGACATCCCCAACCCTCTCGACGGAGCAGATGACCTGATCAAGTCACTCAATCCCGCCGGCCTCGCCGAAGACGCGATCGACAAGGCGGGCGAAGTAGCGGCCAAGCCGATCAAGGAGGCCTTCTTCTGGATGATGAACCAGATCTTCGGAGGGATCCAGGCCACGCTCTCGGTCAAGCTTCTCGTCTGGCTCACGACCTTGCCCGACTTCAGCGGAGGTCAGGTCAGGCAGATCGCCCGCGCTATGCAGATCGTCGCTGGAGCGTTCCTCTCCTGCGTGCTCACCCTTTCGATCATTCGTTTCTGGCTCGGGTCCTACACCTCAGGAGGTGGGTTCTCGTCCGGACTCGAGGGGCTCGGCCGGACAGCGATCGCGGCACTCCTGATCGGCCTCTGGCCAAAGCTTTTCTCGATGGGCGTGTCACTCACGAACGCGCTCTCGAGCTCGTTGCTAAACGACGCCGCGAAGGATCGCCTCGAGAACCTCTTCCAAGGTCTAGACATGGCCACCCTCGGCATCACCGGTGTCGGCGCGGCCGGCGGTGCCGTGGGGATCTTCATCGGCGCCGGCATCTCGATGCTGGTCTGGATCTTCATATCCGTCGCATCCGTCGGCCTCTTCCTAGCGCTGATCATGATGAAGATCATCGTCACTGCGGGCACGGTCATCGCCTTCGTCGCCATGCCACTCGCACTCGTCCTGTGGCCGATCCCGGAGACGAGCTGGATCGCCAACATGCTCGCCAAGGCAATCGCCGTTCTTCTCGCCATCCCCGTGATCTGGATCCTGGTCTTCTCCGCCGCATCGGCTGTAGGAGCCGACGTCTTCTTCCTATCCAACAACGGCAAGAACGCCAACTTCCTCGAGACCGGACTCAACATCCTCCTGATCAAGCCACTGGTCGCCTGCGCTCTTCTCTACCTCGCGATTCGTCTTCCAAGTCGGCTGCTACAGATGGCCCCCCTCATGGGTGGAGGACACATGCCGGGATCCAGATTCGCCAACAGCGTTACCAGCTATGCCACATACCGCGGACTCGAGAAGGTAAGCGGACCAGCAATGAGCAGTGCCCAAGGCGCACTCGGCTCGTTCAACTCACCAGGACCAAGTCCGATGGGTACCGGCGCAAGCGGAAGTGCCGGAGTCGCCGACGGTCAAGATCGAGGCAACCAGCAATCTGCCGCCCGAGGTGGTGGGACCGACCAGGCCTCGTCTCAGCGTGCGGCAGGACAGGCAGGCCGCGCCGCCGGAGTCGCAGCAGGAGCTGCCGCTACCGGAGGCGTCGCCGCCGCGGGGGCCGGCGCCGCAGGAGGAGCAGCCGGCGCTCAGGCCGGCGCCGCAGCCGGAGGCGAGCAGGCCGCTCAGCAGGCGGCCCCGAATCCCACTCGCGTCTCGGCACCGGCCGTCAAGTCCACAGCTACCCCAGTTGCCGCCTTCGAACAGGCACCGCCTTCGATGAAGGACGGCAAGGGAGGCCCCGCGGTGATCACGCAAAGCACCGACCGTCGCAACCTAGTCAACGGCGAGCAGAACCGAATGAACTCCATGCCCGAGAGTCAACGGCCACCCCAGCCGCAAGTGCAGGCCGCGTGGAACTCGCTAAACGACTCGCCGCAAGCACAAGCGGCCATCCGCAACGCGAGCTCCGACCCCGTATACGAGGGAAAGACACCTCCCGAACTGGCCAGCTGGAGCATGGACACCGGCAACCCGCACTGGGGGACGGACTCCATGGAAGCCAGCCGGATCATCGGAGAGGCCTCACCCGCCACCCGCGAGAGCGTCGTCACGCAAGGGCAAGGCTACGGCTCCGCAGGTGGAGCATCCACCAGTGGGGGAGGCCCGGAGCGCGGTTCAAGCACACCCACGCCGCGACCCTCGACGTCCGTCGAAGGCGTCCCGGACGCGACCGCGGAACAGCCTCGAACCGCAGCCCGGAAGGGAGCGAACTAGATGAATCCCGCCTACCGCCATCTGGAAGAGCCCGTCAAGGTTGGCGACTTCACCCTGGGCCAGCTCGCCGGCTTCCTAATCGCCGCGATGGTCGCGATGCTCTGGGGCTTCGTTCTCAGCCCCTTCTCACCACTCCTCACCCTGGCGACATCGATCTACGTCGGGGGTCTTCCCGCCATGGCTGTCTTCTTCGCGTCGACCACCGACGTGAACGTCATCCGAATGGTCCGAGCGTACGTGACGTTCCAGCGTCGCCCCGGCAGGTTCCTGCCAGGACCCGGTCGTCTGGAGACCGCCGGCTACGTAGTCAAACGACCCACACGCTCGCCCTCACGGGAGGACGCGGACGCAATGGATGAAGTTCTGATCGGAGATGCACTGTGGCAGGAATAACTCAAAAAATCCGACCCACCGAAGTCGACGACATGCCCGAAGCCGGTGAGATCTTTGAGATCGATGCCATCGATCGCGACGGATTGATGATCCGCTCCGATGGCACCTTCGTGCGGATGCTCGAGGTCAGTCCGCGTAACCCGTCGCTGCTTTCTGTCGAAGAGGCCCAAGCCGTATCGGCCACCTACGCCCAGATGCTCGGACGGCTCCGGACCGGACAGTCGATTCAGTTCATCCTCGACTCACGCCCCGTCCACGTGGAGCAGGTCCTCAAGTCAGCCCGACAAGAAGTAGAGCGAGTTGCGGGTCCCGCACCAACGAACGCCCAACTCGCCAAGGAGAAAACCGCAATCGAGCGAGATCGCTGGCTGATGTTCGGCGCGATGTCCGAGTCGATCACGCAACGCTCAGATGGCGATGGCGCGGTCGAGATGCGCGCGTACCTGGTGCTTCCCTACAAGCCCTCCTCCGAAGCTGGTGGCCTGGGACTCAGGGACATGATCCCGGGTCTCCGCTCAAGCGAGAAGGACTACAAGGAACGCGAACGCTCAGCCCATGAGCGCGGCGCCAACGAGTCCCGCAACCACGCCGAGTCCATCCGAGCCGAGATCGAAGGGCTAGGAATCCCGGCCAGACGCATGAATGGGGAAGAGGTCGCTCAGTACCTCTGGGCCAGGTTCAACCCCACACAAGCCGATGCACGACGCGCACACGGTCGGAGAGCCCTCCGCGGGGAAGTTCTCTCCGACATCACCGATCACACCTCGATCAAGCGGGCACGCAAGGCGGCCAAGAACCTTCGTGACTCCATCTGCAAGTCACCGCTCGATTTCGAGAGCTCACCGACATGGGGGGAAGTAGACAAGGACAAAGTCCAGACCGTCTACGTCGCCGGCACCGCAGAGCACACCTACTTCGGCTGGGTAATGAATCCAGCAGTCACCAAGTCCAACTTCACCTTGTCGGTCTTCATCGAGGCGATGGATCGCCAGAAGGAACGCGGACGAATCAAGCGCGACTACCGCCAGACCTTCTCTCTGAACCGAGCAAGTGAACAGAAGGGTCGCGTTCCCGACTACGACCGATACACCAAGGAGGGTGAGCACGAGTCGGCCCTGCACGCACTGTCCTCGCGGGCCCGGGAGAACGTGTACCGCGTTTCGATTTATCAGACGATTCGTGCGCGCGGACCCGAACCGGACCTCGAGCAGCTAGCGGCCTCGGTCGACTTCGTGACCACCGAGATCGAGCAGTCGCTCTCGACGACTGTTCGCCAGGGAGAACACGAGCAGCTAGATCTTTGGAGATCCACACTGCCCTTCGGGGTCGACTACCACGGGGTCAAGCGACGTTACTTCTCTGCCAACGCTGCCGACATGGTTCCGCTCATCGGTACGGCCTGTGGATCCCCAAAGGGGATCCCGTTCGCCCACGCCGAACCGACCAAGAACCTGGTCAGGCTGGACCCCTACGATCGCACTCACGCCAACCAAACCGGAGTGATTGCCGGAGCGTCCGGATCCGGCAAGACCATGCTCGCGCAGATGATCATCGCCCGGATGGTGATGAATGGAGCCCAGGCCGACGTGATCGACCGGGCCGGTCACTTCGAGACCCTCGTCTCGGCGTTCCATGGCGCGCAGGCCGTCAACCTCGGCGCCGAAGGATCCGACTACGCAATCAACCCATGGGACGTGCCCGATCCAGGCAAGGTGTCGAGGGAGAAGGTCGCATTCCTCATCGCGCTTCACGTCTCGATGATGGGGCAAGAAGGTCTAACCAACCTCGAAAAGGCGAAGCTCGGCGAAGCGATCCGCAGCGTCTACGTTCGTGCCGCGGTGAAGGACACCCGCGCTTCCGGCGAGGTCGTGGTGCCGCGGGAGCGCGAACTCCTGATCGAACTCGAGCAGATGGCGGAACTCGAGCAAGGCGCAGGGGCTGCGGAGACCGCCGCCGTACTCCGGACCTTGAAAGCTCGGCTGGGCGAGTTCGCCAACGACGGCTCCTACGCCTATCTCCTTGACCGCATGACGACGGTTCCCCGGAACGCGCCTCTCTGCGTATTCGACACTCGAAAGGTGCCCGAAGCCGTGATCGCCCCGGTGATGTTCGTGGTGACCGAGTTCGTGAAAGAGCGCATCGAGCGCCGACGTCTGGAGCAGGCGGAACTCGCGGCTCAACCCGATGCCCCAATGACCGCCGGCAAGTCCATCCTGTTCATCGACGAAGCCTGGTACTTGATGACCTCGACCGAGACCGGCGAGTACCTCAACGATCTCGCCCGCCGGGCCCGGCATCTCGGACTTTTCCTCCTGGTCAGTTCCCAGCAGCTCTCGGACTTCAACACACCTCACGGCCTGGCGCTCCTTCAGAACTCGACCCAACAGTTCTTGCTACGCCAGCTACCGCGTGAGATCCCATTCATCCAGCAAGCGCTTCAGCTGACCGATGAGGAAGCCAAGCTGCTGCGGCTACTCCGGACCAAGAAGGGCGAGTACGCGGAGATGTTCTGGGTCAACGGCGTCCGAGGTCGCGGCAAGCTCTCGGTCGGAGTGGGAGCTCTCGAGTATTGGCTCTACACGTCCGAGCCCCACCGCGACGTCCCCAAGCGGGACCAGGCGATCGATGAATCCGGCGGGAATGTC
The DNA here is from genome assembly GCA_017304845.1 of Solirubrobacterales bacterium. GTDB lineage: Bacteria > Actinomycetota > Thermoleophilia > Solirubrobacterales > 70-9 > 67-14. The sequence continues at coordinate 11,720 of JAFKLL010000025.1, forward strand.
TGGAAGGCACTCCGGTACCTCGCGGACTACGCACCGATCGAGACTGAGTCCGACTCGGTAGCTGCCTGAGGTCGTGCGTTGCCGGCCCCAGCAGCGATAGCGGCCGGAAGCGCCGGATCTGGCGCCGCAGCGGGGTCATCGTCCGCCACCGGCGCGGCAGGTGCCAAGGCGGCATCTCTCAGTGGTGGCCGAGGGGGCAGAGGAGGAAATCAACCGCCACCCACAGGAGGTGGAGGAGGAGGCGGTGGCGTCTATGGCCCGAGTCCGTCGAATCGAGGAAGGGACTCAGGCGGCTCGAAGCTGATCCCGTTCATCGCCGGAACCGTGCTCCTCGGCTTCCTTGTAGTGATCTTGCCCGTAGTCATGATGGGAGCCGCAACTGGCCAATGCCTTCCGGCAGTTGGCGCCGGTGTCGGGACGGCCGGTTCGCTTGGGGGCGTCAAAGGCACTGGCGTCACACGCGCGGAACTCAAGTTGATCCGCTCCCACATCTACGCTGGAAACAAGATCAGCGAAGGAACGTACTCAGCCACCGTCTACGGCCAGCCTTGGCCGGCACTGGAAGGAACGCCCGACACGTCGACTGGCCTGGAACTCGGGACCACAAACCATGGCATCCCGAAGTACATCGTCGCGATGGATCCCCAGCGAAATAACTACGGGACCTTCGTATACATCTGGCCAAATCCCCACAACTGGACCGGTCCCTTCGTCGTTGCCGACACCGGACAAGACGGATCCGACGGCGTCGACATCTGGGAATGGCGCGGCATGGACCAAATGTCGAAGTGGGGACGAAAGTCCGTCAAGGTCTCGCGCACCCCAATCGTCGAAGCGCCAACCGGCGGATCCGGCGAGAACATCGCCACCGGCGGCGGCGCCGGCTACGGATACCCGCTCGAGATTCAAGGCGACCGCGGTGGAGGTGTCGCGGACCACATGGCTCGCCCGTTCGGCAACTGGATGAGCGATAACGCCGTCGACATTCTCGTTCCCGAGAACACAAAGGTCCTCGCGGTCGGAAACGGGGTCATCTACAAGCAGTCTGGAAGTCCCCGGAATCCGAACGCCAACCCGGCCGGCTACACCCTCTATCTCAAATCGGGGGGCAACGCGTTCAGCTACATGCACCTCAACAGGTTCTTCGTCCACCCCGGTTCGAAGGTCCGAAAAGGCGACGTTATCGGCCTGTCAGGGATAGCAAACGGTGTCCCTCATTTGCATTTCGCCTCAACGCCACTCAATCCCGAAAGCATCATCGATGGGACCGCCGCACCAGGCGCGGCAGGCGGAGGCATTGACATAGAAACACTCCACCGGAAATTCGGGATACCGCGCGATCTTCCGCCCATCTATGTAGCCGCCGCCGAAAAGTACGGACTCGGTGTCCGTGGCCCCTCAATCCTCGCGGCGATCAACCGCATAGAGACGAATTTCGGCGAGCTGGCCACCGCCACCTCTTCAGCCGGCGCGGTCGGCTGGATGCAGTTCATGCCCGCTACCTGGGCGGTCTACGGAGTCGACGGCGACGGAGACGGCAAGAAGGACCCCACCAACAAGTACGACGCCATCTACGCCGCGGCGAACTACCTCAAAGCGAGCGGCGCCCCGGGCAACTGGCACGACGCGATCTACGCCTACAACCACGCCGAGTGGTACGTCCAAGACGTCCTCGAGTGGGCCGAGAAGTACTTCCCCTACCTGCAGCCAGGAGACGCAACGGGCGGTGCCTCCTGCGGGGGTCAAGGCGTCCCCACTGGGCCCGCGAACCTAAACGAGGCGATCACCGTCACGACCCCCAAGAAGTGGGTGCCGATCCCCGCATCCATCGGTGACCCCGACGAAGTAATCGACGCGCGACTACTTCCGGCCGCAACCTGGATCTCAAAGACCTACAACCTTCACATCACTCAGGGTGGATGGCAGCCAGGGTCACCTTCCGTTTCACACAACTGGGGAACGGCGCTTGACATGGTGCCGAAAGGCAACTTCGCCGGCAGCCAAGCTGGCTGGAACCAAACAGCGATGAGGCTTGCCAAGGACCTCGGCTGGACTCCAGACTGCGCGGCCAGCGGCGTAAAACCCGCTTGCGATCTCGTACCGGCGATCTACGACGTCTATTACAACGGGTTCCCAGACCACGGCGACCCCTGGCACAACTCCGGCTCGGCCCACATTCATATCCAGTTCGAATGTGCCTGCGCGGGCGGCGGTCAAAGCCAACAGGTAGCGAGCTGGGTGAAGACGTTCCCTGTCGGTGAAACCGGCAGCACTCCACAGTCCGATCGACCACGTAAAAAGAGGAAGACCTCCAAATGAAAGATTTCGAAACGTCCGCCACCACAGCCGCCAGGCGCCGTCAACGCAGACTCATCTTCCTCGTTGTCGTAGTCGCCTCACTCCTGGTCGCGCTGGTTCTAGTGATCAGCGGGGGCGACGACGATCCGATCAAGGAGCAGCTGATCCCGCCGATCTCGGCCGAATCGATGGGAACGACCGACACCGAGACGGTCACCCCTGAGACTTCTCAAGCCATCGATGGTGCCCCAATCAAGCCATCGGGAGTGACCGGTGACCACAGCGATCATGACCACGACCTGCGACCGCCGCCAGGAGAAGCCGAGAAGGCGGGAGCCCCCGTGGCCACCGCCTCGCAGTACGCGACGCTCACGATCAATCGACCCACCGACGCACTCGGATCCGCGGCCGTAAATGACCAGCTGGTCCAGCTCTCGGCCGGGACGCTCGCCCGCGATCTTGCCGACAACTCAGCGGCCGTGACTACCGCCCAGGTCGCGAGCAGCGGGGAAGTCATCAACGCGATCCCTCTCGTGAACACGGACGGCTATGCCGAGGTCCTGATTGTGAGCAAGGAGACGGTCGTCGACGCCGCAACTGGCATCAAGCTGGACCCCAAGTTCCTCACGTATTTGGTGCGGCTTCAACAGATGCCTGACGGGAACTACGCCGTGACGAGCTGGGAGCCCCAGATCTAGGCAGAGGGGGGTGGGGAATCGGATGGCCTGTTCGACATACATCGTATGGGTCCAGATGAAGCCGACCTCGACTACGGAACACTCACCGCAGAAAGCGACCTCGACGAGGCGCTTTATGACACCCCGGAGCACGATGGCGATGCCTTCGAGCCAAACGAGCAGGATCCCCTCCCTAGTAGCTCGGAGGAGGATCTGATTGACCAATCGGAGGACGACTCTCTGGTGGAAGGTCAAGACGTCCAGCCGGGTCCCGAACCGGGCGAGCCAGACGTCCCCGACTCAGCGCCGGCGATCCAGACGACTCGAACAATTGATCCCCAGGGCGCACCGGTAGTCGCCGTCTGCGGCACAGGCGGCGCGGCAGGAACCACCACTGTTGCTGCTCTCCTTGCCTTTGCCGCATCCGAGTCTTCGAAAGGACCGGTTCTGCTGACGGACCTGGGTGGACCCTCGGCCTCACTCGCCGCCTATCTGGGCAAGGAAGCGAACCATTCGCTCGGATCAGCCGTCAACGCACACCGCGCTGGCGTCTTCGCGGTGAACGGAGACAAGCCATTCATGAACATCTCAAAGCGCCTTCGGGTCATGGCGAAGGGCCCTGACGCCCTCGACCAAACTACGGGCTACGAGGACGACCTGGTGCTTCGAGATCTCCTGATACACGCCCAAGAGGATCATCTCGCGACCTTCGTCGATTGCGGTCGTCTAGAGCTCGACGCCGAACGACGAGTGGCCGCCTGCGCCACCCACATCGTTTGGGTCAGCGGCGCCAGAACCAGCCAAGCCCGCCAAGCCAGAGCAAAGATCGCGGGTCTCGGCTTCCAAGGATCTCGATCCAGCTTCCTAGTTGTTCATTCAGACCGACCAGGACCTCCAGACCTCGAGGCGCAGCGAGAGTTCGGAGTAACAGCCGAAGAGACCGGAGTGGCCCTGGTCGTTGCGCCACCGGCCGGAGATCTCGTCGAACAAGGACTCGAGGTAACCGCCCGGCGCGTCGACCAGGTGCTCACCGCCTGTCTCGGAAGGATCCTCAGATGAACGGGTACTCGCTCCCTCATGGTCTTACCCGCCCTCCTAAGAAGCCAGCTCGGGTGGACCACAGAGGAAAACAGGTAGCCATTGGTGCGTTGCTCGTCCTAAGCTTCGGTTTGGCCGCGGGCATTCTGCTTCCACGTGGACTCGAGGTGCCCGACCGCGACACGTCCACGGCGGCCCTGGTGCACATACTCCGCTCGAACTTAATTCTCTTGGCCGTTCTAGCCTCCTGCGCAGGGCTTCAGCACTTCGCTCGGCAGGAAGCCCTCGACGGAAAGCCGCCCTGGATACGTCGAATCACCGACCTCGTGGTCGGCACTTTTCTAGTACTGAACATCTTCGTAGCCGGCTTCGCCGTCGGCCAGCTCGGTGACGCCGCCCTCGTGAGGATCCTGCCGCACGCGTGGCTTGAAGTCCCAGCCTTCGCAATCGGGGTATGGGCCTATCTCGCTGCCCGCGTCGGAGACCTCGAACGTGGTCAGGCACTACGCCTCTACCTCCTGGCCACGGTCCTGATCCTCGCTGCCGCCCCCATCGAGACCTATGTCTCAGGGAGCATCAAATGAACGTCCTGAAGAAAGCCGACCGCATTCGACTCCACCTGCTCGGCAAAGCCACCTTCCAGTTCGTCGCCGCGGCAGCATGCTTCATCTCCGCACTAGGGGTCCGCAACGAAGTGCTCATCTTGATCCTTGTCTTCGCCATCGCAGTCTGGTGCGCATGGGCTGGTCGACAGACCCTGATCCAGCGAAGTCAGTTCAAACTCCAGGCCGAAGCGGAGCGCGTACTTCGAGGGTTGCTCCCCGAACTCGAGGGTCGCGGATTCAAGATCGCACGGCAACATCGACTACCCCCCGAGTGCCGCAACTATCTGGTTGTCTTTACGCCCTCCGAGGAGCTTGCGTTCGTCATCGGCCTTGCCGGAACGTGGCCGGGCCGTGCGAGTCTTGAAGGCCCTCAGCAAGTCGCCACTGAGCTCTCGAGCTATGGCACCCCTCACGTCCCGGTGATCCTGGCCGCGTTCATGGAAGGCGCGATCGAGGACTACCCGTACGGGGTTCTCGCTGTCTCGCCCCAACGACTCCCTGGAGCCCTCGAGGACGTCGACGAGGCGTTTCACCGAAACCGGGAGCAAACGCTCAAGCAGTTGCGGGCCGTCCGCCACCAACCTGCAGTGCAGGAGACCGAGGAGCTCCTCACATGATGAAGCTGCTCGGCGTCGGGCTGATCGGATCGCTTGCAATCGGGGCCCTCCTCCTATTCGCAAATCAAGCGCTGGACACCATCGGTCAGGATCCACTTGGGAAGGATGTCCAAGGGGTCGCCAACAGGGTCCCCGCGGCCACCGCAAACGGTCTCAAGGAGACCACCGACGCGATCTCGGCCAATCCGACAACCGACCAGATCGCCTCCCAATCACCGACCTATCGCGGAACCAAAACGACCGTAGATACTACGTCGACCATCGTTCAGGTCCTGACGTTCACCTTGGCGGCCGTCAAGCTCATCGCGAAGATCTTCCTAGTGCTGTGCGCGATCGCACTCGTGACACGAACCGTCAGCCGACGCCGGCGACAGTACGTCACCTACGAGATCCGCACCCACCGTGAGGCAATCGTCTCGACCGAACAGATCCGAGCATTCATGAGCTCGGCGACCAACCTCATCTACGTCCGGTCCAGACGCTTTCAGAGGTTCTTCACCGGAAGCCCATCGCTGGCATTTCGAGTCCTGGCCGTACCCAACACCCAGAGAGGTGACAGCGAGGTCGCGAGCTACATCACCGTTCCCTCCGGCGAGTCGCTGAATCGACTCATCCGTAAGAAGTTTTCCGACAACTACCAGGACGCCGAGCTGAAACGGATCCCCAACGACCGCTGGCCGACGATCGGCTACGAGATCGTCCGCAACAAGAAGACGCGAAAGATTCCATTCACGATCAAAGTGCCCGGAATCAGCACGGCCAGCGAGTCCTTCGAGGAGGGCTTCAACGCGCCTGTCATGGACAAGGTGGTGACCGCCATGAGCTCCAGTCCGATGCCGGCAGAAGTTCAATTGGTTGCCACGCCCGTGCCGCGTCCCTTCGACACCTTCATCCGGTTCCTCAGCGGCATCCAGACTCGATCGAGTCAGAAAGCCGACGCCATCGAGCGGTCAGAAGGCGAGAACACCGCGAAGGCATCAGCGAACGAGGGCCATCTTTTCGTAGAGATGCGAGTCGGTTCCCCCGACTACGAGTTCACCCGGGACATCGCCGCTGTTCTCCAAGGAGCCGCCGGCGGCGATGCCCAACTGCGAGAACGTAGGCCAGTCCTTCGCAAGAAGCTCTACCGCACCCGGTTTCAACGTGGCGTCGGTAACCCGTTGCCCAGCTGGCTGTTCTCGGTCTACTCGACGAGCGAGCTCGCAAGCCTCTGGCAGTTGCCCTCCGCGCAACTTCGGTCGATCACGACCAAGCGGATCAACCGCCGGCGGGTCTCCGTTCCTCCCGAAGTCCACTACGTCGACAACGAGACGTCACCTTCAAGATCCGACGTTTCCGTCGCCGATCTCGCCATGTGGCTCTCTCCCGAACGCAAAGAGATCGCCCTCTTGCCCGAGGACTTCCTGTTCGGTGTCGGGGTCGCCGGCCAGCAGGGCATGGGAAAGACCGTCCTGATGGCACGCATGATCTCGGCGCTCCTCAGCGAAGATCAGCGCTTCGCCGGCCTCGTCTGTGATCCCAAGGGGGACCTGGCCGAGTCCGTGCTCGCCTTCCTCCCACCCAACCGACGAGTCCACTACATCGACTTCGACGATCCCCAGATCGGGATCGATCCGTTCCTCATCAGCGACATGCGAGACGAAGCAGCGGTCGTGAACGTAGTCCTTCACGGAATCATTGACGTCGCACGAACCGAAGAGGACGAGTCCCAGATCCTGGCCTCATCTCGGGACTTCCTGACCATGGCCCTGTACGCCACTCTCGCCACCACGGTGCCCTTCGGCATCAAGCCAACCTTCTTTCATCTTAGAAAGTGGATCTCCTCAGATCCTCGCAACGTCGAATGGCGCCAAAAGCTCCTGACCACGGTCATCGCTACAAGGCCGTCAAGAGAGTTCATCGTTGATGGATACGAGGAATACCACTCCGCTCTCGAGCGAAGCGAGGCCCAGTTCACGACGAGGGCGGCGGCACCCATGAACAAGGTCTCTGAGCTCCTCACTGAGGCGATCGACCGAGTACTTCGACACGACCTTGCCCTCAACTTTGAAGAGGCGGTACGCAATCGTGACGTGATCATCGTGAACGGCAGAAACCACAAATCGGCCGACATGATCTTCAGGTTCCTTTGGCAGATGGCCGACCAGACGCTGGGCCGGCTCGAGGCTGCCAGGAACAAGGCGATCCACCGGATAGACCTGGGCGAGGAAATCGAGGTCCCCGACCAGGTCAAGTTCCTGTTCGGAGTCGACGAAGCCCCCTCCATAGTCACACCAACGACGGCCGAGATCATGGCGCGCCGGCGCTCGGCCGGGCTTCACATGATGATCGGATGGCAGCACGATGCGCAGATCCGCAATCCCGCGGTCCGGAGCGCGCTCTACTCGCTACTGCACAACGTCTTCCAGTTTCGGACTGGGGTGGAGGATGCCCGTCAACGAGTCGACCTGTTCCAGATGACATACGACGATCAGCAAGATTCGCGGCTTCGTGAGATACGAACCAACCGCGTATCGGTAGCCGATCTCACTTACCTTGATCGGTACAACTTCTACGCGTTCCAGCTTGTGCGGGGTAACCGCGTTCCTGCGTACTGGGGTTGGACAATCGACCCGGCTGGCCGAGCCAGCTACGGCCCTCAGCACCTCGCCCGACAGAAAGCAGCTGGAGGTCACTCGATGGGCCCGCTGTCTCCGCCGGACTACAAGGAAGAAGCAGAGATCGCAGTCCAGCGAATGAGCTTCGATCCACCGAGCTTCAGCGACCCGAAAGACGACCATGAAGCCCGCGCCGCCGCGATCCCGGACCCCGGGATCGACTTCGACGCCGTCCTTCGAATCAACGACGACGCAGATGGATCAGCCGACAACCTCCGACCCGAGACCATGGATCCGTCGGGATCCGATTCGGCCCCGTCCGACAGCACGGCGAGTCGCGCGGATCACGATGCTGGAGTATCCACGGCGCCCGCGCCCGAGCCAAGGGTCCCGCCGGCCACCACACCCACTGGGTACGACAACGGACGAGTTGGCTCCAACGGAAAGTTCACGACCGGCAAGCCCGAAGAATCTGCACTGGACGACTCGCTTTCGATCGACAGGCAAGACATCGTGCACGACATGCCTTCAGCGACGAACGGACTCGCTGGGCCAGGCGAAGACAAGGCTCCGGTGTCGCCCAAGGCAGCGGCAGGATCTGTGGGGCCGCTCGGTCAACACCTTCCCGGCGAGATCGGTTCGTGGCTAGAGGCCGTCGACGTGCTGCGAGAGGTGCGAAGTGACGGGGCGATCAAGTTCGTCGAGCCGCCAGCAGATGCAACACCGGGTTCGGTCCAAGCTAGGAACGAGAAGGCAAAGCGGCTCGCCGCGGACTCCAAGATCATCCAGCCGGACATCCAAGCAGTCCTTCATTGGCTCTACGAGTTCAACGTCATGTCCCAGACACAGATGGTCTACGCGACGGGGCTTTCTCGGTCGACGTTGACCCGACGGATCAACGGCCTCCTTTCCGAGGGGGTGCTGCGAGGCCTCCAGCTAGGCAAGCACAAGGTTTGGACGCTCACCGACCTGGGGACTCGCGTCGGTCGACGAATCAACAACCGGTACGGCCCCCTCATCCCGTACGAACCGGGCAAGTCGCCGGACGGGAAATATGAAGCGGCCAGGCAGTGGGGACCTCGGAACGTGAGCAACGCTCACTCGGTCATCCACGACCTTCACACCGTCTCGTGGGTCATGCGGTTCGTCGAGCTCTGCGACGGCGATTTCCGCTACACCGTCAACGCTGGGGAAGGCATCATCCAGAAGGTGACCGGGGAGTTCGGAGCGATCGTCGATCCGCCCATGAAGGGGAACCGCCGGCGACGAGAGCCAGTCAACCTGTACGGCTTGCCAGCACTGCTGGACGGGATCGCATTCCGCGGCGTCGATGCAGGCGACGGATCCATCGGGAAGGTCCATCCGGACGCAGCGATCCGGCTCCACAACCTCACGAACGAACAGAAGACCTCCAGGCGGGAAATCTGGGTGGAGATGGACCGCCAGGGACACCCGGGGCATCTCGAGGAGAAGCTGCAGAACTACGACGTGTTCCAGGCGCTCTGGTGGAGAACCGTGCCAAGGTTTCGAAGCGCCGGCCGGCCCCCTGTCGTGGTCTTCATCGCACCGTCGACAGAGATACTCAAGAAGCAGATTGCGATCGCGGATCGAGTTCTACTCGCCCAAGCTGGTCGACGCCGCGACGGACCCGAGAAGTGGGGGCCTCCCGCATCTCGAAACCGAATCTTCTTTGCGCTCGAGGCAGATCTCCACAAGGGCTCGACGCGCATGTATCGAGTACCAGAGGCAACTCCAGCCGAGCGGCATGCCACCGCCTCCAACGACCGAGAACGCGCCGAAGCGGCCAACTGTCATCCGCGTCTCGAGGACCGGCTGCTACCCCAGCGACTGATGGCCGGAAGACGTGCCTCAACGCATGAACCGCCACTACGGCGCAATGACTAGGTCCGCCTCGAGCTCGCGCTGAATTGCGCGCTCGAACGAGTCCTCAATCCTCTCGACGACGGCGCAGTTGCGGACCTGCTGATCCGCGCGGCCGATAGCGGCCCTGAACGTCGTCGGACACGCCACGACGTGACAATGCCTTCGCGCGCGGGTAAGAGCGGTCCGGAGGAGACGTCGGGTCAGGAAGGAGCTTCGCTCGGCCGGGGGGATCACCACCACAGTGCCCGGCCACTCAGACCCCTGCGACTTGTGGACGCTGATGGCGTATCCGAGCTTGAGCGAGGGGCTCTGCGATGTCGGAATGAAGATCCGCGACCCGTCTTCACAGTTCGCCTCTAGCCCGCCATCTCGTCCGTCTCGATACCCATGGACCTGGCAGAAGGCACCGTTGACCAGAGGTTCGCCGCTTTCGGCAACGAGGCTGTAATCGTTCTTGGTCTGGATCAGCTTGTCCCCGACGCGAAGTCGGCCACCGATTATCTTCTCCCCGGAGGGATTGGCCGCTTCGCGAAGGCGGCGATTGAGCTCGTCGATTCCCGCCCCGCCCCGATACATCGGTGCGATCACCTGGACCTCATCGGGGTCGATCCCGAGCTTCTGCGGTAGGACCTCGCGGGCTTGCCGGACCGCCTCATCAATTAACTCGGACTCGGACTTCGACCAGAACCCAGACAGGTCGGCAACGTCACCTTCTCGGGGCGTGAACCGTGGAACGGCACCGACCCGAATCTTGGCCGCAGCCCGAAGGAGGGTCGAGCGTTCGGCCTGTCGAAAGACTTGACTGAGTTGAAAGTGACTGATCACCGGGGAGACCAGCAGCTCGGCTAGCGCATCGCCGGCGCCAGGAGGAGGAAGCTGATCGGCATCCCCCACAAGCACGAGCCTCGCCCCGTCCTTCAGCGCATCGGTCAGCATCGCCGCAAGTTCGACGTCCAGCATCGAACTCTCGTCGCAGACCACCAGGTCGGCGGTCAAGGGGTTGCTACCCGAACGCTCGGGCTGGGCACCATCGCCACGAAGGCCCAGCAGTCTGTGGACCGTCGAGGCGGGGGATCCCGCGGCCTGCGCCATGCGGGTAGCTGCTCGTCCGGTCGGGGCCGTTAGTGCCACAGTCAGGCCGTGCTCCCGGGCGCAACGCACGACCTCGCGGATGATCGTTGTCTTGCCGACGCCCGGAGGTCCCGTGATGAGAGTAAGGCGCTGACCAAGGCAGCCCGCCACTGCGTATCGCTGGCTTTCGGTCAGTGACGGATCGAGAGACTCGGGGTCGATGGTGATCGTCCGGTCGAGGTCGGTGGCCAGCATCCAGACGTCCGCCGCGAAGTTCGTCTCAGCGCGATATGCCGAAGCGAGATAGAAGCGCCCGTCTCTATCGACGACGCCTCGAGCAGATTGCAGATCGATACCCAGATCAAATCGATCAAGAGGAAGGGCAAGTAGCTGACCGGCGCGCGCGGCCAGGTCCTCGTGCGTGAGGAACAGGTGACCCTCGGAAGCCTTCGCTTCCCGAAGAAGGTGGAGACAAGCTGCTCTTATCCGGTCGCTTGAATCGGGGGGGAACTCCAAGTGGCTGGCAAGTCGATCAGCATCCCTGAATCCGACCCCGGGCAGGTCGATCAGGCTGAACGGATCCGACCGTACTTTCTCTACGCACTCAGGTCCAAAGGCTTTGGCAGCCCTTGCTGCTATCCCCTGACTCGCATCGATCCTCGCGGAGTGCAGAAGGCCTACGAGCTCCCGGATCTGCCGTCTCTCCTGCCAGCTCTTGGCGGCCTTCCGAGCGGTCTTCGTACCCACTCCCGTGAGGCCTCCGAATACTGCTTCGGGGGCCCTGTCGATCTGATCGAAAACGTCGTCGCCAAAGAGGTCGAGAAGCTCCTCAGCCCGACCCTCCCCGATCCCGTCGATTGACTCGAGGAACACCTTGCGAGAGGCTCGGTCGTCGGGCTCCCTGACGACCGCACTTTCGACGTCCCAGCGCGGCCCAAACCGAGGGTGACTGCCAGCGTTCGCCGTCACCTCGAGACGGTCCCCCTGAGTGAACGAACCGAGCTCTCCACAGAGGGTTCGAGGTTCCCCCTCCGAGGTCGTCCCTTGGAGGACGGCGAACGCCGAGTCGGGGGCTCTAAAGACTGTGCGGCCGATGGTGATGTCGAAGGTCTCGGGCATCTAGCAAGAGAGGTTACGACGCTCAATACCGGCCCCAGGTCCGGCGACTTCGGAGACTCGTCGCGATGGAGGAAGAAGCAACCGCAGCTTCGCCATCTAGTGTCTGAACCCCGATTTTGCCGCCCGTGGAAATGATGAAAACGACGCCGCCCCTGGCCCCCTCCAGTGAAATTGAGGGGGGTGCAGGACACCTGCCCAGTTTCACCGTCTAGCTCCCGTAACCGCATGGTTATGGGCCGGAACCGTGAAAATGAGAGATGAGGGCAATAGGGAATAGAAGAGAGAGGGTCAGAAGGGGTAGTCGGTGACGGCTAGTCGGGCTAGTTGACAGGCGTTGCGTAGGGGCTAGGCTGCGCCTACTTCTTTTCTTTGCTCCATGAGCACTCGCACGTATCGACGCCACGGCGTTATCGCATCGCTCTCACATACGGACTTCAGCCTCTTCAGGTCTTTGCGTTCCGACGGTTCCGTCTCTTGGAGTTGGTCGATCGCCTTCTGGTTCTTTGGTCTTGACAGGCGTTGAGGTTTCCCGTTCTCGACGCTCTCGGCTGTCCCTAGTCCATTCGGTTCCTGGACGTGTTTTGATCCCTTCGGTTCCTCGATCGGTCTGGGTGGGTCTTCGTCTCGTTTCTTGTCGGTAGACGTCGTCGCTTGCGCGACGATTTAGGGGAATGGTTTGGTTGACGATTCGGGTCTCGATCGGTTGGGTTTTCCTGGTTGGGATCGTCGTCGACAGGACGATGCGGACCCTGCCCCTTGGGCTTGGTTTCGGTCTTGGGTTTGTGTCTGGTTTTGCCTCTTGGTGATCCGGCGGTTTTGACCTCGATCGGTGTGGTCGTTTCGGCCCCGTGTCTTCTTGGGTTGGGTCGGTTGTTCGGTCGTTTACGCAAGCGCTTCTTCGGTGCGGTGCCTATAGGGGTTTCTGTTGTCGTTCGGCTGGTCGTTCAGCGGCCGGTGAGGTTCGATCGTCCGGGTGGTTTAGGCCGCTCGATCGGTTGCGGTGCCTGTGACCTTCCTTCCTTGGAGGGGGGTGTGGGGGGAGGCCCTGTGAGCCGTCCTGGTGGTCGTGGCTGGCGCGTTCGATCGACCGCGAGGGTTCTGGGTGGTGCTGCGCGGCGATCGCGTTGAGAGGGGCCCCTGGTGGCCGGGGGGCGAGTTCGATCGGCCCCGTTCTTTTCCTGGGGCACTGGCCCGTAAGTGGTGACGAATCAACTTGGCCGGTTCTCGATCGGCCCGACCCGAAAGGCGGCGACCCGCGATGGTCACCAACCCCAACATTTCCTCTAGACCCAGAACGTTTGACCTGTCGATCGCTCCGGCCGACCGGCGCACCGGACACCTGTTGTTCCTCGACGAGCTACCCGTGACGTCCGTCGCCGGTACCCGGACCCTGGCGGCCGCCGGCGCCGCGCAAGTCCTCGTCGACCTCGCGCTGCCCGGCCTCTACCCTGTCTCGCTCGAGATCCTCCACGAACACCTCCTGATCGACCCCGGCGGTGACCCCGACCGTATCCAGTTTCGGCCCGTCACGTTCCACCTGGCCACAGGTGCGGTCAGCTACATCAGCCACGGAGGCTTCGAGTTCGACGGCTCCGACCAAGGAGCCTTCCCCGGACTCGACTGCGCCCACGATCGCCACGGCCAGCTCCTCGCGATCCGAGTCGCCCGGGCCAGGTTCAACACCACCCGAACCTGACCGATCTAGCAGCTAACTTCGAAACACGAACCAGAACTCACGGAGGAGATCAGATGAAAGACACCAACGCGGAATGGAACCCGGACCAGCACGGCACGATCAGCACCTACATCCGAGAGCCGCGCCCGACCGGCAGGCAACTCCTCGCAGCGATCGTCATCTGCCTCGCGTTCCTGGCTGGGGCGTACACCTCCTACGAGGCCACCATTCAGAAACCACGCGACACCGCGCTCTTCGGCGATGTGGATCCGACAGCGGTTCCCCCCAACGACCTCCACATCCGCGTGCGGCCGAACCAGCCGCAGGGCACGCCAGAAGGACCGCAGGTCCCGTACCCCGAGAACCCCACCCTCCAATAGCCCGATGAAGACCGACTCGAACACCACCCCACCCAGCCGGGAGTCGGACACCCCTCGACTAACGGTTCGTCAACTGAAGTTGATCGCCGGGCCCGCACTCGAGCTGCTCGCCATACTCACGCTCGCCGCGATCGCCTTCACCGACCGCGCACCCTTCGAACCAGTCGACGGCTGGGCCTACGCCCTCGCGACCTTAACAACGCTCGGGTCAGGCCTCTACTGCAAGCTCGACCTGACCAGGGTCACGCGACCGATCGTTGTCGCCGCCCTCGCGGGCACACTGTTTTCCCTTGCGGCCGTCACCGCGTTCTCGATCGACCCCGCGGTGCTCGCGAACATCAGCGGCACCGCCGCCATGGCCGGTGCGGCCCTGGCCGTACTCGCCCGCGCCACCGCCGTCCGCAGAGGCGACCCCTTCGGAGAAGGTCACCTCTGGATGATCGCCGCCGCCACTTCACTCGGCTTCGCAGCGACTACCGGCCTCGCCGCCATCGTCGCCTAGCAAACACTCCGACACGAACTGCCTCCCTTGTGTGATCGGGTTCGACTCACGGACGTGTCTGTACCCAACCCAGGGAAGAGATGGGCGCTTCCCCTTCAATCATCAGGAGTCGAAAATGACGCGACGTACCAAGGTTCGCTGCCAAGCAGCGAACTGGCGGATTCACTAGCCGAGATCGGATCGATCAGCGCCGGCGGCGCCATCATCGGATCGGTCCACATGCTGACCAGCAGAATCGACGTAGCGACCCACGGACGATTCTGGACACGCAAGGCGACCTCATGGTCGCGAAACGGTCCAGCGGCACGCTGACAGCCCCACAGGCCGTCAGACGGTGGCTGCTGCCCGCCCTGGCGGGTAGAGCCGGTCCGGTTCGACTCCGGCCGTGCCGCCTGCGCGGATAACCCGCGCCCGGTCCCCACCGGGACCGTCCCAACCCACGCAACCGAAAGGCCCCTCCGCTCACCCGCGGACAGGGGCCTTTCGCGCGTTAACGACCCCGCGAGGGGCAGAAGGAGCATCACCATGACCCACGTAGTCACCGTTCGCGTCACCGTCGAAGCGGACATCCAACTGAAAGGCGAACAGGCGCTGCGGCCCGTTCGCGAAATGATCCACGACATCGGCGGGCCACCCGTCACCGGCGGCCGCCGGCACCTCGCGGCCGCGATCGAAGGCGCCCTCAACTGCAGCCGCCTCCAAGTCCTCGAGCTCGACCGAGGACTCACCCGTATCCTCGTCGACGACGACAACGAAACCGGATGCGTCACGTTCGGGATCTGGGGAGTCGACCCGGAACGAAAGTACGCCCGTGCCTACCTGATCGCCCAGGGACGAAACGATCGGCAAGCCGCCCGGGCAGCCCGCCGGCAACAGCTCCCGGCCGCGGTCACCGAAGCGGCCGCAACCCCGGTCGGCCTGTACCTGGTCGACCTCGACACCGGCCACATCGAGATGCTCGAACGACGCGCCACCGACGAAACCAGGTGGCAGCGATACAGACGACAGCTCACCGCGGTGTTCTCACGCAGCTAGTACCACCGGCCCGCGCATCCCAGGAGATGCCGAGCAAGCGAGTATGCGAGATCTCGCATACTCGCAAGTTCGCCCGATTCAACCCGGGCGGGCCCCTACGCGACCAGACGGTCACGTTCCGGCCGAGGGACCGACTCCCTCACCAACGACACGAAGGCCCCCTTTCCACCTAGCCGTGAGAGGGGGCCATTCGCGTTTAACCGCCCTCACGATCGAGGGCAGAAGGGAGTGAAAGCCAAATGGCTCTCACCACCAGCAGCAGCGACCGTAACACCGATCGCCCCGTCACCAAGCTTGGCGAAGCGATCGACCAGATCCACGACCACCGCATGGCAGGCAACGAGGAAGGAACCTTCCAGTTCTGCGCCTCGACGGTCGAGATCAACCCGCACATCAACACGGTCATGGAAGGACGGATGATCTGATGGCCACCACAACGATCACCCGACCGAAGAAGGCGACCGGGGTCCAGTACAGCCGCACCCGGTCGATCACCTGGCTCGGCGGCAACCAAGGCTCAATCGATTGCTATGTGTCCGGGCGGGCCGGTCGGATCGGGGAACCACTGACCGTGGTCGGTCTCCCGAACAGAAACCGGTCCCGGGCCGCGACCGAGTACGGGATCCGATCGGCGATCAACGCCGGCGGATTCAACGTGCCCCGCCAGATCCTGATCGACGTGTTCGCCAAAGACCGGATCAAGGGCATGACCGGACCGCTGGACCTGGCCATGGTCACCATGGCCCTGTCGGCCAGCAAGCAAATCGAACCGGTCGACTGGCCCACCCTCATCGTCGGATACGTAAACGGCGACGGAGAGTTCATCTCCTGCGGGGAGGAACTCGCCCAGTGCGTCTACGACCGGATCAGGCAGCTGAGCGGCTACCAGTTGATCTGCCCGAAGGCGCTGCTCGAGGAGATGCCGATCAACGGGGCATTCGAGTACGCCCCGATCGGACTCGAGCACATCGGTGATCTGCGAACCCACCCGGTGTTCAACGAGCCGCTCGGCTGAACACCAGCACGGCCCGCGGTGACGAAAGGACGTCACCCGTCCCACCAGGACGTTCCGGTTCGATCCCGGACGGGCCGCCTGCGCTGAAGCGCGAAGCGCACCGGCCGAGGGACCGACTCCCTCAAGAAAGAACGAAAGGCCCCCTTTCCACCTAGCCGTGAGAGGGGGCCTTTCGCGATTAACGACCCACCAACGGGTCGAGGAAGTGAGGCCAATCATGGCACACACCAACGACAGCACCCGCACCACCGACCGGCCGAACACCCCCCTCGGAGAGGTGATCGACCAGATCCACGACCGCCGGATCGCCGACACCGGCCAGGCCGAATTCCGGTTCTGCGAAAGCAGCCAGGACCTGCTGACCGCCGACAGTCCCCGACCCGAACCCGAAGTGATCTGGGCCGACTAGCGGCCCGCTCGCCCACCACCGAAGCGGAGGACGTCGCGCGATCTAGAGGCGCGGCGTTCCCGCCATGAAGTACCTGGCCGCGGGGAACAGCGGCATGAACGCATCACCAGCCCCTCCTCGAGGAGGGGAGAAACAGGAGATCCAAAATGAGCACAATTGCCAAGACCAACGACAGCGGCCCGGCCTACGTGACCATCAACGACTAAAAGGCCCAGGCCTTCTACGTGTCTACCGTCGGGGCCGACCACACCAAGCACGCGATCGACCGCGAGCTGGTCATCAACTGCGCCGGCGAGGCCGCCACCGACCGGGCTCTGGTCGTGCTCGATCAGCAGGACAACGGGGGCATCTGCGGGATCGAGGTGCTCAACCCGATCCGGGTCGAGCAGGCCGAGAAGGACGGCACCTTCGCGCTGGAGCTGACCGTCGGCACCGTCGCCGACGACGAGGACCTGATCACCGTCGAAGACGGGATCGCGTTCGAACGAGCCAGCTGGGACACCTACCCCGGCCTCGAAGTTGACTACACCCGCGACGGCGCCATGGTCGCGATTCGCGTTGATCACACCGACCTGGTGTCGCTCGGCTCCTAGCCCAGAACTAGGCTATCGCCCGCGCAGAACGGGCCTGACGCGACCCCTCCCGCGATGAGGCCGGGCGGGGTCGCCGCTACGCGGTGCCCGCGACCGACCCAGCGGGACGAACCAATCAAGGAGACAGACAGATGAACCACGACACGACGGCGACCACACACCTGATGGTCGTCGAACACGATGCCCCGACCCGAGAGCTCCTCTGCGATCACCTCGAAGCCGAAGAGTTCAAGGTAGAAGCAGCAGACGGACTCGACCAGGCGAGAACATCGCTTGCGGCGCTGGACCTCGACCTGGTGCTGCTGGACCTCACCCTCCCGGACGGCCAGGCGATGACGCTGCTCGAGGAGATCCACGAGCAGAACCCAGAGATGGGTCTGATCGTGGTCAGCGGCCGCGGCACTGAGAGGGACCGGGTGGGTGCCCTGGCCAACGGAGCTGACGACTACATCCAGAAGCCGTTCACCTTCGGGGAGCTGCTCGTGAGGGTCAACGCCGTCCTCCGGCGCCGGCAAGGATCGAGTCCGACGATCAATATCGGAGCGCTCGAGATCAACACTGTCGAGAAGACAGTGACGGTGTCCGGCCGCGATGTGCACCTCAGCGAGAAGGAGTTCGAGTTGCTGACGGTGATGGCGGCCGAGCCGAGCAGGGTCTTCTCGAAGGAGGAGTTGCTGCGGGAGGTATGGGGCTACCGATCGGCGGGCCACAACCGGACACTGGAGGTCCTCTGCAGCAGCCTGCGTCGCAAGCTCGATCCGGATCACGCCATCGACCCGGACCACGCCAGGTACGTGGTTCGCTGCTGGGGTGTCGGCTATCGCCTGAGCGCCCCCGGGACAGGAATCAGGGACGACGGCGCCGCGGCGAAGTCATCCGAGACGCCGAGCGACGGCGATCCAACCACGAACGCGGTTCAGGCGGTCGTCTTGATCGCAAGGTTGCTCCCAAAGAAGGATATGTGGCGAAGCGCCGCCGACTTCATGGAAGCGACCGCCGGGATCCTCGACCGTTACGGCATTCCCCGTCCTGACCACTACGAGCACTAGGGGCGAGCGACCGACCCCCGACGCAACACGCCACGGCAGTCCGGACCGACTCCGGACCAAAACGAAAGGGCCGCGACCTATCCCCGGACAGGACGCGGCCCTTTCTCGTGGTCGATGTCCACAGAAAGGAAGTACGCAATGAATGGCACAACAGCACTACCCGCACCCGAGGAGATCTCGGGGTTTCAAGGGCAATACCAGTTCCTGAGCAACTTCTGGGAAGCGTGCGTGACGACGGACGGAGAGACCTACCCGACCATCGAGCACGCGTTCCAGGCGGCGAAAACGCTCAACCTCGAGGACCGCAGGAGGATCCGGATGGAAAGCACCCCGGGTCCCACCAAGCGCCTCGGTCGACGGTCCACGCTTCGACCCGACTGGGAGAAGATCAAGGGCGGTGTCATGCTCGAGCTGGTCCGGCAGGAGTTCACCACCCACCCGGACCTAGCGACCCGGTTGCTCGCAACGGGTCACGCCGAGATCATCGAGACGAACCACTGGGGCGACACCATCTGGGGCGTCTGCGACGGGATCGGCGAGAACAAGCTCGGCGAGATCCTCATGCAAGTTCGCTCCGAGCTTCGCGTCCTCGTTGAGGAGTCCTGACGTGGGAGCGTTCATGAACATCTCCACACTCTGGCTCGCCGACAGCACGAGGATCGACTGGGAAGCAGGAGAGCGCGCCCTGGCCGCGTTCAAGTGCCCCGCCGACGGCTTCCCGGAGGACTCACCCCTGTCGGGGAGCTTCCTCGAAGACGTCATCCTCGAGGCATACGCCAAAGAGAACGCCACCACTGACGCGCAGCGAAAGAACCACGTCGATGCGCTCACAAGGCCGGCCTTCGAGCTGGTTCGGGAATCCGTCGAGAACGGCTCCAGCGAAGTCGCCGAGATCCGGCACGGAGGGTGGAGGGTCTTCGCGAGCGGCGGACTGACCCACAGCGACCCTGCCACCGACTTCGCCGATGCCATCGACACGCTCGACGGGACCGGGATCCTCGAGGCGGCCGGATTCAACCCGTCCCATCAGGAGATCGAGGTCGTCACGCACTCCCACAAGCACGGGGTCGACCTGTCCGCCCACCGGCCCGGTACCGCAGAAGCTCGCCTCGTCGCGATCGCACGCGAAAGCTGGACCGACATCAACCACCGATCCGATGTTCCCGACGAGCCGCCAGAGGACGACCTCGAGGCGGTTCAGATCTACATCGACTGCCAGCCCGCTGGCAGCTACCTGGGCAGCGAACTGCTGCCCATCGGTGCGTAGACACACCACGCATCACGGCTGAGGGACCGACTCCCTCATGAAGAGAGCGCCCGTCGACACAGACGGGCGCTCCCACATTCCCTGCCGGCTAGCAGGAGAAGGAGCAACACGAAAATGAAGAACGCCAAGAACACCCGCATCCAGACCACCCACGGCCTCACCACCCGGGCAGACAACAAGAAGGTCGTCCGTCGCGGCTCGCGGAGCGAGGTTCACTTCGGTCCGGAGATTGAGACCGCAGACAAGCTGACCGGCCCCGCCGCGGAAGCCCGGGGCCTCATGGAGTACCACCGAAGCAAGGCCCAGGAGGCGATCACCAACGCGATCAGCCGCGGCTCCTCGCGTGCCGACGCGATGCGTCACGCGCGCGGACACCTCCTCGCCGGCCAGAAGGCCCAGATCCAGTACCGCGCGGAGCTCGTCTGGGCGTCCTGAATCTGAGAAAGGAGACCCCATGGGTCTGACACACCGTGCATCACTCTCGTTCGCCGGCTGCCGACGTGTGGCCGCACGCCCGGTGGTCTACGAACCACTGGACGACAACAACACCACCTGGAAGCGTTTCGAACGCACCATGAAAGGAGAAACGAGGTTCCCGGGAGGTCCGCCTTTCGTACCCTGGGACGAGGCGACACCGCGACAACGGTGTTTCGCCAACCTGCTCGACCGGGTGCTCGACCACCGGCCATTCCTCGAGGTTGACCTTTTCGACGACATCCACCGGCGCCTGAGGGCAAACGACATGGAGCCACCAGAAACGACCGGCGTTCTCGTCCTCGTCGTCACGCCGGAACCATGGCAGCGCGACGGAATCGCGTCCCGGGAATGCTCGATCGGCTGGCTCGACTCAGGTGAGATCGAAAGCCAACAAGACATCGAAGTGACCGTCAACACCACGCTTGAGGAGATGAGCTTCCACAAGCCGATCCTCGAGATCAAGACCTTCCTCTTCAACACCGAGGAAGGCGACTTCACCGAGCTTGCCTACGAGATCCCAATCCCAGGCGAGCTCGCAGCAATGGCCACCTAACCGGCCGTCATGGCCGCAGGACCACTTCCTGCATCCATTCCGCCGAACCATCGCGTTCGGCCACAGCAAAAGGAGAGACCAATGGCGACATTGGAGAAACCACGCACGGCTGCTTCATCGGCAACCCCCAAGAAGCGTCACCGCAAGACGACGGTTGCCTCGACGATGGCGGGGAAACCCATTCATCTCCCGCGCACCAACAGGCTCGACGTTGTGCTCGAGAAGCCGTTCTACGACGTCGAGGTCGTCTTGTCGTTCGTCAGCAGCCACGGGCAGCCGAGCGACAGCGAAGTCATCAGGGCGTTTCGAAACGGAGCGGGCACGAAGATCGGCACCGTCCTCGGAGGAACCCGGGCCCTCGAGATGCTGCTCAAGGTCCGGGAGGTTGGAGGGGAGATCACCTTCAGAATGAGCAACCGGCATATCCCGCTCGGGGAGACCATCACGCCGGATCTCCGCCTCGCGAGCCTCGTGATGCTCGGATCCGAGCGGTTCACCGGCGACGCGGCCTGGGAGATCTGCGAACTCGCCGGCTACGACGAGACCCCGGAGGAGATGACCGAGAGGATCACCGGGCAGGCCTGGCGCATGGTGAACGTGGTCCAGCACGTCCCCATGCCTGTCGCCGCGGCAACGCTCGACCTGCTCCGCACCCGCGGATTCAGCAACGTCGGCGTGCGCCAGGCCGTGCCACGCAAGAAGTAGCGACCCCGCGGGATCGAAACCCGCGACCACCCAACACAGGAGGTGTCAGATGAGAAACCAAGGAAGTCCCGCGGACTGGGACAGGCCCAGTCACGCCGAGATTCGCACCGCGATCGACCAGCTCGGCACCAACGGATTCGAGGAGATCCGCGAAGCCCTGACCGGCGGCGCTGAACCCTTCACGGACCAGATGAAACGGCGCATGGCGACCAGAAGGGCCGCACTACGCCGGGCCTACAACGTCCTGCGAGCCGCCGGCACCGAGAAGGTGCGAACTCACCTCGCCGCCCGCGACCACGGAGGGCTCACAGAGCCGCGGTCGCGACGCAGGACAAAGACCGGCTCGTCGCCGGCACCGGTCGCTCATTGAGCGGCAGGCCAGGAGAGCGGATCTACCGCTTCCCCTCCAACGAAAGCACTCCAGAAAGGAAAGCTCCGATGAGCAACCAGCAACGAATGATGATCAGACCACTGCGAGACAGATCGGGATTCTCCGCCTGGTTCGACGGAACCATTCGGATCACCGACCCGAGTTACATGACCGACCGTTTCTCCGGCGTCGTGCCACTCGAGGACCTCACAGTTGCCTTTGAGCAGCCCGGCCTGTGGGAGATCACCGCGAACCTGATGGATCGCGTCCCCGACGCACGGACCGGCAGCCTCGTCATGCGCCGCGCCGTTGCCAACCCCAAGCCCGAAGACACCGAGACGTTCGAGCTCGGCCACACAGCAGTCGACACCGGCCACGTCGCGATCGTCGCCGAGAAGTTCGGACCTATCGGCAACTGGGACCGCTACGCCGCGGCCCTGCTCGAGAACGACCTAGAGGGCGGCGACATCGCCCGGGTCGACGGCACGATCGTCGTCGCCTCAGGGCTCGGTGATGGCAAATACGCCGTCTACGGCACCCGACTCCGCGCAACCGGGGAACTGGTACGAGTAGCCGTTGACTTCACTCCCAATCAGGCAGCCTGGGACCTGATCTACGGGAGCCGCAAGTAGATGGCCGGCAAGCACACCAACAACACCGGAAAGTTCCAGCTCGACACGACCGGCCTCGTCGCGTCCATGAAGCGATTCGACGAAGGCTCCCGACAGGAAGAAGAGGTGGATCCGCTTGAGCCGAATCCGATCAGCCAGGACGCGGACACGATCCATCGCCTGATCACCCAGGCGATCTGGTCGGGCGCCCTGAGCTGTCCAGGTGAGAGGGAAATCATCATCTATCCGAGCTCGGTAGAGGAGCCGCACGTGTGCCTCATCACCGTGTGGAACGCGACCCCCGACGGGAAGGCACACGTGGTTGCCGCCACCGCCGAGGCCCGCGAACTCGCAGCCCACGACAAGTGGGAAGGAGAAGACCGGTACTCCCTGACCGAGGAAGTACTCGAGCAGGTGATCGCGATGGCCAACTCCGTCGCGGATGAGATGGACGCGATCGAAACGATCGTTCGAAACCGGGCCGCGGAGCGCAACTAGTCGCGCCCGACCACCCGTCGCCGACACGGCGACCCACAAAGGAGTTCCCATGGAAACCCACACGGGAGACTTCACCCTGGCCAGGGCGCGCAAGCCCCTGGTCAAGGTGAGTCAGAACCCAGAGGCGGCAACAGTCGTCCTCACGCGCTGCCGGAAGCTCTACTTCGGTGGCCGGCGAATCCACCACGGACTAACAGGTGGCGCCCTTCTCGGCGCAGGCCTGCTTCTCCACAGAAAAGCAGTGACCGCGATCGGCGTCGCGCTAGTCATCCACGACCGGCGCGACTTTCCGTTCCCGCTGACCGATCCGAACGGCTGGGGTCCCAAATGAGAGCGCTGCTGCTCATCGCCCTGACCGTGATCGTCAGTCGATCCGTCCTGGACCCCGAAGCCGGAGTCTCCCTGCTTCAGGGAGCAGTCCTGATCGGTATCGGCTTCGTGGCCATCAACTGGCTGTTCCCCAAGCGCGGAATCTCGCTCACGACCCTGATCGCGTTCCACCTGATCACTCGCAGAAGAAAGGAGAAACGTCATGCGACACGTCAGAGCCCGGCTCGCTCGCATCGCCATCAGGCTCGCGATACTCGTCCTGCGCGCCACCGCCGCGCAGCTTGAGAGCGACACAACCAGAAGTCGGAGAAGGCCGGCGCCTCCTCCGGACCCCGACTGCATCAGCTGCTCTGACTGCCTCGTGCCCGGGGTCTTCTGGCCAACCGATATCCACGAGGACAACACCCACGCCTGGCTCGAACGCTGCGACGAATGCCGCCGCTTCGACAGCGACATTCAGGCCGCCAACGAAGTCATTCGGCTCGGCCTCAGCAACGAACTGGGCGTCGCCAGACCCACAGGTTCCACCACGGATTCGCTTTACGCAAACCCGATCGGAACCCCAGGTCAGACGACGAAGTAGAACGGGCCCCTAGCCGGCTAGTCAGGGGGGCTTATTCCCCTGCCTGTAGGCCGGCTAAGGACCCTCAAGCGAAAGAACAACTGGGAGCCGCGCTAGCAACGTCTCCGAGTAAGTCCTTTCGATCGCGAGGTTAGCGCCTCCGCTCCGCCGATGCCACGGGCATCACTTACCAGCACCGCCCGATCCAGGGGGGTGGGGAGAGAGCCATCCGGCTCGACATACCCCACATGGGGTCAATCTCCACAAGCACCGCCCGGATCGTCACAGGCCCCGAACGGGCCCCAATCCGGGTGCGCCAAGACCGGGGCCTTCCCCTGCCAAGCGCACCGAACCTTGCGGGCCGGCTACGCGCCGTCTCGCAGACAGCAAGGAGATTCATCATGGAGAACAACTACTCGCCCTACTCGGCGAAGCTTGGTCTCACACGCATCCACATCGCTGACGTAACTCTCGGCGACAGTAGGGAACGACTGACCTGGATTCGTTCCAGGAACCTCTCGGTCAACATCGTCACCAGCGAGAAAATCGTCGGTGCGAAGCTCGCCGCACCCCGTGTCGTAGGCGAGTTCACAGCCGACGAGGACAAGGACGAGATCAAGGATCTCTGCCGCGAGTACGTTCGCCGCATGACCACCCCGAGTCTCGGTCCGTGTCCGTTCCGGCGACTGGTGCCGCTCGACCTCAAGCCCGACGAGGAAGTCGAGCTCGACCTGATCGCGGAGCCCCTCTTCGGGACCTCGGCATGACCGTGGTGGCAGGCAACACAGCCACCCCGACCGTCAAAGTGCGGCTCGGCAACGGCCGTCTACTCGAAGAGCCACTCAACCCCGAACGCCAGGCCAAACTCTGGGGCCTGGTCGTTCACGGCGATCAGCTCGGAATGATCGAAGCGATCCGGGCAGAACGACCCGATGGGGGAAAGAAACTCAAGTTCCCCCACAGGGACAAGGAAGGCGGGGATATCTGGCTGCCCGCCGACAGTCCCGAGTCACTCGCGAAGTTCGTGACGAACTTCCGGGACGACTACGAACTGTTCGCGACGCCAGCCACTTTCGCCGAAATGAACCCCGGCAACAGCGGCGTCACGGGCTCACTCGTAGTCTGGATAGACCAGGACGAGCCGGAGAAGATCGACCTCCTTCGTGAGTTCGAACACCGGCCGCACATGGTGGTTGCCACCGGCGGCTCGGGTGGTGTCCATGCGTTCTGGCGACTCTCCTATGCAGTGGGCCGAGACGAGCTCGGTGTCATGAATCGGAAACTCGTCGCAAGACTCGAGGGGGACCGGGCATCGCATAACCCCGCCCGGATCCTTCGCGTCCCCGGCTCGCTAAACCACAAGGCCAACTGCGGAGAAAACGCCGACGGCGTCTGTCGGATCATCTACGCCGACCTGCAACAGGCCACGTACGACCCGGAAGAGCTCGTCAAAGGGCTCCGGGACTACAAACAGCCCGCGAGGCCGCGACGCCGGCGTCAGTTCCCGACCGGCCAGTTCAACACCGCCGGGGAGTCGGGCTGGATCGAGGAGACGGTGGAAGTAGCCGAGGGATCCAGTCCCACGGAATACCTCTACCGGCTGACCGGTGAAGCGGTCTCCGCCAGGGGCGGGCACATCCGATGCCCGTTCCATGACCACGAGGACCGCCATCCCTCCACCTACGTCTACGGGGACGTTGGCTCTGGTTGGTTCTGCTTCTCCTGCCACCGCGGAGGAGGACCGTTCCAACTCGCCGCGGCGCTCCACGGATGGACCGGCGGAGAGCTCACCGGAGACGAATTCAAACGAGCCGCAGCGGTGGTCGCCGCCGCATACGGCATCGACCGAAAGGACTGAACCATGTTCATGCTCCAGGACGAAATGACCAAGGAGGTGGCCACCAGGCCACTTCCAAACCTGCCCGTCAGAGGCCACGTGATCGGCCGTCAGGCCATCGGCCACCTCGACCCACGAACCGGGCTCGTTCTCCTCGATCGGCTGATCGATCGAAGCGCTTACGGCGCCGAGAAGTTCGGTGAGATCTGGCGAGACCGCGACAACTGTGCAGAGTTCTGCGAAGAGACCACCGATGCCGTGGTCTACGGCATGCAGGAAACAGCCCGGATCCAGGAAGGGCTGACCGCGCTGGCACCCGACAGCGAACAGGCCAACCACGCACTCGACCAGCTCGGCAACGCGGTCCGGTACGCAGCGTTGGCTGACCACTTCGCGCAGTGCGCCCAGGCCCAGATCGCAGGGGTTCAGGTCGGTCGCAAGTGACCGGGCAGACCGACACCCGTCCGGTTGACTACAACATCCTGGCCAGCAGTGTCTTCGACGACGCCGCATTCCAGGCTGCCGCGCTCGCGGTCGTCAACCGAATCCGGGAACAGCTTGGTCTCCAGCACGCGGACCGACTGCTAGCCGGATACCGCAACGACGAGAAATGGGGCAACCCGGTCGTGTTCACCATCACGGCCGGCTGCCCGCTTCTCGTCGCCAGATACGAAAAACCAGATCGCCGGATTCTCGTCGACTCGATCAACTCCGAGCACGAGTTCCGGCTCATCAAAGGCTCCGTGGTGGAGCGGTTCGTCCATCTGTTCAACGACGGGCGCTACCCGGAGCTCGAAGCCTGACGAAAGGAATCTGATGACCACGACAGTCACAGAAAAAACGCAACGCATTGAAGCACTCAAGAACGGCAATCGGGTCCAGGTTTACCGGGCCGGACAGCTGCGACGTCTCGCGACGCTCGGGGCGTCACTCGAGGCGATCCTGCTCGATCCGAACATGGCACCGCTCGAACTCGGCCAGGTACTCATGGCGATCCCGTCCCAGCGCACCGCGAACCGCAGCCGACCCGGGATTCTGCCCAAGTCGATCGTGCAGGCCCGAGAGATCTCGCAGAAGGCGGAAGTGAGGTCCGGCCGCCCTATCGGCACCCTGACCGAACCGAGCCGAAAGGCTGTCCTCAGGGCTGCGTTCGAGCTGATTGGACACCGCGCCTGGATCTTCCAGAGTGACGATCCACCCAAGTCACTTAGGGCACGGAAAGTCACGATCAAGCGAAACGACCAGTCACGCGTTGCCCTCGAGAAGGCCAACAAGGTCCGGATCGAGCGCAGCCAGCAAAAGGCGCGCCTGCGAGCCGGCGAGATCGACCTGGAGGAGGCCCTCGACCTCGCCGCGTTTCGGACGTGGCAGCTGGGCAAGCTCGTTGTTCATCTCCGCCGGACGACCATGAACGGCGTGGCGTATCTCGACCGCATGGCGCCTACCGCGGCAAAGAAGGTCCTGGCCAAGAACAGGATCTCCCCGCTGACCAAGATCGGTGATCTCAGCGCGGACTCCAAGAAGCTGCTCGTCATGCTCTTCGCGGAGGAGCGCTTCTGCAAACCCAGCATGGACGTGATCGCATGAGGCGCCTTATCCGCAGAATCGTCGTGATCATTGCCTGCTCGTTCTCGGTGGGTTACCTCTCCACCGGAAACGTCACCCAGGTGGTCTCCGCGTTCGGGCAGATCACCGGGGCCCTCGGAATCAACGAGCTCGTCGAATCGTTCGATCAGATCGGTCATGGCGACTCAGCTGGGGCGGCAAGCACGCCACGATCCGCGACAGTGACGAGAGCAGTCGACGGCGACACCCTAGAGGTCACATTCAAGAACGGCGCCACCGCAGACGTGCGTCTGATCGGGTACGACACGCCGGAAAGTAAGCGGCCCGGGGTCGCCGTCGAATGCGGCGGTCTCGAAGCCGCGGCCTTCACGAAGAAGGTGACCGAGGGGAAGCCAGTCAAGCTGACGGTGGACCCGTCTCAAGACAAGATCGACCGCTATGGCCGCCTGCTCCGCTATGCCCGCATCGATGGCAACGACGTCGGTCGACGCGTGATCGCCGCCGGGTGGGGCGCGCCCTACGTCTATGACGAATCCAGCCCCCCGAAGTTCACCGATGCCTACCGCAAGACCGCGACGGCAGCTGAGCGAAGCGGAAAAGGTGCCTGGGGCCTATGCGCCGGCAACTTCCACTCCGAAGACGACGAACCATGGTCAGGTGACTGACCATGGACGCCAAGACCACGAAGTGGCTCGAAGATCACCCGAACGAGGCCAGAGCACTGTCGACATTCACGGAGCAAATGGCGCACGAGCTGATGGCCAACTCCGCCAAGGGCAGCCGGGAGGACTGGATCCGTCGCGGCGCTCGAGACGGAATCAACGAGCTCCATTGGCACGCGGCAAAACTGTCCGTTGCCGTCAAGGACCTCGAGTACGGGGAACACGCCGACGTAGTTGAGGAGGCGGTGCAGGAGTTCGCCGCCGATGTCGCGGTCTGCGCCTTGATGGTCGCGGACAGCTCCGGAGTCCTGAGTATCACGGAGGACGCCTAACAGCAGCACAGAGAAGGAAGAGCCGGCCAGTTCCCTAGAGAACCGCCGGAGAACAGCAGACACACCTACAGGCGGCCAGCGGGCCGCCTTTTTCATGCCCAGAAGGCAGAAGGAGAACTACGTGAAGCAACCAGCAGAAACAATCCAGACGATCGCAAACCTGACCATCGATCGACACCACAAGACAGTCACGGTCGACGGCAAGAAAGTCCCGACGCTCAGCCGCGAGTACCTGCTGATCGACGAGCTCGCCCAGACCGAAGGACCGGTCAACCTCATCAAACTTGGCCGCTCCGCGTTCGCGAACAGCGAACTCACGACCGACTCGGCGGTCCTCGCGATCGCATACAGCCTCCGCACGAAGCTGACCAGCTACGGGGCCCGCCGCGGCCTCGTTCACGTCGACGGCAAGAAGATCACCATGTTCAGGTCGCCGGAGACAGTCCAAATCCAGGCGTTCCACGTTCCCTCAGCGAACTGGACGCCCGGGCCCGCGGACGGGACCGTAACCCCCGAGAAGGCGCTCTGCGAGTTGACGTGGGCCGGGGAGATTCCCGAGACCGACGACGGAACCGTGCTCGAGCAGGTCTGGCACCTGCTGAACGTCGACGATCGCCCCAACCGGCGGTTCGCGCCAGCCCTCTCGGTCGCAGACATCGTGACGCTGATGCCCGGCACCGCCGAATCGATCAGCTACCAGGTCGACCGAATCGGATGGATCCAACTGAAAGGTCGGATCGAAGCGGCCAGCGACGAAGTGGCCATGCTCGAGCGGCAACTGGAGGTGACACCCGCCAGCCGTTAGCCGCCCCTCCAATGAAAGGAGGCTCAATGGACAGTGTCCAGATGAGCCGAGAGATCCTCGTCGACCTCGACCCGGATCAACGAGCGGCAGTTACCGCCCGAAACGAGTGGCCCCTGCTGGTGGCAGCGGGGCCGGGGGCCGGAAAGACCCGCGTTCTCACCAGACGCATCGCCTGGCTGATCCAAGCCACCGGGATCCCGGCGGGGCACGTGATGGCTCTCACCTTCACCAACGCGGCCGCCAAGGAGATGGGGGAGAGGCTCTACGACCTCATCGGCTCTCAAGCCATGCGTTGCCGCCTGTCGACAATCCACGCTCTCGCAGCGAGGATCGTCCGGGCCCACGCGGAGAAGGTGGGTCTCACCCACGACTTCACGATCTTCGACCAGGACGCGCAGCTGAAGCTCGCCGCCCAGGTCCTCGAGCGTGAAGAGTCAGGAATAGAACCTGCCGATCTCGTCCGGCAGGTTTCCCTCGAGAAGTCCATGCTCAAGGAGCCAGCACAGCTGGTGATCGAGAACCGCAGCCAGCTGGCCAGAGCCTGGGAACAATTCGACGAAGCTCAGACCCGCGCGAACGGCCTTGACTTCGAAGGTCTCATCGTCAAGGCGATCGAGCTGCTGGGCCACGACAACATCCGTCGCGGTTGGCAGAACGGCATCCGTGCCGTGCTGGTTGACGAGTTCCAGGACGTTTCAGAAGCGCAGTTCGAGCTGCTGAGAATGCTGATCGGCGAAACCGGTGCCGGACTGTCGGTGATCGGTGACGAAGACCAGTCGCTTTACTCCTGGCGCGGTGCCTCCACCGCCTTGATGACGGGATTCGAGCGGCACTTCCCGGAGTGTCAGGTGATCAACCTGGCTCGCAACTACCGATCGCACGAAGCGATCGTCGGGCCGGCCCGACGTCTGATCGAACACAACAACGGACGCCGCGGCAAGGAACTCGTCGCGCACCGAGACCACGGCTCCGCGCCGCGGTATCTCAGAGTCGACTCCGAAGAAGCCGAAGCTCTGGCGATCGTCGCCTGGGCCAAGGACCTCCTCCGGGCCGGCGAATCACCAAGCGAGATGGCCGTCCTCCTCCGGGTTCGATCTCTGCCACTCAAGAACGAGCTCGAGCGAAGCCTCGCCGGCGCCGGAATCGCCTACCACGCGGTCGGTAGCACCACGCTGTGGGAACGCTCGGAAGTGCGCGACGTACTCGCGCTCTTCCACCTCCTGGCCAACGAACGCCACATGCCCGCGTTCGCCCGGGTGTTCGAGCAGATCAAGGGCATCGGCACCAAGGCAACCGATGCCGTCGTCCAAGCAGCGCGCAAGGAGGACAAGACGCCCCTGGAGATCTGCCGCGAAGGCAGTGTCGGCCTCGGACCGAAACGGGATGCTGCGGTCCAAGCGTTCCTCGAGCGCTACGACCACCTCATCGCCCTGGATCCGGACCGACTCGGATTCTCCGGATGGGTAGGCCAGGTCATCTCTGGCTGGGGTTTTCCGGACACATGGAAGGCCGAAAAGGACGGCCGCAAGAAGCGAGAGAGCGTAGTTCAGCTCTACCGGGCGGCGGACGAGTTCGAAGCTCGCTGCGCCATGGAGAGCACCGACCCGACGATCAGTGACTGGCTCAACGAGCTGTCGCTACACGCACCACAGTCCGGCAAGGAAGCCGAACGTCAGGGGCTAGCACTGGCAACGATCCATGCCTCGAAGGGTCTGGAGTTCTCGCATGTCTGGCTGGCCGGGTTCGACGAGGGAGTGCTGCCGTCAGCCAGATCACTGGAGGAAGGACGCGAGGACGAAGAACGGCGACTTGCCTACGTCGCGATCACACGCGCGAAGGAGACCCTGACGGTCTCCTCGAGCGAGTACCGCCGAGGGCAAGACAGCCAGGTTTCACGGTTTGCGACGGAGGCCGGCCTTGTCTAGCCGCAAGGACGTGGTTGACGCCGGAAGCAGGAGTACATTTGAAATTGGCCGAGGGTCGCTCCTCGGCAAAAGCGAAAGGAACAACCGATGAGTGAGTCAAACGGGAACGGCACCAATGGTGCAACCGCAGTAGCGGAACCCGAAGAAGCACAGGATCACATCAGAGCAGTCGCTGCCGTCCAAACGAAGCAGCGACCTTTCAACATTCCGGCTGAGCTAGCCACGAAGCTGGCGGCGGCTCGGACCGAAGTCAAAGCGGTCGCCAAGAACGGTCACAACAAGGACCAGAACTACAGCTACGTCCAGGCAGAGGACGTCGTCAAGGAAGCCGGCAGGGCGCTGGCGACCGCCAAGGTTGTGGTGATGCCACCGGAGCCGTTGGAGATCGAGATGACGGATGTCCGATCGAACAGGGGCTCAAGCGGCAAGACGGTCATCGTGAAGTTCGCTGTTCGAGTGGTCGACGGCGAGACCGGGGAGGGCTACGAAACCGAGAGGATCGGAACGGCCTCCGACTATCCCGGTGACAAGGCGATCTACAAGGCAGAGACCGGGATGATGAAGTACTTCCTCTCGTCCCTGCTCCAGATGCCCCTAGGAGATGGCACGATCGATCCGGAGGCCACGGAACACGGTGGAGGGGCCGTCAACCAGACGGACACCTCACCGGCCTCCGACAAGCAGAAGGACCTCTTCAAGACGCTGATCGGGGAGAAGAACCTGCCCCGGCCAGCCAAGAAGGCGATCGTCGCGTTCGTTGGCGGTGACGAACCCAAGAAGGGCGCGATCAGCCACGCGATCGACCAACTCATGAACGCCGATCCGCTCAAGTTCGCCGGCGAGTGCGGCTGGGACGGCACGGTCGACGACGAGCAGGAGGGCGACGCTGGCCAGGAGGCCGCGGGGGACACAACTCCCGGAACCGAACCGGCGGCAGAGAATCCGCCAGCCCCGACCGACGAGCAATCGCAGGCACGGGCGGCCACCACACAGGAGCCCGTCGGGGACCTCCCCGAAGCCGAAGGCGAGGCGCTGATCCAGTTCTGCCGGCATAAGGGAGCCACCAAGGGTGAGCTCTCCGTCATTCTCCGCTCGGTGGGCATGGAACTGCCCCCGGACAGTGACCTGGATGACAAGGCACTCTACGCGGCCTTGAAGGGGGTACCGAGCGCCGCGGTGGCCCGCATCATCCAGATGGTCACGTCGGCAGCCGAAGCCAAGAAGGCGGCATCCGCCGCCGGAGGCTCCAAAGATCCGAAGGGTTCCGACAGCACGGCTCCCGAGGCTGCGGATAGCACCGAGGTCGATCCGAACTCACCCCTCGGAAAGGCCATGGAGAGAGCGGCCGCGCTCGGCTACAAGAGCGAGTTCACCAACCTCGCCTGGTTGCTGTTCGACACCGAGACACCAGGTGACCTCAAGCAGAACCAGCTCGACCAACTGGTAGCCAAGCTCGAGCGAGCCAACAAGGTCGGAATCCAGCAGGCAGGAGTGGCGGCCTGCATCCGCAAGGCCCGCGAAGGCGAGCACGAACCGGAGAGCCGGGTCGAGCGGTTCGAAAGCTGGATCACCACCAAGGAAGAGAAGGCCGCCGCCACCAAGGCCGCCGACGAAGCCCACGCGGCAGCGGAAGGCCCCCAGGAATAGCGGAGACGGGCCGGTCCAGACTGGCCATGCCCGGATCCACCAGCAGTCCAGAGAACGTCAACCAGAAACTGAAGGAGCAAAACCGTGGAGAACATCAACCGAGTCACGATCACCGGCAACCTCACCGCCGACCCCGATCTGCGGAGTACCGGCGGCGGCACCCCGGTCTGCTCGCTGCGGGTCGCGGTCAACGGCCGTCGCAAGGACCAGTCCGGCAACTGGGTCGACAAGCCCAACTACTTCAACGTCGTGGTCTGGGGCGCGCAGGGTCAGAACTGCGCCAACTACCTCTCGAA
>JAFKLL010000026.1 GCA_017304845.1 Solirubrobacterales bacterium
GTCGCTTAGCCGAGCGCCTCCGCGCCGCCTACGACTTCCAGAATTTCCTGTGTGATCTCGGCCTGACGGACCCGGTTCATCTCCAGGGTCAGGTCGTCGATCATGGTTTCCGCGTTCTCGGCCGCGCTGCGCATGGCCGTCATCCGGGCCCCGAGCTCGGACGCCGCCGACTCGAGCAGGTTGCGGTAAAGCGAAGTGTTCACGTAGTCCGGGATGACCGTGGCGAGCAGTTCCTCGGCCTCCGGCTCGTACTCCCACGAGGAGCGGGCGTGGGCCTCGGCCAGCTCGCCGGACTCCTCGGTCCCGCTCTCGTCCTCGGAGCCCTCACCGATGACCTCGGCTTCCTGGACCGGAAGCAGGATCAGGCGGTGAACGTGCTGCGTGAGCGGCGAGACGTAGCGGTTGTAGATCACCTCGACCCGGTCGACGTCACCGTCGACGTAGGCGGAGGCGAGCGTCTCGCCGATCTCGCGGGCATCCGAGAAGGCGGGGCGATCGGTGAAACCGGTCCACGACTTCTCGGGCTCTGCCTTGCGGAAGGTGAGGGCGCCGTCGCCACGACGGCCGACCGCGTAGAAGACGGTCTCGATGCCCTCGGCCTTCAGCTCGTCACGGCGGTTGAGGCCGTCACGAAGGATGTTGGCGTTGAAGGCGCCGGCCAGGCCACGGTCACCGGTGACCAGCAGCAGGGCGACGGTCTTGACGTCCTCGCGCTGCTGGAGGATCGGCACCTGCTGGACCGCCCCGGCCTGGGCGGCGGCGCGCTGTGTCATGCGCCGCATCGCCTGGGCGTAGGGCCGCAGGTGCTCGATCCGCGTCTCCGCCCGACGCAGCCGGGCGGCAGCCACCATTTCCATCGCGCGCGTGATCTGGCGGATGTTCTTGACGCTGGTGATCTGGTTTGTGACTTCTTTGCGGTTGGCCATTCAGGTTCCCTTGCCTCGCGGCGGGTCAGGTCGGTTGCTGCCTAGGCGGCAGCAGTGGCCTCCTCGTTGTCCACGACTTCCTCGCCGGCCGAGTCGGGCTCGACGGCGTGGCTGTGGTCGACACGATCGGACTCGCC
The DNA here is from genome assembly GCA_017304845.1 of Solirubrobacterales bacterium. Classification (GTDB taxonomy): domain Bacteria; phylum Actinomycetota; class Thermoleophilia; order Solirubrobacterales; family 70-9; genus 67-14. Next base: position 1,064 of record JAFKLL010000026.1, read on the forward strand.
CTCGGCCAGCGGCTCGCCGTTCTCGTCGAAGTCCGGGCCGAAGTCGTCGACGAAGCTCGCGATCGCGTCGCCGAGCTCCTTCTCGTCCTCCTCCGGGAACTGTCCGGTCTCGTTGATCCGGTCGAACAGACCCTTGTTCTCCGAGTGGAGACGGGCGAGCAGGTCGACCAGGAAGTCCTGGACGCGATCGGTCTTGATCCGGTCGAGGTAACCGCCGGTGCCGGAGTAGATCGAGGCGACCTGGTCGGCGACCGAGAGGGCCTCGCGTTCGTTCTGCTTGAGCAGCTCGACCAGACGCTCACCACGGGCCAGCGTGCGCTGGGTCTCCGCGTCGAGCTCGGAGCCGAACTGGGCGAAGGCGGCGAGGTCGCGGTACTGCGAGAGCTCACCCTTCATCTTGCCGGCGACCTTCTTCATCGCCTTGGTCTGCGCGTCGCCACCGACTCGCGACACCGAGATGCCGACGTTGATGGCGGGGCGGACGCCCGAGTTGAAGAGGTCCGACTCCAGGAAGATCTGGCCGTCGGTGATCGAGATGACGTTGGTCGGGATGTAGGCCGAGACGTCGTTGGCCTGGGTCTCGATGATCGGCAGCGAGGTCAGCGATCCGCCGCCCTCCGCGTCGCTCAGCTTGACCGCCCGCTCGAGCAGACGCGAGTGCAGGTAGAAGACGTCGCCCGGGTACGCCTCACGGCCCGGCGGGCGCCGCAGCAGCAGCGACATCTGGCGGTACGCGTAAGCGTGCTTGGTGAGGTCGTCGTAGATGCAGAGCGCGTGTCCGCCCTTGTAGAGGAAGTACTCGGCCATCGCCGTACCGGCGTAGGGCGCGATGAACTTGATCGGGGCGGCCTCGTCGGCGGGGGCGGCGACGATGATCGTGTTCTCCATGGCGCCGGCGGCCTCGAGGACCTCGCGCACCTGGACGATCGTCGACATCCGCTGGCCGATCGCGACGTAGACCGAGATGACTCCCGAGTCCTTGTTGTTGATGATCGAGTCGATCGTGACCGAGGTCTTGCCGGTCTGGCGGTCGCCGATGATCAGCTCTCGCTGACCACGGCCGACCGGGATCATCCCGTCGATCGACTTGATGCCGGTCTGGAGCGGCTCGCGCACGGGCTGGCGGGCAACCACGCCGGGGGCCTTGAACTCGGCCGGGCGGGTCTTGCCGCTGTTGATGTCGCCCTTGCCGTCGAGCGGACGACCCAGCGGGTCGACCATGCGGCCGAGGAATTCCTCGCCGACGGGGATCTCGAGCAGGCGGCCGGTGCGCTTCACCGTGTCGCCCTCGACGATCTTGTCCCAGTCGCCGAACAGCACGGCGCCGACGTTGTCGGCCTCGAGGTTCAGCGCGAGCCCGGTCACCCCGTGGGGCAGGTCGAGCATCTCCAGGGCCATGCAGTTGTCGAGCCCGTGAATACGGGCGATACCGTCAGCGACCGAGAGCACGGTGCCGACCTCGGTCAGGTCGGCGCTACCGGGGTCGATACCCTCGATGCGCTGCCGCAGAATGCTGGCAATCTCATCTGGCTTGATCTGCATCTCGGTCTAAGTCCTCCTTAGCCCGCCTGAGCCACGCTCTGGCGGAGTTTCTCCAAGTTGTTGCGAATGCTGCTGTCGAGAACCATGTTCCCGACCTGAAGTACGAGTCCGCCGATGATGTCCTCATCGACGCGGCTGGTCAGGTCCACCTTCTTGCCGGTCTGCTTCTCGACCGCGCCGACCACTTCCTGGGCGACGGCCGGATCGAGCTCGACCGCACTGGTGACGGTCACTTCGATCCGGTCGTTCTCCTTCTTCCAGAGGTCGTCGAAAACGCGCCGGATGCGGAAGATGGCCGGCATCCGGTGCTTTTCGATGAGCAGCTCGAGGAAGTTGCGAACCTCGGGGTTTGCCCCCTCGACGGCCTTGTTCAGACCCTCCACCTTCTCGGTCGAGGAGAAGGAGGGGCTGAAGAAGAAGACCGCCAGCTCGCGGTTCCCTTCCAGGGCGTCGCTGAACTGGGCAAGCTGCGCCTGCACCTCGTCCAGCTGTCCCTTCTCCTTGGCTACGCCAAAGAGGGACTCGGCATATACCCGAGCCAGTTCTTCCATCAGTTGTTCCGATCCTCACCGGCCAGGGCCGAGAAGTCGACCTCGCGCAGCGCGTCCTCGACCAGCTCCTTGTGAGCCTGATCGTCGAGCGACTTGCGGGTCACCTGCTCGGTGGCCAGGATGGTCAGGTTGGCGACTTCCTTGCGGATCTCGTCCAGGGCCTGGGACTTCTTGGCCTCGATGTCCTTGAGAGCGGACTGGACCATCTCGTCCTTCTTGGCCTGGCCCTCGGCGGTCGCCTCGGACTTGGTGTTCTCGGCGGCCTTGCGTGCCTTGGTGACGATCTCGTCGGCCTGCTCGCGGGCCTCGGTCAGGCGCTGGCGGTAATCGGCCAGCAGCTTGTCCGACTCTTCCTTCTGCTGCTCGGCGGCCTCGAGGCTCTCGCGGATCGTGGCCGCGCGCTTGTCGAGGGCTTCGCCGATCTTCGGGAAGGCGAACTTGGACAGCACCCAGAGGGTGATGCCGAAGATGACCAGGGTCCAGATCATCAGACCCAGCCCCGGCGTCACCAGGAAGTTGCCGCCCTCTTCCTCAGCCGCTTCGGCTGCGAGCGGCAGCGCCGCGACGATATGTGAGAGAACAGGCTCCATGGTGGCCTACAGGAAGAACGCGATAAGCGCGAAGATGAAGGTGTAGAAGGCGACGGCCTCGGTCAGAGCGAAGCCGAGCCAACGGATCGACTGGAGCTCGGAGGCGAGTTCGGGCTGACGGGCAACCGACTCGATCTCCTTACCGAAGATGAAGCCGACGCCGATGCCGGCACCGATCGAACCGAGACCGGCGCCGACGCCGAGGGCGATCGCCTTGCCGGCGTCGGTGACATCGCCGGTGACTTCGGCGAGGGGCACGATGGAACTGGGATCCATTACGGGGACTCCTTTTTAGTGGCTTTCGGCGGTTGCTCCGCCGATGTAGATAGCGGTCAGGATGGAAAAGATGAAGGCCTGCAGGGTGGCGACGATGCCGACCTCGAAGATGTAGAAGGCGAAGGCCATCGGGAAGGTCAGGACACCGAGCGCGGCGATGCCGAGCAGGACGGCCAGGCCGCCGCCCATGAAGAGCAGCAGGAGGTGGCCGGCGAGGATGTTCGCGAAAAGTCGGACGGAGAGCGAGATCAGTCGGACGAAGTGCGAGATGACCTCGATCAGGAAGATCGCCGCCTTGCCGAACGGGTTCATGTCCTCCAGCCCGGACGGGAGCCAGCTGGCCAGGTACTTGATCGGGCCCTTGGCCCGCACGCCCTCGACGTGGTAGGCGATCCAGACCATCAGGGTCAGGACCAGCGGCACCGCGATGTTGGCGGTCGCCGCGTAGAGCGCGAAGGACGGGATCTCGAGGCCGAAGATGTTGACGGTCTCATGGGTGTTGGTCGGCAACGGGATGTAGCCGATCATGTTCGAGAAGAAGATGAAGAAGAAGAGGGCGCCGAGGAAGGGGAACCAACGCTTGGCGAGGCGCGCGTCTTCGATGTTGTTGCCCGTGATCTCGTTCTTGGTCACGTCGTAGGCGACCTCGATCGCGGTCTGGATCCGGTTCGGCTTCTGCTGCATCTTGTTCGCGATCCAGATCATCACCGTGATGGTGAGGATCGCGGCGATGAACAGGTACATCACGGCCTTGTTGATCGAGAGGTCGATGCCGCCGAGGTTGATGTTGATCCAGGAGTCGAGCTTGAACTCGTTCTGAGGCTTGAACGCGTCGTTCTTGCCCTCGGACCCGAAGATCAGGCCGAAGGCCAGCGCCACCGCCAGCCAGACGCCGAGGCCCAGGAAGACCTTGGCCTTGGTGCTGAAGCCCGTCTTGGTGTCGGGCATCTGCTCGTGGGTGGCTTCGCTCATCAGGCGGCTTCCTCCGGCTTGTCGTTCTTGCCGAGCAGGTAGGCCAGCCCGCGAGTGGCGAGGTTCAGAGTGAAAAGGATGACGAGGAGCGCCGCCGCGTAGAGGCCAACTTCGCGGTCGATGATGCAGGCGATCAGGACGACGGCCGCCATCAGCCAGGGACGCCCCAGCGAGGTCGCGGCCACCGCGCCCATGGCGCTGGTGCGCTTGCCCGCGGCGAGATCCGCCTGGGCCTTGCGCTCGGCCCAGACCTGAAGCAGGCGCTGGGCGATCCAGACGACGGCGGCCACTGCGTAGCCGACCATGTTGAAGTCGCAAAGGATGAAAACGGGAAGCGCCAGAACCAGGACGACGAGGTCCAGATTCGTGATTGAGGTGAGGCTGCGGTTACCCATGTCCCCTTCGAGGGAGCTCTTTGCGGCAAGCGTCGTCAAGGCCGCGCGACTATATCCCAGAAAGGGGTTAGCACGCGGTGCGGTTCGGCAATGTGACAGTTGCTACGAATCCTTTTGCCAAGCCGAAAACGCGGGGTCAGTCGGGATCGTCACGCCAGCGCGGGCGCTTGATGATTTCGAGGACGAAGGCGAGGTAGACCGTGACCGCGATCGCGGCCAGCAGGACGGCGACGATAATCGCTGTCCAGAGCGGGTCGAAATTGCCCCGGTCGTCGCTGTACGGAACGAAGCGGAGCGCCAGCGCGAGCAGGGCCAGGACGAGGGTCCAGCCGTACAGGTAGGCGAGGGTCCGCCGCTGTGAGAAGCCGATGTTGGCCATCCGGTGGTGGAAGTGCCAGCGGTCGGCCTGGTAGATCGGCTGGTGGTGCTTGATCCGCTTGGCGACGACGAAGGCGGTGTCGAGCAGCGGTACGGCGAGCAGCACGAGCGGGAAGACCAGGGCGACCACGGCGTTGGTCTTCAGCGCCCCTTGGACCGAGGCGACGGCGATCATGTAGCCGAGCAGGTTCGACCCGGTGTCCCCCATGAAGCTGGAGGCGGGCGGGAAGCCGTAGCGCAGGAAGCCGAGCGCGCCGCCGGCGGTCAGGGCCGAGAGCACCCCGGCCTCGTAGCGCTGGAGCGAGACCGCGATGATCGCCATCGCCACCGCGGCGATCGCGCAGACCCCGGCCGCCAGGCCGTCGATCCCGTCGATCAGGTTGATCACGTTCATGACCAGGGCGATGCCGAGCACGGTCAGCGGGTAGGCGACCCAGCCGAGCTCGAAGCCGCCGAGGAAGGGGATGGTCAGGTTGACCGGGTAGACGCCGCCGATCACCGGGATGGTCGCCGCCGCCAGCTGGCCGATCAGCTTGACCAGGGCCGGCAGGTCGAAGATGTCGTCGAGGGCACCGACCAGGGCGACCGCCAGCGCGCCGAGCAGGATGCACGTGGTCTCCTCGCCGGTCGGCAGCCAGATCCAACCCGCGACCTGGATCCCGATCAGGATCGCCACCCCGGACATCCGGGGCGTCGGCGCGGTGTGCTGGCTGCGCGGCCCGGGTTCGTCGATCGCGCCGACCCGCCGGGCCAACCACTCGGCCGGCCTCACCGCGATGAGGCTCACCAGCGCCGCCGTCAGGAAGGCCCAGACGGCATCGATCCCTTCGACCATGCCGGAAAGATTCGCACTCCCGCCCGACGGACGCCATCCCGCCCACCCCCACACCCAGAAATCCCGCTCAGAAACATACGCCGGGCGTATGTTTCTACGCAGGATTTCGGGATTGGGCCAGATCGCGGTAGCCGCAGAGCTTTGACTCGGTGGCCGCGGGACGGTTGGTCACCATGTCCCAGGTGAGTCTCAGCACCCGCTTGCCGGCCAGCTCAAGCCGCGCGGTTCGTTCGCGGTCCTCTTCGAAGCCTCTCGGTGTGTCGTGGAACTGCCGACCGTCCAACTCGACGATCAGCTCGAACTCCGGCCAGTAGAAGTCGACCTCGCAGCCGGCGACCATCACGTTGACCTGGGGCTCGGGGAATCGAATCCGCCCGAGCAAGAGCAAGAAGCGGGCTTCGAGCTCGGACCTGGTTCGGGCAACGAGGGGATGGCGTCGTTCGACCAGGTCCCTGAGCGTCGCGATGCCCTTCCGCCCGACACTCTCCCCGACCACCCTTCTCAGGTCGTCGACGTCGAGCAGCTTCTTCACGGAAGCCTCGTTCAACGCCCTGGACAGCTGAGCCTCGTTCAGCACGGCGGCCAGATCGACCAATGTCCTGGCGAGCGTCGTGACTGGGATCCCGTCGACCCGGGTCACGTGAGTCGAATCGAGATTCCACGGCTTCCGAACCAGCGGGGGCCTCAGCGAGCCTGGCTCCTGCCGTCCTCTCCTCCTGCCCGCGGTCGGGCTCAACACCTCGACCGGGCCGTTCCATTCGAGGATCCCCCAGAGAGCGGCGGCGCTGCGGTGAGAGAGGACCGAGTCGATCCCGCAGACGAGCACCGCGGACATCCATATCGCCGCCCTGGTCAGCTCGCGGTGGCCGAGCGCGTACACCCCTCGCCTGACCTGCACCAGGCGTTCGCTCTCGGTCCGGAGGAATACCTGACGGTCGGACAGGCCGAGGGCGAGAAGCTGCCGTCGGGCGACCATCCCGTGTTGCCGCTCGGCCAGTTCTCGGATCGGATCCACCGCCGCCGATCGTCCCGAGAGAAGTGTGACGAAACAAGACCGTGGCGCAACAAAAGCGCACCTCCCTCAGTCCCCCACACAAACGGCGTAGAAACATACGCCGGGCGTATGTTTCTGAGCGGGATTTGCCTAGGTTAGGGCTCCGAGGATGCCTTGGAGGAGGATCTCGGCGTCTCGGGGGTTGGTTGGGCCCGCTTCGTCGGTTCGTTTGACGAAATCGAGTTGGTCGGCGCTCTGGAGGACCTGGAGGCGGCCCTCCGCGATCAGGGCCTCGTCCACCCCGCCCATCTTGCCGGCGAAGGTCGTGTAGACCGGGGTTCCGAGGGCGACCGCCTCGCGGTTCATCGTGCCGCCGGCGCTGACCACCAGGTCGGAGTAGGCGATCAGGCTCTGGGCGTCGACCGCCTGACGGGGGACGACCAGGTTCGGCGAGTTCTTCGCGCGGGCACTCTCGCCCTGGGCATCGGTCCGGGGGATGATCACCGCGGTCACGCCCTCCGCCTCGGCCAGGCGGTCGATCACCTGCTCGTAGAGCGGGTTGTCGGCGTGGTACTCGGAGGTCTCCGGCGGCGGACGGACCACGACCAGGACTCGCTCGCGGTCCAGTCCCAGCTCGGTGATCACCTCCGGGTCGGGCTCGAAGTCGGCGAGGTAGTAGTCCTCCTTGAGGCCCGGGTACTGGACCAGCTTCTCGCCCTTCGCCCCCACCTTCGCCATGCGGTCGGCCGGGATCGTGTCCGGGACCAGGACGCGCTTGGCGATGCGGAAGGCGAGCTGGCGCTGCAGCCCGGCGAACTCGTAGTCCTGGAGCTGGGCCGACGGGATGAAGAAGGCCGCCGAGAGCAGGGCCAGGTCGACCGAGCCGTGGGCCACGGCGAGATCCGGCCGGAACTTCCAGACCGGGCGGGCCAGCCGGGCCGAGCGGCCGGCCAGGGCCCGGGCCTTGCCGAAGCGAGACGCGCCGCCGTGCTCCCCCACCACCATGTGCGGGATCTCCAGCAGCTCGAGGATGCCGACCGTCTGCCCGTACTCACGGGCGGTGACCAGGACCTCGTCGCCCCGGGCCTGGAAGCGCTCGATCACCGGCCGCAGCACCAAGGGGTGCGCGGCCGCCGTGCAGTCGAACCAGACCTTCAAGCGTTCCTAGCTCGGCGACCCGGCCTCAACCGAGGCTCGGGTACAGCGGGTACTTGTCCATCAGCGCCTGACTGCGGGCGGTCAGCGAGTCGCGCTGAGACTCGAAGTCGGGGCCGAGGGCGCCGCAGACGATCGCCGCGATCTCGGTCATGTCCTCGGGCGTGAAGCCGCGGGTGGACAGGGCCGGCGTGCCGATCCGGAGGCCCGACGGGTTCATCGGCGGACGCTCGTCGAAGGGGATCGCGTTGCGGTTGACGGTGATGCCGACCTGGTCGAGGCGATCCTCGCCGGTCTGGCCGTCCAGCCCGGTCGAGGTCAGGTCGACCAGGACCAGATGCACGTCGGTGCCGTCGGTCAGGACATCGATCCCGCCCTCGATCAGCCCGGCGGCCAGCGCCTTGGCGTTCTCGACGGTGCGACGCTGACGCTCCGCGAAGACGTCGGTGCCGGCGATCCCCAGCGCCACCGCCTTGGCGGCGATCACATGCATCAGCGGGCCACCCTGCTGGCCGGGGAAGACAGCGCGGTTGACGTCCGCCTTCAGCTCCTCCTTGCAGAGGATCATGCCGCTGCGAGGGCCGCCGAGGGTCTTGTGGATGGTGGTGGTGACGACGTCGGCATGCGGCACCGGGCTGGGATGGACCCCGGCCGCGACCAGGCCCGCGAAGTGGGCCATGTCGACCATCAGCTTGGCCCCGACCGAGTCGGCGATCTCGCGGAAGGCGGCGAAGTCGAGCTGACGCGGGTAGGCGGACCAGCCGGCCACGATCAGGTTCGGCTTGTTCTCCTCGGCCAGACGGGCGACCTCGTCCATGTCGACCCGGAAATCCTCACGGGAGACGTGGTACGGAACCACGTTGTAGAGCTTGCCGGAGACGTTCAGCTTCATCCCGTGGCTGAGATGCCCACCGTGGTCGAGAGCCAGGCCCATGATCGTGTCGCCGGGCTCGATCAACGCCATGTAGGCGGCGTTGTTGGCCTGGGCGCCGGAGTGCGGCTGGACGTTGGCGTGTTCGGCTCCGAAGAGCTCCATCGCACGGTCGATCGCCAGCTGCTCGACGATGTCGACCTGCTCGCAGCCGCCGTAGTAGCGACGACCCGGGTAACCCTCGGCGTACTTGTTGGTCAGCACCGAACCGGCCGCCTCGAGCACCGCCTTCGGGACGAAGTTCTCCGAAGCGATCATCTCGAGCGTGTTGCGCTCGCGACCAAGCTCGCCCCTGATCGCATCGGCGACAGCGGGGTCGACCTCGGCCAGGCCGGCGTCAAGCAGCTCTTCGGAAACGGTGCTCATTCTTGGAAAAACCTTTCGTAGGCGGGGAAAGACGAGGGTACCAGCGGCGAACCGCCTAGAGCCTGCCCTTCTCGACCTCGGCGATCTCGCCGACTCGTCGGGCGTGGCGCCCGCCGTCGAAGTCGGTGGCCAGGAAGGTCTCGACGATCGGCCTGGCGTCATCGGGACCGAGGCGGGCACCGGAGAGGGTGACCACGTTGGCGTCGTTGTGGCGGCGGCTCATCTCGGCCTCGGCCGGATCGTGCGCGTTGACCGCCCGGATCCCGTCGACCTTGTTGGCGACGATCGAGACCCCGACCCCCGAGCCGCAGACGATCACGCCCTTCTCGGCGCTGCCGTCGGCGACCAGCTCGGCGGCCTTCGCCGCGAAGGGCGGATAGTCGGTCGATTCGGCGCTGTGGGTGCCGACGTCCTCGACCTCGTGCCCGGCCGCCTCGAGTTGAGACTTGACAGCTTCCTTCAGCTCGAATCCGGCGTGATCCGATCCCATCGCAATTTTCATGCGGCGAGCCTAGCGTTGCGCCAGGCGCCCACGACGCTCGACTACCATCGGCCTGTGCGTGACTCGAGTCTGTTGAGGATTGCAGGGGCCTTGGCGACGGCCGCGATCGTCCTGGCGGGAGCCGGGGGCAGCGCCCTCGCCGACTTCAGCCCGGAACGCCCGAGCGGGGTGCCGGATCCCTGCCGCACGCCGAACGTGGCCAAGCGCCTGCTCTGCCCCGACCTGCAGATCGGCAAGCCCTCCGAGATGTACCTCGACCGCAAGACCGAGAAGGGCCGGGCACTGCTGCGGGCGACCAACGACATCCAGAGTCGCGGCCTGGGGCCGATGGAGGTCAGGGGCCACCGTGACCGGGTCCGTTCGATGAACGTGACCCAGGCGATCAGGCGGCGCGGCGGCGGCTACTCGCTCCACCCCACCCAGGCCCGGCTGCGTTTCTTCACCGTGGGCTACAAGTGGGGCGGCTCCTACTGGAAGGTCCGAGACCCGCTGCGGTTCGAGCTCTGGCGCATCAACGCGGCCGGCAAGAAGACGAAGCTGGTCCGCACCGGGCCGAAGCAGTTCTACTGCTTCCGGGATCTGGAACGGACCGCGCCGAACCTGGTCCGCTCGCCCGAGAAGGAGGTCTATCCGGCCTGCAACCAGAACCCGAAGGTCCGTCGGGTGACGCTGGGGACCTCGGTCGGCTGGTCGGACATCTACCCGTCGACCTACGACCAGCAGTGGATCGACGTGACCGGACTCAAGGGCTGCTTCGCCTACGTGCTGCGCCTCGACCCGGGCAACGTCCTCTTCGAGCTGGACAAGCGGAACAACATCTCGCAGCGCAAGATCAGCCTGCCCTGGCGCGGCTACGCCCGCCGGGGCTGCTGAGGCGTCAGCGCCCCAGCGCCGCGATCAGGTCGCCGCGGCTCATCCCACCTTCGCGGAGGATCTCCCAGGTGCCGTGCTCGTCGTACTCGGTGAGGTCGACCACGGTCGACGGAAGTCCGGTCAGGCGGCCGCCGTCGATCGCCAGGTCCACCCGCTCCCGAACCTCGGGGACCACGCCCTCGAAGACCGAGGGGGCAGGCTCGCCGCTGAGGTTGGCGCTGGTCTGGAAGAGCGGGAACCTGACCCCGGAGAGAGGACCGTCGATGACCCGGATGCCGAGCCGGGAACCATCCTCGCGGCAGGCCAGCGGGTAACGGTGACGGGGGTTGGGCACGATCAGCGTGACCGGGCCGGGCAGCAGCCTCGCCGCCGCCTCGCTGACCCTCTGGCCGAGATCGCGGATCAGCTCCCGCATCGCCAGGGGCGACAGGTACATGACCGCCGAGGGCTTGCCGTCGTCGCGGCCCTTGATCTGGTGGATGCGACGGATCGCCTTCTCGTTCAACGGGTCGCAGGCGAGCCCGTAGAGCCCGTCGGCCGGGAACAGGGCCACGCCGCCCTTGCTGATGCAGCTCTCCAGGGCCTGCCGGGCGGCATCGCCGGCGTTCACGCTTGTCGCTACGACCTTCACCACTCGATCATGTCAGGCATCGACTCCCGGCCGCGACCGACGACCGACCACGACCCGGTCGATCCCGGCCAGATCGAGCCTGACCTCGGTCTCCGGCCAGCCGGACGCCCGCAGCATCGCCGCGACCCTCTCGCCCTGCCCCTGGCCGATCTCCAGCCCGATCACCGGCGCCTCGATCCCCGCCGCGCCGATGCCGACGAGGACCTCGGCGATGACATCGGTCCCGTCCGGGCCGCCGAAGAGCGCGCCTTCCGGCTCCCACTGGCCGACTTCGGGCGGCAGCCCGTCGCTGTCCGGCACGTAGGGCAGGTTGGCCAGGATCAGATCGAACCGGGCCGACCCCTCCGGCAGGGAGCCGAGCCGGAACTCGACCCTCTCCCCCAGCCCGAGCCGGCGGGCGTTGGCGATCGCGACCTCGAGCGCCCCGTCCGAGACGTCGGTGGCGACGACCCGGCTGTCGGGCAGCTCATCGGCGACCGCCAGCGCGATCGCCCCGGAGCCGGTTCCGATCTCGAGCACCTCGGTCGGGCCGACCTCGAGGGCCAGCTCGACCAGCATCTCGGTCTCCGGCCGGGGGATCAGGACCCGCCGGTCCACCAGCAGCTCGATGTGACGGAATCCGCGGCTGCCGAGGATGTAGGCGACCGGCTCCCGCCGCAGCCGCCGCCGGACCGCTTCCGAGAACGCCCTCGCCACGGACGGCTCGAGGGTCAGGTCGCGGTCGACGATCAGCGTCGCGCGATCGGTCCCGGCCAGCTCGGCGAGCAGCAGTTCGGCATCGAGCCGCGGCGTCTCGATCCCGACCGCGGAGAACGAGTCGGTCGCCGCCGCGAGGGCGTCGGCGGCCCGCGCCTCACCCCCGGGCACGGTCAGACCGCCTGGGCTTCGAGGCGCTGGCGCTTCTCCTCGGCGGCGAGGGCGTCGGTGAACTGGGAGAGGTTCCCGTTCATGACGCCGTCCAGGTCATGCGCGGTCAGCTTGATGCGGTGATCGGTGACCCGGCCCTGGGGGAAGTTGTAGGTGCGGATCTTCTCGGAGCGTTCGCCGGTCCCGACCTGGGCCTTGCGCTCGGAGGCGATCGCCGCCTGCTGCTCGGCCAGCTGCCGTTCGTAGAGCCTCGCCCGCAGCACCCTCATCGCCTTCTCCCGGTTCTGGAGCTGGGACTTCTCGTCCTGCATCGAGACCACGATCCCGGTCGGCTTGTGGGTGATCCGGACCGCGGAGTCGGTGGTGTTGACCGACTGGCCACCCGGGCCGGAGGAGCGGTAGACGTCGATCTGGAGGTCGTTCTGGTCGATGTCGACCTCGACCTCCTCGGCCTCGGGCAGCACCGCCACGGTGGCGGTGGAAGTGTGGATGCGCCCCTGCGACTCGGTCTCCGGCACGCGCTGGACGCGATGGGTTCCGCCCTCGTACTTGTAGACCGAGTAGGCGCCGGCGCCGCGGACCTCGAAGGTGACTTCCTTGAAGCCGCCGTGCTCGGCCGCCGACTGCGAGAGGACCTCGGTGCTGTAGCCGCGCTCGGCGGCGTACCGGGTCAGCATCTTGTAGAGGTCGCCGCCGAAGAGAGCCGCCTCGTCGCCGCCGGTGCCGGCCCGGATCTCGACGATCACGTTCTTGTCGTCGTTGGGGTCCGGCTCGACCATGGCCAGCCGGATCTCCTCCTCGAGCTCCTCCAGCCGGGCCGGGGCCTCGTCGACGACCTTCTCGAGCTCCTCGTCCTCGCCTTCCTCGAGCAGCTCGCGGGCCCCTTCGAGGTCGTCGCTGAGGGTCCGGTACTCGGAGACCAGCGCGTTCGCCGGCTCCATCTGGCGGTACTCGCGGCCGACCTCGGCGTAGCGCTCACGATCCCCGATCACCTCGGGGTCACTCATCTGCTGCTCGAGCTCCGCGAATCGCGCCTCGATCTGTTCGGCCAACTTTTGGATCACGAGGCCATTAAGCCACAATCTCGATCGGTTCGAGATACGCGTTGTCCTCGGGCTTCTCCACCTCGAGGACCGCGTTCAGGGCGGCGATCGCGACTTCGAGCTGTTCCTCGTCCGGTTCCCGGGTGGTCAGGTTCTGGAGCATGAGGCCCGGCCACATGATCGTGCGCACCCAGGACTTCTCGCGGTTGCGCCCGGCCCACTTGATCAGCTCGTAGGCGATGCCGGCGATCAGCGGCACCCCGACGATCCGTGACAGCAGCAGCCAGTACCAGGCCGGCAGGCCCAGCGGGGCGAAGACGAAGATCGCCACCACCATCACGATCAGCAGGAAGCTGGTGCCGCAGCGGGGATGGAGGCGGGAGTAGAGCTTGGCCCGCGAGGGCACCAGCTCGTCCTCGGCCTCGTAGCAGGAGATCGTCTTGTGCTCGGCGCCGTGGTACTCGAACACCCGTCGCAGATCCTCCAGCCGGGAGATCGCGACGATGTAGCCGATGAAGATGCCGGTCCGGACCAGCCCCTCGACCAGCCAGAACAGGAAGGCGGAATCGAGCCAGTCCTTGATCAGGCTGGTCAACCCGACCGGGATCACGAAGAAGAGCAGGATCGCGAAGGCGAGCGAGACGAAGATGGTGAGGCCCCAGGCGGCGCCGCCGATCTCGGTCTCCTCCTCCCCCTCCTCGAGTTGGGCGTTGGCGGAGATGCCGAGCGCGCGGAAGCCGATCTTGAGCGACTCGGCCAGGGCGACGATGCCCCGGATGATCGGCCAGCGGAGGATCGGGTTCCGCCGGGCCCACGGCCGCACCTTGTCGAGCGTGGTCTGGATCTGGCCGTCGGGCCGGCGGACCGCCACCGCCCAGGTGGTGACGCCGCGCATCATCACGCCCTCCAGCACCGCCTGACCGCCGACCGGGGCGTCGCGCTTCGCTTCCAGCGGCGCGGGCGCGGGCGCGGAACCCTGTTCCAGGGCAGGCGAAACGGCGCCAGACCCTTCAGGTGAGGCGCCGTTCGGCTTCATTCATGCTCGCGGACCGTCGCCCGGTCCAGCGGAGGCTAGTTCTGGCCTGCGGCGGCCTTGGCGCGCTTGGCAGCGCGGCGCTGGAAGCGCTCGACCCGTCCGCCGGTGTCAACCAGCTTCTGCTTGCCGGTGTAGAAGGGGTGGCAGGCAGAGCAGAGTTCGACATGCAGGTCAGACTTGGTCGACCGCGTGTAGAACTGGTTGCCGCACGAACAGGAGACGTTCGCGAGCGTGTATTCGGGGTGGATATCTGCCTTCATACAAGACATTCTAGAGAAGACGTCAAACCACCGGAGCCTGTGGTCAGGGCGGCCCCCGGCAGAGCACCCGCGGACGGGCGCGAGATGCGGATTGGGTGCGCTATATGGCGCGAATCTGCATCTCGCGGAATTGGGTGCGGCTCCACCGTGGGGCCTCGAAAGAGCGTTTTTCGCAAATTGCGGGGTTTTTGGCAGGTTTTCCGTCCGAAGGGGCGAAGAGACTTTCCATAACCCCTTCCGGAGGAGGATCGTCCGTATGGCTCGAGAGGTATTTGACCAGGCCCGGCCGCGCAGCACCAAGGCGCAGCGTTTTGCTGATGCTTTCAAGGGTTGCGACGAGTGGACCATCCCGCCGCGGAAGCCCCGATCGATGTCCGGCCCCGTCCAAGAGGTGCAGGGATCGCCGTTCGATTCCCGTCTCTACGGTGCCGAGATCATCGACCTGGAGTTCCGCGAGGCTGCCTGATCTCTAGCGGATGACAGCCACTCTGAGGATCCGATCCTTGAAGATCGCGGTCCCGCCGGTTGTGCTGTAGCGCAGCTGGAACGTCTTCGTCCCCGGAGAGACCGGCATCACGATCCATCCGGCCCTGACCCGGCTGGTCACTCCGTCTCCCGCCCCGATGCCGGGCGTGGAGATCCTCGTCTGGAAGCTGCTCGCGTCGGTCCGGTGGATCATCACCGGATTCGGGATCGTGCTCGGTTCGTACAGGTAGACGCGGGCGCTGTTGTTGCCGGTCGCCCGCATCGACGCCTCGGCCTGGATCGCGACCATGCCGCCGGGGGCCGGGATCTGGACCGTCGCGGTGGGACCGCTGAGGTCGACCGGGACGTTCGAGGTGGTCGACGATTCACCCAGTGCGGCCGCGGTCGTGCCGAGCCGTAGCTTCCAGGGTCCGACCGCGTAGTCGGCGAGTTGCTTGCTGCGGACGGCGTTGCCGCGCAGCTTCGCGTTGGTGACCGCCCGCGGTCCGAGTTGGTTGGCGCCGACCGCCTTCGGCGCGATGTCGTCCCGTTTGACCGACCACTTGCCCTTGAGCGCGGTCGCCGTGCCGCCCAGTGCCACGAAGAGCGCCACCAGGGAGAGGATCAACGCCGGTGACGGCAGCCGCCTGCGCCTCCCTCCCGTTTCCGATTTCTTCACCCTGCCTGCCTGATCCACGATTTCCTCCCGCCGTTGATTGTGAGCGTTTCCTCACATATATCCGGCGGCACCCGCGGCCAAACAGACGGCCCAACGAAAAGCGGCGCCGGGTCTTCCCGGCGCCGCTTCGCACTACTTGGCGCTTGATCTGTGACCGGCTCTCTCCGGCCCGTCGATCAGGTCTCGGTGTAGAGCGGTCCGTCGCCACCTTCCGGCAGCGTCAGACGGCCACCCTTGGCCGTGATCGCGCCGCACTGGACGCAGTTCGATGCAGTGACATGGACGTCCACGATCGGGGCGTCGGACTCGAGCTGATCCTCGGGGATCTCGTAGACCTGCGCCGGGCACATCGAGACCCAGGTCTGCGCGACCTCGCGCGGGACCTCGGTCTGGATCCGCACGTGGTTCGGCGCGTCGTCGCGGGTCGCGTTGCCCGAGAGGAAGACCGAGGACAGCTTGTCGAAGGTGTACTCGCCGTCCGGCTCCGGGTACTTCTCGGAGGCCTTGCCGATCTCCATCTTGTAGGTGGCGTCGTCGTGGTTCTTCCAGTGACCGCCCGGGAAGTGACCCTGGGTCAGCGTCATGGTCGAAGCCATGGCGCCACCGAAGAAGAAGCCTCGGGTGAACGGCTGGCTCGCGTTACGGGTCTTGTAGAGGTCCTTCTCGATGATCGAGTTGTGGACCTTCTCGTCGTAGGCGGAGAAGTCGACCTGGTCCTTCTCGAGGGCGTCGACGATCGCCTCGGCGGCGTACATGCCGGCGTGCATCGCGTAGTGGACGCCCTTGAGCTCGGCCACGTTGACCATGCCGGCGTTGTCGCCCGCGATGACCATGCCGGGGACGGAGAGACGCTTCGGCATCGACCAGTAGCCACCCTGCGGGATGGTCTTGGCGCCCCAGCCGACCCGCTTGCCGCCCTTGAGGATCTTCTTGACGAAGGGGTGGGTCTTGAACTGCTGGAGGGCGTCGTGGACCGAGAAGGTGGCGTCGGTGTAGTCGAGACCGGCGACGAAGCCGATGCAGACCTTGTTGTCTTCCATCGGGTAGATGAAGGAACCGCCGAACTCCTTGTACTTGGCGGCCTTGCGCAGCGGCCAGCCCATGGTGTGGATGACCTGGTCGAGCGGCTCCTCGACCTCCCAGATCTCCTTGACGCCGAGCTCGAAGCGCTGCGGGTCGAGACCGTTGATGTCGAAGTGATCGAGGGCGGCGTAGGTCAGGTGCCCGACCACGCCCTCGGCCAGGACGGTGCCCTTGGCGACCAGGTCCATGCCGGGCTCGAAGTTGCCGAGCTCCTCGCCCTGGCGGCCGCGGCCGCGGTCACCGGAGCGGATGCCCTTGACGATCTGATCCTCGACCAGCAGCTTGTCGGCCGTGGTCTCGGTGAGGATGTAGGCGCCCATCTCCTCGGCCTTCTCGGCGAGGAAGCGGGAGAGCTTGGCGACGGAGGTGACGTAGTTGCCGTGGTTCTTGAAGTTCGGCGGCATCGGCTTGAGCGGAAGCGCGAGCTTCTCGGTCAGCAGGTAGACCGCGTCCTTGGTCACCTCGCGGTAGACCGGCCACTCCTCGCGCGGCATGTCGGGGAAGAGCTCCTCCATGGCGGAGGGGCGCATGTTGGCGCCGGACATGGCGTGGGCGCCACAGACCTTGCCCTTCTCGACGACGGCCACGGGGACCTCGCCGAGCTTCTCCATCAGCTCCGGCTTCTTCTCGAGCAGCTGGAGGGTCTTGACGGCGGCGGCCAGGCCGGCGGGGCCACCGCCGACGATCGCGACGCCTACTTCGATGCGCTCATCCTCGGGATCGGTGGGCGCGACGATGACGCTTTCGGAATCAAAGGGGGGCGGATATTCAGAGGGCGCTACGGGCGGCATGCTTGGTCCTTTCGGGACGGCTCTGGTGGTGAGACGAGAAGTTCTTCTTGGGTGATGCGAAGGCTTTACTGCGACGGCACGAGGTGCCGGTGAAGCGGGTGGCCCACGCGGCCGGGGGAGCGGCTGGCTCCCCCGGCCGGGGCCGTACTGCTAGCCCTTCTTGGCCTTGATGGCCTCGGTGAGCTTCGGCATGATCTTGTTCAGATCGCCGACGATTCCGAGGTCGGAGAACTCGAAGATCGGGGCGTTCGCGTCCTTGTTGATCGCCACGATGTTCTCGGAGTTCTGCATACCGACCTTGTGCTGGATGGCGCCGGAGACGCCAACCGCCAGGTACAGCTTCGGCGCGACCGTCTTGCCGGTCTGGCCGATCTGGGCGGCGTAGGGGTACCAGCCGGCGTCGACGACCGCGCGGGTGGCCGCGACGGCGCCGTTGTCGAACGCACCGGCGAGCTCCTCGCAGTCCTTGAAGCCGTCGGCGGAGCCGAGGCCACGACCGCCACCGATCAGGATGTCGGCGGCTTCGATGTCCACGTCGGCGCCACGCTGCTCGCCACGGGTGATCATCTCGGCCTTGGTCGAGAACTCGGAGAGCTCGACGTCGACGTCGACGACCTCGGCGGAGCCGGAGCCCTCGACGATGTCGAACGCGTTGAGGCGACCGATGATGATGCCGGGCTCGGAGACGTAGCCGACGTCGGCGATCTTCGAGTCCTGCAGGATCGGGCGCTCGGAGATGAGCTTGCCACCGTCGACCTTGACCTTGGTGACCTCCATGGTCACACCGGCGCCGAGACGGGCGGTCAGACCGGCACCGATCTCGAAGCCGAGCAGGCCGCCGCCGAACAGGGCGTAGGTGAAGCCGTCGTCCTGGATGACCTTGGCCATCACGTCGACGATCGGCTGAGCCAGGCCTTCCTGGACGTTCTTCGCACGGTAGACCTTGGTCACGCCGTACTTGCCGAGACCGGCGGCAGCGTCGTCAGCGATGTCGCCGACGATGACCGCGGCGGCCTCGGTGCCGAGCTCGCCGGCCAGCTTGGCGGCCTCGGAGAGAGCGCCGAGCGAGTTCTTGTTGAAGTTGCCCTCGTCGTCATGCAGGGCGTAAACGAGAATGCCGGCCATTTAGATCAGCTTCCTTTCCTCGAGCCACGCGACAATCTTCTCGACGGTCTCCGCGGTGTCTTCGTCTTCGATGATCTCGCCGGCTTCCTTCACCGGAGGCTCGTTGAGCGAGATGACCGTGGTCTGCGAACCGGCTTCGCCGACCTGCGAGGCGTCGATGCCGACGTCACCGGCGGACTTGGTGTCCAGCGGCTTCTTCTTGGCGCCCATGATGGCCTTGAGGCTCGGGTAACGCGGCTCGTTGATCGCGTCACCGACCGAGATCACGGCGGGCAGGGTCAGCGCCACGGTGTCGTAGCCGTACTCGGCCTGACGCTCGCAGCGGATCTTGTCGCCGTCGACCTTCATGTCGATGACCTGGGTCAGCGACGGCATCTTGAGGTGATCGGCCACGACGGCGCCGATCGTGTAGCACTCGCCGTCGTCGGACTGCTGGCCCAGCAGGACCAGGTCCGGGGCCTCGGACTCGAGGACCTTGGCCAGGGCGAGGCCGGTGGCGCAGACGTCGGAGCCCGCGAGGGCTTCGTCGGCCAGGTGGACCGAGCGGTCGGCACCGAGCGCGACGGCCTTCTGCAGGGCGCGCTGGGCGGTGTTGGTGCCCATGGTCACAGCGACGATTTCGTCGACCTGGAGCTCGCCGCCTTCCTTCAGCTGCATGGCAGCCTCGATGGCGTGGGTGTCAAAGGGGTTAAGGGTGTTCTCGCCGCTGCGATCGAGCCTCATGGTGCCGGGATCGATGCGCTTCTGTACCGCGGCGTCTGGCACATCTTTGACCAGGACGCAGATCTTCAACTGAAGCCTCCTTAGGGGGTCTTGCGAGAGGACTCTCCTGAATTCGAGGTGGAGAGCCAGAGATGCAGTATGCGACGCGCAATCTTACCGGGATTTGCGACGTATTGACTGACGAGTCAATCGGGGAGGTCGCCGACCAGCCCGGAGAGCATCTCCGCCAGGCGGACGCCATCCGCCGGAGAGCCTTCCGTGCCGGGCAGCCGTTCCTTGGCCCGGGCCCGGCGGTCCTGGTAGAAACGCCCGCCCGGAGCCCGTCGGGGCGAGGCGCCGGACAACCATATCGCCGTGTCGACGCCCTGATGGGGATCCCTCAGGATCGGCCCGGTCAGGCGGTGGAACCCGGGCAGGGCGGCGCTCATGCCGGGGGTCACGGCCCAGCCCGGATGCATCGAGCAGAAGGAGACCCCGCCTTCGGGCTCGCGGCGCTGCCACTGATCGGCCAGCATCACCTCGCCGCGTTTGGCGTGGGCGTAGAACGCGGTCGGCCTGTACTCGCGCCGGTCGAGCTGCGGATCGTCGAGGTCGAAGCCGGTCGAGTACATCCCGCCGGAGCTCATCACGATCACCCGGGGGTCCCTCCCCTCCCGCAGGCGCGGCAGCAGCAGGTCGGTCAGCAGGTACGGCCCGAGCAGGTTGGTCGCGAAGGTCAGCTCGAAGCCTTCCTCGGTGCGCTCGCGTTCGGCCGGCATGACGCCGGCGTTGGCGATCAGCACGTCGAGCCGCTCGCCCGAGTCGAGGAACCCGGTCGCGAACCGGCGGATCTCGACCAGGCTGGACAGGTCGCAGAGATGGAGCTCCGCGTCCCGGCCGACCTCGGCCAGGGCCGCCCTTCCCTTGGCCTCGTCTCGGGCGACCAGATGGACCTTCGCCCCGCATCTCCCGAGGTCGATCGCCCCGGCCAGACCCAGGCCGGAGGTCGCGCCGGTGATCATCACGCGGCGGCCGGTCAGGTCCGGCATCCCCCACTCGAACATGCGGCGCCGGGCCGCGTATCCGATCCGGCTGAAGCCGGGCACGACCAGCAGGTCCATCGCTCCGTCCAGGGCATCGGCGGCCTTGCCTCGGAGCGGCAGCATGGTCAGAGCCAGCCGGCCAGCCCGAGGCCGATCCCGAGCAGGAGGTTGATCGTCGCCATGCTCCCGACTACCCGGATCTGCCGCCGGGTATTCGACCCCATGTCGTAGACCCATGTGGCGACCGCGAAGAAGGTGCCATAGCCGAAGATCACGATCAAGGGGACGAACGGCTCGTTCCACCACCAGTAGTCCCAGTGGAAGTACCCGGTGTGGACCAGGAAGATCTCGACGATCACGCAGAACACCGAGAAGAGGAGCGCGAGGAAGACCCGATTCGGCAGCCCGAGGATCTTCGCCCGGCGGTCCGTCGGCAGCGTCTTCACGAAAGCGACACCGGAGACCGCGAAGAGCAGCAGGATCTCGATCGTGAAGCCGATGAAGATCAGGTAGCTGGTGTCGCCGGTCACCGTCCAGAGCGGCGCCCGGTCGGTCAGGTGGAAGATCGCCGAGTTGACCAGCTCGTTGAAGAGATCCATCATCGAGAAGGCGAGGCCGGCCAGGACGACGTCCCAGCGCCGACGCTCGACCTCGACCGAGTAGACGTAGATCACCAACCCCAGCAGGGTCACTGTCGACCACTGGAAGTTGGAGCCGTCGCGCAGCATCGACTGCGCTTCCCGCACGAAGTCGGGCACCGCAGCCGAGGCGAGCGGGTCGATCATCGGCTGATTCTGAACCCCTTGCCGGTGCGCTTCACCTTGAACCGGCGCGTGTCGAGGCGTCCGCCGAGGCCCATCGAGCTGACGGTGACCCGGTAGGTGCCGCGGGCGAGCCGGCGCGGGTTCCAGGTGAAGCCGGCGGTCCTGGTCAGGCGGGCCGCGACCCGGTTCACCTTCTTGCCGCGCTGGTTCCGGATCTGCCTGACCACGATGCCGGCCGGGCTTTCGGTCATCGTCTCGAAGGAGAACCGGAGGCCCCTGCCCTTCCGGCTCAGCGAAAGCGAACCGAACGCCGGGTCCTTCACCGGAGCGCTCCTGCCGCCGGAGGCCGTGAAGGTCAGCCCCAGGTCCTCCATCGTGAGCGACGAGGCGGTGGCCGAGATCGTGGTCTTGGTGAAGTCCTTGCCGCCGAGCACGTTCTCGATGAACTCCCGCGCCTCGTCGTCGCCGGCAGCTAGCCCGCGGTTCGCGGCGGTCACGCCGATCGTGCCGTTGACCTGGCGCGGGACGTCGTCGAGGCCGCGTTCGCGCGGGGTCACCCGGACGACATCGTCGAGGAAGAGGTTCATGTCCAGCGTCTTGCCGCTGGAGAGGTTCACCCGCAGAACCGACCGGCCGAGATGGAGGTTGAAGTCGGGGATCTCCGCCGAGTAGCCGCCGCCTTCCAGGACGTAGCGGCTGTCATCCGGGCGGGCGGCGCCCTTCTGGCTGGCGTCGTAGCGCGGATTGTCGAGCGGCTTGCCGGTCACCCTCGCCTTCGGCGTGGCGATGAACTTCCACCCGGAGGATCCGCGGTCGAGCACGTAGAGGTCCTTCTGCCAGAAGCCGGGCACGCCCTTGGCGTTCCTGCCCTCGACCCGAAGCGTGCGATGCTCGGTGCCGCGGCCGACCGTGGTGATGCTGATCCGGTTGGTGATCTTGCCGTCGATCTTCGGCTGCTGGACCCAGTGGGCTCCCGGCAGCTGGATCGGCCCGTCCTCGCCCCCGCGCCCGCGCTGGTCCTCGTACGAGTAGGGGAAGAAGACGTTGTCGAGGCCGGCGATGTCGAAGTCCCAGAGCCGGGTGTACATGTCGCCGTGGTTCCCGATCACGAAGAGGACCGAGCCGGAGGCGGCCAGGTTGCTCATCCTGAAGGTCCCGCGACGCGGCCCGCCGACCTCGTAGCTGCGGTCCTGGGGCAGCCACGGGTCGTTCATGGTGATCCGGGTGCGGTCCCCGCGCAGGCTGAGCACATGGGAGCACTTGCCTTCGCCGACCGGGTAGCGGTTGCCGGCCGGGTCGGTCCAGTACTCCGATTCACGCGGCGAGATCACCGTCCAGGCCCAGGCCACGGCGTCCTTGGGAACCGTGTACCCCTCACCGGCCCAGAAGGGGAAGCCCCAGCGCGTGCTCCAGTTGAACTCGGCGGGGATCTCGAGCGCCTTGTCCATGCCGAAGATCTGCCTGCTCGAGTTGATCGCGATCAGCTCGTCGTCGTCGACGTCGATCTCCCGGATGTCCCCGTCGAGGCAGTCGGGCGTCGCCACGTGCTCCCAGCCGCCGGTCTTGCCGGTCCGCTCGAAGTTGGGCTTCACGTACAGCCTGCCGGCCTTGACCGCGAAGTAGTAGTTGCGGTTCTGGCCCATCGTCGTGGAGTGGAGGTCGACCCGGGTCGGCAGTCCGTCGACGGTCGGGTTGGGGCCCTTGGCGCCGGGGCCTCGGTCGGTCGGCTCGCCGGCCCGGTTGGGCACGGGAGCGGGTTCCTCGTCGCCGATCGTCCCGCCGGGCAGGAGCTGGCACTGGGTCGCCACGCCCGCGGTCGCGGGCCAGCAGATCACCGTGAGACCGATCGCGACCAGGATCGCGACAGCCGTTCTGCGAATCGTCCTCATGCCTCTCCTCCTCCAGTTTCGACCGACCGGCCCAACTGGTCCAACATGCTAGCCCAACTGGTCCAACATGTTGCGGCTAAGAGGGGACGGAGCTCCGGGGATAACGCTCGCGCGTCTCGTCTATGAAGGCGGCCAACGCCTCGGCGATGGCGGGATCCTCGATCTCGATCATGTTCTCGGCGTTCTTCTCGCCCGACCGGGAGAGGTTGAACGAACCGAGGAAGACCGTGTCGTCGGCCACGGTCACCTTGGCGTGCATGAAGTCCCGGGTCGTGCCGGTCCCCCAGGGCACCGAGCGCTTGCCGTTGAAGGGCAGCGCCTCGATCACCCGGGTGAGCAGCGGGATCTTCCACTTCGACCCGGTGGTCGCCCACTGCTCGTAGACGCGATCGGTCTGCGGCTCGTCCACGATCCCCGCGATGTCGAGGTCGGTGCGGCCCGCCAGCTCGGCCAGCGTGCTGAGGATCGGGCCCGAGGTCAGGACCGGCGAGGCGATCCGGATCCGGCGCCGGGCGGAGCCCAGCCGGGTCGCGATCCGCTGCGCCAGGGCCTCGCCGTGACCGGGGGTGAACCAGGCCCGGACGGTGGCGTCCCCGACCCGGATCGGGTTCGGGTCGCCGTCCCCGGAGCGTTCGACCTTGCGGGTCCGCCACAGCTCCTCGAAGTTCTCCAGGTACTCGCGGGCGATCTCCGCCGACTCGATCACGGCGAGCACGTTCTCCTGCCGGGTCCACGAGTACACCGACCAGTTGGCCGAGCCGGTCCAGACCGCGTCCTCGTCCCGCACCATGTACTTGTGGTGCATCAGGTCGGGGATGCCGCTGATCGGCACGGTCTCGATCGGCAGCCGCGAGAGGATCTCGGGATTGGTCTCCGGCGGCGGGTGGATCGCGGGCAGGAAATCCCCGGCGTTCGGATCCTCCGGCACGTCGTTGTAGGCGAGCCGCACCTTCACCCCACGCTCGGCCGCGGCGCGGAAGGCGTCCGCGACCGTCTCCCCGACCGGGTCCGGGAGGCGGATGTCGTAGAGCGCCAGGACCAGCGACCGTTCGGCCTTGCCGATGAAGTCGACGATCCTGCCGGCCACCATCTCGGCCTGCTCCAGACCGCCCTTCGGCCCGACGTCCCGCAGCGTGAAGGTCTCGATCGCAGTCATGCGCGAACCCTACCCGGGAGGTTCCATATGCTCGCCCGCATGGGAGTGGCGGAAGGCAGACAGATCGCGTTCGACGAGCTCCACGAGCTCTGGCCGATGACCTATGACGAGGCGCTCGCCCGCAACGACGAGGTCTCCCGCCGGATGGTGAAAGGCCCGAGCGGACGCAGCTACAAGATCCAGGTCTCCTTCTACGACGAACCGGACGAGCCGGGCCCTCCCTGCGGCATGTACGTCGAGGTCAAGGTCAGCCGCGCCGATCTACCGATCTCCTTCAAGGAGTGCGTCTATCTGGACCGGGACGGGCTCGACGACGATGTGGCGGCCGATTCACCCATGACCCGGTGGGAGGAGGTCAAGGAACGTGCGGTGATGACCGGATGCGGGATCGCCTTGGCGCCCCTGATGCTGCTGGTGCTCATCCTCGTCTGGGTGCTGTCCCTATTCGACGAGAAGGTCCTGGATCCCGACGACTAGAGCTCGCGGCGGGAGACGCCGGAGCGGATGAACTCGACGATCGCCTCGGTCGGGGATCCCGGGGTGAAGACGCCGGAGACGC
Organism: Solirubrobacterales bacterium; assembly: GCA_017304845.1. Classification (GTDB taxonomy): domain Bacteria; phylum Actinomycetota; class Thermoleophilia; order Solirubrobacterales; family 70-9; genus 67-14. The sequence continues at coordinate 25,517 of JAFKLL010000026.1, forward strand.
CCATCGCCTTGAGGTCGTCGATGTCCTTGTTGGGGATGGTGCCGCCGACCGTGATCAGCACGTCGTCGACCCCTTCCTCCTTGAGCAGTTCGAGGATCTTCGGGACCAGGGTCATGTGGGCGCCGGAGAGGATCGAGACGCCGATCGCGTCCGCGTCCTCCTGGATCACCGTCTCGACGATCTGCTCCGGGGTCTGGTGGAGGCCGGTGTAGATGACCTCCATGCCGGAGTCGCGCAGGGCGCGGGCGATGATCTTCGCCCCCCGGTCATGGCCGTCGAGGCCGGGCTTGGCCACGACCACGCGGATCTTGCGGTCGGTCTTCGGTTCTGCGACTGCTGAGCTCATCCGATCGAACCCTAGCTAGAAGACCGGGGTCTCCGTGTAGGTGCCGAAGACTTCCTGCATCGCCTCGATCATCTCGCCCTCCGTGGTGTGGACCCGGGCGGCGTCGAGGATCGGGTACATGAGGTTGGCCTCGCCGGCGGCGGCCTCCTTGAGCGAGGCGAGCGCCGACTCGACCGCGGCCGAGTCCCGCTTCGCCTTGGTCGCCGCGAGCCGCTCGACCTGCTTGGTCTCGAGCGCCGGGTCGATGTGGAGCAGCGGCACTTCCTCTTCCTCGGTCACGTACTGGTTGACGCCGACGATCGTGAACTCGCCGTCGTCGACCCGCCGTTGGAAGTCGAAGGCCGCCTCGCCGATCTCGCGCTGCGGGAAGTTCTGGCGGACCGCCTCGACCATGCCGCCGAGCTCGTCGATCTTGCGGAAGTACTCGTAGGCGTCGGCCTCGAGCTCGTCGGTCAGGGACTCGACGAAGTAGGAGCCGCCGAGCGGGTCCGGGGTGTTGGTGACCCCGGTCTCCTCGGCGATGATCTGCTGGGTGCGGAGCGCGACCCGGACCGCCTCCTCGGTCGGCAGGGCGAGCGCCTCGTCGAAGGAGTTGGTGTGCAGCGACTGGGTGCCGCCGAGCACCCCGGCCAGCGCCTCGATCGCGGTGCGCACGATGTTGTTGAGCGGCTGCTGCGCGGTCAGCGAGACGCCGGCGGTCTGGGTGTGGAAGCGGAGCCGCATCGACTCGGGCTTCTTGGCGCCGTAGGTCTCCTTCAGCTCGCGGGCCCAGATCCGACGGGCGGCCCGGTACTTGGCGATCTCCTCGAAGAAGTCGATGTGGGCGTTGAAGAAGAAGGAGAGGCGGGGCGCGAAGGCGTCGACGTCGATGCCCCGCTCGATCGCCCGCTCGACGTAGGTGAACCCGTCCTTGAGCGTGAAGGCGAGCTCCTGGGCGGCGGTCGCCCCGGCCTCGCGGATGTGGTAGCCGGAGATCGAGATCGGGTGCCAGCGCGGCATCTGATCGGTGCAGTACTCGACCATGTCGGTGACCAGGCGCATCGCCGGCTCGACCGGGAAGCACCACTCCTTCTGGGCGATGTACTCCTTGAGGATGTCGGTCTGGATCGTGCCCGAGAGCTTCTCCGAGGGCACGCCCTGCTGCTCGCCGACCAGCACGTAGAAGGCGAGCAGGATCGCGGCCGGGGCGTTGATCGTCATCGAGGTCGAGACCTCGCCGAGCGGGATGCCCTGGAAGAGGATCTCCATGTCGTCGATCGTGTCGACGGCGACGCCCTCGCGGCCGACCTCGCCGAGCGAGCGGGCGTGGTCCGAGTCGTAGCCCATCAGGGTGGGCATGTCGAAGGCGGTCGAGAGGCCGGTCTGGCCGTGGTCGAGCAGGTAGTGGAACCGTTCGTTGGTCTCCTCGACGGTGCCGAACCCGGCGAACTGGCGCATCGTCCAGTTGCGGCCCCGGTACATCGACTCGTACGGGCCCCGGGTGAAGGGGTACCGGCCGGGCTCGCCGATCTTGACGTCGGCGTCGCCCTGCAGATCCTCCTGGCCGTAGCGGGCGCGGATCGACTTGCCCGACATGGTGGTGAACTCTTTTTCCGCGGCTTCGGCGGCCTTGCGGGCGGCGTCGGAGGCGGCTTTGTCGGCGGCTGGTGTCGAAGTGGGTTCCATGAGTTAGGAAGTCAGATAGTAGGGCATCCGAGTATTTCTGTGTAATCCTTCCATCGATGGCTTCGTCGGAAACCACAACCGAGCGCATCGACCTGCTGCGGGAAGCCCGCCGCCAATGGGAGAAGCACTGGGGCGAGGAGCCGGCGCCATCGATGGCCGCGGTGACCACCCTGATGCGGGCGCAGCAGATCGTGATGAGCCACCTCAACCTGCTGCTCGCCCCCTTCGACTTGACCTTCGCTCGCTATGAAGCCCTGATGCTCCTCTACTTCACCCGCGAGGGCTCGCTGCCGCTCGGCAAGATCGGCGAGCGGCTCCAGGTGCATCCGACCAGTGTCACCAGCCTGATCGACCGGCTCGAGCGAGACGGCTACGTCGAGCGCACCCCGCATCCCTCGGACCGACGGACCACCCTGGCCACCCTCACGGTCGCCGGCCGCAACGTGGCGGGCCAGGCGACCCAGGTCTTGAACGCCGACAGGTTCGGCATGGACGCCCTCTCGACCGAATCGCATGAAGAGCTGATCCTCCTGCTCGACCGGATCCGCGAGACCGGCGGCGACGAGGTGGCCGGAGACCTCAGGCCCGACTGAGCCCCGCGCCGGGCTCACGCGGCCAGGTGACGGCCCGCCAGGTAGGCGAAGGTCATCGCCGGGCCCAGGGTCGAGCCGGGGCCCGCGTACTTGGTGCCCATCACGGAGGAGGAGACGTTCCCGGCCGCGTAGAGGCCGGGAATCGGCTCGCCCGACTGGTCGAGGACCCGCGCGTCGACGTCGGTGACCAGTCCGCCCTTGGTGCCGAGGTCGCCGGGCGTGAGGGCCAGGGCGTAGAACGGGCCCCGCTCGACCGGCATCAGATTCGGGTTGGCCAGCGAGTGGTCCCCGTAGTAGTTGTCGTAGGCGGTCTCGCCGCGGTGGAAGTCCTCGTCGACCCCGGCCCGGGCGAAGCGGTTGAAGCGGTCGGCGGTGGCCCGCAGCGCCTCGGCGGGGACGTCGATCTTCTCGGCCAGCAGCTCGAGCGTCGGCGCCTGGTGGGCCGTCCCCAGCCGCTTCCAGGACTTCGGGAACGGGGTGAGCGGCAGATGGCCGGCGATCACGTTCCGCTTCCAAGCCTTCGAGTCGAGGATCATCCAGGCCGGGATGTGGCGGACCCCGGTGCGCTGCCCCGCGATCTGCCGCTGGCAGAAGACGACGTAGGGGGTCGCCTCGTTGACGAACCGCTCCCCCGCCCCGTTGACCACGAACTGGTTCGGGTACTGGCGCTCGGCCACCAGGCCGACCAGGGAACCGTCGGCGGCGGAGGGCATGGTCGGCATCCACCAGCGGTCCTCCATCAGGTCCAGATCCGCGCCCAGCACCTCGCCGGCGAGGATCCCGTCGCCCTCGTTGGTCGCCGCCCCCAGGCTCCAGTCCTCGGACAGCTCGGGCTGGTACTCCATCCTCATCACCGCGTTGTGGTCGAAGCCGCCGCTGGCCAGCACCACGCCGCGCTCGGCACGCACCCGCCGGGTCGCCCCGGCCCGCTCGATCTCGGCCCCGACCACCTCGCCGTCCTCGTGGATCAGGCGGAGCATCGGGGTCTGCCGCTGGATCTCGATGCCGTGCTCGCGGAGGGCGAGCCGGAGCCGGGTGATCAGGGCCTGCCCGCTCACGCCGATCCGCTCGCCGGTGACCCGGGCCCGCAGGACCCGCCAGGCCAGCTTGCCGAAGATCTTCTTGTGGGAGAGGCCGCCCCAGCGGTAGGTGAGCAGGTCGTGGAGGTCGACCGAGGTGATCCAGGCGCCGAGCGGCAGCTGCATGCGTCGCACCCCGGGATGGAGGAACTCCATCTCGTCGCCGAGCAGGCGCTTGTCGATCGGGGTCGCCCAGAGGCCGCGCCCGAGCGGGTTGCCGCCCAGCTCGGGGTGATAGTCGGAGTAGCCGCGGATCCAGAAGAAGCCCCCGGCCAGGTAGGGGCTCTGGCCCTCGAGGAAGCCCATCATCTCGGGCGCCTTGTCGAGATAGCGGTCGATCCGCTCCTGGGGGACCCGGTCGCCGGCGAGACGGGTCAGGTAGGCGCGGACCTCGTCGGGGTCGTCGCTCTCTCCCTGGCGGACGAGCTGCGGGGCGTTCGGCACCCAGACGCCGCCGCCGGAGCGCGCGGTCGAGCCGCCGAAGTAGGTGCTCTTCTCGATCAGGGCGGGTTCGAGCCCGGCCGACTTCGCGGTCAGGGCCGCGACCATGCCGGCCGCGCCGGAACCGACGACCAGCACGTCGACAACCTCATCAAAAGCCTCCAACCGCCCCACTTCCTTCCGTCCGGTCCCGAATCGCCCCCGCGGGACTGAAATATTCGTATAATTCGAATATAGCAATAGATCGCATAGTGACTCGGTCAGATGCCGGTGAGACGGCGAGCCCGACGGGGTGGATGAGAGGAGCAGCAGTGGAGCAAGCGGCAAGCACGCTCTGGAGGCCCGGAGCGGGCCTGAAGGAGCATTCCCGGCTGAACGGGTTCATGGCCACGGCGGCCGAGCACGGCGGGCCCAGGCCCGGCAGCGGCTACCTGGACCTCCACCAGTGGTCGATCGAGAATCCCGCGACGTTCTGGGAGGCGGTGGCCGACCACTTCAAGCTCGACCTGAGCGGCGCCGAGCGGACCATCTCCGACCACGGCATGCCCGGCACCCGCTGGTTCGAGGGAGCGACGGTCTCGTATCCGGCCCAGATCTTCCGGGACCGGCCCGCCGACCAGGCCGCCCTCCTCTTCAAGACCGAGGACCGGCCGCCGGCCACGGTCACCTGGGGCGAGCTCGAGGCGCGGACCGCGAAGGTGCGCGAGTTCCTGGCCGAGCAGGGAGTCGGCCGGGGCGACACCGTGGCCGGCTATCTCCACAACGGCCCGGAGGCGGTGATCGCCTTCCTCGCGACGGCCAGCCTCGGCGCGATCTGGTCCTCCTGCTCGCCCGACTTCGGCCCCGCCGCCGCGATCGACCGGCTCGGGCAGATCGGGCCGAAGGTCCTCTTCGCCGTCGACGGCTACCAGTACGGGGGCCGGACCTTCAGCCGGACCGAGACGGTCGAGCTCCTCGCCGAGGCGATGCCCTCGCTGGTCCGCACCGTGCTCGTCCGACCGCCCCAGATCCCGGACGGCTCTCCCCCTCCCGCCGTCGGCCCGGTCGCCTGGGAGGAGATCCAGGCCCGGCCGGAATCGAAGCTCGAGTTCGAACGGGTCCCTTTCGACCATCCCCTCTGGGTCCTCTACTCCTCCGGCACGACCGGGCTGCCGAAGGGCCTGGTCCACAGCCACGGCGGGATCCTGCTCGAGCACCTCAAGTGGGTCGGCCTCCAATGCGACCTCGGCCCGGAGGACCGGCTGCTCTGGATGACCACCACCGGCTGGACGATGTGGAACTTCCTGGTCGGCGGCCTGCTGGTCGGGGCCGGGATCGTCCTCTACGACGGCAGCCTCGGATACCCGGACCTGAACGCGCTGTGGGATCTGGCCGCCGAGTCCGGGGCCACGTGCATGGGCGCCGGGGCCGGCTTCTACACGACCTGCCGACGGGCCGGTATCGAGCCGAAGGAGCTCGACCTGAGCCGGCTGCGGGCGGTCGGCTCGACCGGGTCGCCGCTCCAGCCGGAGGACTTCGACTGGATCTACGAACAGCTCGGCGACGTCTGGCTCTTCTCGACCTCGGGCGGGACCGACGTCTGCACCGCCTTCGTCGGCGGCTCGATCCTGATGCCGGTGATCCGAGGCGAGATCCAGGCCCCGGCGCTCGGGGTCGACGTCCAGGCCTGGGACGAGGAGGGACGGCGGCTGCCGGCCGGCGAGGTCGGCGAGTTGGTCGTGACCCAGCCGATGCCCAGCATGCCGGTCCGGCTCTGGGGCGACGACGGGAGCCGCTACCGCGACTCGTACTTCGACCGCTACCCCGGGGTCTGGCGGCATGGAGACTGGATCGAGATGCGAGAGAGCGGCGGCGCCGTGATCCACGGGCGCAGCGACTCGACCATCAATCGCGGTGGCGTCCGGATCGGGACCGCCGAGATCTACCGGGCCGTGCTCGACGTCGACGAGGTCGCCGACGCGGTCGTGGTCGACCTGCCGCGGCCGGGCCGGGAGAGCGAGGTGCTGCTCTTCGTCCAGCCCGCGCCGGGCGCCGCGATCGACGAGGAGTCCCAGCGGCGGATCGCGGGCGGGATCAGGTCGGGATGCTCCCCGCGGCACGTCCCGGACCGGATCCTCGAGGTCCCCGCCGTGCCGCGCACGATCTCCGGCAAGGTGGTCGAGACGCCGCTGCGGAAGATCCTCCAGGGCGAGCCCGTCGAGGCGGTGGTCAGCGCCGACTCACTGAGCGATCCCGGCTCGATCGATTGGTTCGTCGCCTTCGAGCAGTCCGGCGGAGCGGGTTGAATGGCGACATCGGTCCGAGCGCGAAGTTATGATCGCATAATACGTATGTTTCCCCCGGGCCACCGCCGCCTGAGAATGGAAGGTCAGGTCGATGTCTGAAGCCGTCCCCAGTGATTCAAGCCAAGTGAGGGCCCCGAAGGGACGCGTTTCCCGGGCCACTCGACGCCGCTCCAAGGTCTCGCACCTGGTCGCCAGCGAGATCGTCCGCGACATCGTCGAGATGGGCCTCAAGGAGGGCGACCAGCTGCCCAACGAATCGGCCATGCTGGAGGAGTTCGACGTCGGCCGCGCGTCGCTGCGCGAAGCGCTCCGGATGCTGGAGTCCTTCGGCTTGATCGCGATCAAGCAGGGCCAGAAGGGCGGCCCCGTCGTCGCCGCGATCGACCCGGTCGACCTGGCCCGCTCCCTCTCTTTCTACTTCCACATGACCGGCGCCACCTACGGCGACCTGATCGAGGCCCGCCTGATCATCGAGCCGGTGATGGCCCGGCTGGCCGCCGAGCGCCAGGACGAGGAGCAGATGAAGCAGCTCCGCGAGGTGATCGAGCGCGAGCAGGAGGCGCCGCTCGACGAGCCGGTCTACGTGGCCCGGGCCAACGAGTTCCACTACATGGTCAGCGGCATGTCCGGGAACCACGTGCTCGACCTGATCGGCCGCTCGCTGCGGGCGCTCTACCAGGAGGGCACCGGCTCCGGCGCCCTGCTGCCGCCCGAGACCCGCCCGGTCGCGCGCGAGCTCCACAAGGAGATCAGCGAGGCGATCATCGGCGGCGACGGCGAGCTGGCCCAGAACCTGATGGCCCGTCACCTCGAACGGCTGGCCGACGCCCAGTTCGAGCAGACCCCGAACCTGAAGGACCAGCGGGTCACCTGGCTGGGCTGAGCCCGGCCCCTGTCAGGCCACCATCTGGTCCAACGCGCCGAAGATGCTGGACCCGTCCGGGTCGAAGGCCTCGACCTTGATCCGGTCGCCGAACCGGAGGAAGCGGTCCCCCGGCTCGCGCCCGGCGGCCAGGTCCACGGCACGGCGCTCGGCGATGCAGCCGTAGCCCCGTTCCGGGTCCGCGTTGGAGACGGTCCCGGAGCCGATGATCGAGCCCGCGGCCAGATCCCGGGTCGTCGCCATGTGGGCGACGATGCGGTGGAAGTCGAAGGCGCAGTCCTCGCCCGAGCGCAGGTCGCCGAGCACCTCGGCGTTCCACTCGACCACCACCCGCGCGTGCAGCAGGCCGTCGCGCCAGAGCGGGCCGAGCTCGTCCGGGGTGACGGCGAAGGGGGCGAAGGCCCGGGCCGGCTTCGCCTGGTAGAAGCCCACCCCCGCCCCATACTCGCGGGTGAGCACGTTGCGGTGGGTCAGGTCGTTGGTCAGGAGGACCAGCCTGATGTGATCCTCGACCGCCTCGGCGGGAGTGCCCATCGGCACGTCGTCTACGGCCACGGCGACCGTGGCCTCGCAATCGAGGCCCCAGTCCGGGTCGAGCAGCGGTATCGCCTCGTCCGGCCGCAGGAAGCGGTCCGAGCTGCTCTGGTAGACCGCCGGCACCTTTCCGTGGTCGAGTGGCAGGCCGATCCCGCGCGCCGCCCGCAGCCGCTCCATGTGGCGGTGGTAGCTCGACGCCTCGGCCCACTGGTAGGCGCGCGGCAGCGGCGAGAGCAGGGTCACTTCGGCGAGGGGACGACCCGCGTCGGGATCGCCGGCCAGCTCCTCGTTCAGGGCGCGCAGGTCCGGCTCCCGGTCTGGCCACTCCTCGATCGCCGCCTGCAGGGTCAGGCCCTCGACCGGGGCCACGCGGGCGCCGTCCGGGGCGACCACCGCCAGGCGGCCGTCCCGGGTGCCGTCCGCGACCGAGGCGAGCTTCATTCCCGCGCCCCGGGAAGGCCCGGCTGGGCGTTCTCCGGCGGCTCGGTGGCGGTCGTCTCGTAGATCGCCGGCACGCACATCTCCAGCACCGCGTAGTCGCCGGAGAAGGGCGCAACGTTGTGGCGCTGCCCGGGGCCGTAGCCGACGCACATGGTGTCGCCCGGCAGCAGCGGGGTGTTCGGGCCGTCCTCGACCCGGATATGCGAATCGCCGCTCAGGATCAGGAACCACTGGGCCATCGTGTGGTAGTGCCAGCCGGTGCCGTCGCCGGGCTCGCCGGTCGCTTTGACCACGTGAATGTGGACCCGGCCGTCGGTCGGCTCCATCGTCCCCAGGTCGCGGTAGTCGAAGAACTTGCGGGGACCGGCGCCACGCTCGTACGCCTCCGGGAGGTCGAAGGAGATCTCGGTGCGCGAGTCGTCCTCGCCGGGCCCTTCCGCCGTCTCGGTCGAGAACCGGGCCGGGCTTGTGATCTCGTAGGCCTCGAAGCCGGGGCTGAACGAGAGCTCGCGGTGCCAGCCGCCGCCGGTGCGGTGCACCACCGCGCCCTCCCCCAGCTCGACCGGATCGCCGCCGGGCTGCTCGATCGTGACCGAGCCGCCGGTCACGTAGAGGAACTGGAAGTCCAGGTCGTGGCGCTGCCAGCCGCCGCCCTCCGCCCCGTCGGCCGACCGGAGGTGGGCGACGCTCATCGCGCCGTCGGAGGCGCCGATCAGACCGAGGTCGCGGCTCTCCACCCCGGCCCGCGCCGAGGGCGCCCAGTTGCCGGCGTCGGCCGGCATCGAGACGTGCCCCAGCTGGATCGGCTCCCGCGCGGTCCAGCCGCCCTGCCACTCGCGTGTTTCACTCATCTCCTACCTCCTGGTTCTTTCCGGCTACCCGATCCGCGCGTCGGCGGCGGGCAGCTCGACCTTTCCTTCGAGCAAGTCGTCGATCAGCCGGCCCATCTCCTCCTCGGTCGGGTCGGGCACGCCCATGGCCTGCCAGAGACGGAAGGTCATGAGCAGGAAGCCGATGAAGATCGTGAACTCGAGCGCGCCGCGATCGCCGAGCCGGTCGACCATGGCGGCGTGCTGCCGGTCGGTCAGCTCGCCGGCGACGACGGCTCTCGCGTAGGCCGCGACCTGGGCCTCGTCCGGGGTGAGCTCCTCCTCGCGGCCGTCGCGGATCGCGCGCATGGCCTCCGGCCGCACGCCGACCGCGAGCGCGTCGGGGGCGTGGACGGTGAGGATCGCGTTGTAGCCGAAGTCCTTGCTGAGGACCAGGTCGACGAGTTCGCGCTCGGCGTCGGAGTAGGCGCCCCGGACCTGGCCCTCGCGGACCAGCCTTCCCATCCTGACCAGCGCCCCGGCGAGCACCGGCGCGTTGGCGATCGCCCCGAAGTAGGCCCTCGGCATGTCGTACCCGGAGTACCGCGTCTGGGTGCGAGCCACCAGCAGGTCGTAGTCCTCGAGCTCGCCGGGCTCGATCTCCGAGCGGTCCGGCAGTGTCCGCAGTCGCTTGAACTCGCGCATCACCCTCTCTTCCCGCCGTCCGACCCTCGGACGAGCTAACAGTCGAAACATTACTATATTTCGACTACTTGAGATTCAGGGCTGCGGGAAGGCCTCGTCCGCGGCCAAGGCGCGTGCCACCCGGGCCACGCCGTCCGCGTGCTCGGCGACCAGTCGGTCCGGCATGCCGCAGTAGTCGGCCCAGAAGTAGACGTCCGTGACCGGCAGCCCGGCGAGGTTCTCCCGGATCGCCTCGACCGCCTGCTCCGGGGTCATCGCCACCACCTCGTTCGAACGGAAGCCGGGAGCCAACCCCTCCGCCCCGGCCGTGGTCGGCGACGATCCCGAACCGGGGCGGGACATCGCCGCGTAGGTCGAACGCTGGTGCCTGAGGTACGGCCTCGCCTCGGCATCGATCCTCTCGGGATCCTCGCCGAGCAGCATCCAGACCACGCCGCCCATGCGGGCCGTGGCCGGGTGGTGGCCGCCTCGCTCCAGCCCCTCCCTATAGCGCGGCAGGAGATCGCGGCGCAGCGAGAGCAGCCCCGCGCCGAGCCGCCCGGCCCGGACGGCGCCCCGCGGCCCCGCGTACCCGAGCCAGATCGGCAACGGATCCTGGACCGGCACCGGCGTCACCGCCCGCTCCTCGTAGAGCGCCCGGATCACCCGCACCGCGTCGTCGGTCACGCCGTAGCGCCGGCCGATCTCCGCCCCGAAGCGCTCGAACTCCTCGGCCACGTACCCGGCGCCCAGTCCCAGCTCCAGGCGCCCTCCGCTGATCAGGTCGACCACCGCCGCCTGCTCGGCCAGATGCACCGGGTGATGGAGCGGCGCGGCGACGATCGCGGTCCCGATCCGGGCCCGCTCCGTCCGCGCCGCCAGGGCGGCCGCGAAGACCAGGGGCTGGGGCAGGTACCCGTCCGCCGTGAAGTGATGCTCCGAGACCCAGAACGCGCCCACCCCGGCGGCCTCCGCCGAGGCGGCCAGCTCCAGGGCGCGCTCGTAGGTCCGGGACGGGCCCCTACCCCAATCCCCCGGATTGCGGAGATCGAAGTAGAGACCAGTCCTCAAGGCTCAGAGCCTGATCCGGGAGTCGGCCTCCGGAGCGCTCCCGGCCACGACCACCTCGTTGTCGAGCATGGTCGCGCAGCCCGGGCAGTAGTACTCGCGGTAGGCCACCTGCTCGTCCGTGTAGATGTCGGGCTCACGGATGATCGGGTTGGCCGCGGTCAGCTCGAGCTCGCGCGACTTGGCGATCTCGGCCTTCCAGTTGGCGTCGAGCCCGCCCAGCTCCTCGCCGCAGTGGCGGCAGGAGAAGCCGGAGTCGGAGATGACCATGCCCTCGCCATAGGAGCGTCCCTCGGGATCGGGCGCCGCGACCTTGCGGGCCGGCTCGCCTCCGATCCTGGCCGCGCGGATCTCGGCCCGCAGCGTCTCGGTCGCCTCGGCGTCGCCGACCACCACGCCGTAGGCCCGGCGGGCCCAGGGCTCGCTGACCCGGCCGGCCGCGACGTCGGTCTCGACCTCGGCCGGCTCCCGCAGCAGCGGGTCGCCGTATCCGGATGCGCCCGACCAGCCGCAGATCCAGACGTCGCCGTCCTCGACCCGGTCGTCGAAGCTCTTGGCGAAGAGCCAACGATGCTCGCCCTCGACCTCGTCGATCGAGGTCGGCATGACCTCGCCCCGGCCGGCCCGGCCGAGCGGATCGGCCCCCTTGACCAGCTGGTAGCGGTGGGTCGAGCTCGGCATGCCGCCGAAGATGCCCGGCGCCGGCAGGCAGATCTGGCTGGTCACGTTGAGCATCCGGACCGAGTCGGTCTTGTGCGGGGTGACCGCCCACTCGGCCGAGTTGCCGCCCCGGTAGCGGCCGGCGCCGCCCGAGTCGGGCAGCTCGCGGCGCCACAGGTAGAGCACCGGGTAGAAGAGCTCCGTGTCCTCGACGTTCGGCATCGTCGACTGGAGGTCCCAGGAGTAGCCGCCGGTGTCCTCGCCGTCTCGCCAGGAGAAGGCGGGCAGCGCGGCGCCGAGCGGATCGAGGAAGAACCCGGTGAAGTCGTTGCCACGCTGGTCCTTGCCGGCGAAGCTGGTCTGCGGGTAGGACATCGCGCCCATCACGCTCTGGACCTCGGTCCTCAGCTCCGGGTCGGTCGAGGTGGCGAGCATCTTCGAGATCACCAGCTCGGCCAGGCCGGTGGTCATCTGCAGCACGCCCGGAGGCGCGCCCGAGACCGAGGCCGGCCGGGTCGCGGAGTTGATCAGCCCCGGTTCCAGGTCGAAGTCGACATGCCGCCTCGCCCCTTCGGTCACGAACATCTGGTCGAAGAGCATCTGGCTGGTCAGCATGCACATGATCGCGCCGGCCCAGGCCACGAAGGTGCAGTTGATCGCCCCGATCTGAGGATGCGATCCCCGGTTCGAGAGCGTGAGCCGGTCGCCCTTCTTGGTCAGTTCGAGACGGTTGCGGTAGAGACCGCGGTCGCCGGGCTGCTTGCTCTCGATCCAGTTCTCGGCGCTCCAGGTGCCGTCGGCGACGGTGTCGAGGCGCCGGACGAAGGCGGCCTCGGAATCGTCCTGCAGCTTGCGCATGCAGGCCTTGACCGTGGTCGCCGAGTAGCGCTCGACGATGTCCTGGATCCGCTCGACCGCGACGCGGCAACCGACGATCAAGGCCCGGAGGTCCAGGGCCACCAGCTTCGGCATGCGGGAGAAGCGGGCGTAGAGATCCTCGACGTCCTTGCGGATCACGCCGCCCTCCACGACCTTGAGCGGCGGGATGCAGGGCGCCTCCCAGAAGACGTCCTCGGCGGCGGGGTTGAAGCCGCCGGGGGCGGTGCCGCCCAGGTCCCACTGATGCAGGGTGTTGGCGACCCAGCAGAAGACCTGGCCGTCGACGAAGACCGGGGCCATGACCGCCACGTCGGGCTGATGGGTCGAGGCCATCCAGGGGTCGTTGGCGAGGAAGATGTCGCCTTCCTCGATGCCCGGGTTGTCGCCCCGGTTCTCCAGGGTCCACTTCACGCCGGAGTTGACGGCGCCGGACAGGAACTGGAGGAACGGCCCCATCAGGACCGAGTCGCCGTACTCGTCGAGGATGGCCGGGTTGAAGTCATGCCCGTAGGCGCCGATCGGCGAGCCCGAGATCTTGAGCATGGTGTTGCCCTGCTCGAGGTTCACGCTCCACAGCATGTAGCGGAGGATCTCGTGGGTGACCGGGTCGATCTCGTCGTCGGCCTCGCGGTGGAGCCGCACCGACGGGTCGATGTCCAGCTGCTTCGGGGCGACATACGGGTAGTGGATGCCATCCCACTCGATCTGGGCGTCACTCATCACTTGCCTCCAACTTCGATCAGGAGATTGCCGAGGCCGTCGACCTCGGCCGAATCGCCGGGATGGATCGCGACCGAGGTCGACGGGTACTCGACGATCGCCGGCCCCTCGAACCGATCGCCGGGGGTGAGCCCCGGCCCGGCCAGGACCGCGCTCTCGCGCCGCTCGGCCAGCTCCGGCCAGTACACCTCGCGGCTGCCGACCGGCTCCGGGGCGCCGCCGCCGGTCCGTTCGGAGCTCCGCAGGTCGGGGCTCGACGTCCGGCCCCTGCCGTGGACTTCCAGGGCGCCGATCTGAAGGCCCGCGTCGGCGAAGGCCGAGCCCTTGCCGTAGGTGTCCTCGTAGCGCTGGATGAAGGCGGATTCCAGGTCGGCGGTGTCGGCCGCCGACAGCGTCCCGCCCGGCACCGGGATCACCAGCTGGTGGATCTGGAGCGAGAACTTCATCTCGGCGAAGCGGCTCAGCTCGATGTCCTCGGGGTCCACCCCCTCGCTCTCGAGCTGGGCCTGGACCTCGGACTCCAGCCGCTCGAAGACGGCAGTCAACTCGGCCGGGTCGAAGGGGGACGAGATCAGCTGCGCGTGGCTCTGGATGTGGAGCAGGTCGGAGTCGGCCACGCCGAGGGCCGAGAAGCCGGAGGCGAGGTTGCCCAGCGGCACCACGGCCCGCTCCACCCCGAGCGCCGCGGTGAAGCCGGAGACGTGGAGTCCGGCCGCGCCGCCGAAGGAGTAGGGCACGAACTCACGGGGATCGAGGCCCCGCTCGATCGTCAGCTGGCGCATCAGCTCGGCCATCTGGCTGTCGACGATCCGCTTGGCCCCGGCCGCGACCTCGACCGGGTCCATGCCCATCGGCTCGGCCACGGTCCGCATCGCCTCCCACGAGGCCTCGGTGTCCAGCCGCAGGCCGCCGGAGAGCTTGCCCTCGGCGCCGTACATGCCGAGCACCACGTTGGCATCGGTGATCGTCGGCCGGGTGCCGCCACGGCCGTAACAGGCCGGGCCGGGATCGGCCTGGGCGCTCTCCGGGCCGACCCGCAGGGTCTTGGAGAACTCGTCGACGTGGATGATGCTGCCGCCGCCGGAGCCGATCGACTCGATCAGCAGGCGGGGCATCGAGATCGTGTACTGGTTGATCACCTGCGAGGACTCGCGCATCGGCTCGCCCTCGTGGATGATCCCGACGTCGAAGCTGGTGCCGCCCATGTCGGCGGCGATCACGTTCGGGTGTCCTGCCTGCCGCGAGACGAAGGAGGTCCCGGCCAGGCCGGCGACCGGGCCGGACCCGATCGTGTAGACCGGCTTCTCGGCCGCGTCGGCGGCCGGGCTCACTCCGCCCGAGGCCTGCATGATCAGGACCTGGTTGCGGTAGCCCTTCGCCTGGAGCGTCTCGTCCAGCCGGTTGAAGTACTGGGCCGAGTCCGGCCCCACGTAGGCGTTGATCGCGGTCGCCGCGGCCCGCTCGTACTCGCCCGGCCGGGGCGAGAGCTCATGGGCGCAGGTCACGTAGAGGTCGGGGTCGATCTCCTTGATGATCTCGGCGGTGCGGCGTTCGTGGCCCGGGTTGACGAAGCCCCAGAGGTAGCTGACCGCCACCGACTCGACGCCGCGGTCCTTCAGCTTCGCGACCGCCTCGCGGACCTCGTTCTCGGCCAGCGGGACGAGCTCGTCGCCGGCGAAGTCGACCCGCTCGGTCACCTCCTGGATCAGATCCGGCGGGACCAGCGGCTGCGGCTTCTTGTGCCGCGAGACATGCAGCATCTTCTCGATCGGCAGACCCATCGAGCGGCCGGCCGAGCGCATGATCAGCAGCGCGTCACCGTGGCCGCGCGTGGTGATCAGCCCGGTGCGGCTGCCGTTCAGCTGCACGATCAGGTTGGTCGCGACCGTGGTGCCGTGCAGAACCTGGTGGCTCTGGGTGAGCAGTTCCTCGAGCGACAGCCCGAGCTCGCCCGCGGCGACCTCGATCGCCCCGACGAAGCCCTCGACCAGATCCTTCGGCGTGGTCGAGACCTTTGACTGCGCCAGCGATCCGTCTTCACCGAGCACGACACAGTCCGTGAACGTGCCGCCGATGTCGACTCCTACGAAATAACCCACTTCTCTCCTCCCGCCTGGGCGGCCGCTACAGCGGACTCCCGCCTGGGTGGCCGCTACAGCGGCCACTGGACGTGCTTGATCTCGAAGAACTCGCGGAAGCCCTCGTTGCCCGCTTCCCGGCCGACCCCGCTCTGGCCGTAGCCGCCCCAGGGCGCGTCGGGCCGGATCCGGCCGCCGCCGTTGATCGTCACCGTGCCGGCATTGATCCGCCGGGCGACCTCGATCGCCGGCAGGGTCTCGCCGCAGACGTTGGCGTTGAGGCCGTAGCGCGAGTCGTTGGCGATGCTGACCGCCTCGTCGACGGTGTCGTACGGGATGACCAGCCCGACCGGGCCGAACTGCTCCTCCTGGGCGAACTCGGAGCCGTTGTCGAGACCGATCAGGAGCAGCGGGTTGAGGTAGAAGCCGGGCAGCGGGTTCTCCTCGGTGCTCCCGGCGAGCACCTCGGCCCCCTCGGCCAGGGCGCGGTCGACGTAGGCCCGCACGCTCTCGCGATGGCGTTCGTCGATCAGCGCGCCGACCTTGGTGTCCTCTTCCCACGGGTCGCCGACCTTGAGCGAGCCGAAGTACCGCTCGGCCTCGCGGCGGAAGTCGTCGAGCTCCTCGCGTTGGACCAGGATCCGCGAGGTCGCCCCGCAGCGCTGGCCGGCGTTGGTGACCAGCCGGTCGATGACCGGGGAGATGATCCCGGCGAAGTCGACTCCCGGCAGCAGCAGATTGGCCGACTTGCCGCCCAGCTCCAGCACCACCTTCTTGAGCGAGGGAGCGGCCTGGCCCATGACCTTGGCGCCGACCGCGGCCGAGCCCGTGAAGGTGACGAGGTCGACGGCCGGGTCGGTGCTGAGCAACCGGCCGGCCTCCTCGTCGCCGAGGACGAGGTTGACCACGCCCTCGGGCAGGTCGAGCTTCTCGATCGTCCGGAACAGCGCGACGGTCGAGAGCGCGGCGCGGGGCGACGGCAGCAGGACCACCGAGCAGCCGGCGGCCAGGGCTCCGCCCAGCTTCCAGGCGGCGATCGTGAAGGGGAAGTTGTAGGCGGTGATCGCGCCGACCGCGCCGGCCGGCTGGCGGATCAGCGAGCTGGCGCTGGGCAGGCCCTCCATGTCGACCGGCAGGCCCTTCTCGAACCAGCCGTCGGGGCCGGTCGCGGCGGCCCGGGCGAACCACTCGAAGTTGGCGAGCGCGCCGTCGAGCTGCATCGGCCGGGCGAAGGAGATCGGGGTGCCGACATCGGCCACCACGACCTCGGTCAGCAGCTCGTAGTCCTCGCGGAGCAGGTCGAGCAGACGGAACATCACCTCGGAGCGCTCGGCCGGCGACCGGCGCGACCAGACGCCCGAGTCGAAGGAGCGGCGGGCGGCGGCGATGGCGCGCTCCACCTGTTCCCGGTCCGCGGTGTGGAACTCGCCGAGCGGGGCCCCGGTCGAGGGATCGAGCTTGGTGGTGGCGGGGCCGCGGCCGGTTTCCCACCGGCCGTCGATGTAGCAGTCGGGGGAGGCGATGGCGGCGCGTGAGGCCGCGGAGAGTCGGTCTGTTGCTGTGGTCATTGCTGTACCTCTCTACTTGGCGGTGTAGCCGCCGTCGACCGGCAGCGGCACTCCGGTGATGAAGCTGGATTCGTCCGAGGCGAGGAAGGCGACGACGTCGGCGATCTCCTCGGCGGTGCCGGCCCGCCCCAGCGGGACGGAGGCCTTGATGTAGCCGTTCTGGATCTCCTTGGCTTCCTCTTCGTCCTCGATCGTGCGGTCGAAGAACTTGATCAGCATCGGCGTCTCGACCGCGGCGGGGCAGATCGCGTTGACCCGGATCCCCTTCGGCGCGAGCGCGACGGCCAGGGACTTGGTCATGGTCGCGATCCCGCCCTTGGCGAGCGAGTAGACCGGGCTGCCGGGCGAGCCGACCAGGCCGGACACCGAGGAGGTGAAGATGACCGAGGCCTTGCCGTCCCGGCGGCGAGGAGGTCCTCGGCCAGGGCGGTGGCGAAGTAGGCGCTCTTCACGTTCAGGTCCATCGCGAAGTCGAAGGCCTGCTCGGTCGCCTCGAGCCCGGCCGGGCCGGGAGCCCCAGCGTGGTTCCACAGCACATGCAGCTTGCCGTGGGCATCCTCCACGTCGGCGAAGAGCCGTTCCAGCTGATCGTGGTCCAGCACGTCGACCGAGCGCGATTCGGCCCTGCCGCCGGCCGCCTCGATCGCGGCGGCGGTCTCGGCCGCGGCGTCGCCGTCGAGGTCGGTCACGTAGACGGTGGCGCCTTCTTCGGCCAGTTTGATCGCGCCGGCGCGGCCCATGCCTGAACCGCCTGCGGTCACGACCGCGATACGTCCGTCAAGTCTCACAGTTCCCTGCTCCTTTCCTCTGTCCCCCGTTGAAGAGGACTCGAACATTATAACTATTCGCCTATTTGATTGTCAGGCGGCCGAGCCGACCTCGGAGAAGGCTTTCTGGAGCAACCCGTTCAGGGTCGCTTCGCCGCGCGGCACGTCGTCCACGATCCGCCCGCCGGAAAGAACGAGGATCCGGTGGCACATGGCGAGCAGCTCCTCGAGCTCCGAGGAGACGACGATCACCCCCAGGCCGTCCGCCGCCATCTCCTCGATGGTGGCCATCATCTCCTCCTTGGCGCCGATGTCGATGCCGCGGGTCGGCTCGTCGCAGAGCAGCAGCCGGGGCCGGCTGTGCTTCCAGCGGGAGAGCAGGAGCTTCTGCTGGTTGCCGCCGGACAGATGCCGCACCTCCTCGCCCAGGCGCTCGCGGTCGAAGCCGCAGGCGACGGCCGCCTCGGCGGCCTGCGCCCGGAGCTTCTTCCGGCTCACCCAGCCGAAGGAGGAGGCGCTGGCCAGGTCGGTCAGGACCGCGTTCTCGGCCGCGGTGCGGGCGGCGATGATGCCCTGGCCCTTGCGGTCCTCGGGCAGCAGCCCGACCCCGTGGCGGCGACCGGCCCGCACGGTGCGCGGCCAACGCAGATCCTCACCGTCGATCGCGAGCCGGCCGGACGAGGCGGGCTCGGCCCCGGCCAGGGACCGGAGGATGGTGCTGCGCCCCGACCCGACCAGGCCGGCGATGCCGACGATCTCGCCGGGACGCACGTCGATGTCGACCCCGTCCAGCACCCCGTCCACCTTCAGGTCGCGCACCTCGACGTAGGGCTTCGCCTCCGCCACGCCCGCCACGGCGCCGATCCGCTCGCGATGCGAGGAGGCCGAGCGGCCGAGCATCGCCTCGACCAGGGACTCCTTGTCCCATTCCGAACGCGGCCGTGACGAGACGACGTTGCCCTCGCGGAAGACGGTGATCGCGTCGGAGAGGTCGAGCACCTCGTCGAGATCGTGGCTGACCAGGGCCATCGTGTAGCCCCGCTCGCGGAGGTCCCGGATCAGCTCGTGGAGAGCCTCCTTCTCTGACAAGGCCAGGGATGCGGTCGGCTCGTCGAACAGGATCATGCGGACGTCGTCATGCGCAAGTGCCCGCATGATTTCGAGAAGCTGCTGTTCGGCGACGGAGAGAGATCCGGCCCGCATCCCCGGCCAAGCCTTGACCCCGAACCTCCGGGCCAAGTCTGTGTACCCACGCTTCATCTCCCCTCGGGCGAGCAGACCGCCGGGGCGGGCGACCGGGTTCCCGAGGAAGACGTTGGCTTCGGCGGTCATCGCCTCGACGATGGTCAGCTCCTGGTAGATCGCGACCATGCCGGCGGCCTGTATGCGCCGCGGCTGCCCGACCTCCAGCGGCCGCCCGAAGAACTCGACCTCGCCGTCCGTCGGCACGACCCGGCCGCCGGCGATTCCGAGGGTGGTCGACTTGCCGGCCCCGTTCTCGCCGACCAGGGCGTGGACGGTGCCGGCCTCGATCGCGAGGTCGATGCCGTCCAGGGCCCGGGTGGCGCCGTAGGACTTGCCGACGCCCTTGAGCTCCAGCGCGAGCTCGGCCATCTCAGTTCCTCCGGAACCGGGTCTCGACCGCGACCGCGAAGAGCACGATCAGGCCCTTGGCCACCAGCTGGGCCGACTCGTCCAGGGCCATGCGGTTGAAGAGGTTGTTGACGATGGCCAGGATCGCGAGCCCGACCGCCGTGCGCCAGACCGACCCCTCTCCGCCGAAGAGCGAGGTGCCGCCGATGATCACCACGGCGATCGCGTCGAGCGGGATGGTCGCCCCGAAGGTCGCCTGGCCGATCCCGACCCGCGAGGCCAGCATCGCCCCGGCGAAGGTGGCGAGCACGCCGATGATGATGAAGGTGCTGGCCTTGAGCAGGTCGACCCGCAGCCCGGCCAGCCGGGACGCCTCCGGGTTGCCGCCGACCGCGAACAGCTTGTGCCCGAACACGCTCAGCTTGAGCACGAGCTCGCCGATCACGAAGGCCGCGACGAGCACGATCAGCGGAACCGGGATCCCGGCGATGTCGCCGGCCCCGAGGAAGTCGAAGTTCGCGGCGTCGGCGATCACCGTGTCGGAGTTCGAGTAGATCAGGGCGATCCCGGTGAAGACCGATGTCGTGGCCAGGGTGGTGATGAACGAGTTCACCCCGACCCGACTGATGAAGAAGGCGTTGATCGCCCCGAAGCCGGCGCCGACCAGGAGGGTCAGCAGCAGCGCCAGGGGCAGGGCCATGTTCCCCGACTGGTCGGCGTAGAAGACCGCGCCCATCGCCGCTCCGGCCCCGACCGAGAGGTCGAATCCGCCGGCGATGATGACCAGGGTCATGCCGACCGCGACGACGCCCACCGCCGCGTTCTGGCTGGCCAGGTTCTGAAGGTTGCCCCAGGAGAAGAACCCGGGGTAGACGATTTCGGAGGCGACCGCCAGGAGGACCAGGACGACCAGCATCGGGTACCGGGTGACCCAATCCAGTGCCGCTCTGATCACGCCCCTGCGGTTGCCGTCGATGCTGGTGCTGGCCGCTTCCATTCCTCTCACTCCTCTGCTGCTCGCGCTCCCCTTGAAGAGGCCGGGGCCGGCCGGCGGGGAGACGCCCGCCGGCCCGGGCCTTGTCGGAGGAAGTGCTTCGGCTAGTAGGTCGGCTGGTACGAGTCCGCGTTCTCGCTGTCGATGAACAACGGGTCGCGGACCGAGTTGTCAGGCTCGAACACGTCGACGAAGCGCTTCGGCTGGTCGCCGCCGAGCACGTCGGTCAGCAGCTCGACCGAGGCGGTTCCGGATTCGGCCGGCGCGTACGGCACCGTCATCTCCATCTTGCCCGCCTTGATCTGGTCGACCGAGTACTTCGAGGCCCCCATGTCGTAGACCTTGACGTCGTCCATGCCGGCCGAGGTCAGGGCCGCGATCGCGCCGCGCGTCATGTCCGAGTAGACGGAGATGACCGCGTCGACGTCCGGGTTGGCCTGGAGGGCGTCCTCCATCATGGTCAGCGAGGTCGGGGTCGTGAAGTCCGAGCGGACGCTCGCGACCACGTCGATCCCGTCGGCGTCGCCCTCGTCGGTGACCTGCTGGAGGCCGCCCTCGAAGGTCTGCGTGTTGCCGATCTCCTTCGGGCCGGTCAGCATGATGACCTTCTTGTCGCCGCCGTCGGCGGTGAGACGATTGAAGATCTCCTTCAGCCAGGCCGCCTTGTAGGTGACCGAGTTCTCGCCGTTGACCACGGCCATCGTGCCGGGCTGCCAGAGGTCGTCGCCGGCCGGCTTCAGGGCCCGGTCGCAGACCGGGTTCGAGATCGAGATCACCGCGATGTTCTTGGCCGGAGCCTGCTTGCTGGTGATGTCGCAGAGCAGCTGGCTGTCGAAGGGCTGCACCATCCAGACGTTGTACTCACCGCTCTGAAGGGCGTTCTCCATCTGGTTCAGCTGCTTGGTCGGGTCGAGCGCCGAGTCGAAGGTCGTGATCTCGTACCCGGCCGCCTTGGCCGCGTCCTCGGTCGACGAGTTGAGCGCGGTCAACCAGTCCGTGCCGCTGGCCGAGAACAGGGCGATCTTGACCTCGGGCCCGACCGTCACCGGCTTGTCGAGGCCGACGTCGATGTCGACCGGGTTCTTCAGCTTGACGGCGGTGGTGGTGTCGCCGCTCTTGTCACCGTCGCTCGAGTCGGAATCGCCGCATGCCACCACCAGCGATCCCAGGGCGAAAACGAGACATAGAAGTCCCAGGATTCTCAACTTCATCTAAGGCTCTCCTCCAAATCGGATTTCGATTCCCGACCCCATGGCCGGATTCCCGTGGCGAAACATTACTATCATTCGCATCATATTGCTAGAAGCATTGTTTGCAATAGAAAGACCCGATCCCAAAGAGACCGGGTCTGAAGGGGGAAAACGGCTTCCAGAGTGGGCCGGGGAGGTTTGTAGCCGGGGTCAGTCGGTTCGGCGCTTCGAGAGCCAACCGCCGATTCCGCCCACCAGGAGGGCCGCGGCGGCGGTTCCGCCGATCGCCAAGTTGCGGCCGAGCCGCTCGAATCGCATCACCTGCCACCCCTCGCGGCGGGCTACCTCGAGCAGCGGAGCGTCCGGGTTGACCGCGACCGCGTTGCCGACCACACCGAGCATCGGCAGGTCCGAGGCCGAGTCGGAGTAGGCCCAGGATCCGGCCAGGTCGAGGTTCCGCTCCTCGGCCAGGGCCTCGATCGCGATCACCTTGCCCGGCCCGTAGACGAAGGGGCCGTCGAGGGCGCCCGTGTAGGCGCCGTCCTCGACCACGTAGCGGGTTCCGATCCCGCCGTCCATGCCCAGGACCTGAGCCAGGGACTCGACCATGTCGGAGCCGGCGGCGCTCACGATGTAGGTCTCCCGGCCCTCGTCCTGATGCCGGTGGACCTCGGCCAGCACCTCCGGGTAGATCCGGGGCAGGATCCCGGCCAGGACCTCGGGCCACATCCGCGATATCTCCGTGAAGGAGACGCCGGCCAGGGTCTCGCGGGCGACCCGGAGGATCTGCCCGGTCTCGTCGTCCGTGGCTCCCTTGATCCGGTAGCGGACGTGGTCGCGGCCCCAGCGCATCACCTGCGCCCGGGAGATCAGGCCGCGCTCACGGGCGGCCTTCGCGAACTGCATGCCGGAGGACCCGGCCATCAAGGTCTTGTCGAGATCGAAGAAGGCCGCCTGAGGGCCGGGCTGAAGACCGTCATCCGCCATGGCCGGATACGTTAGCGGTGGTCAATCACCAGGGAGAGAGGTTCAGGATCAATGGGAGAACTCGTGACTTTGCGCCGTCTCGGCGCGCTACTCGCCGTCGTCGGGTGCCTGGCCGCCCCGGCCGCCGCCTCGGCCTCCGCCCCGGTCTCCGACTGGGTCGAGACCGGCCAGGTGACCTTCGGCGACATCGACGCGATCGCCCGTACCCAGGGCGTCGCGAGCGACGGCCAGTCGCTGTTCTTCTCCGGGAACATCGGCCTGCTCCGCACCTCGATCGACGATCCCGCCGAGATCCTCACCAACGAGTTCATGACCGCGATCCCCTCCGACCTCTCGGACAGCGGCCACAACCACATCGGTGACATCGACGTGGCCGACGGCATCCTCTACGCGCCGATCGAGGACGGGCCCGGCTACGCGGCCCCCTGGATCGTGCTCTACGACGCGGAGACCCTGCAGCCGACCGGAGACCGCTACCTCCTCCCCGTCTCGGTGCTGCGCGACGGCGTCCCGTGGATCGCCGTCGACAAGCCGCGCGGCGTCGCCTACACGATGGAGTGGGGCGACACCGGCAAGCTCTTCGTGTTCCGTCTCAGCGACTTCGAGCTGATCAGGACCGTCACCCTCAGCGAGGCCGTGCCGCGCATCCAGGGCGCCAAGGTCTTCCGGGGCAACCTCTACGGCTCGCGCGACAACGGCGCCCAGAAGTCGATCGTCGCGATCGACCCCGAGACCGGCCAGGTCACCAGCCTCTTCGACCGCGATCTCGGCGACGACTACGAGGCGGAGGGCATCGCCTTCATCCGCCGCAAGACCGGGACGGTCATGGTCGGGACCGGGATCAAGCAGGGCAGCGGCGGCTACATCGAGATGCGCTCCTACCGGATCGGGGGCGACGTCACCGCCCCCGTCCTCAGCCGCGTGAAGCTCGCCCCGAAGCGGATCAGGCCGGGCCGGGCGCTGAAGCTCTCGCTCACCGCCTCCGAGCGGGTGACGGTCGCGGCCCGGTGGTCGAAGTGCGTCGGCCCGCGCCGGCGCCCCTGCGGCAGGACCAAGGCCCTGGGCGCGAACCGGACCTTCTCGCTCGAGGCGGGCTCGAACCGCGTCTCGCTGGCCCCGAGCTACGCGCGGAGCGGCAAGAAGCCGGTGCGTCTCAGGCCCGGCCGCTGGCGCCTCTCGATCACGCCGACCGACCTAGCGGACATCGAAGGGACGGCCGCCAAGGCGGATCTGACCGTGGTCAAGCCGCGTCGCCCAGCGACTCGGCGATCTCGTTCGTGAAGCGCCCCGGCTTGAGCCGGTAGGTCCGCTCGCCGAGCCGGAGGCAGTGGTCGAGCAGACGCTCCCGCGCCTCCGAGATCGATTCCCGCAGGCGGGCGGCCTCGGCCTCCCCCAGGCCGCGACCGACGAGGTCTCCCGCCAGGACGTCGAGGTCGTGCAGGTCGCCGAGCTTGTCGGCCAGCTCCTCGGCCCGCCGTCGCATGTCCGCGAACTCGGGCAACCGGGGCTCGAGGATCTCGAGCTGGTACCGGAGGTCCTTGGCCCGCTTTCGCCAGGCGTGCAGGTCGGCCGCGCTCTCGGACTTGCGGGCCCGGCGCATCGCCCGGCGGCCGCGCCGGTAGCTGCGCCCGAGGTTGCCCGCGACCTGTTCCGGATCGGCGCCGGGATCGCGGCCCACGAAGTCGATCCTGACCCCTTCGATCAGATCGGTCACCCGGCGCAGCCGGTCGGGGGTCAGGTCGTCGCGGTGACCGTCAGCCTCCCGCTCCAGGTCCCGGCGCCAGGCCGCCCCGCCGGAGCCGCCGGGCAGGTTCGGAGCGACGCCGTCGAGGGTCTCGATCTTGACCGTCGCGTCCCGCGCCCCGGCCAGCCCGGCCGCGGCCTCGCGACAGGACGAGTTCGCCGCCTTCCTCTCCTGGTCGGGGATCGTTCCCCGGAGCAGCCTCAGGGACGAGCGGATCTTCTTCAGGCTCTTCCTCGCCTCGTGGACGTCCGCGGCCGGATCGGTGGCGGCGTCGGCCCGGCGCACCGCCGCGGAGGCCTGGGCGGCCCGCGCCGCGATCACCCTGGCGACCCCGATCCCCGGATCCTCCCCGCCCCGCAGCCGGAACTCGCCTTTCCGGTCCGGGAGGCCGGCGACCGCCAGGCTCTGGTTCGCCCAGGCCCGGTCCCCGGTCAGCTCCCGGCCGAACCAGGACGGGGGCCGGAACCGGCGCGCCGCCCGCTCGGAGGAGAACTCGACCTCGACCACCGAGGTTCCGGCCAGATCCCCTTCGAAGACGTCGAGCTCCGCGACCAATCCGCCCTCGAGGTCGATCCGGCGACGGGCCTTCTCGATTCGCCTGCCTTCCGACAGGGGCCACAGCTCGTCAAAGGTCTCGCGGTCTATCTCGACCTCGGTCTCCGCCCGGGACTCCCCATGCCCGTTCTTGACGGTCAGGAGCAGGGTCTCGCCGAAACGGCGCAGGCGGACCTCTGACTGCTCGTCGATCGCCAGGTAACCCTGCGCGATGACTTCGGGGGCACCGTCCGGCGCCTCCGAGTCATCAACCAGAAACTTGCGTTCTACCTCGGTGCCGATACCCCGAGGGTACCGGCCCGGGCGAAGCCTCAGACCTCGACGAGGATCGCGTCGCCCTGACCGCCGCCCGAGCAGATCGCGGCGCAGCCGAGACCGCCGCCGCGACGCTGGAGCTCACGGACCAGCGCGCCGATGACGCGGGCGCCGGAGGCGCCGATCGGGTGACCGAGGGCGACGGCGCCGCCGTTCACGTTCATCTTCTCCGGGTCGATGTCGAGCATCTTGATCGTGTTCAGGGTCACCGAGGCGAAGGCCTCGTTGACTTCCCAGACGTCGACGTCGGCCGGGGTCTTGCCCAGCTTCTCGAGCGCGGCCTTGGCGGCCAGGGCCGGGGTCTTGGCGAGGCAGGCGTACTCGTCGCCGATCTGGCCGTAGCCGACGATCGTGCCCATGATCTCCTTGCCGTTGGCCTGGGCCCACTCCTCGGAGGCGAGGACCAGGGCGCCGGCGCCGTCGTTGACGCCCGGGGCGTTGCCGGCGGTGTGGGTGGCGTCGTCGCCGCCCACGGCGCGCAGCTTGCCGAGGCTCTCGGCGGTGGTGCCGGGGCGGATCGCCTCGTCTTCCTCGACCACGGTGTCGCCCTTGCGGCCCTTGACGGTGACCGGGACGATCTCCTCGGCCAGGATGCCAGCTTCCTGCGCCTTCTGGGCCAGCTCATGCGAGCGGGCGGACCAGGCGTCCATCTCCTCGCGGGTGATGCCGACCTCGTTCGAGACGCCCGAGGCCTCGGCGATCATCTGCAGGTGGGTGAAGGGGTTGGTGAGACCGTCGTGGGTCATCGAGTCGATCGCCTTGACGTCGCCCATGCGGAAGCCCGAGCGGGCGCCCGGCAGCAGGTACGGGGCGAGGGACATCGACTCCATGCCACCGGCAACGCCGACCTCGATGTCGCCGGCGCGGATCGCCTGGTCGATCAGGCCGGTGGCGCGCATGCCGGAGGCGCAGACCTTGTTGACGGTCTCCGAGGGGACTTCCTTCGGGATGCCGCCGTTGATCTGGGCCTGACGCGACGGGATCTGGCCCTGGCCGGCCTGGATGACCTGGCCGAAGCTGACCTGCTCGACCTGGTCCGGAGCGATCCCGGCCCGCTCCAGCGCACCGGCGATCGCGACGCCGCCGAGCTCGGCCGCGTTCACGGTCGAGAGGCCACCGCCCATCTTGCCGAAGGGGGTGCGGGCAGAACTGAGGATGACTGTGCGGGCCATGGTGCCTTTCAGGTCTAGAGGGGAAATCTGGAAAAGGACGAAACGAAGTGCACCGGGGACGATACCGATCGGGAGGCCGCAGCCGGGCTCTAGACTCAGGCAAATGAAGGCCTACACGACCGACGTTGCCCTGTCCGACCTCGACGCCGACCTCGTGGCGGTCGGCCTCTACGAAGGCGACGAGCTCTCCGAGCCGCTCGGCAGCACCGGCGGGGCCTCGGATGCCTCGAGTGACTTCAAGTCCCAGGTCATCGTCTACCCGGGCCATCCGGAACGGGTCGTGATCGTCGGCCTGGGCAAGAAGGAGGACTTCACCGCGGAGAGGGCGAGGGTGGTCGGCGCCGTCTCGCAGAAGGCCCTGAAGCAGATCAAGGGCGAGGCTCTGGCGTGGATGCTGCCCGAGTCCCCCGAGGGGGTCGAGGCCGGCGCGATCGCGGCCGCCCTGGTCGAGGGCGCCGGGTTCTCCGCCTTCGAGTTCGACCGCTACAAGTCCGGCAGCGACGGCCAGGAGGCCCCGCCGGAGCTCAAGGCGGTCGAGATCAACACCGACCAGGACGTGACCGCGGCCGTGCGGATCGGCGAAGTGATCGCCAACGCCGGCAACCGGGCCCGCTACCTCCAGAGCCTGCCCGCCAACGAGGCGACGCCCGAGTACCTCGCGGGCCGCGCCCAGGAGATCGCCGACGCCAACGACAAGGTCACGGTCGAGATCAAGGACCGGGCCGCGATCGTCGCCGCCGGCATGGGCGGCCTCGAGGCCGTCTCCAAGGGCGGCGAGGACGTCGAGCCGCGCCTGATCACCCTCAAGTACATCGGCAAGGGAAGCGGCGAGAAGCTGGGCCTGATCGGCAAGTCGGTCACCTTCGACACAGGCGGCATCTCGATCAAGCCGTCGGCCGGCATGCACGAGATGAAGATGGACATGTCCGGCGGCGCCGCGGTGCTGGAGGCGGTCGCCGCGATCGCCGAGCTCGACCTGCCGATCGACATCGTCGCCGTCCTCCCCTCGACCGAGAACATGCCCTCCGGCACCGCCCTCAAGCCGGGCGACATCATCACCCAGCTCAACGGCAAGACGGTCGAGGTCACCAACACGGACGCGGAGGGCCGCCTGATCCTGGCCGACGCTCTCGTGCATTGCGCCCGCGAAGGCGCCGACCGCATGGTCGATCTGGCCACCCTGACCGGCGCCGTGCTGATCGGCCTCGGCTCGACCTACGCGGCCCTGATCTCGAACGACGACGATCTGTCCGACGCTGTGTCATCGGCGGCCGACCGTTCCGGCGAGCTGGTCTGGCGCCTGCCGCTCCACGACGAGTACAAGAACCTGACCAAGGGCGAGATCACCGACCTCGTCAACGCCTCGGCGCAGCGCAAGGCCGGCACGATCTACGCCGGCTCCTTCCTCGAGGAGTTCACCGAGGGCAAGCCCTGGGCCCACATCGACATCGCCGGCACCGCCTGGGACACCGGCCGCGAGTACTGGGGCAAGGGCCCGACCGGCTTCGGAGTCCACCTCCTGGTAGCGCTCGCCCGCGACCTCAGCGCCTGATTCCCAAGGCCCGGGTTATGACCTTGAAGATGTCGGTCTGATTGTTGAGGCCCATCAGGTTCGCCGCCTGGGGGCCCATCGCCTTGATCGGGACCGGGATGCCCGCGTGCTCCTGGTCTCCCGATCGGGAGGTCGCGTAGCCCAGGACCAGCTGGCTGCCCTCGTTGGTGGTCAGGATCGCGGTCTTGTCGGCCCCGGTGAAGGGGATGATCTGCGAGGACTGACCGTGATCGGCGGTGACGATCAGGAGCGTCCGCGGGCTCTTCCGGGCAAACTCGAGCCCGACCTTGACCGCCTCGTTGAGGGCGACCACGCCGCCCATCATCCAGCAGGGGTCGGCCCGGTGGGCTCCCTTGTCGGGGTCGGCCCCTTCGACCTGCAGGAAGAAGCCCTTCTTCTTGCCCTTGGAGCGCTGGTTGAGGAAGCGGATCGAGCTGCGGGTCATGGTGGCCAGCGAGGGCTGCTCGGCCGGCCTCTGCCCGGTCTCGCACCGCTGTGAGGCGGCCCCGGTCTCGACCGCCGGCTGGCCGGACCACTCGTGGGTCATGCCGCCCCCGTTGAAGAGCCCGAGCAGCCGCTTCCTGCCCTGGTAGGAGGCGAGGCCCGCGGCGTCCGTGACCACGTCGAAGCCCTGGCGGCGGGCCGAGTCGAGCACGGTCTTACCCTGGTCGGGGCCGGCGGTGATCGTCTTCTCGAAGTCGCTGCGGCCGCCGCCCATGATCAGGTCCAGGTCGCTGTCGGCGGCCTGCTCGGCGATCGAGCCGAGACCGCCGTTGATCTTGGCGTCGTCGCCGCAGACGCCTTCGTCGGCCGGTGACTCGCAGTTGCGCAGCCGCACGTGGGCCATCTGGACGGCCGGGGTCGCCCCGGTGACCGAGTCGGTGGTCACGTCGCCGGTGCGGTACCCGTTCTTGTGGGCCAGCTCGGCGATGGTCGGCATCGCCTCCCCGGTGAAGGGGGCGGTCGAGATGCGGAACAGGCCGGTCTTCCGCCCGGTCGCCCAGGCGGTGCCGGAGGCGGCGGAGTCGGTCACGTAGAACGGCGCCTTGCTGTCCATCAGCTCGTTGACCGCATAGGTCGTAATCGAGCCGGACATCTTCATCCGGTCCATGGCGAAGCGGCCGTTGGCTCCCAGCCAGTAGTTGCGAGCGGCGGTTATCGCGCTCTCGTCCATGCCGTCGCCGACGAAGAGGATCACGTTCCGGGCCGGGCCGCCGACGATCTGCTTGCGGACCCAGTTGCTGCGATCCTCCGGATCGGCCTTCGGCTTCTTGACCTTCGCGATCCCGACCGCGGTGCCGCCCACGGCCAGCATCAGCACGACGGCGATCATCAGACGCTTCCCGAACTTCATCTCCCAGTCCTCCCAGATCCGTTCGCGGCCTTCCCCGGCCGCTTCTTCCCGTATCCCAGACGATACCTAAGGACCGAATCGCCTCAAGCGGAGCCCCTTCCTTCCGTCACTGGACGCAGAGGAAGGGGCGGGTTCCCGTTGCCATCCGGCCTGGCCGGATGGCCCCTCAAGTGAGGATCATGCAGGTGGAGGTGGCCGAGGCCAGCAGCTTGCCGGTCTCCTCGGCGTAGATCCGCGCGTCGGCGGTCGCCTGGCGGCGGCCGCGGTGGACGACGGTTCCCTCGCCCCTGACGGTGCCGGTGTCCCGGGTCAGGGGCCGCAGGTTCTTCACCTCGAGGGTGAGCGTGGTGTACGCCTCGCCCTGGGCCAGCGTGGTGTGGACCGAGCAGCCGGCGACGGAGTCGAGCAGGGTCGCCATGAAGCCACCGTGGACGACGCCGATCGGGTTGTAGTGCTCCTCGCCGGGCAGGGCGGAGAAGACCGCGCGACCCTCTTCCACCTCGACCGGGGACATGTTCATCAGCACCGCGATCGGGGCGGGCGGGATGCGGCCGTCCCGGAGCGCCTCCATGTACTCCAGGCCGGCCAGCTTCATGCCCTCGCCGGCCGAGGCCAGCGGGTCCTGCCAATCGAGGGTGAGCGAGCGGCTGATCTCGGGCCTCTCGACCGCGAGCTCAGCCGCCCGCTTCCTCGCCATCTCGTGGTTGCTCACCTGGGCTGGGCTACGCGCCGCGACGCGCGCTCCGGACGGGCCGACTCGCTGACTCCGTAGCGGAGATCCGCGAGGATCTCGGCCTCGCTGAGCTCGATCTTCAGCGGCTTCATGGTGAATCGGGTTCGGATGTTCGGATTGCGCTTCATGTAGCTCCCCTTTCGGGGTCGGTTCGGCTTCCTGAGAGGAAACCGCGTTCGTGCCACTCACCCTACAGAAGTAAGTCCGATCAAGCGACTCACATGAGATATCTCACACAAGAGAGGAATTTCAAGGGCGGCCGCACAGGCGTCGTCTGCGGTGCGCCGGCAAGGAGGCAAGCGAGTCGGTGCAGGGGGCGCAATGGAATTGCGTTCCCAAGCCGGCGAGCGACCGACGAAGCCAGCGTGCCGCAGACGGCGTCTGGGCCCGCCCGACGCATAAAGTCCCGGCCATGAACTTTGATCTGACTGATGAGCAGCGGTTGCTCAGGGAGACAGTCCGCGACTTTGCCGTGAGCGAGGTTGCGCCCGTCGCCGAAGAGCTGGACCGCACCAAGGCCTTCCCCTACGAGATCGTCGCCAAGCTCGGCGAGCTCGGCCTGATGGGCATCCCCTTCCCCGAGCAGTACGGGGGCAGCGGCGGCGACATCCTCTCCTACGCCCTCGCGGTCGAGGAGCTGGCCCGCATCGATTCCTCGGTCGCCATCACCATGGCCGCCCACACCTCGCTCGGCACGACCCCGATCTACAACTGGGGCACCGACGCGCAGAAGGAGGAGTGGCTGCCCGAGCTGACCGCCGGCAAGAAGCTGGCCGCCTTCGGCCTGACCGAGCCCGAGGCCGGCTCCGACGCCGGCAACACCAAGACCCGGGCCGAGCTGGACGGCGATGAGTGGATCGTCAACGGCGCCAAGCAGTTCATCACCAACTCCGGCACCGACATCTCCGCCTGCGTCACCGTCACCGCCGTCACCGGCACCGACGACCGCGGCCGGCCCGAGATCTCGAACATCATCGTCCCCAACGGCACCCCCGGCTACACGGTGGATCCGCCCTACCGCAAGATGGGCTGGAACGCCTCGGACACCCACCCGCTGACCTTCGAGGACGCCCGGGTTCCCGAGTCGAACCTGCTCGGCCCGCGCGGCCAGGGCTTCAAGCAGTTCCTGCAGATCCTCGACGGCGGCCGCATCGGCGTCGCCGCGATGTCGGTCGGCGTCGCCCAGGGCGCGCTCGACGAGGCGATCAAGTACGCCAAGGAGCGCCAGGCATTCGGCCAGTCGATCTCGAAGTTCCAGGCGATCCAGGCCAAGATCGCCGACATCTCGGCCCAGCTCGAGGCGGCCCGCCTGCTGACCTACAAGGCGGCCATCCTGAAGGACCGGGGCGAGAACTTCACCCTGACCGCCGCCCAGGCGAAGCTGATCACCGGCCGCCTCGCGGTCCGCGCGACCGAGGAAGCGGTCCAGATCCACGGCGGCTACGGCTTCATCGAGGAGTACCCGGTCTGCCGGTTCTACCGCGACGCGAAGATCCTCACCATCGGCGAGGGCACCGACGAGGTGCAGCAGATGGTGATCGCCCGCGCCCTCGGCTGCTGAACCACCCGACCACCCCCGGGTGCGGTCGGTTATCCACCGTCAGGTGCCATAACCGGCCGCACCCCCCGGGGGGGCGGTGTGGCCGTGCTAGTTCTTGACTTGGAAGATCAGGTGGGCGAACTGGTCGAACTTCTCGGCTGACTTGAGTTCGAGCCTGTCGGAGCGGATGTCCCGCGGAAACAGCGGGGCGCCGCCCGTCAGGGCGACCGGGGTCATGGTCACCTGGATCTCGTCCAAGGCCCCGGCGTCGAGGAACTGACCGGCCAGGTCTCCCCCGCCGATCACCCAGATGTCGCCGTCGCCGGCGGCCGCCCGGATCTGGTCGAGATGCTCCGTCACCGAGCCCTCGACGAGCCGGATGTCGTTGCCCGGCGGCAGCTCCAGCTCGCGGCTGCTGAAGACGAAGGTGGGGCGCTCGCCGTAGAAGGTCTTCCACTTCTCCGGCTCGGCCATCAGGTTCTCGTGGTTCACCACCCACTCGAAGGTGGTCGAGCCCGAGACCAGCACGTCGATCCCGGCCAGGAAACCGTCGAAATCGACGGCATCCGGGGTACCGACCTCGAACAGCCAGTCGAGCGAGTTCTCCGGCGTGGCGATGAACCCGTTGAAGCTGGTCGCCGTGTAGAAGACGACCCGGCTCATCAGGCGGGCGCTTTGGCGGTGACGGTGCCGGCGGCGCGGTCCTTGATCTCCGCCGCCCGGCCCACCGTCTCCGGGATGCCGTAGTACTCGAGCACCTGGAGCTCCTGCTCGCGGTTGAGCGGCAGCTCGGCGTCGACCGCGGGCGCGTTGCGGATCACCTCGCGGTCATGCGGGATCCAGACCCGCCCCGCCGCGGCGGCGCACTCGCGGATCGAGATCGGGACGACCTTGCCGAAACGGCCGAGCTTGACCAGGACCCAGGCGGGCTGGTTCGACTCGGCGTCGACGAAGAGCCCCTCCACCCGGGCCACGCCGTGGCCGGTGATCTCGTCCACGCGGTAGCCCTCCCAGGCCCGTACGTCGTCGAGGCTGGGCTGGGGCGCCGCCTTGGCGGCATCGGTCTTGGGGGCCTGCTCGTCAGACATCGATCTCTCCTTCCAGAAGTTCGGCGGCGGCCGAGGCGGGATCGAGCTCCCGACTGACCACCCGGTTCAGGAGTTCCACCACTCTCGGATCATCCTCGATCGCAGCCTCGAGACGACGCCGCAGCCTCGCGGTCGCCAGTCCCAGCACCTCGCTGCGCAGATTCCGGGCCCGGCGCTCGGCCAGGGTCCCTTCGGACTCGATGAAGGCGCGATGCTCGGCCACCTTGGCCGCGAGCTCCTCGATGCCCTCGCCGCGAGCCGCCTCGGTCCGCAGGATCGGCACCCGCCAACCGCCGGGCGTATGGGCCAGCGAGAGGGCGCCGCGCACCTCGCGGATCATCGTGTCGGTCATCGGGTGGTCCGACTTGTTGACGACGATGATGTCCGGGATCTCCATGACCCCGGCCTTGAGGGCCTGGATCGAGTCGCCCGAGCCGGGCATCAGGGCGAGCACGATGGTGTCGGCGTGGTCGACGATGTCGATCTCGCCCTGCCCCACCCCGACCGTCTCGACCAGGACGTCGTCCTTGCCGGCGGCGTCCATGACCAGAGCGGCCTGAAGCGCCGCTTCCGACAGCCCGCCGAGCGCGCCCCGGGAAGCCATCGAGCGGATGAAGACGCCCTTGTCGAGGAAGTGCTCGGTGAGGCGGATGCGGTCGCCCAGCAGCGCGCCCTGCGTGAACGGGCTGGAAGGGTCGATCGAGAGCACGGCGACCTGGCGGTCCTCCTTGCGCAGCTCCTTGGTCAGCGCGCCGATCAGGGTGCTCTTACCGACCCCGGGCGGGCCGGTGAAGCCGATGATCCGAGCTTTGCCGGTCTTCGGGTAGACCTCGCGGACCAGATCCCAGCCGGCCGGGTCGTCGGACTCGATCAGGGTGATGGCGCGGGCCAGGGCGCGCTTGTCGCCCGTGAGCAGCCGCTCGGCGAGGGGACTCGTGGTGGTCGGAGCGTCATTCATCGGCCCGGCCAGTCTAAGCGCTCAGCCCAGCGGCCGGGCATCGGCCGCCGCCGCGTCTTGTACGAAGTTAGAGTCCCGCCCGGTTTGGCTCGTTCGCTTTCATTCTTCGCCCGCAACGGGATGCTCCGACCCAAGTACGCGCTGCTGCTCTGGCGCTATCTGTGGCGGCGGCTGCTGACCCGCTCCGGGCGCCGCTGGGTGACCGACGGCCCGGTCTTCTTCGGCGGCGGCCTCCAGCTCCAGACCGGCCGCGAGGCGCGGATGAAGTTCGGGCGCTGGGTCTGGGTCGGCGACGGCACCAAGATCCGTTGCCACGAGGGCGAGGTCGAGATCGGGCCGAAGACGGTCTTCGGCCAGGAATGCACCATCTCCTGTTACCAGCGGGTGCGGATCGGCGCCGAGTGCGTGATCGCCGACCGGACCATGTTCATCGACTTCGATCACGGCGTGGTCGACGTCGAACGGCCGATCCGGGACCAGGGGATCTACAAGGAGGACGTGATCGTCGGCTCCAACGTCTGGATCGGGTACGGCGCCACGGTCCTGCGCGGGGTCAAGGTCGGCGACAACGCGGTGATCGGCACCAACTCCGTGGTCACCAAGGACGTCCCTGCCAACGCGGTCGTAGGCGGCGTCCCGGCCCGCGTGCTGCGAATGCGCGAGGCCCCGAAGAACCTACGCTGGCCCGACCCGGTCGAGCCCGAGCCCGGCGCCCCGGGCGTGATGGACCTGCCCTCCGCCTGACCGCTGCCCGGCGGGTCAGCGGTGCCGGCGCTTCTTGACGACGACCTTGGCCGGGCCGATCGACGGGAAGGTGCCGCCCCTCGCGATAACCCGGACGCCGCGGGTCAGCTTGCACACCTGCGAGCCGCCGAAGGTCGGCGCGCCGGCCGCGACGAGGCCGCGATCGTCCTCCCAGGCGACCGACTTGCCGTCCTGGGAGAGGCTGACGTGATCGGCCAGGCCCTTGGACGGGAGCAGGCAGGTCCCGCTGCCGAGCCCGCCGCCCAGGCCGCCGACGCGCGACATCGCGATCACGGCCTGGTTCTGGCCCTCGCCACTCGAGGAGAGCTCGGCCGCGACGACCTTCTTGTTGGCCGAGACGTCGGTCCGTTCGAGCGTCAGGCCGGTGTCGGCGACGCTGAACCACGGGTTGAACTCCTCGACGAAAGGCGGCTGGCCGGCGGTCTTCTGGACCCCGGCGTAGACGTCCTGCTGCGAGGCGACGATCCGGTTCCCGACCGTGGTCGGCCAGCGCTGGCCCTCGATCGTGAACGGCTGGGTGGCCCAGGCCTTGTCGACCGGCTGGACGTAGGTCCCTTCCTCCAGGTCCGAGACCGGGTAGTTGTAGTTCATGGTCTGGTACCCGTAGACGGCGATCCGGCCGTTCGAGGTCAGGTCCAGGCTGAGCGGGTAGATGTACGAGGTCCAACCCGGCTCGGCGGTGAGCACGCCGTTGAAGATCGAGCGGCCGGTCGGCCCCCACAGCGTGAAGCGGTTGAGGTTGGACATCTGGCCCGGCTTCCTCTGCACGGCGATGATCCGCCCGTTGTCGGCCTGGGCGACTTCCTGCCACCGCCGCTCGCCCGCGGGCTGCTTGGCGACCCGCCGCTTCTGCTTCCCGGTGAGCGACGCGACCCAGACGCCGCCCTTGTCCACGTAGGCGACCGAAGCCGCCTCGGACACGGCGGTGAACGCCAGGGTCGCGGTCAACGCCAACGCAATGAATCCCCAAAGCCTCCTCATTCTTATAAATCTATCTATAAGAAGACCGGGGCACAACCAGGAGCTACTCCGACCGCCTCAGGATCTCGTCGGCCGCCTCGGCCTGGATCGCCGTGGTGCGGCGGTGGAAGTCGGCCAGCAACTCGAGGTCGGCCTTCGAGAGGTCGGACAGCTCCGCCATCGCCCGGGCCGCCATCGGGCCGTAGAAGCCATGCGCCGCCTCCCGGCCCCGCTCCGTGATCGCGACCAGCACGCGCCGCCTGTCCTCCGGGTCGGCCAGCCGCTCGGCGTAGCCCTTCTGCTCGAGCCGGTCGATCACCTGGGTCACCGCGCCGCTGGTCAGCCCCGCCGCCGCGGCCAGCTCCCCGGCCGGCATCGGACCGTGGTGGTCGAGGATGTCGAAACAGCGCCCGTCGGTGGCGTTGATGCCCAGCGCCTTGACCACGGCGTGGTCGAGCTTCTGGTTCGCCGCCTGGTTGTCGCGGATCGCCTTGGTCAGCTCGAGGAAAAGCTGCTGTTTCGTCTTGCGCATTTTCTTTTAGTTTGTAAGATGCTTACGAAATAAAGAATAGCGTGAGGAGGCAACATGGCTGAAGCGGCCATCGAGGTGAAAGACCTCAGCAAGACGTACGGGGACGGAGTGAAAGCCCTGGACGGAATCAACTTCGAGGTCGAGGCGGGGACCGTCTTCGGCCTGCTCGGCCCGAACGGCGCCGGCAAGAGCACGACGGTCAAGATCCTGACGACCCTCTCCCACCCCACCTCGGGATCGGCTTCGGTCATGGGGCTCGACGTGCTCGGCCGGGCAGCCGAGGTGCGCAAGCAGATCGGCGTCGTCGCCCAGAGCTCGACCGCCGACCGCGAGGCGACCGCCCGCGAGAACCTGCGCCTCCAGGGCCAGCTCTACGGGATGAAGGGCAGCGACCTGGAGCAGCGGATCGACAGCCTGCTCGGCTCGTTCAACCTGGCCGGCGACGGCGACCGGATCGTCCGGGGCTTCTCCGGCGGCATGGAACGGCGGCTGACCATCGCGATGGCGCTGGTCCACCGGCCCAAGGTGCTCTTCCTCGACGAGCCGACCACCGGCCTCGACCCCGAGGTGCGGGCCGAGATGTGGGAGGAGATCTCCACCCTGGCCGCGCAGGAGGGCATGACCATCCTGCTGACCACGCACTACCTGGAGGAGGCCGACATGCTCGCCCAGAACCTGGCGATCGTCGACCAGGGCCGGATCGTCGCAGAGGGCACGCCGGACGACCTCAAGAAGGCGCTCAAGGGCGACGCGATCCAGGTCGGGCTCGGCGAGAGCCGCCAACAGCCCGAGGTCGAGTCGGCGCTGGCCGGGGTCGACGGCCTGAGCGAGGTCCTGCTCAACGCCCGCACCCTGCACGCGCGGGCCGCGGACGGCGCCCGGTCGGTGCCGTCGATCCTGACCTCGCTGGAGGCCGCCGGGATCTCCGTGGATTCGGTCACCGTCTCCCGCCCGTCGCTCGACGACGTCTACCTGAAGTACGCCGGCCGCACCATCGAGCAGGCGGAGAAGAACGAGAACGAGGAGGTGGCGGCATGAACGTGTTCGCCGATACCTGGCACATGGCCCAGCGACACATCCGAGCCCTGATCCGCCAGCCGTGGTGGATCGCCGTGACCCTGGTCCAGCCGATCATCTGGCTGGTCCTCTTCGGCGGCCTGTTCAAGAACATGGCCGAGCTGCCCGGCTGGCCCGAGGGGCTCAGCTTCCGCGAGTTCATCATCCCCGGCGTGATCGTGATGACCGCGTTCTTCTCGGCCGGCTGGGGCGGCATGGGCATGATCGACGACATCAAGCGCGGGATCATCGACCGTTTCCTGGTCTCCCCCGCGAGCCGGTCCTCGATCATCAACGGCCGCCTGCTCTCGGGCTTCCTGACCATCGCCATCCAGGCGCTGATCGTGCTCGTCCTCGGCTGGCTGATGGGCGCCCACTACCCCGGCGGAGCGCTGGGCATGGTGCTGCTGATCGTGATCGCCGGCATCGTCGGCTTCGGCTTCGGCGCCTTCTCGAACGGGCTGGCGCTGATCATCCGCAAGGAGGAGAGCCTGATCGCGATGATGCAGTTCCTGCTGCTGCCCCTGACCTTCCTCGCGGCGGCATTCATCCCGCTCACCCTCGCCCCGGACTGGATCGCCAACGTGGCCAAGTTCAACCCGGTCAACTGGGCGATCGAGGCGGGCCGCTCGGCCCTGATCGACTCCAGCCCCGACTGGAACCTGATCCTCACCCGGACCGGCCTGCTGCTGGTCTTCGGCGCCCTCATGGCCGCCTTCGCCACCCGCGCCTTCCGCAGCTACCAGCGAACCGTTTAACGGCGTTTGTTCAGCTTTACCTTGGCCGGGCCGATCGAGGGGAAGGTGCCGCCTTTGGCGATCACCTTGATGCCGCGGGTCAGCTTGCAGACGTCCGAGCCGCCGAAGGTCGGGACGCCGGCCACGACCACCCCGCGGTCGTCTTCCCAGGCGATCGACTTGCCGTCCTGGGAGATGCTCGCGTTCTCGGCATCGCCCTTCGACGGCAGGACGCAGGCACCGGCCAGAGTCGAACCACCGAGACCGCTGATCCGTGAAGCCAGAAGAACCGAGGGATCGTTCGAATCGCTTGCGGAAGGCTCCAGCTCGGCCACCGCGACCTTCTTGTTCGCGGCCACATCGGTTCGCTGCAGCGTGTATCCCGTACCGTCGACGCTGAACCAGCCGCTGAAGTCATTCCCGTAAGGAGCCTTGTCCGCTTTCTGCACACCGGCGAACACGTCCTGCTGCGAGGCGACGATCCGGGTGCCGACGATGGTCGGCCACTGCTCTCCGACGAGGTTGATCGGATTGAGGTAGGCAGCGGTCACGGACTTGACGCTTGTTCCTTGCTCCATGCTCGAGACCGGATAGTTGTAGGTGAAGTACTGGTAGCCGTAGACCACGACCTTGCCGTTCGAACTCAGGTCGAGACTCAGAGGCAAGACGTACGAGGTCCAGCCGGAATCGGTGGTCAGCGAGCCCTGGATG